>JBBQFH010000025.1:0-49729 GCA_038321865.1 Gemmatimonadales bacterium
AGGAGTGCGCGCAACAGTTCGCCCCTCCGGACACAACATCACGTCTGATTTCAACAAGCTCGATGCGGGCGGCGCTATTCCCTCAAATGTGTTCGAGACCGAAGAAGCTGCTACTGATTTCTTGAAGTTCGGCAACAACTCGGCTAACGATGCCTACACAAGACGATGTAAGGAAGCGGGCTTGAAGATCCACCCAGCGCGCTTCCCGCCGACTTTACCTGATTTTTTTACGAAACTGCTCACGAACGAAGGCGACATCATCGCTGATCCGTTCGCCGGTTCCAACACCACTGGCATGGTGGCGGAGCGGCTGAGCCGGCGGTGGATTGCTGTTGACTCTGTCTCTCAATACCTGGAGGCTAGTAAGTTCCGTTTCCTACCTGTATCCCCTTAGTTGCGCGTCTCTGCGGGAGCCGGCGGCCCGCATCACATGCCGTGAGCCGTTCAGACACGGGTTAATACCGCTCGTACCGCCAATCATTACAAAGCCGCCGATAGCAAGCTGCTGCTTGAGCGTGCTTCACCGGTGCGACTAGGCCGTTGGATCGACGCGCCCAATTGCTCGCGGAACCGCGAAAGTTTTTGTAGCTTTCACCTTCCCCTTGTTACCTGGCCAACGGGGCCTAGGTAACGGCCTCAGGACGATCTGAGACGCATCAGGAGAGACATGCCGAGCTTCGACGACATCGATAAGAAGCGACTGCAGCGGGCGATCGCACAAAACCAACTGATGCTGTTCGTCGGCGCCGGCTTTTCGGCGGAGGCCGTTGCGAGAAATGGCAAACAGTTGCCAAGTTCCCGCCAACTTGCCGAACTGCTATGGGGATACCTTGGCTACGCATCTGCCTTCGACGGGTCCGCTCTCAAGGACCTCTTTCATTCGGCGCTCGAGTCAGCCAAGGGCCATGCGGCGCTACGCTACTTTCTTGAGGATCACCTCACTGTCTCAAGTTACCCCTCTTGGTATGCGGCCCTTACACAACCGTTCTGGTACCGGATCTACACCACGAACATTGACAACCTGATAGAGCGGCTCTATGGGGACTTCGGAGGCGCTCCTCGGTTGGATGTTGCCGTAGCGCCGAGAGATGATTATCGAGACCGCGATCAACTTCTGCGAACAGTTCAACTCGTCAAATTGCATGGGAGCCTTCCGGGCCGAGTGGACCAAGTAACCTTTTCAGCCAGACAATTTGCAAAACGGTCCGGTCAACGCCACGACTCATGGTACTGGCATTTCGTCGATGATTTCATCAGCCGGGTGACTGTTTTTGTCGGCACTGAACTAGATGAGCCACTGTTTCTCGAATACTTGGAGAGCAGGCAGGAGCGGGCGCGAGATCAGGGCGAGCCGAGACCCGGCGGCTTTCTTATTGTGCCCAAGATCTCGCCCTCGCGGGTGGCTTCGCTGGATAGCATGGGCCTCAAGCACATCAGCATGAATGCGAGAGAGTTCCTAGAGTGGTGCAGCGCCGAATTGGCGCCATTCCCCACCCGCGAAGAAACGCTAGCTCAAATCGACCCAGGAATGGCCGTGGCGATGGCTAAGCTCTCAGCCGTCGATAATCTGCTAGATCGTGCCGCCCTAGAAGTGTTTTTCTCATGCTTCAATCTTGTTTCCGCGATCGCGCCTCACCCTAGTCACCGCAAACTCTTCTTCATCGGCCAGAGCCCATCCTGGCAGGATATCGCCCACGGCTACGATGCTCCGCGAGACGTCAACGATTCCCTCATCGCTGCGGTCCAAGCAGCCCGGCAGGTTCCCGGTAGATGTCAGCTCGTTGCCATTACGGGGAATGGGGGCTCGGGCAAAAGCACAGCGTTGATGCGCAGTTCAATGCGCTTGCATCAAGACGGTATTCCGGTCCATTTCGGCGAGGGCCATCGCTTGCCGGAGCGCGGACAATTTGAGCGGGCAGCCCGGGCGCTGAGTAAGCCGTTGCTCTTGGTCATCGACGGCGCAGACGTAGGGCTGCTTCAGCTGTTGGATCTTATTCGTGACTCCGCCCATTTGCCATTTCCGCCGGTGTTTGCAATTTCGGTTCGCGGTAATTCGTTCAGCCGATTCGTGGAAAGCTACGCCGAGTGCTGTGATGTGCGAGAGGTACGGATGCCCAATCTATCCGAGCACGATACGGATAGCCTTTTGCAGACGCTGGAGTTTCACAACGCTCTTGGCAAATTGAAAGGAATGACTCCGGAGAATCGGCGCAGGGAGATAATCGATCGTGCCTGGAAGCAGCTCTTGGTCGCGCTGCGAGAAGCGACGCAGAGCGACACGTTCGACAATATCATTTTGGGTGAGTACCAGGAACTGGATTGTGCGGCCGCTCAACACATGTACCTCTGCGCCGCGCTCGCGACCGATGCAGGATATAGGCTGGCCCGAGGCGAATTGGCTGCCTGCGTTGATTCCGGCGAGGTTACCGCCCTCTCGCTGCTCGAAAACAGCCTCCGCGACGTGGTGATTCCGTTCGGCCACAGAGCGGAGTTCTTTGGTGCGCGTCATCCATTGGTCGCAGAGTATCTAGTTTCGCAATCCGCACCACGGGATCGACTTCGCGAAGCTTACACCTCGCTGCTGCCGGTCCTGGCTAAGAGCATGCCAGGTCCGAAGGGCCGGAAGCGAGATCGGGCTTTTCGGCTGTACCGACAGCTTATCAACCACGCGGTAATCTATGGCCGGTTTCACAAGAGCGTTGATGATGCACGGGCAATCTTTCAGGCGGTGGAAGGCTCCTTTTCAGAGGACCATCATTTCTGGCTTCAGTATGGATTGCTCGAACTCGAATACGGCGAGCTGAACCTTGCGAGCCTGTACTTGAACCAAGCTGAATCTCTTGCTCCAAACGACGACTTTGTGGCTGTCAGCCTCGGCTATCTTGACCTCCGCAAGGCCAGGGAGGCCGGCAGCCTGGAGCAGGCCATCGCCTTGCGGCAGCGAGGAGAGGAGACGCTAAAGACCCAGATACAGCTTCGCGGTGATCGCGATGCCTAGCCCTACCATATTCTCGGATCCCAACTGCGGCACTGGTTGCGGCGATGGGTGAACGACAGATCCGCTGTGAAGCAGGAATTGGAAGAGACGCTTGCGCTCGTAGCTGAAGGACTGACACGTCATCCTGGTGACGAAAACTTGAAAACCCTGAGGTCCTCCCTGGAGCGGGATTACTATGCCTTGGCTGAGCCAAAAGTAGAGCTGACGGACGGAAAACCACCATCAGTCTAGCTCACGAGCGATTGCCGGTTTGTCGATCCGTGAGCACGATTTACGTCACGCCTTGAGGAGGAAGCGACGCTACATCCCACCGCTTCTTGATGCGCCGCGCTCCCCTTTGCGACGCGCTGCGACGGCTGATCACGAGCCCGGTATCATGTCGTTACGCGCTGATCCTAATCTTCACCCACACTCCGAAAAACCACACACATGACACTTCATACACCCCTCCGCCATCTCCAGCTGACTCCCACAGTCGGGGCAAGCGCCAGATAGAGTCTGCTGCAGCCCCCCAAAGACGATCTGCTCCCCCGCCGGCGTCACGGTCGACACCAGCGTCATGTTCACGTCGGCGCCTGACCTGGGCAGCAGCTCCTGCTGGATCCCCGCCTTCTCCTGCATCCACTTCTCCACCGCGATCCCCACCGCGTCCGGCACCGACATCACCTTGCTTGGCCCCAGCCCGATCACCCGGTCGCTGCTGATGCCGCGGAGCTGGCGGTGGATCTCCTTCATCGGGATCCCCGACCGCAGCGAGAGACTGATCAGGCGGCCGATCGCCTCCACGTCCGCCATCAGCGCCCCACCCGCCTTGCCCAGACTCATGAACACCTCGAACGGCTGCCCCTTTTCGTCCTCGGTGATCGTCACGTAGAGCGTCCCCAGCGGCGTTTCGATCCGGCGCACCGTCCCCTTGAGCGTGTCCGGCCGGCTCCGCTTCTGGCGGCGCTGGAGGTTCTCCGCCTCCAGATCGTGCGCCAGCTTCTTCAGCCGCCCGATCTCCGCCCGCGCCTCGGCCAGCTCGCCGTGCAGGTCGGCGTCGGCCGACCGATCCGAGACCACCCCCACCGTCTCCATCGCGCTCAGGTCACCCCGCGACTCGTGCGAGCCCGAGGCCCGCGCCGTCTCGTGCACCTTCTTCGCCGTCGACCCGGTGCTCAGCACCTGCATGTCCCGGCTGCCGTCGCGGTAGACCGTCACGCCCTTGCAGCCCAGGTGGAACGCCTGGAGATAGATCTCCTCGACGTACGCCTCGGTCGCGTCGTTGGCGAAGTTGCAGGTCTTCGAGATCGCGCTGTCGTTGTGCTCCTGGAACGCCGCCTGCATCCGGATGTGCCACTCCGGCTTGATCGCGTTCGCCGTGTTGAACACCCGCTGCCACTTCACCGGCACCTCGGCAAAGGCGATGTGCCCCGCCTCGGCGATCCGCTTCATCAGCTCGTCGGAATGCCAGCCCTCGCGCTTCGCGATGGCCACGAACTCCTCGTTCACGTCGGGCATCAGCACGCCGGCCTGGTTCCGCATGAACGCCACCGCGAAGAGCGGCTCAATCCCGCTGCTGCACCCGGCGATGATCGAGATCGTCCCGGTCGGCGCCACCGTGGTGACGTTGCAGTTCCGGAGCTTCCGCATCGGGCGGATCCGCTCGCCCTTGGGACCGCGGGCGCAGCTGTCGTCCGGACCCCAGATGCTCCGCTCCCACTCGGGGAACACCCCCCGGATGGCGGCCAGCCGCTCGCTCTCGACCTTGGCCTCGTCGTCCACGAAGGCCTGGAGCTTCCGGCCCAGGTCCACCGCCTCGTCCGAGTCGTAGGGAATCCCCAGCTTCACGAAGAGGTCGGCCAGCCCCATCACGCCGAGGCCGATGCGCCGGATGCGCTGGGCGAGATCGGTGATCTCGGGGAGCGGGTACTGGTTGGCGTCGATCACGTTCTCCAGGAAGTGCGTGGTCAGGTGCACCACCCGGCGGAGCCCGTCCCAGTCGATCGTGTCGTCGGCCTTGAGGAAGATGCCCAGGTTGATCGAGCCGAGGTTGCAGACGTCGTAGGGCAGGAGCGGCTGTTCACCGCAGGGGTTCGTCGCCTCATACTCGCCCAGGTGCGGCACCGGGTTGTAGTAGTTGGCGCGGTCGATGAAGTAGACCCCCGGCTCGCCGGTCTTCCAGGCGCCGTGGATGATCCGCGCCCAGACGTCCCGCGCCCGGAGCTGGCCGGTGACGCGCTTGGTCTTGGGGTGGATCAGGTCGTACTCGGTGTCCGACTCCACCGCCGCCATGAAGGCATCGGTGACGCCGACCGAGATGTTGAAGTTGGTGATCTTGGTCGTGTCGTTCTTGCAGGCGATGAACTCGAGCACGTCGGGGTGGTCCACCCGGAGGATCCCCATGTTGGCGCCCCGGCGGGTGCCGCCCTGCTTCACCACGTCGGTCGACGCGTCGAACAGGCTCATGAAGGAGATCGGGCCCGACGCCACGCCCATGGTGGAGCGGACGATGTCGTTCTTGGGACGGAGCCGGGAGAAGCTGAAGCCGGTGCCGCCGCCGGACTGATGCACCAGCGCCATCGCCCGGAGCGTGTCGTAGATGCCGCTCTTCCCGTTGGAGAGCGCGTCGTCCACCGGCAGCACGAAACAGGCGGAGAGCTGGCCCAGCGGCCGCCCCGCGTTCATCAGCGTCGGCGAGTTGGGCATGAACAGCCGCTCCGCCATCAGCGCGTAGAACGCCTCCGCCACTTCCTCGACCGCCCCCTCCGACGCCCCGTACTTCCGGTCCGCTTCCGCGATCGTCCGCGCGACACGCCAGAAAAGGTCCTCGGATGTCTCCGCCGGCTTCCCGGCATCGTCCTTCACGAGGTAGCGCTTTTCGAGCACGGTCAACGCATTGGGCGACAGCCGAACCGGTTCCCGGGGCGTAAGGGAATTCATCAGGTAACTCTCCAGACCGCGTTTATTGGGACAATAGAGTTCAGTGCGCGGGGCGCACCAAAGGGGCGGACGATAGCGTTTACGAGTTCAGTACCGGCTCAGCGTCCAGCGAAGAGCGGAGGGGCAAAGTAGACCAATCCACAGGGCGGCACAATACGGATCAAAAACGCGGTAACTGCGGGCAATTTCGACGTTCACATCACAAAAATGTTGTCCACAAGTTTTGTGGCTTGTTCATGTCGATAAGGTTGATAACCTCAACCCCCGCCAGCAGTACCCCAATGTCTCATTTGCCGCCGGAGGAATATAACGGGTAGGTCCCCGCCCGATGGTGCCGAGCCTGGCCCACATAGTGCCGCCAGGTGCTCTCGATCCGCTGGCTGAGCCCCGGATCCACCGCCCGGACGATGCGCCCGGGCACCCCGATCACCAGCGATCCGGCCGGCACCAGCATCCCCTCGGGGATCACCGCCCCGGCCGCCACCACGCTCCCCTGCCCGATCACGACGCCGTTGAGCAGCACGCTCCCCATCCCGATCAGGCAGTCGTCCTCGACGGTGCAGCCGTGGAGGATCACCCGGTGGCCCACGCCGACCCGGCTGCCGATCGTGCAGGGCACCCCCTCGTCCACGTGGACGATGGTGCCGTCCTGGATATTGGTCTGGTCACCGATCCGGATCGGGGCCATGTCGCCCCGGATCACGGCGCCGTACCAGACGCTCGACTCCTCACCCAGCGTCACGTCCCCCATCACCACCGCCCCCGGCGCCACGAACGCCGACGGCGGGACGCGGGGGCCGGCGCTCACGGGCGCACCGGCGGGAAGATCCACTGGGTCCAGGCGTCGATCGCCGTGCCGTCCTTCCGGGCCGGCCGCCACGCCACGCCGCGCACGAACTCCAGCACCGCCTGGTCGAACGCCGGCGTACCCGAGGGGCGGAGCCGCTGCGATTCCAGCGTCTTCCCCTCCGCCGACACCTTCACCCAGAGCACGGCGGGCCGGGGCAACCGGGTGAGCCCCGCGGGGACGGGCACGAAGGTGCCGGTGGTCGGCATCGGGCGCCGGTCGAAGCAGCGGGCGGCGTCGTAGTTGGCGGCGGGCTCGCAGCTGAAGCGTTCCGCCCCGCGGCCAGACGGGGCCGGCGCGCCGAGCGCCGTCAGCACCGGCGAGACCTCGAGGACCTCTCCCGCGCGCACGTCGACGGTGTCCTGATAAAAGTTTCGGAGCGGCGCCGAGATGCCGATGGCGTGGCGGCCGGCGGGGACCCGGGTGACGGGGGTCATGGTGGGCTCGCCGTCGATCATCACGTTGGACCCCGCGGGGAGCCCGACGATCCTGATCCCGCCGCTGTCCGCCGTCGCGGTAGCCGCCGGAATCACCGGCGGCGCCACGGCGCCTCCCGATACCGGCTTGCTGACGGTATCCCTCGGCGCCGTCACCGAGTCCCGGTCCGGAATGGCGGAGCCGACGGCGGTGTCGGCGACCGCGATCGAATCAGCGGGAGTCACCGACGACTGCTTGCCGGCCGGCCCGGCAGCGCGCGGATAGAAGTAGAAGCCGGCGGCGCCAGCGGCGGCGGCGGCCAGCGCGATCCAGAGCCAGCGCTGCGATCCGCCGCTCCGCATCGCCACCGAGCGGTCGGCGATCCGCCTCGGAGCGGAGCGGCGGCCCGCCGGGCTCTTCCGGCGGTCGACCGTCGGTGAGGCCATCGGCGTCGTCGCCTGGTTGGCGAACGGCGACCGCGCCGGATCGGCCAGCGCGGCCACGGCGGGGACGGCCACGGCCGGCGCCGGCGCCCTGGCCGCGGCCAGCGCCGCCACCGCCCGCGCCTTGAGCGCGCCGGGCGCCGCCACCGCATGGCCCTGGATCGCGACGATCAGCTCCTCGCAGGTCTGGAAGCGGTCATGCGGATCCTTCATCAGCATCCGCTTGATCGATTCGTACAGCTTGCGCTCGTCGGCGGTGTTGAGCTGGGGATGGGGGATCGGCTCGGTGATGTGCTTGTAGCCGATCGAGAAGCTGTCCTCGCCGTCGTAGGGCACCTCGCCGGTGAGGCACTGGTAGGCGACGACGCCGAGCGAGTAGATGTCGCTCCGGCCGTCGATCGCCTGGGCCCGCGCCTGCTCGGGGCTCATGTAGTGCGGCGTCCCGATCGACATCCCCGTCCCGGTGAGCCGCTGGCCCGACGCCGCCTTCGCGATGCCGAAGTCGGTCAGCATGCACTGGCCGAACTCGTCGAACATGATGTTGTCGGGCTTGATGTCGCGGTGGACGATTCCGCGCTGGGCGGCGTACCCCAGGGCGCCGCCCGCCTCCAGCAGGAGCCGGCGGATCTCGGGCGGGGTGAGCGGGCGGCCGGTGAGCAGGTTGGAGAGGCAGCCGCCCCGCAGGTACTTCATCACGAAGTAGATCACCCGCCCCGAGCGGCCGACCCGGTAGATCGGGATGATGTTGGGGTGCTCCAGCTGCGCCGAGGTCCGGGCCTCCCGCTGGAACCTCTCGACGAACTCCGCGTCGAAGCCGAGCGAGAAGGGGAGGACCTTGATCGCCACCTCGCGCTCCAGCTCCTTGTCCTTCGCGCGGTAGACCAGCGCCATCCCGCCCCGGCCGAGCTCCTCGAGGATCTCGTACTCCGACGCGAGCGCGTCCCGCACCATGTCGAGCTCGGTGGCCTGGCCGCCGAGGGCCCCGCTCGGCGTGTTGCCGATCAGGTCCTGACCACAGGCGGGACAGAAGCGCGAATTGTCGGTGACTTGACTGCCGCAACGGGAGCAGAACATGCGACGAAGCTACCGGCTCGGCTCGAGGTGCGTCAAGGCGATGCAGAGGGACTGGATTTCCGCGTGCCGCCGACGCAAGCGGCAATCCCGAAACTGGATGCGCGACGCTCGCCGGGGGCGAGGAACCCCCCAAAACACCGCTCAACCGGAGTCTGGCAGATGGCACAGCGTATGCAATGCCGTGCAGCCGTCCCCCGTATGGAGCGCCCTGTGGTCCCGTATCATACGATCGCCTTCAGCCAGCAGAAACTGCGCGCCGCCCTCCGGAAGTCCTCCGACCAGGACCCCGATTTCGGCTACGGCTTCGTGCTGCACTCCCGCCGCCAGAACGATCGCTCCGCCCTGGGCCTCATCACCCTGAACGGCGAGAGCATGGCGCTGACCCCGCGGCTCCTGTCAGCGCTCCATAAGCAGCAGCTGTGGCTGTTCGGACACGCACGGATCACGCTGGAAGCGGGAAGCCTGATCGAGACGGTAGACCCGGAGCGGCTGGATGCGGCGGAGTGCCCGCTGAATTCCCTGCTGATGCACATCGCGACCTTCGATGCCAGCACCGGGGTGACGCAGCACCTGGTGCAGGTCGAGGCGACGGTGAAGGCGGAGGCGCTGGTGCAGCCGATGCTGATCCTGACCAACACCCGGCCGGCGAGCTGGCCGATGTAACGGGAGTTGTTCCTACTTCACCACCTCGAACGGCTCCAGTCTCCGGTCGGTCCTCCCCGCCCCGTCCGTCACCGTCACCTCGAGCGAATACTCCCCCGGCTGCAGCTTCTGCAGTGACAGCGTCCGGTGCACCGCGAGTGACGGCCGGGACACCTGTTCGGAAAACTTCACGCTGATCGCCGAGCCCCCGCCGCCGAAGATCTTCTTCAGGAATCCGCCTCCGCCCCGGCCGCGCCTGACCGCCAGCTGCGTCGAGTAGGTGCTGTTGATCCCCAGGCCGGATACCTCGTAGTACAGCTGCATCTCCTCACCCACCCGGAACGTCCTCAGAGGATTGAAGAAGACGGTGTCGCCCGGCACCGGCTGCCAGGTGGCCGGCACCCGGCGGGAGCCGAGTGCCAGGTCGCTCAGCTGGATGGCGGGGGCGGTGGTGGCGGAGACGACGCGGACGCCCTGGATCGGGAGCACCGCGCCGGCCTCCTCGCCCGACTGGATCGCCAGGCGGTACTGGAGGTTTCCGGTGGGGACCATCACAGCCAGCCGGCCGACCAGGTTCTCACTGGCCGGCACCGGCCGCGCCGAGACCACGCGCCGGAGGGTGTCGAGCGACGCCACCACCTGGCCCGATGAATCAAAGACGGCGAGCCGCACCCGGATCACGTACAGGCTTCCCCGCGCGATCTCGACCGGCTCGAGCGACGAGCCGCGCACGGCATAGGTGACCTGGAGCAGGTTCCGATCGCCCTCGTGCCCCACCGCCAGCACTTCGGCCTGCGCGCTCAGCGGCCGGGCAAAGGAGAGCTCATAACTGTCGGTGCGCGTCCCGCGGATCATGCTCTCCCGGCCGATCCGGCGCTCATCGCTCTGGAACCGACCTTCGCTGGCGCGCCCCACCCGCTGCAGACGGGCGTACAGCGGCGAGATCGGCTCCCGCGAGACCAGCAGCTCCTGCACCTGCGCGTTGAGCGCGGTGGAGTCCACGTTCTGGGCGTTGAGGGCGCTGGAGAAGCCCAGCAGGTCGTAGACGCTCTCCACCAGCTTGTAGTCCTGCACATCCTCGCGGGCCAGGAAGTGGAAGATCAGGTCGCCCTCGGCGCGGGTGTAGCGCCACGACTCGTTGGCCTCTACCGCCGGCGAGTGGTAGGACGCGCGCACCGTGGGCTTGCCGTGGCGGATATAGATGATGCCGCGGTCGTCGTAGTCGCGGCTTCCCGACTTGTAGCGTTCCACGATGTCGTAGTGGCGGCTCAGGCTGGCGAGGAAAAAGTTCCGCCGCGCGTAGGCGATGCGCCGGTAGTGTTCGGCCAGGCGGGCGCCCTTCGGCTGCAGGTCCCCGGCGTCGCGCAGGTCCCAGAAGCGGTGCAGCAGCGCGGCCCGCTCGGCGCCGCGTGCCGCGTCGAAGGAGCGAAGCGAGCTGTCGGGGGCGATCAGCGCGAGATCGGCGCGGTAGTCGGCGACGGCGACGGAGTCGTCGATGGCGGCGCCGTCGTAGTAGTGGGTCTGTCCGGCCGGCCGGTTGAGCAGCAGCTCGGTGCGGGCCAGCTCGAGGAGGCCGAGGGCGCGGTCGGGGCCGGTGTTGACGTAGCGGCGGAGGGCGATGATCGAGGAGTCGGCGTCGCCGGCCTCGCGCTCGACCCGCCCGCGGGCGAGGAGCACCTCGGGGTTGCTGCCCGCGGGGGTGGACCCCGATCGGCGGAGCGCGTCGAGGGCCACGTCGAGCTTGATGTTGACCCGCTGGCGGAGCGCGGTGGCCGCGAGGTCGACCAGCCCGCGCACGAACGACGGGTCCACCGCCGCCGACTTGGCGAACGCCATCGCCGAGCGGGAGAGGGCGTCCTTCCCCAGCATCGTCGCGATGCCCGCGACCAGTGCCACCTGGGAGTCGCCCACGCCGTACTCGGCCAGTCCCATTCCGTACCAGGCGTAGGGCCACTCGGGCTTGAGGTCGATCGCCCACTGGAACTCGGACGCCGCGTCGTCATAGTGCGAATGCCCGGCGATCTCGCCGAGGCGGAGGGAGACGAAACCGAGGCGCAGGTGGAGCACCGCGTTGGAGCGGTCGGCCTTGGCGTTGTCGATCATCCGCCGCTCCACGCGGAGCAGCTCGACCGAGTCCTTCACCCCCGCGAGCGAATCGCGCAGCGCCTCGAGGCGCGTGCGGTCGGCGGGTTCCTGGGCGCGCGCCGGTGCGGCCAGCGTGGCCGATGCCGCGCATGCGAGGAGCAGGGCGAGGAGTGGTTGGGTGCTGCGCATCATCGATTCCTTACCGGGGCTGCCACAGGAGACGCCTCGCTCCGGCGCGTTGCCACATCAGGGCGACCGCGCACGGTCCCGCAGAAAGTCCCTGATCCCGGCGAAGACCCCCTCGGCGTACATCCGCTGCCCCTCGGGCGAGCGGAGGGCGTTCTCCTGGTCCGGGAGCATGAGGAACATTCCTTCGCTGAGGATCGCCGGCATCCAGGTGGGGCGCACCAGCGCCAGATCACCGCGGCCGATGCCGAGATCGCGGAGTCCGAGCCGCGCGACCAGCTCGCGGTCGACCGCGATCGCGAGCGGAATGCTCCGCGGGTGGTTGTAGAAGACGCTGGTGCCGTTGTTGGTGAAGGGGTTCACCCCGTCGGGCAGCGCGTTGTTGTGAATCGAGATCAGGAGCTCGGCGTTGGCGGTGTCGGCCAGGTGGGTGCGGGGCCAGAGCTCGACGGCGCTGTCCGACGTGCGCGTCATGATCACCCGCGCGCCGGCCGACTGGAGCAGGTCGCGGAGGATCAGGGCGATGCCGAGGTTGGCCTGCGCCTCCCGGAAGCCGGAGGGACCCGAGGCGCCGGCGGGGGGATGGCCCGGGTCGACGACGATCAGCCGGTCCTTCAGCGGATCGCCGGCATCGATCGCCGGCGGGCGGTGGATCTCGAGCAGGAGATCGCCGCGGTCCCAGCGGGTGCGGAAGCCCCAGAGCGGACGGGCGAGCTCGACGGTGAGCGTCACATCGTGTGCGGTGCCCTGCGACCAGGCGATGGTGCGCACCATCGAGTCCGCCGCCGTGCCGTAGCGAATCCAGTTCACGTCGCCGGTGGCGCCGTAGAAGGTGATGGAGACGCTGCGCTCCGTCTCGGAGACCTGGAACGGCAGGCGCTGGCTCACCGGAATGCGGAGCGCGACGCGGTCGGCGCGCGGCGTGAGCGTCACCGATCCGACCACGCCGCGCGTCTCCGGCATCCCGGCGAGCGGATGGGCGTCGGCGGCCGGCACCCAGACGTCGAGCCCGGGGACGAGGCGGAGGCGGAGATCGTTGTTGATGCGGCCGGTGGCCAGGGCGCGGGTGCCGGTTGGGAAGAACCAGTTGTAGGTGCCGCCGGGGAGGGCACGCCCGATGGTGATGCTGTCGGTGGTGCCGCGCCCGGCGGAGTCGTCGTCGAGCTGGACGGGGAACGGGAGGGTGTCGAGCACCGCGAGGCGAAGGGGCCAGCGCGTGCGCACGGTGTCGGCGCCACGGATCGCCTCGATCACGGCGGAGGCGGTGTCCCCCGGCGCCGGCGTCCCGGTGCCGACCAGCGGGCCGGGACTGGCGCCGATGGAGCGGCCGCGGATGACGCCGGTGTAGCGGTCGGCCCGGGTGGCCCGGCGGAGGTTGGCGGTGTCGCGGTCGAAGGCGCGGATGCCGGCGGGGACCTCCTCGAGCGCCGCGCCCACGGTGAGCGGCACGACGGCGCCGCCGGGGAGCCGGATCCGCACCGCGGCGCCTTCGGAGGCGCGCACCGACACCGGGAGGTATTCGTCGCGGGGGAGCCAGACATCGCCCCGCGGCGTGACCGACGTCGAATCGATCCAGAGGGCGCCGGCGGGAGTCGCGGCGCGGATCAGGCGCCGCGCGGTGTATTCAAGGCGCGCGCTGTCTCGCGGCGTGCGGGCGACGATGTCGAACCGCATCACGCTGTCGTGGGGAAAGGCGATCCAGCCGAGCCATTCGCCGTTGGGCCAGACCTTTACCGGGGCGCCATTGATGGTGACGACGGCGTCGCCGCTGCCCGAGGTGCCGAAGATGAAGCTCGAGTCGCGCGTGTCGACGACATCGGTCGGCGACGGGTAGGCGACACGGATCGCCGCCGGGCCTCGTACGTCGGGAACCGGCGGAAGATGCGACACCAGGGCGGCCGCACCGGTCGGATTGGGGGCCGGCGTGACGGGTGAGGAGGCGGGATGCGTGCAGGCGACGGCGAGAGCGGCTGGCGCCGCCAGAATGAGTTGGCCGAGTCTCATCCGTGCAAGGTACACGCTGATCAGAACTTACGCCAAGCCGCGCATTGACGGGTCCCCAATGTAAACCTAGATTCTCCGCGCACCCCCTAACCAGACCGGACGGCGCGATGAGGCCAGCGTGACGAACGGACCGATTCTCGTTTCGGTCTTCGGCAAGACGGACCTAGGGAAGACGCGCGATCACAACGAGGACACTTTTCTCGTTGCCGATCTCACCAACGCGCGCGCCAGCCTCCAGCCCGAGGTGCGCGACCATGCGGTGGGCCAGCGTGGCTCGCTCTTCATGGTCGCCGACGGCATGGGCGGCGCGGCCGCGGGCGAGGTGGCCAGCGCCATGGCCGCCGACGTGATCCACCGCCACCTGGTCACCGCCTGGCGCGGCGACCCCGATGAATCGGCCGAGCGCTTCGCCTTCCGCATGAAGGAAGCGGTGGAGCTGGCCAACGACGAGCTGTTCACCTATGCGCGCGAGCACCCCGAGGTCCGCGGCATGGGCACCACCGTCACCGCCGCCGGCATCCACGGCCCCAATCTCTACGTCGCGCAGATCGGCGACAGCCGCGCCTACCTGGTCCGCGACGGCCACACCAGCCAGCTCACCCGCGACCAGTCGCTCACCCAGCGGCTGGTCGATGCCGGCGAGCTGACCGAGGAAGAGGCCGAGCACAGCGAGCGGCGCAACATCATCCTCCAGGCGCTGGGGCCCGATTCGCGGGTGAAGGTGGACCTGAGCCGCCAGTCGCTGCGCCGGGATGACACGCTGGTGATCTGCTCCGACGGTCTCTCCGGGCTGGTCAAGCGCGAGGAGATCGGCGAGATGGCATCCAAGCACCGCGACCTCTCTGCCATGTGCGGCGCGCTGATCGACCTGGCCAACGAGCGGGGCGGGCCCGACAACATCACCGTGGTCTCCGCGCGCTTCACCGGCGAAGGGCTGGACGAGCCGGACGACGACGCCGGCGTGGGCTACGAGGCGTTCAGCCTCGCCCGCGACTCGACGGAGACCCCGCAGGTTCCCGAGCCGGTGGCACCCGGCATCGTCGCGCCGGTGGCCGCCACGGGGCTCCGTCCCGCCACGATCGCGCTCGTCGCCGTCGGCCTGGTGGCGCTCGCGCTGCTCCTCGCCCTGGTGCTGTGAGCCGCCGATGAGCATCCGATGCCTGATCAGGAGCGGCGCCCGCGCGGGACAGTCGGCGACGCTCAGCAAGGCCTACATCACGATCGGAAGCCATCCGCAGGCCGATCTCCGCTTCGACGCGGAATCTGAGCTCATCGTCTCGGCCCGCCACGCGGCGATCGTCGCCCGCGACCAGCGCTATCTCATCCGCGACCTCGGCAGCACCCACGGCACCTTCGTCAACGGCAAGCGGATCATGGGCGATCGCCTGCTGGCCGACAACGACGTCGTCGAGTTCGGCCGCCCGGGTCCGGCGATCGTGGTCACCCTGGTGCCGGCGCAGCTGCTGCTCCCGATGGACGAGCGCGGTCCCGCGCCGGTGGCGGCCTACCGGGAGCCACGCTACCGCCCGACGCCGATCACCGGCTTCACGGCGGCGGGGATCGAGCAGACGGCGCTGCGCCGGGAACGCCTGGTGCGGCGGAACATCGCAGTCGCCGTCATCGCCGCGCTGGTGCTGGCCGGCGGCCTCACCTGGCGCTACGCCGCGAGCGGCACCCGCGCCGCCCAGCAGCTGCTGCGCCGGCCGCTCGACAGCACGACGGCGTTGCGCGCGCCGGGTGCCGGGGCCGCCATCGACATCGGAAGGGTGACGCGGGAGAACCGCGGCGCGGTGGGGCTCGTCGTCGCCCGCTTCGGGGACGGCGCGTCGTTCACCGGTACGGGGTTCGTGATCCGCACCAATCGGCGCTCGGCGATCGTCGTCACCAGCCGCCACCTGGTGGAGGATGCGGGCGGGTCGGCCTCGAAGCGCATCAGCCTGATCCTCGACGGCTCGAGCGAGGCGCTGCCGGCCGAGGTGATGCGGGTGCACCCGACGGCGGACCTGGCGCTGCTCCGCGTGACGACCGCGCACGCGCTGGCGGTGGTGCACCGGCTGGCGCCGGCCGCGCAGTCCGCCGCCGAAGGCGATGGAGTCGCGATCCTGGGCTTTCCGCTCGGCCTCGATCTGCCCATGGGCGGCGACTGGCGGCGGGTCGGCGTCTCCGCCACCAGCAGCGCCGGCAACGTGACGCGGGTGCTGCCGACACTGGTGCAGGTGGACGGCTACGGCGCGCAGGGCTCGAGCGGCAGCCCGATCTTCGACGCCGCGGGTGACGTGGTCGCCGTGCTCTACGGCAGCGAGCGGGAGAGTGCGGGCCGCATCGTGTACGGCGTGCCGGCGTCGCAGGTGGCGGAACTCCTCCGCGGAATGCCCGCATCGCCGTGACCGCCGGCGGGAGCGGGAGCGGCGATTCTCCGCTGCGCACCCGGCTCGCGTGGATCGCGCTGGTCGCCTTCGCTTCCGGATTCCCTTACGGATTCATCAACGAGGCCCTGCCCATCTACCTGCGCTCGCAGGGGGCGGATCTCGTCAAGGTCGGCACCGTCGCCGCCGTCAGTCTCCCCTGGACATTCAAGTTTCTCTGGTCGCCGCTGGTGGACCGGCTGGGCAGCCGGCGCCAGTGGATCGTCGCCTGCCTGCTCGGGCTCGCGGGACTCACGCTCCTGGTGGCCGCGGCCGACGTGCATGCGCTGGCGCCGGGTTTCTGGCTGCTGCTCGTCGTCATGGCCACGCTCTCCGCCACGCAGGACGTGGCGATCGACGCCTTCACGATCGAGACCACGAGCGAGGCCGAGCTGGGCGAGGCGAACTCGGTGCGGATCGCGCTCTACCGCGCGGCGATGTTCGTGGCGGGTGGCGCCGTCGTCTGGCTGGCCGGGCGCTCGAACTGGCATCTCGCGTTTACCGTCGCGGCGGGGATGGTCGGCGTGCTCGCCGTCGCGGTGCTGTTCATGCCGTCGCGCCGCCGGGCCGCGACCGCGACGCGCCAGCCGATCTGGGAACCGATCCGCGCACTGCTGGCGCGGCCGGGGATCGGGCTGATCGTCGGCTTCGCGCTGATCTTCAAGCTCGACGTGGCGGCGCTCGAGCCGATGATGCGGCCGTTCTGGGTGGACCGCGGGCTCACGCTGGAGCAGATCGGCGGCGCGCTCACGCTGGCGCGGACGATCGCGACGGTGACGGGTGCCGTGGTGGGCGGGGTGCTCACGACCCGGTGGGGAATCCGGCGCGGGCTCTGGACGCTGGGCGCCGTGCAGGCGCTCTCCAGCCTGGCCTACTGGGCGGCGGCGACGTTTTCGGTCGGGAAGGCGGCGGTTTTCGGGGCGGCGGTCTTCGAGAACTTCGCGGCCGGGCTGGCGACGGCGGCGTATCTCGCCTACCTGATGTCGCTGTGCGAGCGCCGCTTCGCGGCGACGCAGTTCGCGCTGCTTTCGGCGCTGCTCGCCCTCACCCGCGCCGCCGCCGCGCGGCCGTCAGGCATGCTGGCCGAGTCGCTGGGATACGGCCACTACTTCCTGCTGACGTTTCTCGTGGGGCTGCCGGCGTTCGCGCTCATTCCGCTGCTGGGCCGGGTGGGACGTGCGCCGGAGGAAGCGGGGTAGGCGGCGTAGGCGGCGTAGGCGGCACGGCGGCGCGTAGCGCGTAGCGCGGCTACCCCGTCACCCGTACCCCACCCGTCATTCCGAGCGAAGCGAGGAATCTGCCTCGGGCATGGCGGACGGTCGCCTCACGCGTTGGTCGAGGCTGGGTTGAGCAGATTCCTCGCTTCGCTCGGAATGACGGGCGGGGGAGTAGGTCGGAGGTACGCACGCGGCGCGGCAACGCGCCGTCACCCCCGCAGCACCCGGATCATCCAGCGCCCGACCGCCTCCTGCATCAGCCGCTGCCGGTGCCACGCCACGAGCACCGGCGCCCGTCCGGGAATCTGCGCCAGCAGCCGTTCGTGGCCGAACAGCACGACCAGATCCGACGCCCGCAGCCCTTCCAGTCGCTGCAGCGTCGCCGGTGCCAGCCCCGCCCTTCCCTTCCACGCCCTCGGCTCCGCGCACAGCAGCACGATCCGGCTGCCGCCCGACTCGAGCGGCACGCCGGCGTGCGCCAGCGTCTGCTCGACGTGGTCGCTGGCGCTCGGCGGGTAGGGGCCGCCGAGATCGTCGTCCACCACCACGAGCTCGAGCGGCGCGCGGAGGCCCACCAGCTCGGCCCGCCGGACCCCGCGCTCCAGCAACCGGTCGGCCATCCACGTCGCCGAGTGATCGTGGCGGCGCTCCGCATCCACCGGGCGCGCCACGTGCGCCAGCGCCCGGCCGTAGCGCGCCAGCGCGTCGAGTGCCCGTGGCGAGCGGATGCGGCCATCACCCAGCGCCGCGTCGAGCGATGCGACCACCAGCGGCAGATCGCTGGGATAGAGGAGGATGTCGACGCCCGCGGCGATCGCATCCACCACGCCGTCGGCCTCACTCCGCCCGGCGACGGCGCCGTCCATGATGAGCGCGTCGGTCACGATCAGGCCGTCGAAGCGATGCACGCTTCGGAGCGCGCTCAGGATCGGGCGCGAGCGCGTCGCCGGTGCGCCCGAGGGATCGAGCGCGGGAAAGGCGACGTGCGCCGTCATCACCGATGCGACGCCGGCGGCGATCGCCGCGTCGAACGGCAGCAGGTCGGTCGCGGCGAGCGTCTCGGCGGATTCGGACACGACGGGGAGGTCGGCGTGGGAGTCGGTCGCCGTGCGGCCGTGTCCGGGATAGTGCTTGGCGCAGGCGAGCGCGCCCTCCGCCTCACAGGCCTGCACCCACACACGCACGCATTCCGCCACCGCCGCGGGGTCGGCGCCGAAGGAGCGGGTCTGCACGATCGGATTGTCGGGCAGGATGTCGAGATCGGCGTCGGGCGCGAAGATCCAGTTGATGCCGAGCGTCCGCGCCTCGCGGGCGGTGACGGTCGCCGCGGTGGCGACGGCATCCAGGTCGTCCAGCTCGGCGAGCGCGCGCGGCGGCGGAAACTCGGTGAGCCCGGGAAACTGCTGCCCTGCGCCCCGCTCGAGATCGCTGCCGATGAGGAGCGGACGGCCCGCGCGCCGGACCAGGTCGGCCACCATCGCCGCCACCGCCTCGGGTCGCCCGCCGAAGATAATGAATCCGCCGACGCCGAGCGCCAGCGCCTCGGCGATGCGCTCCGCCTCGTGGTCGAACTCGCCGCCGGCCGAGGCGCGGAGCGCCGGAACGACCAGCCGGGCGAGGGTCACGCGGGGGTGATGGAGCCGAGGACCCGCCGCCGCGTGGCACCGGTGGCGGCGGGGAGGTTGCCGGGCTGGCCGTGCAGGGTGAGGTAGCCCAGCAGCGCGAAGGCGACCGCTTCCTTGGCGTCGCCGTCGAAGAAGAGGTCGTCGAACTTCCGGAGCGTACGCTGCGCGCCGAGCTGCCGCGCGAGCGAGCCCATGAGCCCCGGGTGATGGCAGCCGCCGCCCGACACGACGATCTCGGCGGCGCCCGGCGCCCACCGCACGATGGCGGCCCCAATCGAGCGCGCGGTCAGCTCGACTGCCGTCGCCACGCCGTCGGCGCCGGGCAGGCGCTGGTACAGCGCTCGGGCGTATCCGTCGCCGAAGCGCTCGCGCCCGGTGCTCTTCGGCGGCTCGGCCGAGAAGAACTCGTCGGCGAGGAGCTCGGTGAGCACCGACTCGTCGGGGCGGCCGGTCGCGCTGACGATGCCGTCGCGATCGAACGGCAGCGACGGGTCCACCAGGCGCGCCACGGCGTCGATCACCGCCATGCCCGGCCCGGTGTCGAAGGCAAAGGCGTGATCCTCGCGGGCGCGCCGCTCGACGTAGGTGAGATTCGCCATGCCGCCGATGTTGAGCAGGACGCGGGGCGCGTCCCCGCCGAACAGCAGCACGTCGGCCATGGGCACGAGCGGCGCGCCCTGTCCTCCGGCGGCCACGTCGCGCGAGCGGAAATTGCTGATGACCGGCACGCCGAACCGCTCGGCGAGCACCGCCGGCTCGCCCAGCTGCCAGCTCACCTCGGGCGGCTCGTGCCACACCGTCTGCCCGGGAAATGCGATGAAGGCGAGATCGGAGGCGAGCACGCGAGTCGCGGTCAGGACGTCCTGCACCGCGTCCGCCGCCCACTCCGCCAGGTGCGCGTGGAGCAGCGCGGCGTCGCGGGCACTCGAGCCGTCGAGCACCGCGCGGATGCGGGCGCGCTCCTCCGGCGTGTACGGCCGCCGGGCGAAGCCGACGAGCGTGGTATGGGTGGGATCGGTGAACCTCACCAGTGCGGCGTCCACACCGTCGAGCGAGGTGCCGGACATCAGTCCGACCGCGAGGGTGGGACGCTCGGTCATGCGGTCCTCATGGGTGGCGGGTCGCCGACGATGGGCCGCAGGCGGCCGTCGTGCTCGGCCAGCAGGCGCTCGGCCTCGTCCCGGCTCACGCCGCGGCGGGCCATCACGATCGCGAGCTTGACGCTTCCGCCCGCTGCGACGATCACGTCACCGGCGTCGGCGCGGGACAGGCCGGTGGTCTCCATCACGATGCGGCAGCTCCGATCCACCAGCTTCGCGTTCCAGGCGCGCACGTCGACCATCAGGTTGCCGTAGACCTTGCCCAGCCGGATCATGGCGCCCGAGGTGATGGTGTTGAGCACCAGCTTGGTGGCGGTGCCGGCCTTCATTCGCGTCGAGCCGGTGACCACCTCCGGCCCGACGAGGACGGTGATGCAGACGTCGCAGGTATCGCGGAGAAGCCGGGGCGGTTCGGAGCAGGAGAGCAATACGGTGGCGGCACCGAGGGCCTGGGCCCGGCCGAGCGCCGCGCGGACGAACGGCGTGGTGCCGCTCGCCGCGATGCCGAGGACGACGTCGTGCGCGCCGATTCGGCGCTCGTCCATCGCGGCGATGCCCGCGTTGAGGTCGTCCTCGGCACCCTCGACCGAGCGCACCAGCGCGGGAAGCCCGCCGGCGATGATGCCCACGACCATGTCGGGTGCGCTGCCGTAGGTCGGCGGGCACTCGGTGGCGTCGAGCACGCCGAGGCGGCCGCTGGTGCCGGCGCCGACGTAGTAAAGGTGGCCACCCGCCCGGAACGCCGCCTCGACCAGCTCGATCGTCCGCGCGATCGGCTCCCGCGCCCGGGCGACGGCCGCCGGCACCGCCGCGTCCTCGGCGTTCACCAGATCGACCAGCTCCAGCGCGGAGGCGGTGTCGATGGACTGGGTGCGCGGGTTCCGGCGCTCGGTGAGGCGGGCGTCCGAGAAGTCGTCAGCCATGGCCAGGGGGAACGGAGGAGTATCCAGCAGCCGCGGACGGGCTAAATTAGGAGGCGTCCAAGGCGGGGGGCAACCTCCCACACGATCCCACTTCACGAACACTCGAGGTACGCGTGCGCCTCCGCCCGTCCAATCTCCTTCTCCTCCTCGGCCTCGCCAGTGCCGCATGCTCGGGGCATACGGCCGTCCCGCCGGCAGCCGTTGCCGCCGCCGCGGGCATCTCGAACACCTGGCCATACAACGGGAAGTCCCGCGTGGTCGAGGGCGCGTCCGCGGTCGTCGTATCGGGCAGTCCGATCGCGAGCGCCGTGGGGCGGGACATCCTGAAGGAGGGCGGGAACGCGGTGGATGCGGCGGTGGCGGTCGGGCTCGCGCTCGCCGTGGTGCACCCCGAGGCCGGCAATCTGGGCGGCGGCGGATTCATGGTCATCCGCCTGAGGGACGGCACCGCGCAGACGATCGACTACCGCGAGACGGCACCGGGACACGCCACGCGCGACATGTTTCTGGACGCGACAGGTGAACCGACCGAGCGCAGCATCACTGGACATCTGGCGTCGGGCGTCCCCGGCTCGCCGGCCGGGATGCTGGAGGCGCACCGGCGGTTCGGGAAGCTGCCGTTCGCGGCGGTCATCGCCCCGGCGATCCGCCTGGCCAATGACGGGTTCGTGGTGGATTCGCACCGCTTCCGCTCGATCGGCGGTGACCGCGAGCGCCTGGCGCAGTTCGAGGGGTCGCGGGCGTCGTTCCTGCCCAACGGGGCGGCGCCGGCAGTGGGCAGCACGCTGGTGCAGCGCGACCTGGGCCGGACGCTGGAGGCGATCCGCGACAGCGGCGCGGCGGGGTTCTACCGCGGTCGCGTGGCCGACCTGATCGTGGCGGAGATGCAGCGCGGCGGCGGGATCATCACGAAAGAGGATCTGGCCGCCTACAAGCCGGTCTGGCGCGAGCCGGTGAAGATCGGCTATCGCGGGTACACGATCTTCTCGATGCCGCCGGCCTCGTCGGGCGGCGTCACGATGGCCGAGATCCTGAACATCATGGAGGGGTATTCGCCGCTGCCGCCGTTCGGCTCCGCGGCGCTGCTGCACCGTGAGGCGGAGGCAATGCGCCGCGCGTTCACCGACCGCAACACCCAGCTGGGCGATCCGGCGTTCGTGAAGATGCCGCTGGACCGGCTGCTCTCGAAGCCGTACGCGGCCACCCTGCGCTCGCAGATCGGCGACCGCGCGTCGAAGACGGCGGCATTCGACCCCACGGTCCGCGGCGGCTCGCAGACCACGCACTACTCCGTGGTCGATGCCGACGGCAACGCGGTGAGCTGCACGACGACGCTCAACAACAGCTACGGGAGCGCCGTCACCGTGAGCGGCGCAGGGTTCCTGCTGAACGATGAGATGGACGATTTCGCGACCGCGCCGGGCAAGCCGAACATGTACGGCCTGGTCCAGGGCGAAGCCAACGCGGTACAGCCGGGCAAGCGGATGCTCTCCGCGATGACGCCGAGCATCGTGCTCGATCCGGAGGGCAAGCTGTACATGGTGGTCGGCACGCCGGGCGGCCCGCGGATCATCACGATGGTGTACCACGTGATCTCGAACGTCATCGACCATCACATGTCGCTGGCCGACGCCGTCGCGGCGCCGCGGATGCACCACCAGGCGCTGCCGGACCGCATCTCGCTCGAGCGCGACGGATTCACGCCGGAGGCGATCGCGGGGCTGCGGGGACTGGGCCACGAGGTGACGCTCGGAGGCCGCGGCGGCGACATCGAGGCCATCATCCGTCGCGGCCAGGGCTGGGAGGGCGTGAGCGATCCGCGGTATGGCGGAGGCGGTGCGGGATACTGAAGCCGGGAGCGACCGATGGGCGTGTGGAAGAGCCTGAGTGAGCGTGCGGGGAAGGTGCGGGATCTGCTCCGGCCGGGGACCGGGGGCGGCCTGGTGGAGGTCGAGGGCATCCGCTCGGCGTCAGCGCTGATCCGGGCGATCGATTCCGCGATGCCGCGCGGCGCGATACTCTGGATCGACTACCCGGGAGACGAGGCGGTCGAGCTCTATCTCGCCGAGCGGACGGGGCGGACCCTGGACCGTGCGGAGAAGGCCTTCCGGCTGCCGATCCGGGGCGACAACCTGCCGATGCTGGCACGCCTGGTGGAAGGTGCACCACTCCGGACGCTGGGAATCCACATCGGCGTGGACCACGAGCGGCGGCGCCTGCTCGCGGCGTACGACCTCGACTCGAATACGGCCGAAGTGGGAGTTTCGCCCAAGCTGGGGGCCGAATCGCAGCGTGTCTTTCGCCTGATCGCCACGGAGGCGGCCGCGCCGGTACGTAGCTGACCTCGATCGGACACGAAAAAGGGGCCCCGGAATCACCGGGGCCCCTTTTCGCGTGCCGCTGCGGTGCTCAGTTGGTGACGATCAGCTTGTCCCGCAGTTCGACGCGAATCGGCGAGCCGGACGCGACGACGATGTCGCGGTCCTTGGTCTCGACTGCGCGCTGGGCACCGACGGCGCCGCCCAGCACCCCGCCGATGATCGTGCCCTTGCTGCCACCGAGCACGCGTCCGACCACGGCGCCGACCGCCGCACCGGCGCCGACCTTGGCGACGTCACCCGCGGCAACTCCGTGGCTGACGAGGCGGCCGGTGACCATCACGTCGGCCGAGACCGGGTAGGTGTGACCGTTGGCCTCGATGCTCTCAACTGCCAGCGCGAGGGTGCCGGTGGAATCACTCTTGTTTTCCGACTCGTGGATCTGCGTGATCCGCAGGTTGACGGTCGAGCCCGACGGGATGACCACGCGGCCGGATGCGTCCTTCACATCCGACGTCACGGTGGCCGTGATCATCTCACCCACCTTGTTGGTGTGTGACGAGATCTGCGCGTTGGTGGTCGCGGCGATCATGGTGCCCGCGCCGAGACTGCGCGAGGCAGCGGCCGGCGTTGGAGCCGGCGTCGTAGCGCGGGGCGTGGTGACGCGCGGCGGCGTGGTGCGCGGCGGGGTCGGCATGGCCCGCGGTGTGGTGGTGGTGGTGGTGGTCGTCGTGGTGGCCGGCGGCGTGGTGGCCGCGGGCTGATCGCTCAGCGGGCGCGTGGTGTCGACCGGCGCCAGCTGCAGGTCCCGGTTCAGGCTGTCGGCGGCGGCGGTGTCCTTCCGCTCCCCACCGGTACAGGCGACAAGCGCAGCCACACCGAGCGCTGCCAGCATCGTTCTCGACATCAGTTTCCTCCTTGGTGGTTTGACTTGCTCGCCCTGCGTCATCGCGTGACATTCCACGCCGATGCGCGAGCTCGAGACCCTTCTTCCCTACCTCAGACGGCACCGGCGCACCCTGGCCGGCGGCCTCCTGCTGGTCGTCGTCTCCAACGGATTCAACACGCTGGGGCCCCGGTACCTGCAGCGGGGCATCGACGCGCTGCACCGGGGCGCCCCGTTTGCCGACGTGCGGACGGCGGTGCTGCTGCTGCTGGGGGTCGCCCTCGCGGGCGGCGTCGCCCGATACGGCATGCGGCAGCTGCTCAACAGCGCCAGCCGGCAGGTCGAGTACGACGTCCGCAACGCGCTCTATCGGGATGTACAGCGAATGTCCGCTGAATTTTATGATAGATACCCACTTGGCGATGTGATGGCGCGCACAACCAACGACCTGCAGAACGTTCGGATGGTGGCCGGACCCGCCCTGATGTATCTGGTGGACACGGTCGTCCGGGCGCTGATGGTGGTGCCGCTCATGGTGCAGATCAGCGGGCGGCTCTCGGCCATCGCCCTGCTGCCGCTGATCTCCCTGCCTCTCGTCATGACGGTGGTCGGACACGTCATCCACGTCCGGGCCGAGGCGATCCAGGCCCAGTTCAGCAGCCTCACCAGCCACGCGCACGAGAACCTGTCCGGCGTCCGCATCGTCCGGGCCTACCGCCAGGAGCGGGCGGAGGAGGCGCGGTTCCGCGCCCTCAACGAGGAGTACGCCCGGCGGAACCTCTCGCTGGCCCGCGTCCAGGGGCTGTTCCACCCGCTGCTCGCGCTCCTGGGTGGCCTTGGGGCGGTCGCGCTGCTCTACCTCGGTGGCCGCCTGGTGATGGCGGGGTCGGTGTCGGTGGGCCAGTTCGTGGCCTTCGGAATCTACCTGATGACCCTGGTCTGGCCGATGATCGCGCTGGGCTGGGTGGTCAGCCTGGTGCAACGCGGCGCGGCGTCGATGGGGCGCATCAACCAGCTGTTCGCGGAGCGACCCGCGATCACCGATCCCGCCGATCCGCTCGAGCTGCCGCCGGCCGCCGGCGCCCGTGCGCTGGCGTTCGAGGGTGTGTGGTTCCGCTATCCCAACGCGGTCGAGCGCGGCTGGGTGCTGGAGGACGTGTCGTTCGAGCTGCCGGCCGGACAGTCCATGGCGGTGGTGGGCGCGACCGGCTCGGGCAAGACGGCGCTGGCCGACCTGATCGTGCGCACCTACGATCCCGATCGCGGCCGCGTGCTGCTCGACGGCGTCGACATCCGGCGCCTCCGTCTGGCCGACCTGCGCCGGGCCGTGGGCTTCGTGCCCCAGGAGACGTTTCTCTTCAGCCAGACGCTCCGCGAGAATGTCCTGCTCGGCGCCCCGGACGACGGGCGCCTGGAGCGAGCGGCCGAGACGGCGCAGCTCACCGAGGCCCTGCCGGCCCTTCCCGACGGATACGACACGCTGCTGGGTGAGCGCGGGATCAACCTCTCGGGCGGGCAGAAGCAGCGCGCGGCGATCGCCCGGGCGCTGGCGCAGGATCCGCCCGTCTTCGTGCTGGACGACGCGCTGAGCGCGGTGGACGCGCACACCGAGGCGCACATCCTGCGCGCGCTCCGGGGCGCGCTCGAGGGGCGGACCAGCGTGACCATCTCGCATCGGCTCGCGGCGGTGCGGGACGCCGGGCTGATCCTGGTGCTGGACGGCGGGCGGATTGTGGAGCGCGGCACCCACTCCTCCCTGCTGGCGGCGGCCGGCCGCTACTGGGAGCTGCTGCGGCGCCAGCAGCTGGAGGAGGAGTTGGAGGGGGTGTACACTTGAGCATGCGCCCGCTCGCGTGGTTGCCGTTGCTGCTCGTACTCGCCGCCTGCGGCGGCCGACCGAAAAACCCGACGACTCCGCCGCCCCAGCCGATCGCCGCCGTCACCGACTCGAACCCGGTATCGCGCATCGCGGACAGTCTCGTCCGGCGGCCGGGCGCCGGCGGGACGGTGGCGCCGAGCGGCAGGCGATTCGCCGTGGACACGACGATGTCGCCGGACCAGCGGTTCGTGCAGCTCGTGGCGATCCGGCTTGGGCAGGGTCTCGACCTGATCCACGACGTCGAGCATCGCGTGCAGGTGGGCGACTTCCACGCCGCACTGCTTCCGCTGGACAACAAGTGGGGCTCGGAACAGCTCAGTGCCTTTCAGATGCTGCACTCGCTCTTCGGCCAGGACAGCGTCACGATCGTCGCCCAGCGGGCCCGGCGACTGGTCGACTCGCTCGGCGCGCTGGGTGGGTACCCGGCGCCCAGCATGGTCTGGAAGGCGCTCGCCGAGCATAACCGACGGACGGTCGCCATCTTCGACGTGCTGATTCCGCAGCTGAAAACCGAGGGGGTGCAGAAGCTGGCAGCGGCGCTCCGGGAGGAGCGAATGCGGGAGGTGTCCGCGTTCGAGGCGCAGGCGGCCAGCGAGGGACGCTGACTCGTTACAGGTGCTCCCTGAGGAATTCGGGCGTGATCCCCTGAAGCCACGCCGCCAGCCGGGTAAACTCACCGCTCGCCATCAACACCCCGACCAGCACCAGCATCACGCCGCTCACGATCTTCACGGTATTGAGATGGCGGCGGAAGCGCTGAAACCAGGCCAGAAAACCCTCCAGCGCGAAGGCGGCCGCCAGGAACGGCACCGCGAGTCCCGCCGAGTACGCTGCCAGCAGCAGCATCCCGCGGCTGAAATCGGCCTGCGTCGCGGCGAGGCCGAGGATCGTGCCGAGGATCGGACCCAGACAGGGTACCCAGCCGGCAGCGAACGCCATGCCCACCAGCACCGAGCCCAGAAACCCGACCGGTTTCCTGTCGAGTTGCACCCGCTGCTCGCGCTGCAGGAAATCGAGCCGCAGCACCCCTAGCGTCCAGAGGCCGAACAGGATGATGAGCACGCCCCCCACGCGCGCGATCATCGGCTTGTAGTACTTGAACGCACTCCCCAGCGCCGAAGCGCCGGCACCGAGGGCCAGAAAAATCAGGGTGAAGCCGAGCACGAAACACAGTGCGTGGAGGACGGCGAAGCGGCGCCGCCCGGCGATATCCTCGATCGTCATGCCGGTCAGAAAGGCGATATACGACGGAACCAGCGGCAGCACACAGGGAGAGAGGAAGCTCAGGACGCCCGCGCCGAATGCCGCGATGACGCCGTAGGACACCGGCTCGCTCACGGCCGCCTCCGGCATTCGGCGCAGGTGCCGCGGATTTCCACGCGATGGTGCTCATGCCTGAAGCCGTGCTCGTCCGCGACAATTGGAAGCATGCGCTCGAGCCGCTCGTTGCTGAATTCGGTCACCTGCCCGCACCGACGGCAGATGAGATGGCCGTGGTCGTCGCCGCGAAGCGCCTCGTAACGGCGGGCCCCGTCCCCGAAGTCGTGCGATCGCGCCAGCCCCGCGCCGACGAGGAGCTCGAGGGTCCGGTAGACCGTGGCGGTGCCGACATCCGAATCCTGATCCCGCAGGCGCCGCTCGATGGACTCGGCCGACGGATGATCCACCGAGCGGAAGAGGGCTTCTGCGATGAGGTCGCGCTGGCGAGTGACCGGGAGGCCACGGTCCCGCAGGTGCTTCCGGAACCGGTCGAGCAGCGCGGTCGCGTCGTCACCGCTCAATCGCCGGCTCGGGCGAGCGGGGGAACCAGCTCTCCACCTCGACCGGAATCGGGGGGACCTCGTCCTCGGTGCGCTTGTGCACTTCCTGCAGCAGACTGGCGAGCGCGTCCACCGGCCCGCTCCCCACCTCTTCGATGCTCGACTCGAACCTGCCGCGCTCCTTGCCCTTGATCATCAGCGAAAAGCGGGCGGTGTAGATGCGCCGGCGCTCGCCGTCCACCCGCGACAGCACGGCGGTGCCCCATTCGCGCTGCTGCTGGCGCAGCACCGGGAAGACCCAGACCCCGTCGAGCTCCTCCGCCGGCAGCTCGCGGGCGGCGGCGGCGGCCAGGAGCGTCCAGCCGTCACCCACGCCGGGCTGGTCGGTCACGCCTGTGCCTCCTGCCACTGCTCGACGTAGTGCCGGAGCACGTGCATGAAGTCCTGTGCGTTAGTGACGACGCCGTAGGCCTGGTGGGTACCGCGGTCCTTCAGCTTGTTGACGACGAACTCCGTCTGGTCCACGCAGATGGTCATGAGCGGCTCCGGCGGGCCGCTCCGGGTATGGAACGCCGGGAGCATGTTGCCGACAGCGATCGCGTGGAGCGCCGTGGCGACGAAGATGGCGCCGGTAGCGAGCACGGTATGCTCGCGCATGGCGTCCTGGGCGGCGAGCGAATCGGAAATCACGCCGGGGAGCGGGCCGTCGTCGCGAATCGAGCCGGCAAGGACGTAGGGCACCTTGTGGGTGACGAGCGCGTGCATGATGCCGCTCCGGATGATCCCCGAGGCGACCGCGGCATCGATGGAGCCGGCCGCCCGCACGCGATTGATGGCCCGCATGTGGAGGCCGTGACCGCCTTCGGTCGGCTGGCCGGTGTTGCTCATGCCGAGCGTCGTGCCGAAGATCGCGGCCTCGATGTCGTGCACCGCGACGGCGTTGCCGGCGAGCACCGCCTGCACGTAGCCGTTGGCGATGAACCATTCGAAGTCGGCTCGTGCACGCGAGTGCACCAGCGCCGGACCCGCCACCCAGATCAGGTAGCCCCCGCGCGCCCGCTCCTCGCCCAGGCGGGCCGCCAGCTCTTCGTAGTTGACCGGGCGCTCGCGGCTGACTTCGGTGGACATGAAGCGGAACTCGTTGGCGCCGTGGGCGCCGCCAAGAAACCCTTCGCTGTGGACCACGATCCCCTCGGTGCCGTCCTCCGCCTCGCCCATGGCGATCCGGTCACCCCGCTTGAGACGCCGGGGCTCGATCGTTTCCAGCGTTCCCCCGCGCTCGACGATCACGCAGTCCATCCGGGGACGGATCGGCGCCTGCCAGTTGCCGTTCAGCCGCACATAGGTGGGGAGGTTCGACGTCGAGAAGAACCCCTCGGGCAGCACGCCGTCGGACGGCAGCGGCGCGAAGCGAGCCTCCGGCGCGCCCGCGAACGGGGGCCGGCTGAAGTCCGGCCTGGTGTATTCGGTGTCGGTCATAGAGGGATGGAAGGTAGTCGGCGGCCGGAGCCGATTGCAGGGGCGCGGCGCGCTACAGGACCGACGCGGGATCGCGGTCGATGACGTAGCTGATCTCGCCCCGGCGGCGCAGCCGGCGGGCCGCGTAGCGGACGACACGCCCGATGTCGGCCGAGGGGCCCTTGAGGAGCACGTGCCACCGCCAGCGCCCTTTGATGCGCACCAGCGGGCACGGAGCGGGCCCCAGCACGGTGAGGGGCAGCTCGTGGCGCGCCACCAGGGCGCGGCACCAGTCGGCGAGTTTTGCCGTCGCCGCGCTCACCGGCGCCTCATCGGGCCCCGACACCAGCAGGTTCACCAGCGAGAGCTCCGGCGGATATGGCGGGCTGCGCCGGAGGGCGCGCTCCTCGCGAAGAAATCCCTCGGTGTCGTGCCGGGCCGCCCAGACGAGCGCGTGGTGGGTCGGCGAGCGGGTCTGGATCAGGACCCGGCCGCCCTTCGGCCCCCGCCCCGCGCGGCCGGCCACCTGGGCCAGGAGCTGAAAGGTCCGCTCCGCCGCCCGGAAGTCCGGCAGATGGAGACCGGTGTCCGCCTCGGCGACACCGACGAGGGTGACGTTGGGGAAGTCGAGCCCCTTGGCGATCATCTGCGTGCCGATCAGGATGTCCACCTCGCCGCGCTCGACCGCGCCGAGAATCCGCTGGTGCGACCACTTGGTGCTGGTGGTGTCGAGATCCATCCGGGCCAGCCGCGCATCGGGATACCGCTCCGCCACGATGCGCTCGAGCTGCTGCGTCCCGACGCCGCGCATCGCCTGGACCGCGTGGCCGCACTGGCGGCACTTCGCGGGGATGGCCTCCTCGTGGCCGCAGTAGTGGCAGCGAAGCACCGGCGGCGACTGGTGCACCGTGAGCGAGATGCTGCAGCTGGGGCACTGCGAGACATCGCCGCAGCCGGGGCACTGCAGAAACGCGGCAAAGCCCCGGCGGTTCAGCATCAGCAGCGCCTGCTCGCCGCGGCCCAGACAGGCGGTGATCGCCTCGTCGAGCGCCACCGACCATGCCAGCGGGCCCACCCCCTGCACCTTCGGCGCGCTGCGGAGATCGATCAGTTCCACCGGCGGCAGCGGACGCGAGCCGATTCGTTCGGGAAGCTCCAGCAGCCGGAGGCGCGATTCGGTGCGCACCATCGTCTCCAGCGACGGTGTCGCGCTGCCGAGGATGAGGCGCGCACCGTCGAGGCGGGCGCGGACGGCCGCCACATCGCGCGCGTGGTAGCGCGGCGACTCACCGTTCTTGTAACTGGTCTCGTGCTCCTCGTCGACCACGATCATGCCGAGATTCACCACCGGTGCGAAGATGGCGGAACGCGCGCCGACCGCCACGCGGCGCTCGCCGCGCCGGAGCATGCGCCATGCGTCGGCGCGCTCCCCGTCGGAGAGGCCGCTGTGCAGCACGGCGACCTGATCGCCGAATGCCCCGCGGAACCGGCTCACGGTCTGGGGGGTCAGCCCGATCTCCGGCACCAGCACGATCGCGCCCCGGCCCTCCGCCAGCACGCGCCGGACGGCCTCGAGATAGACGAGCGTCTTGCCACTGCCGGTGACGCCGAACAGCAGCGCCCCCTCGCCCGGGGCGAGCTGGCCGATCGCGTGCAGCGCGGCCGCCTGATCGCCGGTGAGGGTGGTCGGCGGCGGGGACCCGACCGCCCCGGCGAAGGGATCCCGCAGCCGCTCGGCGCGCTCGACGCGCGCCAGCCCGCTCCTGACGAGGGCGCGGACGACCGCATCGGTGAAGCCGAGCTGTTCGGTGAGGTGGCGCGCCGGCGCCCGTCCCCCGAGCGATTCCAGCGATTCGTAGAGCTCGCGCTGCCGGCGGCGGCGGCCGAAGAGCTGTTCCCGCTCGACGAGGGTGGGACGATCGTCCGGCAAGGCCACGACCCGTTCCGTGGCGGCATCGGCCCGCACATCGGCGGGCTCGACCCGGAGCGCGACGGCCCCCGCCGATACCAGGCGCGCCATGACGTCCCAGAGCGGGCGCCTGAGGGCGCGCGCCGCGGTGCCGACGCCGCCTTCCCCGCCCCGGTCCGCCAGCCAGGCGGCGACGTCGGCCCCGAGCCCCTCGGGGGCGCGGGTCGCGTCGAGCAGCGTCGCCACGACCACCGACGCGCCCCACATGCCGGTCGGCAGCACGGCGCGAAGGGTGAGGCCCAGCGGCGCGCCGTAGTAGCCGGCGATCCAGCGGGCGGTCTCCAGCAGCGTGGCCGGGACCGCCGGCTCATCGTCCGGTGCAGCGAGGACGTCCTTCGCCGCGACGTCCGGACGCTCGGCGTCCACTCCGACCACGATGCCGACGAGCTCACGCCGGCGCACCGGCACGACGACGCGCGCGCCGAGCCCGGCCCGGGCGACGAGCGCTTCAGGAACGCGGTAGGTGTAGGAAGCGGCGAGCGGAAGCGGCAGTGCGACCAGGACGTACCGGTCGCTCATCGTCGGGTGACGCCGAGCCCCGGTCCGGTCGGCAGCCTGACCTGGCCGCCGGCGATGGTGGCGCCGACGAAGGGATCGTCGGCCAGAAGGGCCGCGCCGTCGAGATCCACGATATCCACCAGCGGCGTGAAATGCGCGGCGGCGGTGATCGCGAGCGAGCTCTCGATCATGCAGCCGACCATCACGGTCATATGGTGCGCCCGCGCGACCGCGATCATCCGGAGCGCTTCCCGCAGGCTCCCGCACTTGGCGAGCTTGATGTTGATCCCGTCCACCTTGCCCACCAGACCCGGAATGTCAGCCGCGGTGAGGCAGCTTTCGTCGGCGATGAGCGGAATCGCGGCTCGGCGGCGGATCTCTCCCAATCCCTCAAGATCCTCCGGAACGAGCGGCTGCTCCAGCACGGTCACGCCGTACTCGGCCAGCACGGGGAGCATGGCGACGGTGTGCTTTACCGTCCAGCCGCAGTTCGCGTCCACCCGAAGCTCGCGGTCCGTCACGCTCCGGATGGTACGGAGAATTTCGACATCATGATCGGTGCCGAGCTTGATCTTGAGAATGGGATACTCGGCGGCCTCGAGCACCTTGGCGCGCACTCGCTCCGGCGTGTCGAGCCCGATGGTGAAGGTGGAGCGCGGCGCCCGCGACGGGTCGAGCCCCCACATCCGGTAGAGCGGCACGCCGAGCTTCTTGGCGGCCAGATCGTGCATGGCGGCGGAGAGCGCCGCGCGGGCCGCGGCGTTCCCCCGCATGGCGGTCGCCCACACTCGCTCCGCGTCCTCCAGCTCGAAGGCGGTCTCCGGCATCGACTGCCCGTAGACCGCGAGCGCGGCCACGATGCTGTCAGCCGTTTCGCCGTAGAATTTCGACGGCGCGGCCTCGCCCCATCCCTCCATGCCGTCGGCGTCCCGGACGGTCACCATCACGGTGCGGTACTGGCTCGACCCGCCGCGTGCGATGACGAACGGATGCCGGGTGACCAGCGTCAGAATCTCGGTCTGCAGCCGAAGTGGGGGCACGGACACCTCTGGGCGGGTTGGTAGGCTCAGGCCAGCGCGCGGACGTGTGCCGCGACACCTTCGGCCAGCCGCGATGGAATGTAGCCGCCTTCCATGACGCCGACGAGCGGGGCGGCGGGGTGCCGCTCGCGCATCCGAGTGGTGAGCGCGGCATAGTGCCCGGGCTCCAGCGTGAAGCCCCCAAGGGGATCGCCCAGCATGGCGTCGAAGCCAGCCGATATGAGGATCGCATCGGGCGCCCAGCCCGTCGTGGCCGTGACGATGGCGGACCAGAGATCCTCGACGTACCGCTCGGGCGGGAGACCGCCGGCGCGCGGCACATTGAAAATATTCCCGATGCCTCGCTCCTCGGCGGCGCCGGTGCCGGGCCACCAGGGCGACTGATGGAGCGACACGAAGCGGATGGACGGATCCCGCTCCACCAGCGCCTGGGTTCCGTTCCCGTGGTGGACGTCCCAGTCCACAATCAGCACCCGCGCCCGGCCAAGCTGCTGGGCCCCGCGCGCGGCGATCACCACGTTGTTCAGCAGGCAAAAGCCCATGGCGGTGGTGGCGGACGCGTGGTGCCCCGGGGGCCGGATCGCGGCGAAGGCGTGGCCGGGGCCGTTATGCGCGTGATTCATGGCGGCCAGCGCCGCGCCGGCGGCGCCGATCGCGGCATTCCAGCTTGACGCGTTGAGGGCGGTGTCGGCGTCGATCACGCCGCCCCCGTCACCGCTCATGGCCTGGAGCATCCGCAGATGGCGCTCGGGGTGCACGGGGAGGAGTGCCGCGGCATCGGCGGCGGCGGAGGTGAGGAGCACGGCTGACGGTTCAGACGCCAGACGGGCTAGCACGGCGTCGAGGCGGCCGCGGGTCTCGACGTGACCGGGGCCGGCATCATGCAGCAGGCAATCAGGATGGGTAAATACGGAAACCGGCACGGCGGGCGCCCGGTGCGGCGTCGTCAGTTGCGCTGGATCAGGTCGCGGAGCGCACGGGCCTGCCGCCGGAGCGCCTGCCGCTCGCCGGCAATCTCGGCGCTGCGCCGCTGGTGCGCCCGCCAATAAACGAAGACCAGCCCGCTCGAGGCGATCAGGCAGGCACCCATGATCGCGATGATGATGCGATGCAGGATCAGCCCCGCAGTCACCAGGCACGCCCCGTCGAAGGCGAGAAACCCCGCAGCGGCGACGGTGAGCGCTCGGTTGGCGATCGCGGAGGCTCTGGGCATGGACGGCTCAGCGAACCGGGCGGCGGCGGCGCGCCAGCACGATGAGGGCCGCGTTGGGAACGATCCCCGCTTCATCCAGCGACAGCGATTCGTCGGTCAGCTCGGCGCCGCGAAACTTCATCAGGTAGGTGGTCGGGTCGCCCTTCACCCGGGTGGCGGCCAGGGCATTCCACTTCACTTCCGACAGGATCGTGTCGGGCGAGAGGTCGAGGCGTATCTCATCCCAGGCGTCCTGCACCATCACGCGCACCGGTATCGTCAACGCCGCGATCACGCGACCGACTCGGCCGCCGGCGCGGCGGGCAGCGTGGAGAGGAAGCGGTCGAGCTGCTGGTCGAACAGCAGCGTGGACGCACGCACCCGGACGCCGTGCGCCGCCGGCAGAATCGCCAGCGCGATCTCCTCGCCACCCTGCCCCCGCAGCACCAGGTACGTGGGGCCTTCCTTTTCCGGATAGGCCGCGTATTGCGGCACCCGTTCGGCGAAGAACGCCTTGGCGCGGGCGATCACTTCAGACCCGGCGAGCGTGGTCGTGGTTTCGAAAACCATGTCGGATGTCTCGCGCGGCGCCGGTCAGCGGCGCCAGATGGTGATCCCGGTCGGCTGCAGCGGCACCGGCACGCTGGCCACGACCTTCCGGGTCGAGAGGTCGATCATGTCCACCGCGCCGGGGTCGGCGCCAACGGACTCCGAGGAAATATATGCGTACCGCCCATCGGGCGAATAGGCGACACCATGCACGATCGGCTTGCTGGTCGGCACCCGCGCCAGCTCCGTGAGGGTCACCGCATCGAGCAGGCTGACGCTTTTGTCCTTCTTGTTGGTGACGATCACCAGCCGCCCATCGCCCGACGGCTCCACGTTGTACGCCCCGTGCCCGACCGGGATCTCCTTGAGACGGGTGAGGCTCGCCGCATCCCACACCTGCACCGTGTTGCCGGTGTTGCAGGCGACGTAGAGCCGCCTGTCATCCGGGGACACCGATACGAACGTCGGCGCGCACACCGGCTCGGCCGGCGCTACCGGTGCCGAGGCGGCCGGCGCCGGCGCGCTCGTGGCCGGCGGGTGGGCGCCGTGATCCATCCCCGCCATGCCCGCCATCTCGTGGCCGCTGCCGGTCCGGCCGCGGCGGGTGATGCTGAACGTCCCGGGATCGAACTCGAGGATCTCGTCGCTGTGCATGCAGGAGACGTAGACGTGCGTTCCGCCGTGATTGACCTTCACGCCGTGCGGCATGTCGCAGGCCGGCACGTCGGCGATCTTGGTCATCGTCGGCGTGTGAATGATGGAGATCGGATTGATGCGCGGGCGGTCGCCGTAGAAGTCGGAATTGGCGACGAATGCGATCTCCCCGTCCGGCGTCACCGATATCGTGGTCGGAAAGAGCTCCAGCGGGGCACGGCCGATCAGCGTGTCCCCCGGAAGGGACATCCGCCAGAGCGAGCCGTACGGCGTGCCGTGCGCGACGGAGATGTAATAGCTCTTCCCATCCGGAGCCACCGTCACGTTGTGGGGCCCGTCGATGTCGGTCGGCATCACGCCGATCGGCACGACGTGGTCCACCACCAGCGTCCCCTCACCCGGCCGAAGCCAGGTCACGATGTCGCCCGACTCGCTGACGACGCCGACGCGGTAGCCGGGGTCGGCACTCTGCGCGGCCAGCGGCGTGGCGAGCGCCAGGGCGCCCAGCATCAGCACATGTCTCATCGCGTGGCTCCTTCCCTTCGGGGGCGGAATCAGAACGTGTCGGCGTTACGGTCGGTCACCCGCTCGCGGATGAATGCCGGGAGCTGATCGAGTGCGACGCGATCCTGCTGCATGGAATCGCGATGGCGGACGGTCACGGTGCGGGCGACGAGAGTCTCGCCGTCGATCGTCACGCAGAACGGCGTGCCGGCCTCGTCCATCCGGCGGTAGCGGCGCCCGATCGCGCCGCTGTCGTCGTAGAAACAGGTGAAGTCACGGCGGAGCGCGTGGTAGACCTCGGTCGCCAGCTCGGGCATTCCGTCCTTCTTGACCAGCGGCAGCACCGCGGCCTTGATCGGGGCCAGCGCGGGGTGCAGTCCGAGGACCACCCGGGTTTCACCGTCGACGGTTTCCTCACGGTAGGCGTCCGCCAGCACCGTGAGGGTCACCCGGTCGGCGCCGGCCGAGGTCTCGACGACGTTCGGCAGGTAGCGCTCGTTGGCGGCCTGGTCGAAGTACTCGAGCTTCTTGCCCGAGTACTCCTGGTGGCGTCCAAGGTCGAAATCACCGCGGTTGTGGATGCCCTCGATCTCGTTCCAGCCGAAGGGAAACTCATATTCGATGTCGTAGGCGGCGCGGGCATAGTGGGCGAGCTCGTTCCCGGCATGCTGGTGCCACCGCAGCCTGGCCGGATTGAGCCCGAGCAGGTGATGCCAGCGCATCCGGATCTCGCGCCACTGCTCGAACCACTCCATGTCGGTTCCCGGCTTCACGAAGAACTGCAGCTCCATCTGCTCGAACTCACGCGTCCGGAAGATGAAGTTGCCGGGCGTGATCTCGTTGCGGAACGCCTTGCCGATCTGGGCGATCCCGAACGGTACCCGCTGCCGGGAGCCCTGCAGCACGTTGAGATAGTTGACGTAGATGCCCTGCGCCGTCTCCGGCCGGAGATAGACCACCGCCGCGGATTCCTCCACCGGCCCCATGAACGTCTTGAACATCAGGTTGAAGAGGCGCGGCTCGGTGAGCGAGCCGCGGGTGCCGCAGACCGGACACTGGGCGTCGGGTTGTCCCGGCGTGCCCTTGATGCGGGGGTCGTCGGCCCGGAAGCGGTTCTTGCACTGCTTGCAGTCGATGAGCGGATCGGTGAATCCCGACACGTGCCCCGACGCTTCCCACACCCGGGGATGCATCAGGATCGCAGCGTCGAGGCCTTCGATGTCGTCGCGGGCATGCACCATGGCGCGCCACCAGCGGTCCTTGACGTTCCGCTTCAGCTCGACGCCCAGCGGCCCGTAGTCCCAGACGGACCCGAGGCCGCCGTAGATCTCGGACGATTGAAAGACGAAGCCCCGCCGCTTGCAGAGCGACACGAGCTTGTCCATGAGCGTGTTCTCGGCCATGTAGGATACCTCAGACTTCGATGATCTGGTCCCGCCGGGTACCGACGCTGACGTAGCGGATGGGGGCCCCCGAGAGGGCTTCGAGCCGGTCGAGATAGATCCGGGCTGCGCGCGGCAGGTCGGCCAGCGTGCGGGCCTCCCCGGTCGGCTTCCGCCACCCGGGCATCACCTCGTACACCGGCTTCACCCGCTCCAGCAGGTCCACTTCGGCCGGCATCTCCGCGCAGGGCTCGCCGTCGAGCTCGTACGCGATGCCCACGGGGATTTCGGCGAAGGTGTCCAGCACGTCGAGCTTGGTGACGGCGAGGTCGGTGAGCCCGTTCACCCGCACCGCGTAGCGGACCACGGTCGCGTCGAACCAGCCGCAGCGGCGGGCCCGGCCGGTGACCGCCCCGAACTCGCCACCCAGCTTTCGGAGCAGCGCGCCCTCGGTCTCCGTCGCTTCGGTGGGCAGCGGGCCGTTGCCGACCCGCGTCGTGTAGGCCTTGACCACTCCGAGCACCGCGTCGATCGCCGTGGGCCCGATCCCGGCGCCGACCGCGGCGCCACCGGCCGTGGTATTGGACGAGGTGACGAAGGGGTACGTGCCGTGATCCACGTCGAGCAGCGCTCCCTGCGCCCCCTCGAGCAGCACGTGCTTGCCGTCCTTGATCGCCTGGTGAACCAGAAATCCGGTATCGGCGGCCAGGGGGAGCAGCCGGGGCGCGATCGACTCCAGCACACGAACGTGGTCGTCCGGGGAGGCGCGCTCGGCGGAGCCCATCACACCCAGCAGCGTGTTGGCGCGGTCCACCCGCTCCCGCACGAGCCGCGTGGCCCAGTCGAGATGGCGGAGATCGCCGACGCGGATGCCGCGGCGTCCATACTTGTCCTCGTACGCGGGGCCGATGCCGCGGCCGGTTGTGCCGATATTCTGGCTCTTCTCGCTGGCCGCGTCGAGCAGCTTGTGGTACGGCAGGACGAGGTGGGCGCGGTCGGACACATACAGGCGGCCGGCGGTGAGGATGCCGCGCGACGTCAGCTCGTCCAGCTCGGTGAACATCGTCTCCGGATCGAGCACGACCCCGTTCCCGATGATGCACGTCACCGACGGCTGGAGGATGCCGGACGGGATCTGGCGCAGGATGAACTGCGCGTCCCCGATGACGACGGTGTGGCCGGCGTTGGCGCCGCCCTGGTAGCGTACGACGAAGTCGGCGCGCTCGGCGAGCACGTCGACCAGCTTTCCCTTTCCCTCGTCGCCCCACTGCGCACCGACGACGACGGCGCACGTGGCGTTGGCATCGAACATGGCCGCTCCCCGAACAACAAAAAAGCCCCCGGCGGGGCTGATACATCCTCGGGCAAACCTAGCCGCCCCCCGGACAAACGTCAATTCGGCCGCGCCACCACTCTGCCGAGGGCCGCGGCCAGCCCGAAAGTCATCCCCTCCGGTGTGTCGCCGGGGGTGTGAAGCCGGCGGAGCGTCCGCCAGGTGAGGCGCCCGATGGTGATCGCGGGAGCGCCGGCGCGCGCGAGCGGATGGCTGTCCACGAAGACGCCAAGCGGCAGGCCGCGCCGCCGGACCGGCACACCCAGCGAGCTGAGCGCCACGGTCTCCCGCGCCACCAGCGCCGCGCCCGCCGCATCGTGGCTGACGAGGTACAGCGGCCCCTCGTCGTCCACCGTGTCGACGTTGATGACGTCGGTTCCCCGCAGGCGCTCCGCACTCATCCGCGCGAAGATCCTGGCCCCGACCAGCCCAAACTCCTCCGCCCCGGTGATGAGCACACCGATCGAGCCGTCCACGGCCTGCTCCGCCGCGACGAGGGCGGTGAGCAGGCCGGTGCCATTGTCGCGGGCACCGGCGGACCGGCCGCGGAGCCGGCCGCGCGCGGCGAGCGCGCCCGCCAGCACGGCGAGGAAGGCGCCGGCGGCCACCGCTGGTGCAGACCGCGGACCCGCGAGCCGCGTCCCCGCCAGCACGGTGAGGACAATCAGCGTCACGACCACCACCCAGAGCGCCACGATGCGTCCGGCCATCGAGTGGCCCTGCGCCTTCGTGTCGGAGTGAGCCACGATCCAGCGCCGCACGGCACCTTCGGGGCGTACCGCGACGAGGTTGGCGTCCTCGCGCGCTGCGGCGCCGAACGCGCTCCAGCCGAGCGCGACGCCGGCCGTGAAGGCCAGGAGCGCCGCGAGCCCGCACAGCCAGACCAGCGGTGCGGCCCACCCCGGCAACCTGGCCACCAGGAGAAACGGGGCGAGCGCGAGGCCGAGCCAGCCGAGCCCGATGCCGAACAGGGGGAAGGCGTCGAGACTGAACGGATGGAAGCTGAATCGCTGGGTTTCTACGACGTAGCCGAGGGAGCGGAGGTGATCGCGAAGCACCGCTCTCGCGGCCGCCGCCTCGGGCGTGCCGGCCTCTCGCGGAAGGGCCAGCACGCGGGCGAGCGTCGCCCGCGCCGCCTCGTCAGGCGTTGGAGGGCCCCTTGCCGCGCCGCGGCGGGGCCGCTGCGGGGGCGGCGCCGGCGGCGGGGGTGGCACCGAGCGCCGCCAAGCGGGCCGTATCAGCCGAGATCGCTTTGGCGGTGACCAGCTCACCGGCATGCTGCTCGAACGTCTGCATGCCGTCAGCCCGGGACGCCATGAGCGTGCGAAGGCTCGCGAGCTCCGCCTGCTCGCGGAGCGCCTCCCGGACCGCCGGGGTGCCGAGCAATACCTCGACCGCGGCCACGCGTCCCTTCTCGTCCCGGCGCGGAAGCAGCTGCTGGGAAATGATCGCCGTGAGCGATTCCGCCAGCCGCATGCGGCCCAGCTCGCGGCTCTCGGCGGGCAGTGCGGCGACGATGTGCGCGATGGTCGTGACGGCATCGCGTGTGGGGAGGATGCCGATCACCAGCCGGCCGGTCTCGGCGGCGTGAATTGCCGTCTCGATCGTGTCCGGATCGGTCATGTCGCCGACCACGACCACGTCCGGATCCTGCCGCAGCGCGGCCCGAAGCCCAATGGCGACGGTATCGGTGTCCACGCCGACCTCGCGCTGGGTGATCGAGCTGCTGATGTCGCGGTGCAGAAACTCGATCGGGTTCTCGATCGTCACGATGTGCTTCTGCGTCGTACGGTTCACATGGTGGACGATGCCCGCCACGGTGGAGCTCTTCCCGCTGCCGCTCGGCCCGGTCACCAGCACCAGCCCGCGCTCCGCCTCCGCGATCTGCCGGACCACGTCCGGCAGGTGCAGTGTCTCGATCGTGGGGACGGTGAAGGGGATCACCCGCATCACGATCATGAATGACGAGCGCTGCCGCAGCACATTCACCCGAAAGCGTCCGACGCCAGGCAGCCCCCAGGAGCAGTCGAAGTCCTTGAGCCGATCGATCCGCTCGCGCTCGTCATCGCTGCTCATCAGCATGAGCGCGATCGTGCGAGTCTGATCGGGGGTGAGCCGCTGCTTGGTGAGGGGCACGAGCTTCCCGTTGATGCGCGCGCGGAACACGTCGCCCGCCTTGATGTGCAGGTCCGACGCCCCTCGTTCGACTGCCGCCTTGATGATTTTTTCCATGAACCCTCTGCAGGAAGGTCAGGTACCGGGCATGAAGCCCATGCACTCGTGAACCAGCGCGAGTGTGTCGCGGGCGAGCGCGTTGGCCCGGCGCGCGCCGTCGGCGAGGATCTCGTCCACCTGCGCCGGGCGCTCCCCCAGCGCCGCCGCCCGCTCACGGATCGGCGCCAGCGCGGCGGCCATGTTGTCCGCCAGGACGCGCTTGCAGTCCAGGCAGCCCCACTTCGCGCCCCGGCAGTTGTCCGCCACCACGGCGACCGTCTCTGCCGGCGAAAAATGGCGATGCAGCTGGTAGATGTTGCAGATTTCCGGCGTGCCCGGATCCTTCCGGGTCACGCGCGCCGGATCGGTCTTGGCCGTCCGGAGCTTCTGCCAGATCTCCTCCGGGGATTCGAGGATGCCGATCGTGTTTCCCTTGCTCTTGGACATCTTCGAGTCGCCATCGAGCCCCATGATCCGCTTGGCCTCGGTCAGCAGGACCTGCGGCTCGAGCAGCAGGTCGGTACCGCGGCCGAACTGCGCGTTCCAGCGGCGGCAGATCTCGCGGGTGAGCTCGACGTGCTGGACCTGATCTTCCCCCACCGGCACCAGCTCCGCCCGGTAGAGCAGGATGTCGGCGGCCATGAGAATGGGATAGTTCAACAGTCCGGCCGGCACGCTTTCCAGCTGCTCGGACTTATCCTTGTACTGCGTCATCCGCTCCAACTCGCCGAGTGGCGTCACGGCGTTGAGCAGCCACTGGAGCTCGGAATGCCCGGTCACGTGCGACTGGACGAAGAGCGTGACGCGAGAGGTGTCCACGCCCGAGGCGATGAGCCCAATCGCCATCTCGCGGGTGCGCCGGGCGTGCAGCGCCGGCTCATAGAACGCGCCGGTGATGGCGTGCAGGTCCACGATGCAGTACATGCATTCGTACTGATCCTGCAGGCGCACCCAGTTCTGCACCGCGCCGAGCAGGTTGCCGATGTGCAGCTCGCCGGTGGGCTGGATTCCTGAGAATATGCGGGGCATGACCGGCAAGCTACCTTGCTCCGCGAACCCTGACAATACGGTATCAGGCTTGGACTTACTTCATCTGGGCCGGCACGCGGCATCAGCCGCCGCGGCCCATATCCGCGACGCCGCTCCCCCGTCCGATCCGTCGGACTGGACCGCGAAGTCGAGCCGGGACTTCGTCACCGAGGTGGACCGGGGCGCGGAGCGCCTGATCGCCGGACTGCTGCTCGACGGCGCACCCGGGTCCGGCATCCTCGGCGAGGAGCTCACGCCGGATGGCGTCACGAGCGCCGGACTGGTCTGGATCGTGGATCCCCTGGATGGCACCACAAACTTCCTGCATGGCTACCCCCAGTACGCGGTATCCATCGCCGCGGCGGTGGACGGCGTGCTCGAGGCGGCGATCGTGCATGACGTGCCGCGCGACATCGCCTATCACGCGGTGCGCGGCGGCGGCGCGTGGGAGGGGGAGCGGCGCCTGGCGGTCTCGCCGATCAAAGACCCGGCGTTTGCCCTCATCGGAACCGGCTTCCCGTTCAAGGATGTGTCCCGGCTCGACGCGTACCTGGCGCAATTCGCCCGCGTGGCGGCGGCGACGAGCGGCATCCGCCGGGCCGGCGCGGCCGCGCTCGATCTGGCGGATGTGGCGGCCGGCCGGCTCGACGCCTTCTGGGAGCAGCGCCTCTCGGCGTGGGACATGGCGGCGGGAACGCTGCTGATTCGCGAGGCGGGCGGGCGGGTGACGGATTTCGCCGGCCGCGAAGCAGGCACCGAGCACGGACCCTTGGTGGCCGGCGGCCCTTCCATGCACGCCTGGCTGCTCGAGGCGGTCACGCGGGCATGAGAGTCCCCAGGGGGTCGACGCGGAACCGGAATACCCAATCAGGCCGCGCGGGAGTACCGTTGGGGGGGAAGGTGGATGGACTCCAAACCAGGAGTGACCTTGCTGACACGTTCACTCACGATGGTCGCCGCACTGCTCGTCGTTGGCGGAATGCCATTGATGGCGCAGTCGGCCGGTACCCCGACCAAGCGCGTGATCCAACCGCCGGACTACAAGCCAACGCCGTCCCCGCTGTCACCCGCGATTCTTGTCGGCAACACGCTGTACATGTCTGGCGCGACGGGCGGCGATCCGAAGACTGGGCAGCTCGTCAGCGGCGGATTCGAGGTGGAGATGCGGCAGATCATGGCGAACCTTCAGACCGTGCTCAAGGCGGCAGACATGGATCTGACGAATGTGGTGGCCGTGACGGCATATCTTGCCGATATGTCCGACTACAAACGGTTCAACGAGATCTACCGCGAGTACTTCAAGGTCGAGCCGCTGCCGACGCGTTCCGCCGTGGCCGTGAAGGAACTGGCGCGCGGTGCCCGCATTGAGCTCACGATGACGGCGGTGCGTACCACCAGGTGACACGCTGTGCCCTGACCACCCACAGGAGCCGAATGCCCATCCAATACCTCGTGTCGGCGCGTCGCAGGTCACTGCGTCAGACGTTAGGACTGGCTCCGACTATCCTCGTCCCGACGATGCTCCTTGTCGCCTGCGGCGGGCCGGAGACCAGGCCTGCGACCACGCCAGCGGCCGCTACCACCACGACCGCCACTGCCGCGCTCGGGCCCGGAGAGGGGCTGCTTCCGGTCCGCGGCGGGCGCATCTGGTATCGAGTGTCCGGCACCGGAAAAGGGACGCCGATGGTTCTCCTGCACGGTGGCCCGGGGGCCGGGAGCTATTATCTCAAGCCTTTCGACGATATCGGTGACGACCGGCCCGTCATCCGGTACGACCAGCTCGGCGCAGGGAAGTCGGATCGGCTCACCGACACGACGCTCATGCGCATTCCGCGCTTCGTCGAGGAGCTCGACTCGTTGCGACGTGCGCTCAAGATCGAGAAATGGTTTGTCAACGGCCATTCGTGGGGGACGGTCCTCGCCCTCGAGTACTACAAGGCGCACCCCGATCACGTGGCGGGCATCGTCTTTGGCGGATCCGTTTTCGACTGGCGCGCCTACGCGCGCGAAACTGCGGCGTGGACCAGACAGATGACCGATTCGTCGCAACGCGCCATCGCCGCCTGGAAGCAGGGGGGAAGCCCCGATGCGCCGGGCTTCAAGGCCGCGACGGACGAGTTCTATGCCAAGTTCGTGTGGCGGCGGCCGGTGAAGGCGGATCTCGACTCGACGACGGCGGGGTTTGGCAACGAGCAGTACACCTACATGCAGGGGGCCTACGAATACGTCGTGACCGGCACCCTGAAGAACTACGACGCGCGCGCGGACCTTCCCAGGATCAGGGTCCCGGTACTTTCGACGACCGGCGAGTTCGATGAGGTCGGGCCCAGGACGGTCGAGGCACACGCAAAGCTGATTCCCGGCGCAAGGTTTGTCCTCTACAAGGACGCCGGGCATGTGACTTCGTGGGATGCGCGCGACGCGAACGTGCGGGACGTACGGGAATTCCTCCGCAGCATCGACACGCTTCCGCCTACGCGGCCGTAAGAATCCGCGGCCCGTCCGGCAGGATGGCGACGGTATGCTCGAAGTGGGCCGACAGGCTGCCGTCCGCCGTCACGACGGTCCATTTGTCGCTCAGCGTCTTCGTGGCGGGATTGCCGATCGTGATCATCGGCTCGATGGCGATGGTCATGCCGGCCTGCAGGCGCGTGCCACGCTTGGGACTGCCGTAGTTGGGGACCTGCGGCTCCTCGTGGAACTTGGCGCCGATGCCGTGGCCGACCAGCTCCCGGACCACGCCGTAACCCGCCGCTTCGGCGACCTGCTGCACCGCATGCCCGATGTCGCCCGTCGTGTTGCCCACGCGCGCCTGGGCAATGCCGGCGACGAGACAGGCCTGCGTGACCTCGAGCAGCCGGGCCGTATCGTCCGAGATCCGGCCCACGGCGATCGTCGTGGCCGAGTCGGCGTGCAGCCCCTCGAGGTGCGCACCGACGTCCACGCTCACGATGCTGCCGTCCCGCAGTACCACCTTCTTCGACGGAATCCCGTGCACGATCTCGGTATCGACCGACGTGCAGAGCGTCTTGGGAAATCCGTACAACCCCTTGAACGACGGCGTGGCGCCGGCATGACGCCGAATGAACTCCTCGGCGGCGGCGTCGAGATCCTCGGTCGTCAGGCCGGGCCGCACGAGCTCACGCATCAGGGCCAGCGTCCCGGCGACGATCCGCCCGGCCCGGGCCATGATGTCGATCTCGCGGGGTGACTTCAGCGTGATCATGGAGTCGGGAGCATGGCGCGAACCCGGTCCGCGATCGCGCTGACGTCTCCGGTGGCGCCGATGCGACGGACGCCGCCCCGCTGCTCGTACCAGTCGAGCACCGGGGCGGTCTGGGCCCGGTAAGCCTTGAGCCGCGTGGCGACGGCGGCGGGATCATCGTCGGCGCGGCCGTCGGTCTGGCGGCGCCGGTCCAGCCGGGAGAGGATCTCGTCGTCGCTCACGTCGAAAAACAGCACGGCGTCGATCTTCCGTCCCAGCGCCGCCAGCATCCGCTCCATCCCCTCCGCCTGCGGAATCGTCCGGACCACGCCGTCGAAGATGACGCCGCGCGCGGCGGCCGGCTTCCTGATCTCCTCGTCCACCACGGCGAGAATCAGGTCGTCGCCCACGAGGTGCCCCGCTTCCATCACGGCCTTGGCCTTGAGCCCGAGCGGCGTGCCGTCACGGACCGCGTCGCGCAGGACGTCGCCGGTGGCGAGCTTGGGGATGCCGAGGTGAGTGGCGAGGATCGCGCCCTGCGTGCCCTTGCCGGCGCCCGGGGGACCCATGAGGAGGATATCCATGCCGCGTGTCCTTTGCTCAAAGGGCGACCTTCCGGCCGCCCCTGTGCGTGTGGTTCGCCGCGCGTCGGTGCCGGCGCGGGTTACATGTACCGCTGCTGCCGCCCGCGGAACTTGACGCGTCCCGTCTTCATGAACCCGTCGTACTTCCGGAGCGTGCGGTGCTGCTCCACCTGGGCGATCGTGTCCAGCAGCACGCCGACCACGATGAGCACCGACGTCCCGCCGAAGTTGGCCTGCACCCCGATGGCCTTCGACACCACGATCGGGACCAGCGCCACGAAGGCGAGGAACAGGCCGCCGGGCAGGGTGATCCGGGCAAGTACGCCGTCGATGTAGTCGGCGGTGCTGGCACCCGGCTTGACGCCGGGAATGAAGCCGCCCTGCTTCTTCAGGTTCTCAGCCAGGTCGACCGAGTTGAAGATGATGGACGTGTAGAAATAGCTGAACAGCACCACCATGAAGGCGAACACGAGGTCGTACGGAATGGCGCCGGGACTGAAGAAGCTGGCCACGTCCTGCATCACCGCGTTCTTGGTGAAGCTGGCGATGGTGCCCGGTACCAGGATGATCGTGTTCGCGAAGATGATGGGCATCACGCCCGCGGTGATCAGCCGGATCGGGATGAACGTCTTCTGGCCTTCGCGGATCCGGCCGCGCCCCATCACCTTGCGCGGGATCTGGATGGGGATGCGCCGGGCGGCGATGGTCATGGCCACCACCGCCGCGACCACGGCGACGACGATCGCGAGGAACAGCAGCGCCCCGATCGGCGAGACGACGTCGCCCTTGATGTACTGGATCAGCTGCAGTGTGCCCGGCCAGAGCCGGTCGAGGATCGAGAAGGTGATCAGCAGGCTCATGCCGTTGCCGATCCCGCGCTCGGTGATCTGCTCGCCCAGCCACATGACGAAGATGGCGCCGGCGGTCAGCGTCAGCACGATCACGAAGCGCGACGCGAAGCCGGGGTTGGCCACGGCGCCCGGGATCCCCTCGGTGAAGAGGGCGTAGGTGTAGGCCTGCGAGAACGCGATCAGCACCGTGACGTATCGGGTCCACTGCGTGATCTTCTTCCGGCCTTCCTCGTCCTTCTGCATCTTGCCGACCGACGGCACCACGCCGCCCGCCAACTGGAAGATGATCGAGGCCGAGATGTACGGCATGATGCCGAGCGCGAAGACGGTGGCGCGGGACAGGCCGCCACCCAGCGTATCGTAGAGCCCGAAGAAGCCGGCCGCGCCGGAATTCCGGATGAAGTCGGCGAGTGCCTGCACATTCACGCCCGGCGCGGCGATGTGGGCGCCGATCCGGTAGATCAGCAGCGCAATCAGCGTAAACTGGAGCTTGCGCTTCAGCTCGTCGTCAATCGCGAAGGTGGGTACGGCGCGGGGAGCGGTCACTTAACCCTCGACCGAGCCGCCGGCGGCCTCGATCTTGGCGCGGGCCGACGCGGACATGTTGACGCCGCGGATGGTGTACGCCCGCTCGGCGTCACCGTTGCCCAGGATCTTGATCGGAGCATCGGTGTGGCTGACCAGGCCTGCCGCGAGCAGGGTCTCCGGATTGACGTCGCCCGCGGCCACCTTCTTCAGCTGGCTGATGTTGACCGCCTGGTTCTCGACCCGGAACGGGTTGGTGAAGCCACGCTTCGGCAGCCGCCGGTAGATCGGCATCTGGCCGCCTTCGAAGCCCGGGTTCGTGCCGCCGCCGGTGCGGGCCTTGTGACCCTTGTGGCCCTTGCCGGAGGTCTTGCCCAATCCGGAGCCCGGGCCGCGGCCGACGCGCTTCCGCGACTGGGTGGATCCCCGCGCGGGGCGCAGGGTCGAGAGCGTGATCTTCGTGATGTCGGCCATCAGACCTCTCCTCCCGGCGCGACCTCGATGAGGTGGCGCACCTTGTACAGCATGCCCCGGATTGAGGCGGAATTCCTGATCACCACCGTCTGCTGGTGGTGGCGCAGGCCGATCGAGCGCAGCGTGCGCCGCATCGTCTCCGCGTGACCGATCTCGGAGCGGATCTGCTTGACGGTCAGCGTGCTCGCCGCCTCTTCCGAGGGGATGACCGCCGCGTGATGCTTCGGGCCCTGGCGCCCGACTACCGGATTTCTGCCCATCGTCAGCTCTCCTGGCGCGGCTTGTACGCGATCTGATCGACTTCGATGCCGCGCTCGCGCGCCACCTGGCGGGCGCTCACCAGACGGGACAGCCCGTCGACGGTGGCGCGCACCACGTTGTGCGGATTGTTGGAGCCAAGGCTCTTGGTGAGAATGTCGGTGATGCCGGCGCACTCGAGCACGGCGCGCACCGGGCCGCCGGCGATGACGCCGGTACCGGTCGCGGCGGGCTTGAGCAGCACCCGCCCGGCACCGTGGGCGCCGAGAATCTCGTGCGGGATCGTCGAGCCGGTGCGCGGCAGGTCGACCATGGTGCGCTTGGCCGCCTCGACCGCCTTCCGGACCGCCTCGGACACTTCGTTGGCCTTGCCGGTCGCGATGCCGACCTTGCCTTTGCCGTCGCCCACCGCCACGAGGGCGTTGAACGAGAAGCGCCGGCCGCCCTTGACGACCTTGGCGACGCGATTGATCGCGATCACGTTTTCGACCATGTCGTTGGAGTGGTCGCGGTCGTCACGGCCGCGGCCGCCCCGCCCGCCACCGCGTCCACCCTGACCACCCTGCCCGCCGCGACCCCGGCCGCCCTGCCCGCCCTGGCCACCGCGTCCGCCGCCGCCCTGCCCGCCACCCTGGCCGCCGCGGCCCTGGGGCTGCGCCGGCCGATCGGGGCCGGGGGCGCCACGAGGGGCCTCACTGGCCTCGGGACGCTCCGCTGCACCGGGCACCGCGTCGGGGGTCTGCTGCTCGTCTGCCATTTAGAACTCCAATCCGCCTTCGCGGGCGCCGTCGGCGACGGCCTGCACGCGACCATGGTATCGGTAACCCGCGCGATCGAATACGACCTTGGTGATGCCGGCCGCCTTCGCCTTCTCCGCCAGCAGCTTGCCGGCGCCCTTGCCGCGGGCCACCTTGCCCGCCCCGTCGACCGCGACACCCTCGCTGGCATCACTCACGCCAAGGAGCGTGACACCGAGATCGTCGTTGACGAGCTGGGCGTACACGTGCTTGAGCGAGCGGAACACGACCAGGCGCGGACGCTCGGCGGTGCCGGTCACCTTGCGGCGAACGCGCAGGTGGCGGCGGTAGCGCCGGTCGGCGCTGGTCTTCGGGGCATGAATCGGACGCATGCTTACTTGGCTCCTGTCTTGCCGGCCTTGCGCCGGACCTGCTCACCCTGATAACGGATGCCCTTGCCCTTGTACGGCTCGGGCGGACGCACCGACCGGAGCTCGGCGGCCACCTGGCCGACCGCTTCCTTGTCCGCGCCCTCGATCTTCACCACCGTGTTGTTCTCCACCGAGATCTTGACGCCCTTCGGCGCCTCGTACTTGACCGGGTGGGAGAAGCCGACGATCAGGTTCACGCCGTAGGGCTTGGCCTCGGCCTTGTAGCCGACGCCCTGCAGCTCCAGCGTCTTCATGAAGCCCTTCGACACCCCTTCGACCATGTTGGCCACCAGGGTGCGGGTCAGGCCGTGCAGCTGCTTGTGGCGCTTCTCCTCGCTCGGCCGGCTGACGGTGAATGTGTCCCCGTCCTTGGCCAGAATCATCTCGCGCGGGAGCGTGCGATGCAGCTCGCCCTTGGGTCCCTTGACCGTGACCGTCTGGTCCTTGAGCTCGATGCCGACCCCGCTGGGGATCGAGATCGGCTTCTTGCCGATGCGGCTCATGTCATCTCCTACCAGACCACGGCGACGAGCTCGCCGCCGAGATTCTGGGTCCGCGCGTCGCGGTCGCTCATCAGGCCGCGCGACGTCGACACGATGGCCATGCCGAGTCCGTTTTTGACGCGCGGGATCTCGCGCGACTTCACGTAGCGGCGGAGGCCGGGGGTCGATACGCGCTTCAGCTCGCGGATGACCGGCGACTCGTTGTGGTACTTCAGGTACAGGCGAAGCACGCCGTGGGCGCCGTCGTCCAGGACCTTGAAGTCCGCGATGTAGTGGTTGTCGCGCAGCAGCCGGGCCAGCTCGCTCTTCAGCTTGCTCACCGGCATGTCCACGCGCCGGTGGCCCGCGGAGCAGGCGTTCCGGATGCGGGTCAGCATATCCGCGACGGGATCAGTCAGGCTCATCTCGGTCTTCCCTTACCAGCTGGCTGTGCGCACGCCCGGGATCATCCCGGAGAGCGCAAGGTCACGGAAACAGATGCGGCAGAGGCCGAACTTGCGCAGAACCGCGCGCGAGCGGCCGCACCGCTGACACCGCCGTACGACGCGCGACTTGAACTTCGGCGTGCGCTTGGCTCGTTCGATCCAACAGGTCTTTGCCATGTATCG
>JBBQFH010000026.1:0-49274 GCA_038321865.1 Gemmatimonadales bacterium
GTCCGGCGCCCCCGACGGTATCTCGGTCTCGTCATCGCCGGCGGCGCCGGCGGTCGCCGTGTGGGCCAGCTGGACCGCCGCCGTGGCGATGTCCATTACGTCGAACTCCTCGGACAGCGCCTCGACCACCACGCGGAAGCCGTCCAGGCCGTCGGCCAGGATCAGGTCCCGAATCGACGCGCGGGTCACGTCGAGCCGGCGAGCCCGCACGTCGAGCACGGTCGGAACCTTCGCGATCTCGATCCGCTGTCGCGTGACCTGCTCGATGTTCCGCAGCAGACGGTGCTCGCGAGGCTCAGCCAGGGTGATTGCAACGCCTTCCCGGCCCGCCCGGCCGGTCCGACCGATCCGGTGCACGTACGCCGCCGGCGAGGCCGGCACGTCGAAGTTCACCACGTGCGTGAGCTGATCGATGTCCAGTCCGCGGGCGGCCACGTCGGTGGCGACCAGCAGGTCGATCGCGCCCGCGCGCGTGCGCTTCATGACCCTGTCGCGCTGGTCCTGCGTCATTCCCCCGTGCAGCGCTTCGGCCCGATAGCCCCGGGCAGCGAGCGTCTCGGTCAGCGAGTCCACTTCGGTTCGGGTCCGGCAAAAAATGAGAGCCAGCGCGGGTGACTCGAGGTCGAGCACGCGACCCAGCGCCGCCACCTTGTGGGCGCGGGGCAGCACATAGGCCGTCTGGCGGACCTTGGGCAATGCGCCCGCGGCCGTGCGCTCGTTGGGGATGAGCACCCGAACCGGATCGGTCAGGTGGCGCTCGGCGATCGCCGCGATGCGCTTGGGGATGGTGGCCGAGAAGAGCGCCGTCTGCCGCTCGGCCGGAGCGGCGCTGAGGATCAGCTCGAGCTCCTCGGCGAAGCCCATGTCGAGCATCTCGTCCGCCTCGTCCAGGACGACGGTGCGCACCGCGGAAAGGTCGAGCGTGCTGCGGCGGATGTGGTCGAGGGCGCGCCCGGGTGTGGCAATGACCACGTGCACACCACGGCGGAGCGCATGAATCTGGCGGTTGAATTCCTGACCGCCGTAGATCGGCACGGTGATCGTGCCCAGCGGCCGCCCGTAGCGGTGGAAGGCCTCGGCCACCTGCATGGCGAGCTCCCGGGTCGGCACCAGTACGAGGAGCGCCGGGCGTCCGGGCGCGGGCTTGCCGTCGGGAAGATTCTGCAGGAGCGGGAGCGCGAACGCCGCGGTCTTGCCGGTGCCCGTCGCCGCCTGGCCCAGCAGGTCGCGGCCGGCCAGGAGCGGCGGAATCGCTTCCCGCTGGATCGGCGTGGGCTCCTCGTAGCCGAGCGTCGTAAGCGCGGCGACGAGGGGGCCCGACAGTCCGAGATCGGAGAAGGATGTGGTGGCCATACCGCAATATAGACCGGGCCGTTCCAGCGTCTGGCGGCGGACTTCTACTCGAACAGCGCCCGGTACTGCCCGTACCCCTCGGCCTCGAGCCGATCGGCCGGGATGAATCGCAGCGACGCGGAATTCATGCAATAGCGTTGACCGGTTGGCGCCGGCCCATCGTCAAAAAGGTGGCCGAGGTGCGAGCCTCCCTGTACCGAGCGCACCTCGGTGCGGGTCATGAACAGTGCGCGGTCGGTCTTCGTAGTGATGTTCGCCGGAGCAAGTGGTCGCGTGAAGCTGGGCCAGCCGGTGCCGGAGTCGAACTTGTCGCGAGAGCTGAACAACGGCTCGCCCGACACGACGTCCACGTAGAGTCCGTCGGCATGATTGTCCCAGTATTCGTTCCGGAACGGGGCTTCGGTCCCCTCCTCCTGGGTGACGCGATACTGCAGCGGCGTGAGTTTCTGTCTGAGATCGTCAGGATCGGGCTTCACGAAGGTCACGTTCGGTTTCCTTTCATCCTTTGCAGGGTTGCTGGATGTGACGCGTGATGCCTGAACGCATTCAGCCCGAAAAAGGTTCTCGCTCACGATCGCCGCACAACGTGTGCGCAAGCCGGGACGTATGACGTCAGCTACTCGGCAACTTTCCACGTGCAATCGAATACGGAGGCGGGCATGCGGCTCTCTTTGCTGGTCGGCGCGCTGTGCGCGCTCGCCCTCGCCACGCCGGCGTACGCGCAGGCGGGCGGCATGGGAGGGGGGATGGAGGGAATGGGGGGCGGACGCGGCCTTCGCCAGCGCGGCGACCGCCCCATGATGCCAACCGACGAGCAGATCGACGGGCCGCCGACGCCGGAGACGATGCACCAGCTGTTGTCGCTCGATGAAACCCAGCTGGCGAGATACCGCCACGGATACGACTCGCTCATGGCGGAATCGCGCGCCGAGCGGGACAGTGCCCATGCTGCGGTCAAGGCGCTGCGTGACGGGTTCGGCTCCGCCAGCCGCGACGCGGCCCGGGCCCGGGCGGGCGACATGCACCGGATCAGTGAGGACTTGGCCAAGCGGGACGACACGTTCGATCATTCGCTCAAGACGATCCTCACGAAGGGTCAGCAGAAACAGTACGACAAGTGGAAGGATCAGAACCGGAAGGACGCGGAAGAGAAGCAGCGCGATGAAATCCGCGCCCGCATGAGTGGCGGCGGCCGCAGGTCAGGCGGCGTGCCGAGCTTCTGACGCGGCCATCAGCGGAGCTGGTCATCGGTGCACTGACGGGGAGTCTTGTCCGGGCGCCAGCGGAGCAGCCGCGTTCCGTGCCGGAAGCGCCCCCCTGAAACGTGATCGTAGGCCACTTCGACCACCAGCGTCGGCCGAAGCGGCTCCCACTCAGCCGATCGGTCGGTACTCCAGCGGCTGGGACCACCCGGCGCCCGCCCGGTGAAACCGGGCGGCTCGATCAGCGGCTCCAGCCGGCGGGTGATCGCGGTGCGCTCCGCCGCAGCGATGCCCGACGTAAAGCCGACGTGGTTGAGGGCGCCGTCCGGGTCATAGAGGCCCAGCAACAGCGAGCCGACCGATCGGCTCTTGCTCCCGTAGCGAAAGCCGCCGACCACGCAGTCGGCGGTGCGCTGCCGCTTCACCTTGACCATTCCGTCACGCTCGCCGGCCCGGTAGGCGCACGCGAGCTTCTTGGCCACGACGCCGTCCAGATCGCCGTTCCCGCCCCCGGCCAGCCATTTCCGCGCCGTCGCCAGTGATCGTGTCGCGCGGGACAGCGCGACTGGCGTGCCCGGTCGAACAAACCGCTTCGCGAAGGCCTCCAGAGCCGGACGGCGCTCGCTCAGCGGTGCCTCGATGAGTGACCGGCCGCGCTCGTCCACCAGCAGATCGAATATCTCAAAGCGAGCCGGATGCCGCTCCACCAGCGTCTGCACCCGACTCGCCGCAGGGTGGATGCGGAGCAGCAGCTCATCGAACGAGAGCCGGCCCTCCACCGGAATCACGATCTCACCGTCCAGGACGCAGACCTTCGCGCCAAGTCCGGCGACGGCCGCCACCACATCCGGGAAGTAGCGCTCGAGCGGCTTCTGCGCCTTCGACTGAAGCCGGACCTTGCCACCATCCTTGAACGCCACGCAACGGAACCCGTCCCACTTGGGCTCGTATTGCCAGCCCTTCCCCTCGGGAAGCGCGTCCTGGCTGCGGGCTTCCATCGGCGCGACCGGATACTTCACCGACAGCGTCACGACGCGTCCTCCAGGCGAAAACGGCCGCGGCCAGCCAGGAGCGGCTTCCAGAGATCCCCCAGCTTCGCCACGCGCGCCGGGACGGTGCGGATGGTGAAGTCGGCAATCTCGACTCCGGCGGCGACCTCGTCCCAGGTGACCGGGGTGGACACGGTTGCGTCGGGCAGCGGGCGCACCGAATAGACCGAGGCGAGCGTGCGCCCCCAGGCATTCTGATTGTAGTCCACGAGGACGCGCCCCCGTGGCCGCTTGGCGATCCGGTACTCGGCCGTCACCAGCTTCGCATGGTTCTGCTCGAATTGCTTGGCGAACCGCTTCGCGAAGGTCCAGACCTCCTTCTGGATCGGCCCGCGCACGATCGGAACGTAGATATGGATGCCGGAGGAGCCGGTGGTCTTCGCCAACGGCTTCATGCCCATCGCACAGAGCTCGTCGCGGATGAGGAGGGCGGTCTCGCGCACTCGCGCGAAGCTCGCGCCGTCCCCCGGATCGAGATCGAAGTTCAGACAGTCAGGCCGGTCGACGTCGTCACACGGCGCGTACCACTGGTTCAGATCGACGCAGCCGAGATTCACGAGCCAGAGCAGCGACGCGAGATCCTGCGCGAGCGGGAAGGCGATCAGGCTGGCCGACTTGTGCATCACCTCACAGGTCTCGACCCACTCCGGTGCCGATGCGGGAGTGCGCTTCATGAAGAAGTATTTGCCGTGAATGCCGTTGGGGTAGCGCTTCATCGTGACACCGCGGTCCATCAGATGAGGCAGCAGCCAGGGGGCGATATCGGCGTAATACTGCAACAGATCCCGCTTGGTGTATCCGCGTTCGGGAAAGTAGACCTTGCCGAGGTTGGTCAGGTGAACCGTGTGGGTGCCGGAGCGGACGTCGGTGTCGCCGCTCGGTGGCAGCACGATGGCCCTAGGCTTCATTGGGCGGCCTTGGTATGGGCTCGGGCGAGGCTGCGTAACGTGGTAGCGACGGGAGCATAGGCGAGTTCGCGATCCTCACGCACGGCGCGAAGCAGAATCGAGCCCCGGCTCATGTCTCCGCGGCCCACGAAAGCGATGGGGAACAGGAGGCGAGCACCCAGCGCCTCGACCAGCACGTCCACGTATTTCCGGGTGGCAATGCTGCCGAGCAGCACGGCCTGGCCATCAACCAGGGCCAGGTCCCGCCGCATGGGCTCGCGGTAGCGGGGATCGCCCTCGTGAATGTCGACGGTGCCGAACTCCCTCAGATCCCCGAGTCCCACCATCGTCGTGGCCGGAAGCAGCCCTCTGCCGGATGTGATGACGAGGGTCCGCCCGGGATCGCCGGACGGAACGGCGAATCGCTGGGAGTAGGCCAGCTTGCCGCGGAAGTACAGCCCGCTCAGAAAGCTGAATACCTCTCCCAGTGCAGCTCCCTCCGCGCGGATGCGCTGGGCGAGCGGAAAACGCCCGGTCGTCGAAGAGGTAGCCGGCGCGCTTCCCTCCACAATGGGCGGGCGACAAGAGGAACGTGGTGCTGGGGGCCGCGGTCATGGCTCCATGGTGGCGCCTCACCCGCGGTCGGTGCCGTGGGGCGAATCACGCCGACGAAGCTTGAGTTTCGGGATTTGTTCGGTATTTTGGGGGTGGCCCTCCACGAGGATATGCCGTGCCCAACCTGCCGCTTGACCAGAAGATCGCCATGCTCATGGCGGAAGCCACGGACGACCACGACGCGTCCCGGCCCGCCCGGCTGCCGCCACGCCTTCGTCATGCCGACGAGGTCGGCGCGCTCCGGCCCATCAACATCCGCGACCTTCGGTACGGCCGCGGCCGCACCCGGCTGCTCCGGATCCTGATGACAAATGCATGCAGCTTCAATTGCCACTACTGCCCCATGCGCCGCGACCGGCAGATGCCTCGCACCCTACTCAAGCCGGAAGAGCTGGCACGCATTTTCGCCGGGGCCCTCCGGCGCGACTGGTGTGACGGCCTCTTCGTGACGACGGGGATCCCGGGGCGTCCCGTAAAGGTGATGGATGATCTGATCACCGCGCTTGAGCTGATCCGTGAGCGGGACCACTTCGGCGGCTACGTGCATGTGAAGATCGTTCCGGGCGCCGATTCGGCCCAGGTGGACCGTCTGACCGAACTCGCCAACCGGGTGTCGGTGAATCTGGAGGCGCCGTGTGGAGCGAGCCTTGCGCGGATCGCCCCGGAGAAGAATCTGGACCTGACGCTCGGCGCGCTCGAACGCGCGCGAGCCCAGGTGTTGCGGCGGCGGGCCGAGGAGCGTGACGGCCGGCCGCGCGACCGACTGCACCCGGGCGGCACGGCAGGCATGACCATGCAGTTCGTGGTCGGCGCAACTCCGGACAGTGACCGTACCATCATGGAGCGTGTGGCCGGCGTCTACGCCGGCGGCGGCATGCATCACTCCCAGTTCAGCGCGTTCCGTCCCATCCGCGACACGCCGATGGATGGCGTGCAGGCTGCCCCGGCGCTCCGCGAGCACCGGCTCTACCAGGCCGATCACCTGATTCGTGATTACGGCTTCGCCGCCGAGGAGGTCGTCTTCGACGAGGGGGGCAATCTCCCGCTGGCCACGGACCCCAAGGCGGCGTCCGCGCTGGCCAATCCGGACCGCTTTCCGGTGGAAGTACGCACCGCCTGCTATGAGGAGCTGATCCGGGTGCCCGGCATCGGGCCGGGCACGGCCCGCCGGATCGTCGCGGAGCGAGGCGCCACAACCATCGGCACGCTCCGTGACCTCGGCAAGCTTGGCGCCGTGACCGGTCGGGCCGCTGGATTCATCACGATCGGCGGGCGACGGGTGCAGACGATCCGCTGGGAGGAACAGATGGGTTTCTGGTCCGAGGCGGATCAGGCCGGGCGCCCACACCTGCTCTACGGCGTGAGCCCCGGCACGTTCCGATGAGGGGACCCAAACGATTCCGGGGGTCGCCTGTACAACGATTCGCAGGCTGACTGAAATGCGCGGGGCCAGAGGCCGCGGGCGGTAGGTCGTGATTGCCGCTGCTCCCCGATGAGAGCAGATTCCGATCAGAACGCTCACTGATCGAGGCAACGCGACGTGGCAACTGTAATTCCGCCGTCCAAACGCGGCGGGCGCCTGGGCCGGCTCATGAAGGGTGGGGCTTCGGCGTCGGACCGGGAGCGCGCGGGAGATCGGCGGGTCGGCCCATTTCGCGGCCAGCTCCTCGGCGCCGAGGGACTCGCGGCCCACGCGCGCGCGCTGGGGATCCGCCAGCGATTCATCCCGGCCGACCTTACCTCCCGGCGCTGGCTCCGCCGGCTCGATGCCGGCCCCCTCCTCGGCCGGCTTGGCGACACCGAGCGGCTCCTGGAAGAAACGCGTGACGCGCTGACGGACGCGGTCGAGCGGGGCGTGGACATCAGCTCAGCCGGCGATTGGCTGCTCGATAATTTCTACGTCGTGCAGGAGCACATTCGCGAAATCCGGCAGAACCTGCCGAGTGGGTACTACCAGGAACTTCCCAAGCTCGCCGACGGACCCCTCGCCAACTATCCCCGGATCTACGAGCTCGCCATCGAGCTCATCGCCCATACGGAAGGGCATCTCGATTTCGAAAACATCGGGCTGTTCGTCCGCGAGTTCCAGTCCGGCGCCGTGCTCAACATGGGCGAGCTGTGGGCGGTCCCGACGGTGCTCCGGCTCGGGCTGGTCGAAAACATCCGGCGCCTGGCGCTGCGCGTCATGCAGCGGCTGGAGGAGCTCGAGTCGGCCGACAGCTGGGCCGAGCGGCTGCAGGAAGCCAGCCGCACGTCGCCCAAGGCGCTGACCGACGCGCTGGGCAAATTCGTGGACGATCACCCTCCGCTCACGCCGATCTTCGTCTCGCGGCTGTTTCAGCAGATCAGAGCCTACCAGGCGGAGTTTCGCAAACTGCTCTGGCTTGAACAGTGGATCGCGGAGGAGGCGCTCAGCGCCGATGATGCCGTAACGCGCGCCAACCAGCGCCTGGCGCTGACACAGGTGATGATGGCGAACCACCTGACCAGCCTCCGGAGAATCTCCCGCCTGGACTGGGACGTCTTCTTCGAATCCCAGAGCGTTACGGAGGCGGCGTTGCGGCGCGACCCATCCGGTCATTACGGCCGCATGACGTTTGAAACGCGCGACCGGTATCGGCATGTCGTCGAGGACATTGCCCGCCGGGCGCGGGCGTCGCAGGAAGACATCGCCCGGCGCGCGGTCGAGCTGGCGGCGCGCCACCGCGGCGCGAGCGGGGCGGCGGAGCCGGGAGAACCGTGCGGCCGCGAGGCGCACGTCGGTTTCTACCTCATCGCCGCGGGGCGGCCGGAGCTGGAGCGGGAGGCCGGCTATCGCGCGGGGCGCCGCGAGCGCATGTATCGCGCCATCGTTGCGCATCCGAACACCGTGTATTTCGGGGCGGCACTGATTTTCAGTCTGGCGCTTCTGACCGGACTGTTCGCCGGCATCGCCGGGCTGTCGGCCGGCGCCCAGGCACTGTTGCTGGTGCTCGCGCTTATCCCCGCGAGCGAGATCGCCATCGGCACGGTAAACCAGCTGCTCACCCTGCTGCTGCCGGCGTCCCGGCTTCCCAAGATGGACTTCCAGGAGGCGGGGATCCCGGAACCGCTCCGGACGGTCGTCGTCGTGCCGACGCTGCTGCCGAGCGTGGACGTCGTCCGGGACCAGCTGGAACACCTCGAAGTGCAATACCTCGCCAATCGGGAACCCCATCTTCACTTCGCCATTCTGAGCGACTTCACCGACGCGGCGACCGAGCATCGAGCGGACGACGGCGCGGTACTGGACGCGGCCATCCAGGGTGTCCGCGCGCTCAATGAGGCGTACGGCGATGGCTCCGAGCGCACGTTTTACCTGTTCCACCGCCCCAGGCAGTGGAATGCGCGGCAGGGTGTGTGGATGGGCTGGGAGCGGAAACGCGGCAAGCTGTCGCAGTTCAACGCCTTTCTTCGGGGCGGTCCGGTTGCGCCGTTCACGACGGTGGTCGGGGACGCGGAGCGGCTGCGTGGCGCCAAGTATGTCGTCACCCTCGACTCGGACACCACGCTCCCGCACGGCGCGGTCGAGCTGCTGGTCGGCACGCTGGCACACCCGCTGAATGCCGCGGTCTATGATCCGGCGGCCGGGCGAGTGGTGCGCGGCTACGGCATACTGCAGCCCAGAGTCGGGGTGGCGATCGCGAGCGCCTATCGTACCCGCTTCGCCGCCATCCACTCCGGTCATCCCGGCGTCGACCCCTACACGACCGCCGTCTCCGATGTGTACCAGGACCTTTACGGCGAAGGCAGTTTTACCGGCAAGGGGATCTACGAAGTCGACACATTCGAGCGCGCCACCAAGGGCCGCTTCCCCGAGAATGCGCTGCTGAGTCACGACCTGATCGAGGGCGCGTTCGCCGGTGCGGCGCTGGTGACGGACGTTCAGCTGTTCGACGACTACCCCGCCACCTATCTGACGCACGCCCGGCGGAAGCACCGCTGGATCAGGGGTGACTGGCAGCTCCTGCCCTGGCTGCGTTCCCGCGTCGCGTCCGCCGGCGGGCGTGAGCTGAATCCGCTTTCCACCATCTCACGATGGAAAATCCTGGACAATCTGCGCAGGAGCCTGATCGAGATCAGTCAGGTGGCGCTGCTCATCGCGGGCTGGGTCCTGCTTCCGGGTGTGGCAGCGCGGTGGTCCGTGATCATGCTGGCGGTGATCGCGTATCCGTGGCTGCTCGGTCTCCTGCTCGCGATCGTCCGGCCGCCGAAGGACCGATCCTGGCGGGGCTACTACGCCGCCGTCGGCCGGGACGCCGTGACCAGCGTCCAGCAGCTCGCGCTCGCCGTGATCTTCCTCCCTCATCAGGCGGCCGTTTCGGCGGATGCGATTGTCCGGACACTGTACCGCCTGCTGGTCAGCCGGAAGCGGCTGCTCGAATGGGTCACCGCGTCTCAGGTCGAACGAGGCGCGTCGAAGCTGCAGCATTCGGTCTGGCGCCAACTGCTGCCGGCGATCGTCATCGCGCTTGCCGCGCTTGGCCTGGCGGCCTGGCATGGCGCGCAGTATGCCGCGCTGCCGTACGCGCTGCTGTGGATCGCGTCGCCGGTTGTTGCTGAGGCGCTGGTACGGCCACCGACGCAGCGCTCGCGCAACGTCGCGGCGGGCGACCGGGACCGCGCGCTCCGTTACGCGTTGCTGCACTGGCGGTTTTTCGAGCAGTTCGTCTCCGATGCGACGCAGGGTCTCGCGCCGGACAACTTCCAGGAAACACCGGAGCCCGTTGTCGCGCACCGCACGTCACCGACCAATATCGGGCTCCAGCTGCTCTCCACCGTGACGGCGCGCGATCTCGGATTCATCACCACCGAAAGCATGATCGAGCGCCTCGAGCTGGTGTTTCGGGCGCTCGAGCGCATGCGCCGCTGTCGCGGCCATTTCTACAACTGGTACGATCTGCGCGATCTGCAGGTGCTCGAGCCGGCGTACGTCTCGACCGTGGACAGCGGCAACCTGGCAGGCCACCTGATCGCCCTGAAGCAGGCCTGTTTGCTGCCGCCGCCGCCGACCGGTCCTGCCACGCGCGATGCGCTCCGTGCGGGGGTCGGTCTGGCGCTCGCGGCCCTGACTCGCGCCGCGGCTGCAGACGGCAGCGATCCGGCGCTCCTCGCAGCCACCGGCCATCTGCGCGCGGCCAGGAAGGAGCTCGGGCCCGCAGCCGGATGGGAGAACGGCGCGCCGCCATCACTGGACGCCTTCACGGCGCAGGTGAAGCTGGCCCAGGACGTGGCGGCCACGCCGGTGGACCCTGAGGGCGAGACGCTGTGGTGGATCCGCTGGACCCTCGCACGGGCCTCATCGGCGGGGGCGGCCTCCGCCGAGCAGGAGGCGGAGCAGCGCACGCGCCTGGGGCTGCTGGCCAACCGCGCGCACGAGTACGCGCTGCGCATGGATTTCGGCATGCTCTTCGACCGGCGGCGCAAGCTGTTCTCGATCGGACATCAGGACGCGACCGGTACCCTCGACAACTCGTACTACGACCTGCTGGGCTCCGAGGCCCGGCTGGCCAGTTTCTTCGCGATCGCGAAGGATGATGCGCCCACCGAGCACTGGTTCCGCCTGGGCCGCAGCCTGACCGTCGAGGGTGGCGACGCGGCGCTGGTGTCGTGGAGCGGCAGCATGTTCGAGTACCTGATGCCGGTGCTGGTCATGCGCTCGCTGCCGTTCACGCTGCTCGATCAGACCCACCACAGCGCCGTCGAGCGGCAGATCGCCTACGGACGCCACATCGGCCGGCCCTGGGGGATGTCCGAATCGGCGTACAACGTGCGCGACCGCCACGGCACCTATCAGTATCGTGCGTTCGGCGTGCCCGATCTCGCGCTCAAGCAGGGGTTGAGCAAGGACCAGGTGATTGCGCCCTACGCGACGCTGCTGGCGCTGCTGATGCTGCCGGATGCCGCGATGGCCAACCTTGCCATGCTCGAGCGGGAAGGCGCGCTCGGACCCTACGGGTTTCGTGACGCGATCGACTATACGCGCGTCGCGCCTGACGAGCGGCTCACGGTCGTCGGCACCTATATGGCGCACCACGTCGGCATGGGCCTGGTCGCGCTGTGCAATGCCCTCATCGCCGGGATCTGGCAGGACCGCTTTCATGCCGATGCGCTCGTGCGGTCGGCCGAGCTGCTGCTGGGCGAGCGGATCCCGCGCCGGTTCGTGGCCCAGGACGCCCAGCCGGACCTGACGGCCGGCATCCGCGATCGGGGCGACCGCGAGCGCGAGCGTCCGACCGTGCGCGAGTTCCAGTCGCCGGATACCGCACAACCCCGGGTCGCGCTGCTTGGTGCGCTTCCGTATACCGTGCTCATCACCAACGCCGGCGGCGGATCTACCCGATTCAATCATCTGGCGGTCACGCGCTGGCGGTCGGATTCCACCCGCGACAACTACGGCCAATGGATTTACGTCAAGGACCTGGCCGATGGCCGACTCTGGTCCGCGGCGCACCAGCCGGTGTGCCGGCCGGCCGACAGCTACCTCGCACTCTTCGCATCCGACCGCGTCACCTTTCACCGCCGAGATGGGGAAATCGAGACGCGGATGGAGATCGCGGTCGTACCCGACGACCGCGCTGAGGTCCGCCGGATCACGATCACCAATCATGCGTGGAGCCAGCGGGTGCTCGAGCTCACCAGCTACGGTGAGATCGTCCTGGCGCCGCAGGACGCCGACCGGGCGCATCCCGCCTTCGGGAACCTGTTCGTCGAGACGGAGTGGATCGCAACCCACAACACGATTCTGGCGAGCCGCCGCCCCCGTTCGGCGCAGGAAGATCGGCTCTGGTGCGCCCACGTGGCCGCCGTCGAGCGCGGCAGCGAAGGCCAGGTCACGTACGAGACGGATCGAGCCGCGTTCATCGGCCGGGGCCGGAGCACCGCCAATCCGCTGGCGACCGACGATGGTGCGGAGCTGGGCGGGGCCACCGGGCCGGTGCTGGACCCGATCTTCGCGCTGCGGGTGCGGGTGACGGTCCCCCCGGGCAAGTCGGTGCGCGTTGCCTTCACGACGCTGGTGCAGGGCGACCGCGACCGCGCGATCGAGCTGGCTGACCGGTACAACGATCTGTACGGCGCCCAGCGCGCCCTCGACCTCTCGTGGACCCGCTCGCAGATGGAGCTGCAGGACATCGGCGTCTCCCCGTCGGACGCGGCGCTGTTTCAGCAGCTTGCCGGGCACCTGATCTTCCCGCACCCCGCACTGCGTGCCACGCCTGAGGAGCTGGAGCGCAACACGCGCAGCCAGGACGCGCTCTGGACCCACGGCATCTCGGGCGACCTTCCCGTGCTGCTCGCCACGATCGATTCGGCCGATGGGCTCGCGACGGTACGACAGCTGCTCTCCGCGCACTACTACTGGCGGCTGCATGGGCTCGGCGTCGACCTCGTGATTCTCAACACGATGCCGCCGACCTACCTGCAGGAGCTGACCGACCAGTTGTTGAGCACCGTGCGCGGCTCAACCGAGGCGGGCCAGATCGATCAACCCGGCGGCGTGTTCATTCGCCGGCAGGACCTGCTGCAGCCGGACGACGTCGCCCTCCTCCGTGCCGTGGCCCGCGCCATTGTCGTCTGTGACGGCCTGGGCATCGACAGCCTGCGTGATCTGCCCGATGCCCCGGTGGAGTACCCGGCAGACCTGGTGCCGCAGGGCGGTGCCATCGCGGCCCGACGCCTGCGCAGCATTACGGCACCGGGAGCTGAGGCCGCGGCACCCGCCGCGCTTCTCACATCGTTCAACGGGCTGGGCGGACTGACACCGGAGCTGAATTATGAAATCCGGATGGAAGGCGCGGTTCTTCCGCCGGCCCCCTGGGCCAACGTGATTGCCAACCCGGCAGGCGGCTTCCTCGTCACCGAGCAGGGCGGAGGGTACAGCTGGACCGGGAACAGTCATTTTTTCCGGCTCTCGCCCTGGCAGAACGATCCGGTCTCGGACACGCCTGGCGAGGTGATCTATCTGCGCGACGAGGAGACCGGCGACTTCTGGAGCGCCACGGCGGCACCGATTCGCCACGAGACCCCCTACGTGGTACGGCATGAGGCGGGCGCGTCCGTATTCCGTCACGAGCACACGGGCATCGCGACCACGCTGACGCTGGGGATGGCCCCGGAGGATCCCGTCAAGATCGCGCGGCTGGTGCTCGAGAACCGCGGTGCCTCCCCGCGGCGGCTGACCGTGACGAGCTACGTCGAATGGACGCTCGGCGTGTTCCGCGAGCGCACCGAGCACGATGTGCGGACCCGCTTTGACCGGGCCAGCGGCGCCATCTTCGCGCAGAACTCCTTCGAGCGGATGTTCGCCGATCAGGTCGCGTTCAGCTGGATGAGCGGCACACTCGCCAGCCACACCGCGGACCGTCGGGAGTTCATCGGCCGGAACGGCAGTGCAGCGAGCCCGGACGGCCTCCGGCGCCAGCGGCTGGCGGAGCGCACCGGTGTGGAGCTGGACCCCTGTGCCGTCCTCCAGAGCGGCATCACGCTGGCGCCCGGCGCCCGCGCCGAACTCGTGGTGCTCCTGGGCTCGGCCACCGGCGACGACGCCGCACGGACGCTGATCGACCGCTACCGCGACGTCGGGGCGGCGGGCGGCGCCGTGCGTGCCGCCGGCGAGCGGTGGGGCCACCGTCTGTCCACGATCGTGGCGGCGACACCCTCGCCGGAATTCGACGCGCTGCTCAATCGCTGGACGCTCTATCAGGCACTGGCCTGCCGGATGTGGGCGCGTTCGGCACTGTACCAGTCGAGCGGGGCCTTCGGCTTCCGTGACCAGCTGCAGGACGGCATGGCGTTCGTATACGCCGAGCCGGGTGTCACCCGCCAACACATCCTGGTTGCCGCCGGGCGCCAGTTCGTCGAGGGTGACGTACAGCACTGGTGGCACGTCCAGAACGGCCGGGGCATCCGCACCCGATTCTCCGACGACCTGGTCTGGCTGCCCTACTGCGTGGATCACTATGTGCGCGTCACCGGCGACGCCACCGTGCTCGATGAGGAGGCGCCGTTCCTCCGCATGCGGCTGCTGGCCGACGGGGAGGATGAGCTGTACGACCTGCCCCAGGACTCGGGCGAGCGAGGCACGGTGTACGAGCACTGCGTGCGCGCGCTGAGGAAGGCGGTGACGTTCGGCCCCCACGGCCTGCCGCTGATCGGGTCGGGTGACTGGAACGACGGCATGAATCGCGTCGGCAACGAGGGGCGGGGGGAAAGCGTCTGGCTGGCGTGGTTCCTGATCGACACGCTGCGCCGTTTCGCCGAGCACGCCGACGGCCGCGGGGACAGCGCGGCTGCGGCCGAGTTCCGTCAGGCGGCCGACCGGTACGTCGAGGCGGTGGAGCGGGATGGCTGGGACGGGGCATGGTACCGGCGGGCCTACTTCGACGACGGCACTCCCCTCGGCTCATCGGCCAATGAAGAGTGCCGGATCGATTCGATCGCGCAGAGCTGGAGCATCATCTCCCGCGCGGGACAGCCGGAGCGGAGCGCGCAGGCGATGGCCTCGTTCAACGGGCAGCTGGTCGACGAGCAGGCGCGGCTGCTGATGCTCCTCACACCCGCGTTCGACCGCATGCCGCACGATCCGGGGTACATCAAGGGATATTTGCCGGGCGTCCGGGAGAACGGAGCCCAGTACACACACGCCGCGTTGTGGGCCGTGCTCGCGACGGCGATCAGCGGCGACGGCAACCGCGCGTTCGACCTGTTCCAGATGCTGAACCCGCTGATGCACGCCCGAACGCCGGCTGAAGTCGCGACGTACAAGGTCGAGCCGTACGTCGTCGCCGCCGACGTCTATACCGCGCGCCTGCACGTCGGCCGAGGCGGCTGGACCTGGTATACCGGATCGGCGAGCTGGATGTACCGGGTGGCGCTGGAGTCGATCCTCGGGTTCCACAAACAGGGTGACGTCCTGACGCTCGATCCCTGCGTGCCGAAGGAATGGGACGGATTCTCGTTGACCTACCGGCACGGGGCCACGACCTACGCCATTACGGTCCGGAACCCGGAGCACGTCACACGGGGCGTGCGCGCGGTGCGGATGGATGGGCAGGCGATGCCGGAGGGGAGGATCGTGCTGGCCGACGACGGGCGGCGGCGTGAGATCGAGGTCGAACTGGGCGGCTGATCGCGTCAGCCCGCCGGGCGCCTGATCTGCCCGGCGTACTTCCCCGGTGCCGACGCACGCCGATCAAGTACCTGACGAACCGCTGTCGCGAGCTCGAGCGGCGTGAACGGCTTGCTCAGCGTCGGTGCTGACGCGTCGGTAAGGTGGGCGGCCACGAGGGTTTCGTCGTACCCGGTCATGTAGAGCACGGCCGGATGCGGGTCCCGGAGCCGCAGCCGCTCGACCAGTGCCGGGCCGCTCATGCCCGGCATGACGATGTCGGTTACGATCAGATCCACCGGCCGCTCGGACTCGGCGAAGACCACCATCGCGGCACCCGCGCCCGCCGCCATCTCGACCGCATAGCCATACTCTCGCAGCGTCCGTGCGGCGAGCTCCGCGAGATCGGCGTTGTCATCCACCACCAGCAGCATCTCGGTCCCACGCAGGTCACGCCCAGGGTCGATCGCGTCCGGCAGGGTCGGGGCGGGCGCCTGCGGCAGCGTGATACGAAAGACGGTGCCTCTGCCGGGTGCGGTGTCGACCTCGATCGTGCCGCTCGACCTCTCGACGATGCTGAACACGGTGGACAGCCCAAGCCCGGTGCCCCGGCCCTGTGGCTTCGTCGTGAAGAACGGCTCGAACAGTCTGCCCCGGGTACGGGCATCCATGCCATGCCCGGTGTCCCGGACGGTCAGGACGGCGCGGCCCGCGGGTGCGTCCTCGAAGGCGCTGATGCTCAGCGTGCCGCCCTCCGGCATCGCGTCCCGCGCGTTCACCGCCAGGTTGATCAGCACCTGCGAGAGCTGGCCGCGATCCCCCATGACCCACACCTCCGCGATCGCGGGCTTGACCTCGAGGCGGATGTGCTCGCCAAGCAGCCGGCGCAGCAACACGGCGGTTTCGCTCACGATGGCGGCGAGGTCGACTGGGCCGGTATGCACGCGCTGGTGCCGGGTGAACGCCAGCAGTTGTTGCGTGAGCCGGCCCGCCCGCTCGGTGGCTTGTTGAATGCCCAGTACGTCTTCCTGCGCCGGTGACAGCGGGTCAAGTGAGCGGCTGAGAAAGCCGCTGAAGCCGGCGATGATCGTCAGGATATTGTTGAAATCGTGCGCCACGCCGCCGGCCAGCTGCCCTAGCGCCTCCATCTTCTGCGCCTGACGGAGCTGATCCTCGACCGCACGCTGCTGGGTGATGTCGCGCTTGATGGCCGACGCACCGATCAGTTCGCCGGTCATGTCCCGCACTGGCGACAACGTCAGCGATACGAGGATGCGCTCCCCATCCTTCCGCATCCGCGTGGTCTCGTAGTGCGCGACGTGCTGGCCGGCCCGGATCCGCGCCAGAATGCCGTGCTCCTCGTCGTGGAGATCATCGGGAATCAGCTTGAAGACCGACGCCCCGATCATTTCGCTCGCGCTGTATCCGAAGATCCGTTCTGCGGCGGGGTTCCAGCTGAGAATGGTACCGTCGAGGGTTTTGCTGACGATGGCGTCGTCGGATGACGCGATGAGCGCGGCGAGAAAGTAAGCGCCCGACCCCGCGGGCGGCGGCGAGCCGGAGTCAGGCCCGACGGCGGTCACGGGTTCACACCCATCGGCCCCATCGACGCTGGGCTTCGGTGAAGCATCCGGTTGTCATTGGCATCGAGCATCTCGCAAGCTAGGGGGGGGTACCAGGAGCCGCAACGCCGTCACGCTTGACGCCGGCGGCATATGGCGCGATATCGGCTGTATCCGTCCGCCATTTCTTCCTCAAGCCCACGGCGTACCCATGCCCCGCGCTCTGCGCCTTGCCGCCAGCACGTGCTCCGCGATCGCGATCCTGATGCTCCCGGCGCCCGCACGCCGTCCGATCGCCTCACCTGCATCTGGCATCCTCGTCAACGACAATCGTCATCCGGCCGGACACCTCCACGCCGGAGTGCTGACGCTGCGGCTCGAGGCCGGCGTGGGCACTTGGCGCCCCGAGGGCCCGGACGGCGCCCGGCTGAGCGTGGCCGCGTTCGGCGAGACCGGCGGTCCGCTCCAGAACCCCGGACCGCTGGTCCGCGTCCCCTCCGGGACCGAGATCCGCGCGACGGTGCACAACGCACTCACGGTGCCGCTCTGGATCTACGGAATGGGCACCGCTCGCGGGTATGGCGCAGACAGTTTCGATGTCGCTCCCGGGGCCACGCGCGAGCTTCGCTTCCGGCCCACCGACCCCGGGGTCTACTACTACTCCGGCCGCACCACGCACGGTCCGGTCTTCGGTCGCTCGGCGGACGACAGCCAGCTCAACGGCGTGATCGTGGTCGACCCGGCGGGGACGGCGGCCGCCCCCGACCGCATTTTCGTGATCTCGACCTGGTTCACGGTCGATTCCACCTCCCGAAGCGGGCTCGGCCCCGATCCCACCCTCGCCTTCAACGGGCTGAGCTGGCCCCACACGGAGTCTCTCACCGCCGCCCAGGGCGACTCGCTCCACTGGCGCTTCGTCAATGTGACGCCGTTTGAGCATCCGCTGCACCTGCACGGCTTCTACTTCCGGGTGGACGCGAAGGGTGACGGCGTGCGTGATACCATCTACGCCCCCGCCGACCGCCGGCTGGGCGTGACGGAAGTCGTGCTCCCGAATCAGACGATGAGCCTGACCTGGGCACCGACCCGCGCGGGTAACTGGATTTTCCACTGTCACTTTGCCAGCCACATTGCGTCGGCCGCTGCACTCGAGGCCGACCGGCGCATGCCGGTCATCGCCGCCGGCACCCAGCAGCATTCGATGACGATGCCGGCTCTGGGCGCACACGGTAATCCGATGCACCACAACATGGCCGGCCTGGTGCTCGGCATCCGGGTGTCGCCGAAGGGGCCGCAGAACGTTCCGAGCGGGGTCGCGCGCCCGATCCGTCTGATCATCCGTTCGCGCGCGTCGGTGTACGGCGATTATACCGGGTACTCCTACGTCCTCGGCGGCTCGCCGGCCGAGGCCGACCCGACCGCCATGCCCGTGCCGGGACCGACGCTCGAGTTGCGGCGGGGCCAGCTCGTCGCGATCACGATCATCAACCGCTCACACGAAAACGCGGCGATTCACTGGCACGGGATCGAGCTGCAGAGCTTTCCCGACGGCGTCGCGGGCTGGAGCGGGAATGGGAAACAGACGCTGCCGATGGTGGCGCCAGGTGACTCGCTCACGGTCCGCTTCGTGCCGCCGCGTGCCGGCACCTTCATGTACCACTCGCATTCGAACGAGTTCCAGCAGATCGGATCGGGCCTGTACGGCGCGATCGTGGTGACCGACTCGGCGCGACCCGACCCGGCCACCGATCGGGTCCTCCTGTTCAGCGACGACGGTCCGACGATCAATTTCTTCCGGCCGCCGCCACCGGCGCTGCTCAACGGCCGGCCACTGGCCGACACCCTCACGCTCAAGCCCGGCGTCCCACAGCGGCTGCGCCTCATCAACATCCGCACCGACTACATCCTCGGGCTTGGGCTCGTCGCCGGTGGCCGGCCGCTCCAGTGGCGCGAGCTCGCCAAGGACGGCGCCGATCTGCCGGCTGCCCGCACGGGCGCGCGCCCCGCCTACGTGGTGCTCGCCCCGGGTGAGATCATGGATGTCGAAGTCACCCCGCCGTCCGACGGGTCTGCGTCGCTCAGCGTCACGCTGCCGACATCCCCGCCGTCCGAGCCGACGCTGGTGCCGATAGCGCTGCGTTAGCGAAAGCGGATGCCATCCTTGAAGACCGCGCTCACCCGCCGGAGCGCGGACACGTCTCGCGTCGGATCCCCGCCTACCGCGACCAGGTCGGCGAGCATCCCGGGGGCGAGGCGGCCCACGCGGTCATCGACGTGGAACGTCCGGGCGTTGCCGCTCGTCGCGGATCTGAGCGCCGCCAGCGGCGTCATCCCGTACTCGACCATCAGCTCCAGTTCACGCACGTTTTCGCCGTGGGGAAATACCCCGACGTCGCCGCCGAAGCAGATGTTGACGCCGGCGTCCAGCGCGGCGCGGAAACTGGCGTGCTTCTCCGTCACGTCCGCTGGCACCTCACCTTGCCCCTTGATCCATCCCGCGAAATACTGCGCATAGGCTTCCCCCGCGGCCAGTGTCGGGCACAGCGTGACGCCGTGCTGCTTCATCAAACGAAAGATTTCCGGGGTCCCCGCATCCCCGTGCTCCACCGTCTCGACTCCCGCGAGCACCGCCCGGCGCATGCCCTCGGCGGTGCTCGCGTGCGCCACGACCGGCCGGCCGTAGCCGCGCGCGGCCTGGACCAGCACCCTGAGCTCCTCCGCGGTGAAGGTCGCGATGGCCTGGCCGCCCGGACCGGCCGAGTAGTCCGCGTAGACCTTGATCCAGTCGGCACCGCGACCGATCTGGCTTCGCACGACTCGGGCAATCTCCTCCGCCCCGCTCGCCTCCTCGGCACCCTGGGGCGGATCGAAGGCATAATTCGCCCGGCGAGGGCCGTAGGCTCCCGTCGCGACGATCGCCCGGGTCGTCACGATCATGCGGGGCCCCGGAACGATCCCGCGCTCGATCGCGCGCTTCAGTTGCACGTCGTTGTCCAGCGCCCCTTCGGTGCCGAGATCGCGTGTGGTCGTGATCCCGGCGCGCAGTGTCGCCGCGGCGTGGGCAACCGCTTCCGCCATTCGGTACCCGAGCGGCTCCTTGAGAACCTGGTCATCCCACAGGGTTTCGTTGTACGGGTGGAGGAACAGGTGGGAATGGCCCTCGATCAGGCCGGGAATGAGCGTGGTGCCGGGAAGCGCCACCCGCTCCGCCCCGGCGGCGTCGATCCGCGCGGCCGGCCCAACCGCCTCGATGCGCCGGCCGTGCAGCAGCACCGCCCAGCCGCGCTCGGGAGAGTCGGCGATCCCGTCCCATACCGCGTCTGGCAGGAGCAGCGTGCGCCTGGCCGAATCGCTTCGGACCTGTGCGCCCAGTCCAGCCGGCAGGAGGAATAGCAGCAGCAGAGCCCTGGACATGTGCATCGCCTTGGCGTGTTCGGGTTGGAAGGGTGTCGGACCGTCGAAGTTGCCGCCTCCGGGGCCGGGGCGCCAGCACGAGACTGCAGCGTTGCCCGGCTCGCCGGGCGCGACCACATTCCTGCATGCATGTCCGCGTTGCGCTCCGGGCCGACGAAGCGGCCATCCTTCCGCTCACCGATCGCCTCGCCGATTTCCCGCTTCCGCCGGGTCGGACCGCGCGCGAGATCGCGGTTGCCGACCATATCATGCTCCGCGCGCAGCTCGCCGCGCCGGCTGCCGACGTGATCTTCCTCGTCGCCGAAGATGCCGGAGCCGTGGTCGGCACCGTATTCGCCAACACCCGGCAGGACTACTTCACGGGAGCCCCTCACGCCTACGTCGAAGTATTGGCGGTGGCGGAGGCGGCGGCGGGACGCGGTGTTGCACGTCTCCTGATGGGAACCGTCGAAGGGTGGGCGCTGTCGCGCGGCTGCGGCAAGATCGAGCTGTCCGTCTTCGCGGCGAACGAGCGTGCACGCGGGTTCTACGAGCACCTCGGGTACCAGCCGGAGCTCGTCCGTTACGTGAAGCGGTTCGCGTAGTTCAGCCGGCCGGCCGACACGGACCATCTGCAGATCATCCGGGTGTTCGGACCGGTCCCGACGGAGGCGGACCGGCCGAGAACACCTTCTGATCACGGGTCGAGCGTAAACGTCGCCGTTCGGTTGGGATCGGCACCGCCCGCCAGGAAATCGCAGTCCCGCCCGCCGTAGGTCCCGGTGAGCTTGCCGTTGCTGATCGTCGCGGTACCGCTGAGTGTCCCGCCGCAGCGGCTTGCCGGTGGGGCGGGATTGAGCGTGACGGTGAACGTCAGCGTCCCGTTCGCCACCGTTCCGGCGACGGTGCCCGAGTCGGCATAGGTGGTCGTGATCGAATCGGCATAGCTTCCGGTCACGGTCGTGCCGGTCTCCGTCAGGTTCATCCGGAGAAACGGACCATAGATTCCCCCACCCTTGTTCTCGCTGATCACTCCGTGCCAGTTGCCCGTGAAGCTGCCGCCGCCGGGCCCGGTGCTGTCGCTGCTGCATCCCGCGACGGCCGTGGCCAGCAGGGTGATGAGGAGTGGCATCGTTCTGGGCTGCATGGCATTCTCCGGTTGGATTGGTTGAAGGGTCCCGAAATCGGCCGTATCTTGGGCAGCCGGTCTCAATCCGCCCTCACCTCGCCCTTACCTCGATGCTCCGGGACCCGATTCCTGTGCCGATGCTGCGTTTTCGCACGCTCGGAGGGCTGGACATCGAAGGCGGATCCGGGAACGCTCCGGCCGCCGTCCTGGCGCAGCCGCGGCGCACCGCGCTCCTCCTCTACCTCGCGTTGGCGCCGGGATACGTGCGGCGCGACGAACTCGCCGCGCTCTTCTGGCGGGATAGCGACGCGGCTCACGCCCGCGGGTCGCTGAGCCAGGCACTCCATTTCCTCAGGCGGCAGCTGGGTGACGACGTGATCTGCACCCGCGGCGCGGAGGAGGTCGGGATCGACCGTTCCGTCCTCGCAACCGACGCCGTTGAGATGATTGCGCTGCTCGAGGCCGGAGAGAACGCCGCCGGACTCGCTCTCTACCGCGGTGAGCTGGCCCCGGCGTTCCATCTCTCCGATGCCCCCGAAATCGAGCAGTGGCTCGACGGCGCGCGTGCCGAGCTGCGTGGACGGGCCGCGCGGGCGGCTGCACGCCTGCGAGACTCCGCGGCGGCGCAGGGCAATCTCGATCACGCCGTTCGCTGGGGGCGCCAGGCGCTCGAGCTGGCGGCGTATGACGAGGCGGCACTCTGCGCGCTGCTGACCACGCTCGACCGCGCGGGGGACCGCGGTGCCGCGGTGGCGGCCTACGACACCTTCGCGACCCGCCTCGCCACCGATCTCGACGTAGCTCCGTCACCGGAAACCCAGGCGGTCCTGGCCCGAATTCGCGAGCGGAGCACCGGCCGCACCTCGGACCCCGCCGTGAATCCCGGCATCATCGCCGCAAACGAATTGACGGATTGGCGCCCGGCCCGGGGATCGCGGCGCCTTACGATTCTTGCCGCCCTGGGGGGAGCCGGGGCGCTGGCGCTGCTAGCGGCCCTCGCGACCAGCTCCGCGGCGCCCCGCGTCGCCGCGGGCGACAGGATCGCCGTGCTCCCGTTCGCCGTGGCAGGCGACTCGGCGCTCGGCTACCTGCGCGAGGGAATGGCGGACCTAGTGAGCACCCGGCTCGAAGGCCTCGGCGCCGCGCAGGCGATCGACCCCAGCGCACTGTTCGGCTGGCTTCGATCCTCCCCCGGCGCACCCGATCCCACCTTGGGCCGGCGCGCGGCGGAGCGGTTTTCCGCCACGGCCTTCGTGCTGGGACGGGTGGTGGAGGTGGGGAACCGGGTCGACGCGCGTGCGGCGCTGTACGACCAGCGCGGATCACTGATCACGAGCGCATCGGCCAGTGGCGGACGCGGCGAGGTCGACCGCATCGCCGCGCAACTCACCCGGGCGCTGGTCGCGGGAGGCATGACTTCGCCTGGCAACCGGCTCGCTCGCATCGCCGTCCTGGGCAGCGAGTCAGAACCTGCGCTCCGTGCGTATCTCGAAGGAGAGCGCGCCCTGCGGGCAACGCAGTACGCGGCGGCCGCCGACGATTTCCGCCGCGCCGTCGCCGCTGATTCGATGCTCGCACTCGGCTGGTTTCGCCTGGGCACCGCACTCGAATGGATCGCCGCGGGGGGTCCGGAGCGGCGTGCGGCACTCGAGCGCGCACGCCTGCTCTCCGACCGGCTCAGCGAGCGGGAGCAGCTCCTGCTACGGGGCTTCTACGCCTACAGCTATGGATCGCTCGCCGAGGCGGAGGATCTCTTCCGGCGGCTGGTGAGGCAGTATCCGGAGGATCTCGATGCGTGGTATGGCCTGGCGGAGGTGGAATTCCACGGCGGCGCCTTCCGCGGCCGGCCTGCGATCGAAAGTGAGCGCGCCTTTCGGGAGATCATTTCTCTCGACCACGACAATCTCGACGCTCGCCTCCACCTCACCCGCATCCTCGCGCTGAAGCATGATTCGGCGGGCCTCGATTCCCTGCTGGCGACCACCTTGCCGCTTCTGACCGAAGGGGACGATCAGGCGATCCGCCTCCGGCTCCTCAGGGCATATGCCTTCGGAACGCGGGCATTGCAGGATTCTCTGCTCGGGACGCTGGCGTCGGTCGCCGATCTCGATCTCGGCACTATCGCCGCCAGCCTGGCGACGATGACCGGCAATTACGACGGGGCGGCCCGGGTCGCCGCGCTTCTCCTGGCGCCTTCCCGGACACCTCGGGCACGGCTCACCGGCAGAATCCAGCGCACCTTCGACGCGCTCGCCTCGGGCTCGTGGTCCCGGGCACAGACCGAGCTGTCGGCGCTGGCCTTGCTCGATCCCGAGACCGCGATCCAGCTCGGTGGTGCCACCGCCGCGCTCCCATTTGCCGTCATGCCGCCGGCCGAGCGTGACTCGATCGAGGCGCTCGTCCGCGCATTCAACCCGGTCCAGCCACCTTCCGAGCTTTGGCGCTCGGCCTTCGGCACGATCGAACCAGTGCGCCGCGCCCAGCGGCTCTGGCTGCTCTCCGTCATCGCCACGCGCCGGGGGGATGCCCTCGCCGCCGGTCGCTGGGCCGACTCGCTGCACTCGGCCGCCGACTCGATCGCGCGGGAGTGGGGCCTGGAGCAGACCGCGCGCGCGACCGCGCTGCTGAGCCGCGGCCGGCCCGCTGATGCGCTGGCGATGCTGGAGACCATCCGGCGTACCGGCTCGCTGTCGTCGTTCCCGCGCACGGTCCTGTACACCCATGCGTTTGAGCGATCGGTGCGCGCCACCGCCTATGAGCAGCTGGGGCGCAGGGAGGAGGCGGCCGCCTGGCGGCGCACCTATCGATCGTATCTCTCACTGGCGGATCTGCCGTTCGAGCGGGGGAGCCGCGAGTAACCTGAGCGTTACACGTCGTAATCCAGCTCACAACTCGCGCCGTCCTTCGTCGAGGCGAGTCGGCCGGTGCCCCGGATGCCGGCCAGATCGCCGGTGCCCGAGCCCTCCAGGATCGTGAGGGCCGAGGTCGCGGCGCCTTTCTCGAAGGTGCCCCCTTCCTCCATCACGAACGTTCCCGGCACCCCATTCAGCCGTCCCGTTACCCGCAGCAGCCCCACGTAGCGTGCGCGCGACCCGTGCGGGTCCTTCGCGTCGACGTACGAGTAGAACATCAGATATTCGACAGCCGCTTGACCATCGAGCGCCCCGCTGAAGGCGAACGTGACCGATGCGCGGGTCGTTTTCACGTCGGACGAGATCTGGTCCAGCGTCGTCTCGTCCCACTTGATGGGCTTGAATGCCGCACTGGCTTTCATCGGTCCCTCCCGGTTGAACTGAATATATCTTCCCGCATGCAGCTTCTCGCGCTCTCCGGCAGCCTTCGCGCGGCGTCCTCGAACACCGCCCTGCTCCGCGCCGCCGCCGGCCTCGCCCCGGCCGCAGTGCCGATCATCCTGTACGACCGGCTGGGCGAACTGCCTCACTTCAGTCCTGACCTCCAGGACGACCTGCCTCCGGCCGCCGTGTCCCTTCGGGCGGCGGTCGCCCGGGCGGATGGACTGCTGATTTCCTGCCCCGAATATGCCCACGGCGTGCCCGGCTCGTTCAAGAACGCGCTCGATTGGCTCGTGGGCGGGCCCGAGTTTCTCAACAAGCCGGATCAGCGCGGCGGGATCGCACACGCTGCCACTGCTGAGCGGAATCGTGGACGAGGCGCGGATCGTGAACGACCGGGCCGTGTCCGACGACATCCGGGCGGCGCTGGCCAGATTCATCGCGGAAATAGGTCGTGGCCCGCAATGATTGCGTGAGCGTCCTCACTGTATCGGTGCCCCGGGGCGGCTAATGTGTCCCCGCGCCATCCGACCACTCACCCGGAGCGATGAGGAGCCCATGGAACTCGATACGCTGCAGTCGCTGTACATAGATGAGCTGAAGGACCTTTGGAGCGCCGAGAAGCAGATCCTCCGGGCCCTGCCGAAGATGATTAAGGCGGTCACCCACCGTGACCTCAAGCGCGCCTTCACGACCCACGAACGTCAGACGCGGCAGCACGTCGCCCGGCTCGAGCGCATCTGCAAGCAGCTCGGCGTGAGCCCGCGGGGCAAGAAGTGCGAAGGGATGGAAGGGTTGCTCAAGGAAGGCTCCGGCCTGATTCGCGAGCGCCCTGAAGCCGATGTGCTCGATGCCGGCCTGCTGTCCGCGGCCCAGCATGTGGAGCATTACGAGATGGCCGGCTATGGCACCGTCCGGACCTGGGCCCGGCTCCTCGGCCGGAACGATCAGGCGGACGTGCTGCAGCAGACGCTGGACGAAGAGGGCGAGACCGACCACCTTCTGACAGACCTGGCCGAACGGCTGATCAACGTAGAGGCGATGAACGACGAGGACTGAACGGGAACAACTGCAGGGATCCCGGTGACCAGGGTCGTGTCGCCGGCTCCCTCATCCCCCCGCCTGCCAGTGGTGGCGACCTACCAGCCGGTGGGGCCCCAGGCGGCCAGCGAAGATCCGCTCTGACCGCTGCGGCGGGTCTCGCGGATCGGACGGAGGATGGTAGCTTGAACTCCATGTCAACCTTCGCATCGACTCGGCGCGACTTCCTCTCCGGATGCGCTGCGGCGCTGGTCATCCGCCTCGGCCCGGTCCGGCTCCATGCACGCTGCGGGGCAGAACTCGGGCCGCGGCGTGCGCCGCATCCAACCCCGCGCCCCGGCATCGACGGATCGAAAGTCCTGTCTGTCGAAAAGCTGACCGATACGCCGGACGCAATTCCGGCCTTCGAGGCTGCCCGCAAGGTCCCCCAGATCCTCGACGGCATCCGTTGCCACTGCGGTTGTGCCGACCTCAAGGGCTTTTATTCGCTGCTCAGCTGCTACGAAGGGGACGGCATGGCGCGTATGTGTGTGATCTGCCAGGGTCAGGCCCGGCTGGCGGCCCGGCTCTTCGGCGCGGGACGCTCGCTGGATGAAATTCGTGCCGCGATCGATGCGAGGTTTGGATGAGGGGCGTCCCGCTTGCATTGGCGCTGACCATCTGGTCGGCCGTGCCTCTTGCGGCCCAGATCCGCGCAAGCGAGCGCGCCCGCACGACCCAGGTCGTTGACGGGACGACGATCACCCTGGACTACGCCCGTCCGCGCGTGCGAGGACGGCCGCGGGTTTTCGGCGGCGCCGTCAAGTGGGGTGAAGTGTGGACCCCGGGCGCCAACATGGCTACCACGCTCGAGACCGATCACGACATCACCGTCGACGGCCATGCGGTTCCCAAGGGTAAGTATTCGGTCTGGATGGTCCTGGACAGCGCGACACGCTGGACCATGGTGCTCGATACCCTCTGGGAGCAATACCACGAAGACCGGCCGCCCGCCCGCGCCGGTCAAATCCGCTGGCCGATCACACCCGCCTCTGCTCCGCTCACGGAGGCGCTGACCTGGACCTTTCCCGAGATTACGGCGACCGGCGGCACCCTCCGGATGGCGTGGGCAGATCGAGCGGTCTCGCTGCCGTTCATGGTGCCGGCCAGTCACCCGGTGACCACCGCGAGCGGCGAGGCGGCGCCGCTGGTCGGCCGGTACAGGGTGAACTGGGTCAAGCCGGACGGGTCAGCCGATTCGTGGAATGCCGGCCAGACGCTGGAGGTGACCTACGAGAAGGGTGCCCTGCTGGGCCGCTGGAATCCAAAACTTTGGGGCCCGGACGACAGGACGTACCTGATCCGCCTGGCACGCAGCTGGTTCACACCCGGATTCATCGAGCACGGCCAGGTGGTGGACGTATTTACCGAGTGGGTCCTCGAGTTCGATGTCGCCGACGGCAGGGCGGCGGGCTTCGAAGTCCGTGGCGAACGCGACGACCTCTGGGCCAGAGGGGTGCGGATTCCGTAGCCCGCGCCGCTAGCGTGCACTCTTCCTCGGCATTCTGACGTCGCTCTGCGCGGCGTGCCAGACGTATGACGCCATGATCACCGCATTCTTCATCAGGTCCTCCGGCTGGATGGTGTCGTAGAAATCCAGGTTCGTGTGCCCGCCGGTTCCCGGCACCCGATCCTGCAGGAACTGAAAGCCCGGCAGCCCCGCCTCGTCGAACGACACATGGTCCGTGCTCCCCACGCTCTGGTTCGACACGACCGTCATTCCCAGATCGCGGAACGGCTCCATCCACGCCGCAAGCAGGGTGCGCGCCGCCTCGTTCCCCTGCAGATAGATCCCCCGATACTGGCCCGGTCCGTAATCCTGGTTGAAGTAGGCGAACAGCCGATCGTAGTCCGGCTTCTTCGGCGCGGTGGAATCGTTCGGGTTGCCGAAGTGCTGCTTCACATAGGCGCGTGAACCCCAGAGTCCCTGCTCCTCGCCCGACCACAGGGCGACACGAATGGTGCGGCGCGGCCGCGCGCCGACGACCTTGAGGATTCGCATCGCCTCGAGAGCCACGGCGACGCCCGACGTGTTGTCGCTCGCGTTGGGACTCGCATGCCACGTGTCGAAATGCGCGCCGAGCATGACGACTTCGTTCTTGAGGTCACTGCCGGGAATCTCTCCCACGATGTTGACCGCCTGCTCGACCCGCTCCCCGATGCGATTCCGCACCTCCAGCTCGACCTTCACCGGGATTCCCCGCTTGAGGATGCGGTACATCCGGTTGTAATGCTCGGGCGTGATGGCGATCATCGGCGGCGCCGCCGAATCACCGGCGGCGGACCAGCGGTCGGTGCGGGCGCCAGGACGGGAAAACCCGCGGACGGCGCCGAGCCAGCCGCTCTCGCTCTGCAGCACGGCGACGACGCCCTCCGCCCGATAGAACGCGGCCTTCTCCTCCGGCGTCAGGAGATCGGGGTTCCGCACGGAGCGCGCCGGCGTGGGGCGCGCCGGTGTGATCACCGTATGTTCGAGCGCGTCGAGCTGCGCGTCGGTGTAGCGCGGCACGCCATTGGTGAGCGGAGCCAGGTCGATCGCAGCCGGCGGCGTGGAGAGCACCGCCAGCCCCCTGAGCTTGCCACGCCAGGCATCGAGGTCCTGCCGGGTCATCAGCTCCACGATCACCGCCTGCGCCACCCGCTTTCCATCGGTCCCCGGCGTGTGCGCGATGGGGTATCCGACCATCGGCGAATAGTCGGGCTCCAGCATGTGGAGCGAGACGTATTCATTGTCCCAGGCGGCGCCGAAGTCCATGAACGACTCCGCGGCGACGTTCAGCAGGCCGATCCGGGTCATCTCGCTCTTCACCCAGCCCTGCGCCCGCTGCATGTCGCGGGACAGCGTCAGCCGCGCGCCGAGCACGTCGGTCATGTAGCTCTCCAGATCCATGACCTGGGAGTGCTGGAGTCCTTCCTCCCGGATCCGGGCGACCATCACCCGGTCGATCGGCACCGGATCGGGCGACACGAACGCGGCGACGACGAGCAGGAGGCTGCAGGCAAGGAGTTTCGGGCGCAGCGGCATGGCGTGTGGCCTCAGGCGTGGGATGCGGGAACGTCCCCTCCGGCGCAACCTAACGGAAGGCGATGATGCGAGGTTAGTTTCGCCCATGTCTCCGATCCTCGTCGCCATCGGGTTCGCGCTGCTGGTGCTGACACTGACGGCGGTCGGACGGCGGCTTCCCGTCCCGACGCCGATCCTCCAGGTCGTCGCCGGCCTGCTGATCGGACTGGTCTCCGGCGACGCGATCCCCTCGCTGCCGCCCGAATTGATCTTCCTCATCTTCCTGCCGCCCATTCTCTGGTCGGCCGCGTACGGTACGTCCTTTCGCGACTTCAAGGCCAACCTCCAGCCGATCGCGCTGCTCTCGATCGGGCTCGTGCTGGTCACGACCGCGGCGGTCGCGATCGCGGCCAGGGCGCTGCTGCCCGGCATCCCCTGGGCCGTCGCCGTGGCGCTCGGCGCGATCGTCTCCCCGCCGGACGCGGTCGCCGCCGAGGCGATCATCACCCGCCTGCCGGTTCCGCGCCGGGTGATCTCCGTGCTGGCCGGGGAAAGCCTGGTGAACGACGCGTCGGCGCTGACGCTCTACCGAACGGCCGTCGCCGCGGCGGTCACCGGCTTCTTCAGCCCCGGTGAAGCGCTCGTCCGTTTCTTTCTCGACGCGGGCATCGGCGCGCTCATCGGCCTCTTCGTGGGATGGCTGGTGGTGCGCACCGTCATCCTCACGCGCGATCCGGTCGCGGAAGTGCTCATCGGACTCATCGGCCCCTACATCGCGTGGATGGTGGGGGAATCGCTGCACGTCTCGTCGGTACTGGCCTGCGTGGCGGGAGGACTCTACGTCCGGCAGCGGTTCTCCACCGAGGTCGCGCCGACCACGCGCATGCAGTCCAAGGCCGTCTGGGATCTATTCACGTTCCTGCTCAACGCGACGATCTTCATTCTCCTCGGCCTGCAGTTCGGGCGCCTCGTCGGCACGGTGCCACGGGGAAGTCTCGCCGGGCTGGCGGTCGCGGGGCTCGTCATCGCCGCCGTGGCGATCCTGGTTCGGCTGGTCTGGGTGCCGGCATCACTGGTGATTCCCCGCCTGCTCCGGCGCGGCGCCGGGGCGCGGGAAGCGCTGCCACCGGCGCGGGGCATGTTCCTAGTTGGCTGGACCAGCATGCGCGGCATCGTCTCGCTCGCCGCGGCGCTGAGCCTGCCGGTGGTGCTGGCCGGCGGTGCGCCGTTTCCCTTCCGGGCCGAGATCATCCTGATCACGCTGGGCGTGATCGTCGTGACGCTGGTGCTCCAGGGCCTCACGCTCGCACCCCTGATCCGCTGGCTGCGCTTTCCGCCGGATCATGCGCTGGACCGGGAAGAACATTTCGCCCGGGGCGAAGCGCTCAGGCACGGACTGGAAAAGCTGGAGGACATGGCCGACGAGCCATGGGCCATGGCCGCGGACGTCGCACGACTGCGGCAGGAGCTGCGCGAGCGAATCCAGCGCCACCGGACTGGGCCGCCAGGCGAGTACGACGCGGAGTGCCGGCTCCGGCGCGGGATCATCAGCGCGGAGCGCCGTGAGCTGGTGCGGCTGCGGAACGAAAACGCGATCTCCGACGAGGTGCTGAACGAGCTCGAACAGGAGCTCGACCTCGAAGCCCTCAAGATCGGCGCCGGCGGCGACAACTAGGCCGAAGGGATGGACTCCGCCGGTGCGGGCTTCGACGTCGCGCCTTCCGGCAACCGGTCGAAGCGGTCGAGCCGGTCCACGTCGATCGTCAGCGTCTCGTCCACCGATGCGACGAACATGCTGGCGAACGCGGCGTCCCAGCGCGTTTCCTCCCAGGTATACGACGTCCGCGCGGACACCCGCGCCGCGAACGTATCGTCGAGTCCGGTCGCCACCACCAGAAACTCGGCGTCGGCCGCGCGCAGCCGGTCGGGCGTGGCCCCGCGCAGCGGGCTGTCGCCATCGATCGGATGCACGATCGTCCAGTGCAGGGTGAAGAATTCGACGACGTCGCGTTCCAGGGTGAGCTTGTGGAACTGGCGCTTCCGGTTTTCCTCCGGCCCCTCGAACCAGGCGAGGTTGACCTCGACGCGGGTCTCGCTCATGTCGCTCAGGCCGGCGTTGATGAGGCGGAACATGAGCCCACGGCCGCCCCGGTACGGTGCGACCACGGCGGACTGGCTGAAGCGGACCCGGCTCCGCGGGCGCATCAGGCGCGCGATCATCAGCCCGCCGCCGGCGATCATGTAGAAGGGGCCCCCGACCGACTCGACCGCCACCAGCCAGTTGGCGGTCGAGCCGATGGCGTGCATCGTGCCCGTGCCGACCGTCGTGAAGATCCCGACGCTGAACCCGAAGGCGCGGAGAAAGGGATCGTTCAGTCCCATGAGGTCGCTTCCGGCGACGGCGCCGGGCCCAAGCGCCAGGTACGCGAGGGCGAATACGCCGTTTGCCAGCAGCTCGATCCCGATGAGCCAGAGCAGGAAGCCGGGCCACGGCATGTCGAGCGCGCGGCGGTAGAATCGCGCCCACCGACGGGAGCCGAGCCCGTACTTGCGGGTGTTGGGCGTGCCGTCCTTCGAGAGGAATCGGCCGTGGACCTGCTGGGCCGCCACCTGGCCGAAGCCAAGGTCGTTCAGATCCTGATCTGCCAAGCGAGCTCCTCTGGACCGGATAGGCGAAATGTAGCGGGGATCAGCGCGTCCAGATTCCCTACATCGGGGGCGCGAGCAGGGCGGCGAGCGCCGTCATCCCCTGGGCCGCCGCCCGGTCCGCCGCCGTCTGTCCCTCCGGATTGCGCACTCCCGGATCGGCCCCGTGGGCCAGAAACAGCCGGGCGATCTCGATCGCAAGCCCTTCGTCCTCAGCCGGAAGCCACATCAGCGGTGTCTGTCCGCCGCCGCCGATCCGCCCCAGCTCGGGGCGCTCGGACAACAGCTCACGCAGGCGATCCACCTTCCCTACGAACGCCAGCTCCCACACATCCCGACTGTACCCGGCCAGCAGGTCGATCATCGGCTGGTGCCGGTAGTAGACGGCGCGGCCGAGCGGCGACCCATGATACCGCGTCTCGACGGCGTCGATTTCGGCGCCGCGCGCGATCAGCAGCTGGGCGACTGCGACGGCGTTATGACTGGACGCCACGTGCAGTGCCCGTTCGTTCTCCTCATCCCGCACATCCGGAGAATAGCCGAGATCGAGCAGCAGCGCCGCCGCGTCGGGTCGGTTCCGCGCAGCGGCGCGGAAGAGCGGGCGCGGATCGGCCAGGTACTCCGGATGGGCCTCGAGCGCGGTCCGCACCGCCTCGGCATCCAGCCGGAGCGCCGCGTCGGCAAGCAGTTCGACTCCGTCCAGCAAAACATCAGTGCTCCGCGCCCCGTGCCGCAGCAGCAGCTCGGCGATCTCAGCCTGGCCCGCGCGAACCGCCGCATCGTAGAGCGGCCGCCCCTTCAATCGCCCGCTCCGTCCCGGCGGCGCATCGGGATTCGCGCCGTGATCGAGACACCACTCGGCGAGCGCGATGTCACCCCGGTCTATCGCCAGCTCCAGGTGCCAGCGGGCCCCGGACCCGTAGCCGCCCATGTCGAGCATGCGCCACTCGGGGTCGTCCCAGTCGGCGCCCCGGCCGAGCTTGACGGCACGTGCGTGCGCCACGCACAGATACCAGAGCGCATCGGTGCCGAAGGCGATGTCGTAGATGACCTGATCGTCGTACAGGTTCGCGCCGCGGGCGAGGAGCAGCGAGACCAGTCCATCACGACACTGGTGCGGCGGGCGGTTCTCCTCGCCCTCACCGATGGCGCCGACCAGCGGCGTGTACCGGCTGCCACCGGCCATGAAGAACACCGTCGGATCGGCGCCGGCGTCGAGCAGGAGCCGCGCGATCGCGACTGCGTTCTCCGTTACCGGCGCGAGCGGGAGGCGAGTGAAGGCGAGATACAGCAGCGGCTCCCAATCCTTCGGGCCGCCGCGCGCCGTCGCGAGATCCGGACTCTCGCGGAGGGCGCGCTCCACGCCGGTGATGTCGCCGGTGACGACCCTGGTGGCGAAGCCTGCCGCCGCGAGCCCGGGATGCTGCTCCAGCAGGCGCATCGCGGTGTGCACCGCGCCAACGTGCGCGCTCCGGCCGCGGATATGATGATCGGGACAGGCAGAGCGGAGGAATTGGTCGAGCAGCCGGCCGGCCGGCATCACTTCTGGGAAAGCGTCGCGGGCCAGTTGGCGACCACGGTCAGCGGTACGGCGTTCCGCCGGTCGTCGTGCAGGATCAGGAGCCGGCCATCCGGAGCCATGCTCAGACTCACGATCCCGTCCGGCGCGCCGCGGACGCGGGCCGGCTTGCCGACGGCCAGCGACGGACCCTCCGAGATCGAAGCGGCCATCAGTTGCCGCGTCGCGTCGATGAAGTAGAGCGTGTGGCCGTCCGGGCTCCAGGCGAAAGGCGCGGCGGCGTTCCCGCCCTCGGTCAGGGCGCCCTCCTGGGAGACCGGCCAGTGCACCGCGGCGTCCGGCAAATCCATCACGTACACTTCCGAGCGGCCGCTCTGATTGGAGAGATACGCCACGAGCTTCCCGGTCGGCGCGATGACCGGACTCGATTCGTCAGCCGGGGTCGCGTAGAGCACTTCCACCGGCGAGCCGGGCGCCGCGAGCGATACCCGCGTGATATCGATTCCGGTGCTGCCTACCTGCCGGGAGCCCAGGGCAAAGGCGCCGTTCGGCGCCCAGGTCTCGATCGGGCCGACGCCTGGCCCATAGGCGCTGTATGTCGCGAGCTCGCGCCGGTCGGCGGACAGAATGTGCGTGACGCTGTCGTTGGCGCTCTTCACCGCGATGCGCGTGCCGTCCGGCGACCAGGCCAGGGTGTACGACTGATCCGGTTTCGTCGTCAGCCTGTCCCACGACTCCGTCGCCGGCGTGTAGATCCAGGCATCCGCCAGCGGGCTCTCCGCCGATGCGCGGTCCACCAGCACCCGCTTGCCGTCGGAGGAAAGGTCGGCCGACAGGTACGGTCCGGGTGCGCTGGCCGGGGTCTGGGTGCGCGTCGCCGGATCGAACCAGTCCATCTGCCGGTCCTGCCCTCGCGGTCCGCGATATACCAGCAAACCCTCGACGACCGAGAAGTTGCCGAGGTACTTGAAGGGCCAGGTCTCGATGCCGGGCACCACCGCAACCGCGTTGCCGGACACCGATGGCCGATCGGGCGAGAAGGGCTGTGCGAAGACCGCGCCGTCCCGCACGAAGAAGAGGTAGCCTCGGCTGAAGGCGATATTCGACGGCTGGTCGAGTACGCGGTGCGTGTCCCGCGACCCCAGATCCCCCGCGAGCACCTGCCCCTCCCGGGCCTTGCCGCTGCCCTCGACGAACAGGAAGTGATGGCCATCCGGCAGAAAGTACGGCAGCCGGTGCGTCACCTGATCACCGCGAGGCAGGACGGTCACCACCTGAGGCGTGCCGCCGGAGGCGGAGACGCGGTACAGTGGCGTGAACACGTCGGGCGCGTAGAGAATGACTCCGTCCGCATTCCACGCACCGCCGCGCCCGTTCAGCGCCGGGGCCAGGTCCCGGACCGTGCCGCTGGCGAGGTCGATCCGCTTGAGCCGGCCCTCAGCGAAAAAGCCGAGACTCGCCCCGTCGTGCGACCAGAAGGGATAGATCGCGTTGACGGTGCCGGTAAGCTGGCGAGCGGCTCCGGTAGTGAGCTCGCGCACCCACAGCGCGCGCGTGCCGTTGCACAGAGCCACGAACGCGACCGAGGATCCGTCGGGCGACAGCTGCACCAGGTTGCTCGAGCCGACGTCGGCGAAATCGCATGCACCGGCCGGCGCCAGCAGCGACGCCCGAAGCGCCGGCGCCGGCGGCGGGCCGCCTCGATGCAACAGCAGGCCCGCCATCACCCCGAGCGCCGCGGCGGGCATCCACGCCCAGCGGAGCGCGCCCACCCATCGGCTGGCCGGTGCGGCGGCGGCCCGCGAGCCGCGCGGACGGGTCGCGCGTGTGGCGCCGCTCGCTCCGTCGCCGCCGAGCGCGGCCCCGAATTCCGCGGCGCTGGCGAACCGGTCCGCCGGCAGCTTCTCGAGCGCCCGGAACACGGCGTCCTCCACCGCGGGCGGCACGTACTTCCGCTGCATCGTGAGCGATCGCGGCTCCTCGGTCATCACCCGGGCGATGATCGCCTGCGCGGTAGGGCCGGTGAACGGCGGCTCGCCGACGAGCATCTCATAGGTGACGCAGCCGAGCGCGTACACGTCGCTTCGCGGGCCGATCTCGCGCTCGCCCATCGCCTGCTCGGGCGACATGTAGTGCGGCGTTCCCAGGCTCATCCCGGTCTCGGTCATGCGCGAGCCGGCGGTGCTCACCGCCAGCGCAATGCCGAAGTCGGCCACCAGCGCGCTGCCGTCGTGCAGCAGAATATTTTCCGGCTTGATGTCCCGGTGGATCACGCCGTGGCGGTGGGCGTAGTCGAGTGCGCCGGCCACCTCGCGGGCCAGGCGCACCGCGTCTTCCACGGGGAGCTGGTGTTCGCGGGCGATGCGGTCGCGGAGTGACACCCCTTCGACGTAGGGCATCACATAGAAGAGGAATCCGTCGGCCGCGCCGGAGTCGAACAGCGGGAGGATATGCGGGTGCTGCAGATTCGCCGTGGTCTTGATCTCGCTCAGGAACCGGTCGGCGCCGATCACGGCGGCGAGCTCCGGCCGGAGCACCTTGACCGCCACCTTTCGGTCGTGCTTCCGGTCCTGCGCGAGGTAGACCGTGGCCATCCCGCCGGCCCCGAGCTCGCGCTCAAGGACGTACCGGTCAATCAGCGCGGCGGTCAGGCGATCTGGTGTGGGGAGCACTGCCTGTACAATACCGCGTGCGGGAGAGGGGCGGAAGCATCATCCCCGGCTGAGGGATCCCCTGCCGGGCGCCGAGCCGATGGCGTAAAACACCGCCGCCGACGGCTGCAGCCATCGGCGGCGGTCAGTACCCGCTTCCACTGCTCCTTCCCGGCCTCATGCCGCGGGCCGGTCCTCCGCTCCGGTCACCGGCGACGTCGCCGGAGCCGGGACTGCTGCCGGCGCACGATCAGGCGCCGGGTGCGGCACGGAGGCGCCGCTGCGGGCGCTGACCCACGCGCCCAGGGGATCGCTCCCCTTCTCGAACCGGGCCCGATTGAGCCCGTCCATCACCTTCACCGCCTGCACGATCTCCCGTGCCACCTTCTCCAGCTCGGCGCTGGCGCCGGTGTGAGCCCGCTTGCCGCTGGACGCCTGATCAAGTGCCGCGTCGTACTTCGCGATCAGCTGGCCCAACCCGTTGAGCACCGTTTCGGACAGGCCGTTCTGCACCAGCACGTCCTTGTTGGCGAGGGCGTCGGCGGCGATGCGACCGGCGGTCGTCCGGAACGCCATGAACGACGTCCCCCGGCCCATTCCGAACTTCTGCCTGAGCTCCGGCACCTCCGCCGAGGCCACACGGCCGACCCGCGCCACGTGGTCGAGATGCCCCTGCTTCAGCGCGACTCGCAGGTCGTGCTTGATGCCGGTCGCGGCGTGCTCCTCGATGAGCCCCTCCTGCTGCTTCGCGGCCAACTCCGCCGCCAGGCTGAGCAGCCCTCCGAGACGGGTCACGGTGGCGGCGAACCCGGTGGTGTCCTCCGGGTGCTCGCGGCTGTGGTCGAACACCCGCTTCCCCATCTCGATCGTCCTACGAATTGTCGCTCTCATACGATCCTCACTTGCTGGCCGGCGGCGGCCGGGATCGCGCCGGTGACGATGACGAGGGACTGCTGGCCGAGGGTGCCCGACCTCCATGCGGCCGGGCGCCCCTAATGCATCGGGCGTGCCATTCGTTGCGCGGCATTCGAGCGGCATCCGGCCCTTTCATTAGATGGAGGGATTCACGATGTTTTCACGCTCGTATTCTCTTAGTGAGTGTCCCTGATCGAGGACACGCATCGTCCTGTTTCAATCCGATGTTTCGTGCGTACCGGCGCGGAAAAACAAAATGGACTCCCGGAATCGGTTCACGGAGTTGCGGACCACTCCATCGGGAACTCGGATGATCGAGTCGGTATCCCGGATGGGTGAGTCGATGGCGCGGAGGGAAGCGCCGGATACCCGGGCAGCTGCGTCGGTGTCCCGGATGCACGCATCGGGTGCCCGGATGTTGAGGTCGGGCCCCCGGAAGGAATGCGCGATTGGCCGGAGGAACGTGTCGGGTGCGCGGAGGAACCGGTGGGCCCCGTGGACGATCGGACGCGGCCGGCGGATCGTTCGCATCGGGTGGCGGAGCCGCCGCAGGGAGGTCCGGCGCAGCATACGGAGGCACAGACGGTGACGAGGCGCCTTCGGAACGAGCCAATGGCCTCGCGGAGCGAACCGATGGCGGTGCTGACGGAGTCGATGGAGGCGCGAGCTGTCCTGAAATGGACGTGGATTATTGCGTCGGGTGCCAAATGGAATTTTCGGGAGCGCGGAGCGCCGTGGATCACGCGGGGGCGATCACCCGGGCAATCGCGCTGATCGTGTTCCAGTTCCGCGTCGTGACCGGCACCCCGAAGACCCGATCGAGCGCGCCGAGATAGCCGATGGCCTTCATGTGGCGGCGATACAGCCCGAAGACGAATCGATGCTCCCGCCCGAGTATCGTCAGCAACCACTCGCCAGCATCGGGAAAGTTTATCGGTCCGGCCGGAGGTGACCGGGGCACGCGCGCGAGCACGCTGACGAAGGGCACTACGTCAGGCCGCGCGGCGTGCCCCGCGAACGGGTCGACCTCCACCAGTCGGGTGATGTCCCGTCCCTGGCAGATCATGATCTCCGTCTCGAACGGCAGCCGCCGGGCGACTTCCGCGCGCAGCTCCGACAGACTCACCGGGTGCCGGATCACGAACGTCCCCGCGGCGCCGATGTTGACGGCACCGAGATGCTGGAGCTCCCGGGCGAGCGCCGCGGGGCGGAAGGTCCGGTGCCCGCCGACGTTGACGCCGCGGAGAAAGACCACGAGCGACACCCGTTACCTCCCACGAACCCGGTCGTCATTCTGCCGGCGAGGACGACCCCATCACGGTTTCAACTTCGCCTGCAGATCCGCAAACCAGTTGACCACCTCGACCAGCCGAGTCGTCGGCGCCGCCGCGCCGGGCGGTGCCAGAAACACGAAGCGCCCGTCCCGGGTGACCTCGAATGCCTGGTGGTACCCCGGATGGGCGAAACGCCTCGCGTCGAACAGCGGCTTCAGCTCAGTCACATTGAAGGTCGTGCCGGCTCCGAGCTCTGCCGCGACGAGGCGACCGGCGTCGTCCATGAAGAACAACTCCCTGCCGTCCGCCGACCAGACCGGTGACGTCCCCCCGCCGTTGGAGACCTGCCATCGCCCGGCGTCGCTGTTGGGAAACGGCCGGACGAAGATCTGGCTGGCTCCCGCGTCGCTCGAGGCGTACGCCACCCACCGCCCGTCCGGGGACATGGCGGGCTGGAGCTCGGTCGAGGCGCTGGTCGCCACGCGCACCATGCCTGAATCTCCGTTCGCCCGCACCGCCAGAATGTCACCGTTGCCCGCCGCGCCGGTCTCGGTGCGCACCAGGATCCATTGTCCATCGTGCGACCAGGTCACTTCCTGGGTCGCACGGTCGAGGTGCACCAGGCGCCGCTCGCTGCCACCGCCGTCCACAGCGCGGGCGTAGATGTCACCGCCACTGCCGCTGTCCCGCACGAACGCGACCTCCCGGCCGTCGGGCGACCAGGCCGGGCGGCGATCACGGCCGCTGAAGGTGAGCCGGGTGAAGGGACCCTTGTCCAGCTGCTTGATCCAGATGTCGAGCCCGGCGCCCGGCGTGCTCACTCCCACCGCGACTCGGCGCCCATCGGGCGACAGCGCGAACGAGTTGAAGTCTCCGGTCCACGACGGATCGAACGGCGCGCCGACCCCGCCGCGACCCGCCTGCTGCAACGTGACGATGGTCGCGTTCAGCCCGCCGACCGCATACACGACTGTTCCGGATGCGGACCAGGCCAGGTCGGTGATCGCGAGGGTCTGCGCCACACCCTGGAGCACCGGCACCGCGGCGCCGCGAACCTCGAGCGTCGACAGGTCGAAGGGCGCCACCAGCGCCACCCCGTCGCGTCGCACGTAGAGCAGGTGGCCGGACGGCAGGTACCATCCCATCGTGACGTCATTGAGCAGGAGCCGGTGCCGCCCCGACCTGAGGTCGAGGACGTGGAGCCCCATGGTCACGCAGCCGGAGCCACAGGCTTGAAAGAGCACGCCGCGGGCACGCGGCAGCGGAGTCGGGAGCATCGGCGCCAGACCCTTGAAGTCGCTGTCCGGCAGGGCGACGGTGACCGCTCCGCCCGACTCGCTCACGCGGCGGAGGCCAAGCAGTGAGAGGTCGGGAAACACCAGTGTGCCGTCATCGAGCCAGGCGAGACCGAAGCCACCGCCGGCCGAGTCGGCGATGGTGGCGCTCGGCCCGCCCTCTACGCGCACTTTCCTGAGGTGTCCATCGGCCACGTAGGCCAGCCAGCGGCCATCCGGCGAGAACACCGGGCTGCTCGCGTGGTCGGTGCCCGGAAGCAACTGCGGTTCGAGTGCCTCGCGCCGCTTGATCCAGAGTCTGGCGAGCGTGTCGCCCACGAAGGCGAGCCGAGATGCATCCGGTGAGAGCGCCAGCGGTGGGCCGGTCAGTATCTCGGTCTGGAGCTGCACGCTGTCGCCCAGCGAGATGTAGCGCTGCTCGATGGGACGTGGTCCTGCACTCCGCGCCCGGGCCCATCCCCAGACCCCCAACCCGATGGCCAGCAGCGCCACGGCGCTCGCGAAGTGGAAACGCCTGCGCCACACGGCGCCGGCCGCGAACGAGCCGGGGCTGGTGGCAGCCAGCCGGGTCGTGATCGCCGGCCCCTGCCCCGCAAGCGCCTCGGCGAACTGCGCCGCGGTAGCGAACCGGTCGGCCGGAAGTTTCTCCAGCGCGTGCAGCACCGCCGCTTCCACCTGCGGCGGCACGCTCCGCCGCTGGATGGCAAGCCGCCTCGGCTCCTCGGTCATCACCCGCGCGATGATCGCCTGCGCGGTGGGACCGGTGAACGGCGGTTCGCCAGCCAGCATTTCGTACGTGACGCAGCCCAGGGCGTAGACGTCGCTCCGGGCGGTGATCTCGCGCTCGCCCATCGCCTGCTCGGGACTCATGTAGTGCGGGGTGCCGAGCGACATGCCGGTCTCGGTCATCCGGCTGCCGGCCTTGCTTGCGGCCAGCGCAATGCCGAAGTCGGCGACGAGCGCGCTGCCGTCGTGCAGCAGGATGTTCTCCGGCTTGATATCGCGGTGGATGACGCCGTGGCGGTGAGCGTAGTCGAGCGCGCCCGCCACCTCGCGGGCGATCCGGACCGCGTCGTCCACCGGGAGCTGGTGCTCCCGCGTGACGCGGTCGCGGAGCGAGATCCCCTCGACATACGGCATGACGTAGAACAGGAACGAGTCGGCTTCGCCGGAATCGAACAGCGGCAGGATGTGCGGGTGCTGAAGATTGGCCGTGGTCTTGATCTCGGCCAGGAACCGCTCGGCGCCGATCACGGCGGCCAACTCGGGCCGGAGCACCTTGACCGCGACCTTCCGGTCGTGGCGGAGGTCCTGCGCCAGATAGACCGTCGCCATGCCACCCGCACCCAGCTCGCGCTCGAGGCGGTAGCGGTCGGCGAGCGCGGCGGTGAGCCGTGCGAATGCGTCGGTCATCGGCGCACTGCCGCCCGCCGATCGTGCAGCAGGTTCTCGAACACATTGTGCACCCCGACCAGGGCGGACCGGCCGCGGCCGCCGCTGACGAGGATGAAATGGCCGCCATCCGGCGCGACGTCGTACTCGCGAAAGTCTCCGCCATCCATGAATGACCCGGCGAAGAGGGCGCGGCGCCCGGTGACGGCGAACGTGGCACCGGCGTCAACCGCGGCGGTCATCAGGCTGTCACCGGCGCGATAGTACAGCTCCCGTCCATTGGGCGACCACACGGGCTCCGCGCCGCCCTGCAAGGAAATCGACATCCGTGCGCCGAGTCCCGGATACGGCCGGACGTACACCTCCGTGCGTCCGGTCTCGTCGGACTGATAGGCGAGCCAGCGCCCGTCGGGAGAGAGCGCCGGGGCCCGCTCGCCGAAGCTGCCGGGGAGGAGTAACACCGACGCGGGAGCGGAGTCGAAGGCGAGCCGGCGTATTCCCGCCCGGTCGCTGGCATCCTCCGTGTAGATCAGGCTGCGGCCGTCAGGGGTCACCGATCCTCCGAAGCGCGATCCGTTGGCCACCATGAGGCTGTCCGGGCGCCCGCTCCCGTCCGATGCGATCCACCACAGGTCATCGTTGCTCGAGTAGACCAGGCGACGACCGTCCGGGGTCCAGATCGGGCGGTTGCTGATGCCGTCGGTCGTCAGGCGCGACCAGGTGTACTGGCTGAGATCGACGACCCACACATCCCTGGTCAGCGTCGTGGGATCGGTGATGCCGACCGCGAGTCGCCGCCCGTCAGGTGAGATCCGCGGATTGGAGAAGATGCGCGGCTCGCCCGGGACGCGGCTCACCTGTCCCGTGCGCGAAACCAGGAGCAGGGTGCGCCGGAGCGCGCCGCCCCCCTGGGAGTAGATGATCGCGCCCGAACGCGAGACGGCTGCGCGGGCCGCGAACACGTCCGGCTGGGAGACGTCACGGGCGATGGTGACCGGGGGACCGGTCGGCTGCACGCGCTTCTTGTCGAAGGGCACGGCGAGCAGGCTGCCGCCCGGCGTGCCCACCACGACGAAACCCGCATCCACCCATTGTGATGAGAACCCCGGCTGGTCGAAACGGGTGATATGGCCCGTCCCGAGATCGAGGGCGGCAAGGCGGCTGCTGGTCCCGGTGAACAGGCTGAACAGCACGGTGCGGGTGTTGGGCAGCAGGATGGGCGCGCGATACGCTTCCGTGGGGGTGCCGGGATTGGCCAGCTCGCGCGGATGTCCGCCGCGCGCCGGCACCGACATGAGCACCCGCGAGTTCACGTTGCCGGGCGGGGCGGTGTGATACCGCACGGTATCGTCGGTTCCCCAGTCGTACTGGTAGCCCGGGCAGGAATCGCAGATGACGACTGGTGAGCCGCCGGCGAGCGACACCTTGAGCAACCGGGCATTCTCGGTGAAGCCGAGCCAGCTGCCGTCGGGCGAGAAGAACGGGGAGCTGCCGCGGGCGCCGCCGGGGACCAGTACCGGCTCGAGCTGGTCCAGCGAGCGAACCATGATGCCGACACGGGAGAGATAGGCGAACTTCGATCCGTCGGGGGCGTATGCCAGCTGGGCACTGCTCGCATCGTTGACGGCGGTGCTGTCGGTCAGCGGAATCTGGTAGCGCACGACGGGAGGCACCGGACGCTCGCCCGGGGACGAGGTCGCCCGGCCGGCGGCGAGACCGAGCGCGATACCCGCCGCGCCGACCGCGAGCAGCGCCAGCGCACCGGGCCGTCGCGACGTCTTGGGCGCGCTCCGCATGACGGTGGTGCGCGTCCGCGTCAGGCTGCCATCGGCCAGCGCCGCCCCGAACCCGCTTGCCGTCGCGAAGCGGTCCGCCGGCAGCTTTTCGAGCGCGTGCATCACCGCGGCCTCGACGTGCTCCGGCACCGCCTTCCGCTGGGCCGAGATCCCGCGCGGCTCCTCGGTGATCAGCCGCGCGACGATGGCCTGCACCGTCGGCCCGGTGAACGGCGGCTCCCCGACCAGCATCTCGTAGGTGACCGCGCCCAGCGCATAGACATCGCTCCGCGCGTCGATCCCCCGCTCCCCCATCGCCTGTTCCGGCGACATGTATTGCGGCGTGCCGAGGGACAGGCCGGTCTGCGTCATCCGCTGGCCGGCGGCCGTCTGGACCGCCAGCGCGATCCCGAAGTCGGCCACCAGCGCGTGGCCGCCCTGGAGCAGGATGTTCTCGGGCTTGATGTCGCGGTGGATCACACCGAGCCCGTGCGCGTACCCCAGCGCGTCGGCCACCTCGCGCGCGATGAGGATCGCATCGTCGATCGGCAGCTGCCGCTCCCGCTCGAGCCGCGTGCGCAGCGTCTCGCCGGTGACCAGCGGCATCACGTAATAGAGGAGGCCGTCGGCATCGCCCGAGTCGAGCAGCGGGAGGATGTGCGGGTGCTGCAGGCGCGCGGTGGTCCGGATCTCGGACAAAAACCGCTCGCTGCCCAGCGCCGCACCGAGGTCGGGATGCAGCACCTTGATCGCGACGTCGCGCTCATGCCGGAGGTCATGCGCGAGGTAGACCGTGGCCATGCCACCCGCACCGATCTCACGCTCGATGCGATATCGGTCGGCGAGGGCGGCGGCGAGGCGACCGGCGGCGTCGCTCATCGCTTCGCCTTTGCCTGCAGCTCACTCAGCCAGTTCTCGACCACCACGATCGCCCCGGCCTGGTCGTTGCTCGCGCCGGCCAGACGGGCCATCAGGAAGCGCCCGTCCCGCGCCACATCCCACGGGGTGTACCAGTTGGATTCGGCACCGAGCAGCGCGTCGCGGACGTGGAACAGGACCACCGGCGCGGCGACCTCGATCATGGCGCCCGCGGTGATCCGGGCGGACATCATGTCGTGGCTGCGGTTCAGATAGAACAGCTCAGACCCGTCGCGAGACCAGAGCGGCGCCACGCCACCGCCGCTCGAGACCTGGCGCTTGCCGGCCTCGGTGTTGGGAAACGGCCGCACGAAGATCTCCGTCCGGCCGGTCTCGTCCGACTGATACGCCATCCACTTGCCGTCAGGCGACAGCGCGACCGCCTCCTCATCGAACTCGGTCGAAAGCACCGGCACCGGCACGGTGTCGATGCCGAGCCGCAGCCCCATGATGTTGCGGCCGCCCGAGACCGAGCCGACCGAGCCCTGCCGGATTACCAGCCACCGGCCGTCCGGCGACGTCACCGCTTCGTCCATCGTCCCCTTTACCAGCAGCGAATCCGTCCCGGTTCCATCGGCGCGGTGGCGGTAGATCCCGCCCGGCCGCCGGACGCCGACGAAGGTGATGTACTGATTATCCGGGGTCCAGCGCGGCCGGTTATCCGGCAGCGGGTCGAAGGTGACCCGGTACGCGGCGCCGCTGGGGAGCGGCTTCACCCAGATGTCGTCGCCCGCCTGGGTGGAGAGGCCGATGGCGACGCGCGATCCGTCCGGCGAAAGTGCCCATCCGTGGTTGTTGGCGAGCAACGTGAGCTGAAACGTCCAGCTGCTGTCCACCGGTGCTTCCCGGCCGTTCCGGTCCACCCACACCATATCGAAGGTGCGACCCGCGCTGGTCGCCCCGCCGGTCATCACGATGAGCGTCCCCGATCTGGAGACGTGGAACTGCTGGGTGCCGGCGCTGTTCAGGAGTTGCTCGCCAAGGGCGACGGCGGGGCCGGCGAGCCGCAGCCGCTTGAGGTCGAAGGGCGCCGTGAACAGGCCACCCGCCTCGTTGCTGTAGAGGAGGTGATCGGGCCCGAGAAAGGCGCCGGCGGAGGCGCTGGCCACCACCGGGTGCGCCGCCCCGCCCGACAGGTTGACCGCCCAGAGGTCACTGGTCGCGCAGCTCGCGTTACAGGACTGAAACAGCACCCCGTGCCCGCCGGGAAGCGCAGAGGGAAGCAGCGAGAGCGTCGAGTCCGATTTCCAGAGCGGTGACGGCGTGCCGCCGGCGGCCGGGATGCGCATCAGCCCCGCCGCGCCCCGGAGGGGGTAGACGAGGGTCCCGTCATCGAGCCACGCGACGCCGTATTCGGTCGCGACATTGTCGCTGGCGAGCAGCACGGGTGCGCCACCGCTGACCGCCACCTTGCTGAGCCGGCCGTTGGTGATGAACCCGATCCAGCCGCCGTCCGGCGATATCGTGAAGCATGACGCGCCGACGGTGCCGGGAACCGGTGTTGCGGCGTAGCTGTCACGCCGCTTGAGCCAGAGCTGGTTTCCGCCCTCCGACGGCCCGATATACACGATGAAGGAGCCATCAGGCGCGGGCTCGGGCGTCTGCGAGCCGGGAATCATCGCCTGGGACGGAGGCAGCGAGAGCCCGTAGCGGATGACCGGCGCCGTCGGCCGGGGGCGAAGCCAGCCCCACAGCGCGGCGATCAGCAGGAGCAACGCGAGCGCTGAGACCGCCAGCAACCGCCGGGACGACCCGGGTGTGCCCGTCCACGATGGCGCGCCGGTGACATCGTCGCCGCGATAGGCCGGATCATGGAGCGCCTGGGAAAACTCCCGCGCCGTGGCGAACCGATCGGCCGGCAGCTTCTCGAGCGATTTCCCCACCGCCGCCGCGACGTTTGCCGGCACCGACTTCCGCAGCCGCGTCACCGGCTGCGCGTCCTCGGCGATGATCTTCATGATGATCTGCTGCGCCGAGCCGCCGAGGTGCGGCGGCTCGCCGGCCAGCATCTCGTAGAGCACGCTGCCGAGCGAGTAGATGTCGCTCCGCCCGGTGAGATCCTTGTCGGCGGTGGCCTGCTCGGGACTCATGTAGTGCGGCGTGCCGAGACTCATGCCGGTCTCGGTCATCCGGCCGCCGGCGGCGGCGGAGAGCGCGAGCGCGATGCCGAAGTCGGCCACCATGGGGCGGCCATCGTGCAGGAGAATATTTTCCGGCTTGATGTCGCGATGGATCACGCCGTGGCGGTGGGCGTAGTCGAGCGCGTCGGCCACCTCTGACGCGATCCGCACCGATTCATCGATCCCCAGCTGTGACTCGCGGTCGAGCTTGCTGCGGAGCGTCTCCCCCTGGATATAGGGCATGACGTAGAACAGAAAGCCGTCGGCGGTGCCGCTGTCGAAGAGCGGGAGGATGTGCGGGTGCTGCAGCGCTGCTGTAGTGCGAATCTCGACCACGAAGCGGTCGGCGCCGAGCACGGCGGCGAGCTCGGGCCGCAGCACCTTGAGCGCCACCTGGCGGTCGTGCTTCAGGTCGTGGGCCAGATAGACCGTCGCCATGCCGCCCTGCCCGAGCTCGCGCTCGAGGCGGTAGCGGTCGGCGAGGGCCGCGGCGAGGCGGGGCGGAACTTCGCTCATTTCACCACCCATGCGGCGTCGTCCTTCAGCAATGACTGGATGCGGGGGTCGCTCCGGATTCCGTCGAACAGCGGGTCCAGCTGGAGCGAGCCTCGCGTGATGAACAACTGGGTGGTCGCGGAGATCGGCGCATGCGCCTGCTCCGTGATCAGGCGGATGGCCTCGTCCCGGTGTCCAAGCAGGAGGTGAATCGCGACCAGGCCATCCACGCTGCGCGGGCCCTCGCTGGCGTCCCGGGACGCGGGGTTGAGTGCGATGGCCTTCTCACCGGCCTGGATGGCCTCGCCGGCGCGGCCCTGAATCGCCGCCGCCATGCCGAGGACGATGTAGGCATCGGCCCCACGGCCGAACACGCCGGTGCCGGGCGAACGGGCGAGGACGGCCCGGGTGAGCTCGGCGGCGGAATCGGCCCGCGCGCGAGCGCTGGCGGGCGACCCTGCCGCGATGTCATTGAGGGCCTGGTTGAGCAGACGCTGCGGCCGATCGAGCGCCCGGACATCGCGGGCGTGGCTGAATGCGGCCGTGGACGAGTCGAAGTAACGGGCATAGCGCGCCAGAGTGGCCTCCATCACCGCTCTCAGTTCAGGCGAAACTCCGGCCGGGAGCGACGCGATCATGGCGCGTCCCGAGCCGGTGTCCCCGCGGCCGATCACGACCGAGGTAAACAGCCACACATTCGCCCCATCGTTGGTCGGATCCATGATCAGCGATCGGCGCAGCACTTCCTCGGCCTGCGTGTATCGCCGGGTCATCAGATAGGTGTACCCCATGTCGCTCAGCGCGCCGGGATTCCTCGGATCGAGCTCGATCAGCTTCCGCTCGGCATCGAGCGCCTGATCCGTCCGGCCCCGGCGGCGGGCGATGTACCCGACGCCGGCCACCGCGTCGGCGTCGCTGGGCCGGGCCACGGCTACGGCCCGGAAGAGGGCAAGTGCGGCGTCGAAGTCCGCGCGCGCGTAATAGGAGTAATAGGCCTGGGCGATTCGGGTCTCGGGCGCTGATGGTGCCAGCGCCACGGCCCGGTCGAGGGCAGTCCGTGCGGGCAACGTGTCGGTGGTCGACCCACTCCGCACCTTCCAGCTCCGGGCGGCCGCCAGGCCGGCCCAGGCCTGCGCAAAATTCGGATCCAGTGCGACCGCTCGGCCGAACGCGTCGGCGGCCCCGCTGTCCGCGAAGGTCCCGCCGCGATTGGCGAAGATCCCCTGCCCCCGATGATACCAGTCGAGTGCCTCGAGATTGTCCGTCGGCGCCCTTCGGGTCGCGGCCACGTCGGTGCTGGTGAAGCTCGCCCGGAGCGCCTGCGCCACGTTGTTCGCGATATCGCCCTGAATGGTGAAGATGTTCTGGGCCGAGACCTCGCGATCGTACGACTCGGCCCAGATCTGCCGATCGGTCGGTGCATCCACCAGCTGCACCGTGACGCGCACCTGGCTCCCCGACCGCTGCACCTGGCCCTGCAGCAGGCTCTGCACCCCCAGCTCCGACCCGATCTGACGGGTGCCCTTGGTGGTGTGCCGGTATTCCTGCACCGAGTTGCGCGAGGTCACCTGCAGCGCGCCGATGCGCGTCAGGTCCGTCAGGATCTCGCTCTGCATGCCGTCGGCGAACGCCGCGTTGCCGCTGTCGCCGCCGACGTTCTCGAAGGGAAGCACCGCCACCGAGCGCGCCCCCGCGGCGTCGGCCGCGCTGGCGGCGCCACGACCGGGGGCCCGGGTGAGTGCGAAGGCCGCGACCGCGAGCAGCACCAGTCCAACGGCGGCCATCGCCCATCGCGGCACGCGACTCAGCGGCGCCTCGGTCGGAACGACCGCGGCGACCGGCGCCGTGGCGGTCGGCGTCATCCCGCCGCTCGGCGTGGCCAGCGGCTCCAGCTGCGCCAGCATCTCCTCCGCGTTCTGCCACCGGTCGGCCGGCCGCTTCTCCAGCGCCTTCATGATCACGTTGGTCAGCGCCGCCGAGAGCGAGGGCCGGTGGCTGCTCAGGAGCTCCGGCGCCTGCATCACGTGTGCGGCAAGCACCTGCTGCGGCGACGAGCCGGTGAACGGCGGCCGGCCGGCCAGCAGCTCGTAGCCCATGACGCCCAGGGCATAGATGTCCACTCGGTGGTCGAGGTGCGGATCCGCGCTGGCCTGCTCCGGCGCCATGTACGCCGGCGTACCCAGCGCCACGCCCAGGGTGGTGAGGCGATTCTGGCCGCTCGCTTCGTTCACCGCCTTGGCGACGCCGAAGTCCATCACGAGAGCATGACGGCCGGAGAGCATGATGTTCTCCGGCTTGATGTCGCGGTGCACCACGCCCCGGCTGTGGGCGTAGCCCAGCGCGTCGGCGATCTCCGAGAGCAGGCGGACGGCCTCGTGCACGGGGAGCTCGCCCTGGCGCGAGAGGCGCTCCCGCAGCGATTCGCCGTCGACATACGGCATGACGTAATAGAGGAATCCGTCGGCGCTGCCCGAATCGAAGACGCCGAGGATGTGCGGGTGCTGCAGGCGCGCGGCGATCTCGATTTCCTGCATGAACCGGTCGGGGCCGAGCGCGGCGGTGAGATCCGGGCGCAGCACCTTGATCGCCACCTGGCGGCGGTGCCGGATGTCCTCGGCGAGACAGACCGTCGCCATCCCGCCCTGGCCGAGCTCGCGCTCGAGGCGGTAGCGGTCGGCGAGGGCCGCGGCGAGGCGCTCGATCACTTCGCCAGCGCCGTGACGGCGGCGACCCAGATGTCGCTCTGGAAATCGCTCAGCGTGAAGTAGAGCCAGCCGGCGTACTCGGCCACACCGGAACTGGCGGAACTGTGCGCCCGGCCCGGCTCGTCGAACCGAATCACGTCGCGAACCGAGCCGTCGCCGAGTGAAATGGCGGTGACCCGTGCGCTTCGCGGGAGCGCACCGCGCCGGACCAGGTACCCCGTCCGCCCGTCACTCGAGACTGCCATCCCGCTGTTCCACTCCGCCAGCAGCTCCCGCAGGTTCATGGCCGGTGCGGCGAATGGCCGGAACGTGCCGCCATCCGCCGGCTGCACACCAAAATGCCCCGTCGAGTCGACACCGATCAGCGCCGTCCCCCGATCCGCCCACGCGAGCGCCAGTCGTCCGCCCGGCAGCGCAAGCGCCGCCGGCATGCTCCATCGGCCCTGATCGTCCCGTGTGGTGATCCGCAATTCCTGGCGGCGCAGGGAGAAGTTGCCCCACACGATGCGGCGGCCGTCAGGCGACCACGCGGCATTTCGCTCGTCCGGCGTGGTGCCGGGCGAAAGGGGAACGGCCTTCCCGCCCCCGGCCGCGACGACGTAGATCCGCCGATGTCCTCCGATAATGGCGTGGTACGCGACTTCGCTGCCATCGGGCGAAGGCCACGGAGCGAACGACGGGTTCGAGTCTCTCGTCAGGCGCTCGATCGCGCCGCCCGCCAGCGGCATCCGAAAGATCTGCATCACGCCCTCGCGGTCCGAATCGAACACCAGCCACTTTCCGTCGCCGGAGATGCGAAGCGCTTCGATCGTCTGGCGGTCGGTGGTGACCGGCACGGCACCGTTGGTCGATACCGACCCGCTCGCGGGCACCGGC
>JBBQFH010000027.1:0-47783 GCA_038321865.1 Gemmatimonadales bacterium
TTTGTCCGGGGGCTGTGAGTATTGTTTCTGGATTCGTGTATTAATTTTTCTGATTTAGAAGTTTTGAGTTGGTTAGTGGGGCCTATCAGCGTGGCCGCGCCGCCGGTGATGCGCAGGAGTCCGCGCCCGGCCCACTCCGGAATGCCGATCAGGCGCACGCTGCGGCCCATGGTCGCCGCCACCGCTCGCACCATGCCGGCGGCGGTGAGCGTTTCCGGATGATTGACGTAGTACGTATGGCCCAGTGCCGCGTCGCTCTCGCCGGCGGCGACGAGCGCATCCGCCAGATCCGGTGCATACACCGCCGACAGCTCCATCGAGCCGTCACCGAACACCGGCGCGGTCCCCGACCGCACCAGCCGGAAGACCTTGATCAGATTGTCCCGGTCACGTGGTCCGTACACCGTCGGCGGGCGCAGGATGACCCATGGTAGCGAGCCGGCGCGGACAGCGTCCTCGGCAGCCAGCTTGCTCCGGCCGTACATCGTCACCGGGCTCGGCGGGTCGCCGGCCCGCGCGGGGACACCCCGCCTGGACGGCCCGCCGGCCGCTCCGGAGCTGACCAGCACCAGCCGCGGGTGCCCGCCCGCGGCGGCGGCGGCGACCAGGTTGGCGGTGCCGTCGCGGTTGGCGCGCATGTAGGCGGCCTCCGAACGAGCGGCCACCGCACCCGCGACATGATAGATGAGATCCTGGCCACGGCTCGCGTCCGCGAGCGCATCGGATGCGTCGAGGTCGCCGCTGACGAGCCGGACGCCCTGCGCCGCGAGTCCGGCGGCTTTTCCGGGGGAGCGCACCAGCGCGGTGACATCGTCGCCCCGGCGGAGCAGGGCGTCGACCAGGTGGCTTCCGACGAAGCCGGTGGCGCCGGTGACCAGCGCCTTCACAACGCGCGATCGTACAGGCGGTAGGTCTTGTAGCGCTCGAAGCGCATTTTGACCAGCCCGGCATTCATCGCGGGATTGTCCTCTAGAATCCACCCCGCTTCACCCCAGTACATTTTGTGGTCGCGCGACTTGGTCCAGATCCAGTGATACAGGACCGCATCGAGTCCGCGGCCACGGTACTCGGGCAGGATGCCAAGCAGCGGAATCCGGGCCCGCCGGATTCGCTCGGTCTTGAGGGCCCACAGCAGCTTGAAGACCACCGGCAGGAGGTAGCCGGAGCGGTTGCCCTGAAACACCGAATTGAGATCCGGCAGCGCGAGTCCGAAGCCGACGACCTTGCCGTCCTTCTCGGCGAACGGCACGAGATCCGCCACGACCACCGGCTTGAACTGTTCGGCCAGGTGCTCGATCTCGTGCTCCGTCATGGGCACGAAGCCCCAGTTCTTTTCCCATGCGGCGTTGTAGATCGTCTTGATCCGCTCGACCTCGCCGTGGAAATCCTTGAGGTTGAGCGGACGGATCGTGACGCCCATCCGCTCCTGCATGATGCGGACGGCGCGCTCCAGCCGTTCGGGCACCGGGTCGTATTCGCGGAAGTTCCGGTCGCCGCCCTGGTACGCAAGCAGGTCCTTCGCCTTGACGAACCCCGCCTGCTCGACCAGGGCGACGTAGTAGCGGGGGTTGTGCGGCATCATCAGGGCGGGGGGCGTCTCGAAGCCGTCGACCAGCAGGCCGCACTCATCGTTCACGGAGAAGGACGCGGGGCCGCGCATCGTGTCAAACCCGCGGGTGCCGAGCCAGGCGGCCGCGGCGGCGAAGAGCGCGTCGGCGACGGGCTGCTCGTCCACGCTCTCGAAAAATCCGAAGAAGCCCACCCGGTCGTCGTGGGTCTCGTTGTGCAGGCGGTTGCTGATGGCCGCGATGCGGCCCACGACCGCGCCATCGCGTTCGGCCAGGAAGTACTCGGCTTCGCCGTGCTCGAAGAACGGATTTTTGGTGCGGGAGAGCAGGGTGGCCACGTCCCGACGCAACGGCGGGACCCACATGGGGTCCCGCAGGTGCAGCCGGTACGGCAGATCGATGAAGCGCTTGACGTCCCTGCCGGTCCTGGCCTCGCGGACGGTGACTGCCGTCAGATGACCCCCAGCTCGCGTCCGATCCGGGCGAAGGTCTCGAGGCAGAAATCGATCTGCTCGAAGGTGTGTGTCGCCATCACGCTGGTGCGGAGCCGGCACTGGGAGGGCGGCACCGCCGGCGGCATGACCGGGTTGGTGAAGACACCGTCGTCGAACAGGCGCCGCCACATGACGAAGGTGTTTTCCATCGTTCCGATCAGCACCGGAACGATCGGCGTCTCCGTCGGGCCGATCTCGAAGCCGTAGCTGCGGAAGCCCTCATGCAGCCGGCGGGTGTTGGCCCACAGCTGTTCCCGGCGCTCCGGCTCGCTCTGCAGGACCTCAAGCGCGGCCAGCACGCCCGCGGTATTGGCGGGCGGGAGCGACGCCGTGAAGATGAGCGGTCGGCTGTGATGGCGGATGTAATTGATGACGTTCTCGCTCCCGCTCACGAAGCCGCCGATCGAGGCCAGCGACTTGGAGAAGGTGCCCGCGATGATGTCCACGTCGTCGATCATGCCGTAATGCGCCGCCGTGCCGTCCCCGTTGGGCCCCAGCACGCCGAGGGAGTGCGCGTCGTCGACCGCCAGGGCGGCGCCAAATTTCCGGGCGACCCGGGTCAGGCCCGGGATATCGGCGATGTCGCCTTCCATCGAGTAGATGCCGTCCACGACGATCATCGAGCCCTTGACGGTCCCGGCCCGCTCCAGCTTGCGCTCGAGCCCGGCCAGGTCGCCGTGATTGAAGCGCTCGGTCTCGCCGAAGGACATCTTCGCGCCATCCACGATCGAGGCGTGGTCCAGCTTGTCGAGGAAGACCGTCTCGCCGCGGCCGACCAGTCCGGAGATCAGGCCCAGGTTGGCCGAATACCCGGTGGAGAACACCAGACAATCCTCCTTGCCCAGAAACTCCGCCAGGGAGCTCTCCAGCTGGACGTGGAGATCCAGGGTGCCGTTCAGGAAGCGGCTTCCGGTGCAGCCGGACCCGTAGCGCGCGAGTGCGCGGGTGGCGGCTTCGAGCACCTTGGGGTGGTGAGTCAGGCCGAGGTAGTTGTTCGACCCCAGCATGATGCGCTTCTTGCCCTCGATCGTGACGACCGTGTCCTCGGACTCGGAGATCGGCTTGAAGTAGGGATACAGCCCCGCGGCCTTCACTTCTCGCGCCTTGGTGAACAGCCTGCATTTGTCGAAGAGCGCGATGTGCTGCAGCGTTTGTGTATCCACGAGGCCTCGGTCCAGAAGAGTGTGAGGGAAGAACCCCACATCACTATGTCACGGAATGGCTTAAATTAACGTCCGAGGCCGACCGGCACAAGCTAAATCCGGGGGAACCGCCGGCGTCGCGGCGCTGTTTGCTGACTTGTGGCCCGTAGTGCAGGTGAATGGTTTCCCGACGTCTCCCGGAATGCTACATTAGTTGCACACCCCCTGCATTGGCGGCACCCATCGTGGCTGAGTGCCCGCGGTCGTTTCGCGCTCTCGTGGTCGCCCTGTCCCTGATCGCCCCGGCCAGCATCGCACCGGCCAGCGCGGCGGCGCAGTTTCCGCGCGCGCGCGTCGGGCAGTTCGAGGTGCGGGGCATGGATTTCAGCGCCGGCGGCGCCTGGCGGAAGCGGGTCAACGCCATCCGCGCCATCCGTCACCAGTTCCTCCGGGCCGGCTCGATCCGCTCGCTCAATCTGGCCTCGGCCTCGGCCTTCGGCGGCACCAAGGTCACCGGTCATTTCTACGTACCGGTCGTCCCCATCATGTTCTCGAATCAGACGGCCCCGCCGTTCTCGGCGGCACAGCTGCAGACGCAGCTGTTCGCCGCCGCGCCGGCCGGAACACCCTACAGTCTCAAGACCTTTTACGAGCAGCTGTCCAACCGCAATATCACCATGGACGGCCAGGTGTTCCCCTGGGTGACCGTGGACTCGAGCGACGCCTATTACGAGGACGGCTGCAACGGCATCGCCGTACGCAGCAGCTGTGCCCACGGCGGCTCGACCGGCGTCGACCGCTTCGGGCGCATGCTCATGCAGGCGCTCGCCATCGCCTCCACAGGGGCCAACGGCACGACGGCCTGGGCCCAGTTCGACAATGACGGGCCGGATGGCCTTCCCAACTCCGGTGACGACGACGGTGTCGTGGATTTCGTCACGTTCGTGCAGTCCGATGAGGACGGGGCCTGCGGCACCCAGCATATCTGGGCGCACCGGTTCGTCGTGGCACCCTTCAATAGCGGCTCGCCCTACGTAACGCGCACGCCGTGGGCGGGTCATCCGGGACAGTTCCTGAAGGTCAACGACTACACGATGCAGAGCGCCGTTGGCGGCCCCGGCGCCTGCGATGCGTCCCAGATCATGCCGATCGGGACCGTGGCGCACGAGATCGGTCACGCATTCGGCCTGCCCGATCTGTACGACACCCGCTCGTCCAACTGGTCGGAGGGCATCGGCGAGTGGGGGCTCATGGGGAGCGGAAACTACGCGACCCCATCCAGTCCCTCCCGCATGGAGGCCTGGTCGATGCTGGAGCTTGGCTGGGTGAGCGTGGATTCACTCAGCTCGAGCCGCACGGTCCTGCTCGATCCGGTCACCCTCTCGCACAAGGTGCTGTTCGTCGGCATTCCGAATACCGATGAGTACTTCCTGCTCGAAAACCGCCAGGATCTGGAGAGCGACTCGGCCCAGATGAACCCCGCGCTCGGCGCCCGCGCCAAGTCTCCCGGGCTGCTGGTCTGGCACATCGATCAGGGTCAGGTCGACGCGCATGGATTTCAGGGCGACAACGCGGTGAACGCGGGCCCGGTTCACGGTGTGGAGCTGATCCAGGCCGACGGCCGCCAGGATCTCGATCTGGTCAACTCGAATCCCTCGAGCAACCGCGGAGACGCCGGCGATTCCTATCCCGGAGCCACCCTTAATCGGGTGCTGAGTCTTCACTCGAAGCCGGCCTCGCTGGACAACCAGTCGGCCTATACCGGCTTCGTCATCGATTCGATCTACCAGGTGCTTCCGCACGGGCAGGTGGCGTTCCGCTTCATCCGCATGCCTCCATCGCGCTTCGCGGGCACCCCGTCCGGAGCCCAGATCATCGTCAACGGCATCCCGACCACCGCCTTCGAGGACGTGCTCGCTCCCGGGGACACCGTCCGTCTGTCGGCCGACTCGCTGCAGGCGACGGGCGGCGCCCGGTTCGAGTTCCGGACGTGGTCCGATCATGGTGCGCTGACCCACACCTTCACCGCGGGCGCCGCAGCGGAGACGGTCCTGGCGACGTTCGCCTCGCAGTACCGGGTGCTCGTACAGGTGGCGAACGCCTTGCCGGGTGCCGTCACGATGACCGCCCCTCCACCCGGCGCGGACCTCGCGGCCGGGGTGTTCGTCGATGGCGGCACGCCCGTCACCCTTACCGCCGTCCCGCCGACCGGAACGGTCTTCGGCGAGTGGAGCGGCGACACCGCGTCGAGGTCGCCTACGCTGACACTGCCGATGAACCACCCGTACCTCGTGACCGCGACGTTCGTCGCCCAGGTGGAGGTGACGGTCGATGCGGCCGCGAACACCCTGCTGGGCACCGCCACGCTGACGACGGCGCAGTCGAGCTATCTGGACTCGCGGGGCAACCGGAACGGCGTCTACGACCTCGGCGACTTTCTCGCCTTTGCCCGGTTCAGCGGCATCACTCCGACCGCCGGCGTGGTCCAGCGCGTGCTCGCGAAGGCGGCTCAACCCCACCCGGCTCCGAAACGGTAGGCAGGCATGCGCGCTCGAACACTGGTCGCTCTGATGGCCCTCGCCGGCGCCATGTCGTGTGGCGGGGGGGACAGTACAGCCCCGACTCCGCTGCCGACCGGACCTGTCGCCGGCATCTTCAGGATCCAGCTGACCACTCCGCACAGCGATGACGGGGCGCTGCTGTTCACCGTCTCCGGTGGCCCGATCACGAGTGCGGATCCCGCGAGCGGCTACCAGGTGTTCGTCGCGCCAGCGGATGCCAACACGATGCGCTTCCTGGTCACGGGCAACGTCGCTGGCGGCGAGGTGGTACGGCTGCACGTGCCGGACGTGAGCAAGCTGGCCGCGTACCGTGCCTCGCTCTCGCAGGCGGCGTCCCGCGACACCTTCGCCCCGCAGTCGCTGTCGTCGTACTCGATGACGGTCACCCAGTAGCGAACCCTGCTGTCGCTGCGGGCGACAGTTGTTCCGATACCTGAGCTGACATCGGCTAAGTACAAGCAGCTCAATGCGCCACGTATGCAACGTGAAGGTGTTTCCGCCTCTGATCCGGACCATCGAATGGCGCATGCAACAGGCCGTTCGACGCTGTCGGACGCAGCGGCGTTTCGCCGAGACCGCCACCTCGTTAGCTTCCGCGCGCACAGAGGGGGCGGTAGCTCAGTTGGGAGAGCACCTGCTTTGCAAGCAGGGGGTCAGGGGTTCGATCCCCCTCCGCTCCATCACGCGTCGACCAGCATCCTTCGCCCTTACGCTTCAGGCGTGTCCCGGCATACCGAATCGCCCGGCACACCAGCGGGTACACTGATCCCCGGAGTCGTCGTGTCCCGCGCCGCCACGCCAGCATCCTTCGTCGTCCCGTCAGTCCAATGACGCCTCCACGCGAAGCCAGGCTGAAACCGGAGTTCGCAGGGTTGTATCCGGACCTCGCGGCCGGAGTCTGGCTCCTCGCGACGCATGTCGTGGACAACCTGGCGTCGCTGGCGCGGAAGGATCCCGAAGCCGACCTGCTGCGGCGCGTGCTGGACGAGCGTCACTTTGAGTTTCGCGGCGGACTGCCGGCGGGTTCGCCGCACCTGGTCAGGGACCGTGCCACGCGGCGGCGCTGAAGAATGACGCCGCGTCGCGAGGTCCGCCTCAAGGCCCTTTTCGCCGACGTGTACCCGGGACTCGAGGCGGAGGTCTGGTATCCGGCCGCCGTCGTGGCGGAATACTTTCTCACGCGGCCGGCGGCGGTGCCGTCGGCGAGCACCGAGCTCACGGACCGCGTCCTGGATGAACAGCACTTCGAATTTCGCGGGGGCGAGCCTGGGCCGAATCGTCGGCCGCGCGCGCGTCCGGCCGACGAAGAACCCAAGGAGTAGGCAAATGGTCGCGATGGCCCGGAGCGCCCTGTGAGCGCCGCCGTGCGGGAGTGCAGGCTTCGGCGGGAACATTCCGCGCTCTATCCCGGGGTGGAGCCGGAGGTGTGGGAGATCGCCGCGAATGTCGTCGAGCGGCTCCACACGCGCCGCGCCTGGTCCCTCGGAGCCGCGATTCCTCCGAGCGGACGGCTGCTGGCCGATACCCACTTCGAATTTCGAGGGGGGCGGAGGCAGTCCCGGCAGGGATCCCACACCCGGGCCGGCGAGCTGGCCACAGGGTAGGCCGGTCTGTCGCAATCTTGCGACAGCCTGAGACGTTTGCCCGGCAGGGAATTCCGGGGTCCCGGGAACCGGCGACAGTGAACCCCTCCCTGCAATGGTGGCGCAAACCACGCTCGTGCTGTGACATACGGCCACGATTCGAGCTCGTTGGCCGGCGGATGGCCTGTCCCTTGCCTTGGCAGAAGGCGTCACCCTTCTGCCAAGGACCTATGATGCGATCCCGTTATGCCGCGGTCATTACCGCCGTGGCCGTACTGACCCTGGGCCGCGCGGCCAGCGCCGCGCCGATCGGCCAGTCCATCGGCTCGCTGGCGGACAATGCCCACTATTTCCAGTCGCTGGTCAATGCGATTCAGCGCCACGACGCCGGCGCATACGATGAGCGTCGTCCCGACGGCGGCAAGGCGAAGGATTCGTCGGGCGGCAATCTGGTGCCGGGCTTCGGATCGGGCGGCGCCGGATACGTCGTCGGCGGCGCGGTGGTGGTCGGTGTGGTCGCGTCCTTCATCTTCGACAACGGTGGCGGGTCGTCATCGATCGATGCGGACGATCCCATCATCGCGGAGCCCAACCAGCCGGGCACGCCGCACAACGAAGGCGACCCCAACGGCCAGGTGCTGCCCGACGTCCCGGACGGGGCGACCGTGACACCGGAGCCCGAAGCCTTCCTGCTTCTGGGCACCGGGCTGTCGAGCCTCGGCGCCATCTCGTATCGGCGACGCCGCCGCTAGCCAGCCATCCGCTTCCCAGCTGCTCACGCGCCCCCTCGGTCAGGGGGCGCGCTGCATTTGGGGGAACCGGTGACCCGGGCTAGACTCCCACACATGCCACCGATTTACGCCGTCGGCCTGCTCGCTGGACTCGCGCTGGCCTCACTCCTGTTGCCGGGGACCACTGCGCGGCGAACGGCCGCGCTGGGCATCGTGGCGGCGGCCCTCGGTCAGGCGGGCGCGGCGGTGACCGGCGCTGACCGGCTGGAAGTGGTCTCGCTGCCGGCGAGCACGCTTGCGGTCGATGGCGGGCTGGTCCTCCTCGGTACGGCGCTCCTCGCCGCCGCCGGCCTGCATTCGCTGCGGCGCAGCGGGCCGCCCGCCGCGACGAGCGCCGGGCTTCTCCTGCTCACGGGTGCGATGGTCTGGATGAGCTGGCCGCTCCTGGAGGCGGCGGGGCCGGCCAGAGCCGCAGCTGGAGCGCTGACGCTCGCGGCGACCTGCCTCGCGGTCTTCCAGCTGGGTCGACTCACCGGGTTGGGCGGCGCCCTGCGCCGCGCCGACGCCCGGATCACCCTCGACGCTGCCATCGGGTCGGGCCGGCGCCCGGCGTCCGTCCCTGCCGCCCTTGCGGCGGCAGGGGCAACCGCAGCGATCGCTGCGCCACACCTCGGGTTCGTGCTCGCGGGCGCCCTGATCGCCGCCGGTGCATGGCCCGCTGCCCTTCGGCAGTACCGGCGCGCGATCGTGCTCACGGTGCTCGGCGCATTGGCGCTTGGGCGCGCCGCGTGGCTCATGCGGGCGATGGCCGGGCCAGACGGCCTGGGCATGTCGGGGCTGCACGACTCCCCTTTCAGCCAGGCCGCGGAGACTTTGCTCATTCCGCTGATCGCCCTCGGGGCATTCGGATTTTTCGGACTCTGGCCGCTGCACGGTGCGCGCGGCGGTGTCCTCGTGCCGGTCGGCGTCGCGCTGCTGGTGCGGGTGGCTAGTGCGTTGCCGCAGGGATTGCAGGAGTGGCAGACGGTGCTCGTGCCCATTGGCGTGTTCGCCGTATGGCACGCGGCGGTGACGCGACGGCCCGGGGAGCTGCTCGGTGCGGGCGCGTGGCTGGCGTGCGTGGCGAGCACCGGCGAGCCGGCGGCGGCCGCGGCGTGCGGGCTTTCGGCGGCGGCGTTCTCGCTGACGCTCGGAGACCTGCTGCCGGGCCGGAGCGGCAGCATCCTGCGGCGCGGCGCCTGGCTGCTCGCCGCCGTCGGTGGCGCACTCGCGCTCCGCCCTGCGCTGGCTGCCGAGGTGGTGTATACCGTCCTCGCCGTGGCGGGGACGGCCGTCGCCATCGCCTCCGGCGCGCCCAAGCCTGCCGCCCCGCTCGCCGGAGCGCCCACATGATGATTGCGATGGCGGCCGCGCTCCTGCTCGCGTCGCCGGCCGACACGTCGATTCGCGATCTGGCGGTCGCGCCGGGGGAGACGCTCCGCGTGACGGCCGAGGGCGCCGGCCGCCCGATCGTGCTGATTCCCGGGCTGTACGGCGCGGCGTACAGCTACCGCAACCTCATCCCGGTTCTGGCGCGGGAGGGTTGGAGGGTCGTCGTCATCGAGCCGCTGGGCACAGGCTGGTCGGGCCACCCGGGTCACGCGGACTATTCACTCACGGCGCAGGCGGATCGCATCGCGGCGGCGATGAATCTGCTGGGCATTCAGAGTGCGCTGGTTGTCAGCCAGGCGCTCGGCACCTCGATGGCGCTGCGTCTGGCCCTGCGCCACCCGGAGCGCGTGCGGGCGATCCTCTCGATTGATGGCGGGCCCGCGGAAACCGCCGCCACACCCGGCCTGCGGCGCGCGATGCGCTTCGCTGGGCTCCTGAAGCTGTTTGTCGGCGGTGGCACGGTGCGGCGGAAAGTCCGTCGGGGAATGATCGACAACTCGGCCGACAGCGCCTGGGTGACCGACGACGCGGTGCGAGGCTACACCGACGGCGCGGCACGCGATGTCCGCGGCGCCATCACCGCGCTCCGTGGCATGGCAAGCTCGCGAGAACCGGAGGCGCTGCGCGATCGGCTGCATGAAATCCGGATTCCGGTCCGTCTCCTCGTCGGCCGAGCCACTCACGACAGCGGCCCGCATCCGGATGAAGTGCTGGAGCTCGAGCACGCAGTCCCCGATTTCGCGGTGGACACCGTATCCGGCGCAGGCCAGTTCGTCCAGGAGGAGCGGCCGGCGGCGGTGCTGAACGCGATCCGCCGGCTCAGGTGAGCCGGGCCCGTTATGGAGCGACCGGCGCCGACTCCACGATCGGCTCGAGAATGTGCAGCGCCACACTGGTGACGTGCTCGGCCACCCGTGCCCGATAGGCGACCATGTGAGGCGCGGACAAATGGGCCTCGAGCGCGGCAACGTCCCGCCATTTCTCGACGACGATCACGGCGTCTGTCCGGATCTCCTCCTGACCTGCGATCCCGGTCGTGAGGTCGACCCCGGCAGCGTACTCGAGACAGCCTGCTTCCGCCCGTACGGGCGCGACGACCCGGGCGAACTCCGTCAGAAACGCCGGACGCGCCCCCGGGCGCAGCGCGATGGTGGCGATTACATGAATCACACGCGACCTCGGTTCAGGATAGTCTGCCCATGCCCCAGCGGAGTATAGCTTCGCGCCGCGCGTTGACCCTCCTCCCGCAGCTTCCCATATTTCGCCCGACCTGCCGACCGGGCAGATGCGAGACCGAGCCCACCCCGAGGAGTTCATCATGGCCCACAGCCTTCCGCCGCTTCCGTATGCATACAACGCGCTGGAACCGCACATCGACGAGCAGACGATGCGCATCCATCACGACAAGCATCACCAGGCGTACATCACCAACCTGAATGCCGGTCTGGAGGGACACCCCGACCTGCAGAACAAGTCCGTCGAGCAGCTCATCGCCAGCATTGACGCGCTGCCGGAGGCCATCCGCATGCCGGTCCGGAACAACGGCGGCGGCCACGCCAACCATACGTTTTTCTGGGAGCTGATGCAGCCGGGCGGGGCGCGCGAGCCGGCCGGCGCGCTGGCGCAGGCGATCGACCAGGGATTCGGCGGATTCACGCCGTTCAAGGAGCAGTTCGCCAAGGCGTGCGCGACCCGGTTCGGCAGCGGCTGGGGCTGGCTCACGGTCGCCAAGGACGGCTCGCTCGCGATCGAGAGCACTCCGAACCAGGACAGCCCGCTGATGAGCGGAAAGGTGCCCGTGATCGGCTGCGACGTGTGGGAGCACGCCTACTACCTCAAGTATCAGAACCGCCGCCCGGACTACGTGACGGCCTGGTGGAACGTGGTCAACTGGACCGAGGCCGGGAAGCGATTCGAGCAGGCGGGAAAGTAGCTCGCGCGGCCGCCGGCCGCGCCATGCTCGGCGGCGACTGGCCGGAGCCCGAGTCAGCGCTCAGCCGCAGCCTGCCCGGAGCGGAGCACCACGAATGGCGGGACGCCGGCCGGCGGATCACGGTCACCGGTCACTCGGATAGCGCGGCGCTCGAGGCAGTTGCTTCGTCGCTGCGTGTCCGCATCCGCCGTGCGCTCTTCGTCAACGGACAACCGGCGCTGCCGGGAGATGTCCGTCGCACGCCGACCGGAGTCTCCCGGGGACTCCTGGCCGGATCCACGCCGGTCCGCGAACGCATCATGGCCGCACTCTAGCTGCCCGTCCTGCTCTGGGAGCTGGGCGGCGGCACGGGTGCGTCCGTCGAGGCGGACCTCCAGATCGAAGTAGTGCCGACGCCGGAGGACGTGAAACACGGAGTCGCGCGTATCGAGGAGCGGGGCGGCGGCGACACCGGGATGATGATCGGTTCGCCGGGGTTGGCTGAGGGCGTGCTGCTGCTGGTGAGCGAAGGCGCAGCACTCGCCCGGTCATCGGGGGATGAGTGGCCGGCACGGATCCGAGTCTCAGGACCGGGCCCCGTCCGCCTCGCCGTGATCATGGCGATCGATGGCGCCGACCTGGCGCGGTCGCTGGACCTCCTTGGGCGGAAGGGCCCCGGCGGACTGGCGATGCAACGCCTTCAGCATGCTCGTGTGGTGCGGGATTACGGCATCGCGATTGAATCTCCGGATGCGGAGCTCGATCGCTCCCTCGAGTGGGCCAAGCTGGACGCCGACGCCGCCGCGTTGCTCGCCGCCGGCCTGCGCGATCCGGCCAGAACCGCGCTGAGGCGCCTGCGGCCGGACACCGCGCGCGGCATGCAGCTCGCGCGCTGCTGGGCTTCGTGGGTGGGGGAGCCGGCCGTGGTCGGCCCGACCGACATCGCACCACCCTCATCCGACACCCTCGCGGCGGTCGCACGTGGAGCCTCTGACGATACCATTGCCTATGTCATCGACGATCTCTGGGGTGTGAAGCCCGACGCCCTTCGGCACGCAGTAACCCTGGCTCCGGCGTTGCCGAACGGCTGGGACGGGATGACGCTCCGGCGGCTGCGCGTGGGGCCGACCGCACTGGCGTGCTCGCTGCGCCGGCGCTCCGGCCGCATCGTGGCGCGAGTGACGCGGCTCATCGGCCCGCCCATCAACGTGACCCTCAGCCTGAGGAATCAGCCGACGCTCTCCGTTGCGGTCGACGGCATGACCCTGGGCGGTGCGCGGGCGCGGTTCGACGCGGGCGCCGATCACGAGGTGGTATTCGAGCTGCCCGGCTGAGGCGCGAGCGCGCCGGGCCAATGGTATCTTATCTGCGCCAAACTCCTCCAAGGACCGCGATGCTGCGCCTGCGTTCCGCCGCGCTGCTGGCTGGCGTGCTGTTCCTGGCTTCCTGCCAGATCGAAGACCGGACCCCCACGGGCAGCCGCCGGGATGACGACGCGATCCGCGCCGTTCTCGCCACGTATTACCGCGCGCTGGGCGAGCGGGACCTTGCCGGAAGCCGCGCGATGTTCTGGGACAGCGCGTCGGTGGAACTGCGGTCCGTGCTGCCCGATACCGCCTGGCGCGACTTCCGCAGTGCAGACGCGTACCACACCTTTCTTCGGCATGCGTATGCCGGGGACCGCACCTCGCTCATCGCGGTACGAATGTTCCGCATCGACGTCCGCCAGCAGGGCGACGTGGCGAGCGCCTGGATCATCACACGACGGCGACCGCTCCACGGCGAGGGCCGCGCCGAAGTCGGCACCGCAGACAACCTGGTGCTTCGGCGCTCGGCGTCCGGGTGGCGCATCGTCTCCCTCGTCTCCGTTCCCGACAATTCGGCCTCGGCCCGCTGACGCGCACATGACGCCGGTCGAGACCCTCGCCGAAGTCGCGCGCAGCCTGAATTCCGCCCGCCCGCCGGCCGACGCCCTCGCCTTGGTGGCGGAGTCGATTCGCCAGGGCGCGGCCGCGGCGTCCGTCGCCGTCTGGCTCCGCGAGCCGGGCGCGATGACCTACTACGCCATCACCTCCCCCTCCGGTCCGATGCAGGTCGTGCCGTCGCTCGCGGCGATTCCGCTCGCGTCCGATGGATCGCGGGCCGACCTGTGGCGTGACGGCGTTGGGCTGGGCGCGCTCACGGTGATCGGGGGCGGCCCCGATACCGCCGCACTCCTGAGCGTCGCCGCGGATATCCTCGCGCCGTATCTGGCGTCGCTTCAGCGGGCAGCCGAGCTCAGCCTCGAGGTGGCGGTGCAATCCCGGGCGATCGAGGACGAGCGCCGCTTCACGAGCCTCGTGATCGACAGCCTGCCGGTGGGACTCTACGTGGTGGACCGGGAGTACCGCATCCGGGTGTGGAATCGCAAGCGCGAGACGGGGACGCAGGGCCTTCGGCGCGACGACGTCGTGGGCCGGAGCGTCTTCGACGTGCTCACGCGGCAGCCGGCGGACGAGCTGCGCACGGAGTTTGATACGGTCTTCGCCACCGGCGGCATCCGCGAAGCCGATCTCGAGGTTTCCGGCCCGGACGGGAGCTCCTGGTACCGCATCACGCGCATTCCGATGCGGCTGGATGGCGACGCGATCAGCCATGTCATCACCATTGGCGAGGATGTGAGTGCGCGCCTCGCGATGCAGCAGCACGCGCTGCAGTCCGAGAAGCTCGCCGCGATCGGACAGCTGGCGGCCGGCGTGATGCACGAAATCAACAATCCCCTCGCGACCATCGGCGCGTGCGTCGCCGCCTGTGAAATGCGGCTGCGGGATGTGACCGGCGCCGGCGTCGCCGCACTCCTGGAGTACTGCGAGATCATGGACAAGGAAGTGCAGCGATGCACGATGATCGTCGATGGCCTGCTGGACTTCAGCCGGCCGCAGGGCAAGACGAAGCGCAGAGCGGAGCTCGCCCGCATCGCCGACGACACCCTGTTCCTGCTCAAGCATCACCCGCGGTTCAGATCGCTGACGCTGGTCCGGAAAGACGATCCGGCCGTGCCGCCGGTGCTGGCAAACGTCGAACAGCTGATTCAGGTCCTCATGGCCATCATGCTGAATGCCCTGGACGCGATGGAGCATGGCGGGCGCCTTGGCGTCCGGACGCGCACCGGTCCGCGCCCGGGAGAAGTGGCGGTGGAGGTTGAGGACAGCGGCGCCGGCATTCCGGCGGCGGATCACGGAAGGATTTTCGAGCCGTTCTATACGACCAAGCCGCCGGGGCGGGGCACCGGCCTTGGCCTGTCGATTTGCTACGGGGTGGTCCAGGAGCATGGCGGCCGGATCGAAGTGGAGAGCCAGCCGGGGAAGGGCACCCTCTTTCGGATCGTGCTGCCGGCCGCGCGGGAGAGCGCATGAAGATCCTGGTGATCGAGGACGATCGCACGGTGGGCGAATACGTCAAGCGCGGGCTGGAGGAGCAGCAGTATCATGCCGACCTCGTCGCCGACGGCATGGAGGGGCTGCGTCTCGCGTCGGGCGGGCAGTACGACCTCCTGGTGCTGGACCTGCGGCTGCCGGGGATGACCGGCCTCGAGATTCTCCGGACGCTGCGCGATCGCGGGCACACCACCCCGATTCTCGTGCTTACGGCCCAGGATGCGGTCGACTTCAAGGTGCAGGCGTTGCGATCGGGGGCCGATGACTACGTCACCAAGCCCTTCGCCTTCGAGGAGCTGCTCGCGCGCGTCGAGGCGCTCGGCCGCCGGCCGCAGCAACTCCGGACGCCGGTCATCCGGGTCGCCGACCTGGAGCTGGATATCGCGACCCGCGAGGTCCGGCGGGGTGGACAGCCGATCGAGCTCACGCCCAAGGAGTATGCAGTCCTCGAGTATCTCATGCGGCATTCGCCGCGGGTCATGTCGCGAACGCTGATCACGGAATACGCCTGGGACTATCACTTCGATCCGGGCACGAACATCGTCGACGTCGTCATCAATCGATTGCGCAAGAAGGTCGATGCGGCACAGGGGACCAAGCTCGTTCACACGGTCCGGGGCATCGGGTACGTCGTGAAGGCGTGACGTGGAAACCATCCGCGGCAAGCTCACGATCTGGTTCACCGTCGCCCTCGTGCTCGCGCTTGCCGCGTTCGCCGGGGCGCTCTACTACGAGCTGAAGCAGCCCAGCGATATCGCGCTCGACCAGCGGACGGAGCTGGAGACGAGCTTCGCGGTGAAGTGGCTGGAGGATTCCTACCGGAGCGTGGGCGAGCTCGTGGTAGCGGATACGACGGGCTACAATCTCCCCCCCACCATCAAGTCGCGCATCAGCGCGGCATTCGAGAGTTCCCGCGATTACCTGGTCGTCACTGGCGACTCCGGCGACGTCGTGTTCGCGTCCGACGCCGCCCGGAACCTGCGGTTCGAGGCGCTGCAGGCGCTCGCGGGAAAGGCGCGGCGAGCCCGCGTCGGCGACCGCGTCGGCACCATCGAGCTCGACTCCGCGTCGCGCGTGCGTTACCGCGTCGCGCCGGTCGATGGTGCCGGTCCTGGGATCGCCGCCATCCTGGTGGCGACTCCGCGGGACAATCTCACCTTCGACCCCGGGCTGATTCTCCGGGCGATGGGCGTGGTCGCCCCGCTGATCATCCTGGTCTCGGTCGGCCTGGGCTACTGGCTCGCGGGGCGCGCGCTCAGGCCGGTGCAGGTGATCACCGACGAAGTCGACGCGATCACCGACGGACGAAGCCTGCACCGGCGTCTCGCGGTGGCGCGCTCCAGCGACGAGATCTCACGTCTGGCCCTGACGCTCAACGGCATGCTGGCGCGGCTCGAGCAGAGCTTCGGAAGCCTCCATCGCTTCACCGCCGACGCGAGCCATGAGCTCAAGACGCCGCTCATGGTGCTGCGCGCCGGTGTGGAGCGCGCCCTCACCCATCCCGGCACGCCGTCGGAAATCCTCGGCTCGCTCGACGAGACGCTGGAGCAGATCAACCGGATGACGGAAATGGTGGAAAACCTGCTGACGCTGGCGCGCGCCGACGAAGGCCGGACGCCGCTGGCGGTCGAGCAGGTGGACCTCCGCGAACTCGTGGGCGAGGCATCCGAGACGGCAGGCATGCTCGCCGAGGCCGGCGCGTTGACGGTGACGACGGTGATTCCGGGTGAGCCGGTGATGCTCGCCGTGGACCGGCACCGGATCCGGGAACTGCTGCTGAACCTCGTCACCAACGCGGTGAAATACACGCCGGCGGGCGGACATGTGGATCTCGAGCTCGTGGACCGCGACACCGGCGTAGTGGTCATGGTACGGGATACCGGTATCGGGATCGCTCCGGGCGATCTCCCGCACATCTTCGACCGGTTCTGGCGTGCCGACCCGGCCCGGTCCCGCACCGGCGACCGCCCCGGCACCGGACTGGGCCTGGCGATCACCAAGTGGATTGCGGAAGCGCATGGCGGTGCCATCACCGTCCAGAGCCGGCCGGGACGGGGAACCAGTTTTACCGTCACGCTGCCTCGCGCGGAAGTCGCCGCGCCGATGCCGACGGGCTGAGTCGAGGGCGGCATGGCTGCGCCCGGAATCGCTAACGGATTTGTCACCAAATTGTCATGTGGGCGTCAGCGGGCTGCTAGGCGGCCGGGGATAGGTTGAGAGCACGTGAGAGTCTCCTCAGTGGAGGTGGGTACGTGTTTGACAACCTGATCGAGTCCAAAGCCAAGAAGCAGAAGACGGTGGGCCAGGCGCTGACGTCGATCGTCGTGCACGCGATCATCATTTTGGCTGCGGTCTACGCAACCAAGGGGATGGCCGAAGCGGCCGAGAACGCGCCGATTGACACCAATGTGGTGTTCATCAGGCCGCCTGACGCGGTCAAGCCGCCCGACCCGCCGCCGCCGCAGGACGTGGTCGTGAGCGCCAACCCGCCGCCCAAGGGGTTCCAGACGGTGGTCGCGCCGACGGACATTCCCAAGGACATTCCGCCGGTCGATCTCAACCAGAAGGCGTTCGACCCCCGGGATTTCACGGGCAAGGGTGTCGAGGGCGGTTTGGCGACGGGCATTGTCGGTGGGACCGGACCGGTGGACGTGGGCAGCGTGGTGGTGTCGTCGGCTGAAGCCGATGACCCGCCGCACATGATCACCCCGGGGCCGCTGCGCACGCCGAGCGGGTTTGAGGGAGTGCCGGGCCGGGTGATGCTGTCCTTTATCGTGGACACGCTCGGTCGGGCGGAGACCAACTCCGTCAAGGTGCAAAGCAGCACCAACAAGGTTTTCGAGGAGCCGGCGAAAGACGTGATCCTCAAGGCGAATTTCAAGCCAGGGCGCAATGGCGGTCACGCGGTACGAGTGCTCGTTCAGCAGCCGGTCGTCTTCCAGGGCCAATAGGGTCTCGTGACGCCGCGCGCTCCCGCGCGGCCGACGTTCTTTAACGGAGGCGCAGATGAATCTCGATTTGGCGGCGATGTGGGCACAGATGGGCCCCTTCGCGAAGGGTATCGTCATCATCCTCGCGATCATGTCGGTGTACTCGCTGACCGTCATGGTCACGAAGCTCATACAGATCATGCGGAGCCAGGCGGAAACCCGCCGCTTCGCCCCGCAGTTCTCGCGCGCCATCCAGGAAGAAAATCTGGACCAGGCGATCGCGCTGGCGGAAAAGAACAAGAAGAGCCATGTGTCGCGCGTGCTGGGGGAAGCGCTCGCTGAGGTGAAGCCACTCCTCCGCGATCGTGCCACGATCACCTCCGCGGACATCAATTCCTCCGAGCGTGCGGTCGAGCGCCAGATGCTGATCGTGCTGGCCGAATTCAAGCGCGGCACCGGCGTGCTGGCCACGGTCGGCTCGACGGCTCCGTTCGTCGGCCTCCTCGGCACCACGATGGGCATCATCACCGCCTTTACCGGCATGGCGGCGGGCGGCACCACCGGCGGCCTGGCCGGCGTCTCGGCCGGTATCGCCGAAGCGCTCATCACCACGGCTTTCGGACTCATGGTCGCGATTCCGGCGGTGTGGGGCTACAACTACTTCACGACGAAGATCGAGAACCTGACGGTCGAGATGACCTACACGTCGAAGGAGTTGATCGACTACCTCATCAAGAGCGTCGGCAGCGAGTTCGGCCGGTCGATCTTCACCAAGGAATTCCAGGCCCAGAAGGCCGTGAGCGGCAGTGGTCACGTTGCCGGCTGACCTGCCCACGATCGTCTTCCGGGAAAGGAGATAGCGTCCCATGGGCATGTCCGCAGGGAGCGCCGGACGCACGTCGGTCAAGTCGGAGCCGAACGTCGTCCCCATGATCGACATCATGCTGGTGCTGCTGATCATCTTCATGATCGTGACACCGCTGATCGCAGCCGGTTTTCGGGCCGAGCTGCCGAAGGCCAAGAATCTCGACCGGAGTCCGGAGAAGGACGACGAGGTCACGCTCGGCATTGACCAGAGCGGCCACTTCTTCCTGAACAAGCGTCCGATCGCGGATGCGGCGCTGGAGGAGCAGCTTCGCTCGATGTACGCGACGCGCGACGACAAGGTGCTGTACTTCAAGGCCGACCAGAAGCTGAAGTACGGCCGGGTGCAGGAAGGGATCGAGATTGCGCGCAAGGCGGGAGCGCGCGTCGTCCGCTCGATCACCGAGCGGAACGAGGCCGCGTCGCTGCTCGGCGGCGCCGTGAAGAAGAAGGGGGGCGCGTAACATGGGTATGTCGACTGGTGGCAGCGGTGGACTTTCCGCCGAGCCGAACGTCGTGCCGATGATCGACATCCTGCTGGTGCTGCTGATCATCTTCATGGTCTCGCAGCCGCTCAACCGGATGGCCATGGACGTGCAGGTGGCGCCGCCCAACACCGAAACCAGGAATCAGAGCCAGAACGACCAGATTGTGCTGGAGATGAACGATGACGGCAGCTACGCCATCAACAGCCAGCCGGTTCCGAAGGCGCAGCTCGAAACGCAGATCCGCACGATCTTCGCGCCGCGCAACGCCAAGCTGATGTTCATCAAGGCCGGACAGAACCGGGTCTATCAGGACGTGGTTGACGCGATGGATACCGCGCGAAGCGCCGGCGTCCAGATCATCGGGTTCACGCCCATCGAGGCCTATCGCAAGTAGCACCGGGCGACCGGCATCACTGCAGTCCGCGCGGGGGCCCTCACAGGCTCCCGCACGTGTTTTCCTGGCTCGCCCGCGCGTCACTATCTTCGGAGCCAATGACCATCGCAGCCGACCGTGCCGCCCACCGTCCCGAACCACCGAGGCTCCTGCTGCCGCGAGCGCAGCGGCGGGTGGCCGGGTTCTGGGTCTCGCTCGGCTTGCACGCCCTGCTGCTGGCGTTGCTGTGGACCCGCCGCGATCTGCTGCTGGCGACGCCCGAACCCGGAGATCCGCGCTTCGGAAGCGCCGGCGGCGGTGGCGGTGGAGGCGGTGGCGGCGGGAACCGGACGACGTATATTATTGCGCTTCCGCCCAGTCCTCCGCCGCCGGCGATACCCGCTCTGCCGGTGCCACCTGTCACCATCCCACCCAGCGTCCAGAAGCCGGCCGTGACAACGGCGTCCACACCTGCGGTCACGGACTCGACGCCTGCCGTGCCGGCCGTGAGCGCGACTCCGGGTGCAGGGACCAGTCCGGGGCAGGGGGAAGGTGCAGGCGCCAACGGCGGGAGCGGAGGCGGAACGGGCGGCGGTGCGGGTTCGGGAAGCGGTGTCGGCAGCGGCCCGGGCAGCGGCGGCCAGGGAGGGTCGATCCGCCCGCCCGAGCTCCGAGGGCTCTCGATCCCGTTCAGCACCCCGCCCAGGGAACTGCGCGGCCGGACGGTCAAGGTCATGTTCGCGATCGCGGCCGACGGCAAGGTGGAGCGGTTCGACACCGATCCCGTGATCACCGATCGCGGGTACTACAAGAAGTTCTCGGATGTCGTGATGGGATTTCGCTTCAAGCCGGCACGCGGGCCCGACGGGCAGCCGGTGCCGGTGGTATTTCCGATGGAGTTCACGCTCCCGACGCAGTGATCCTTCCGCGAGGTGACATGTCCCAGCTTTTTGCCCGCAAGTCCATCGCCGACTGTGAAGACGATCTGGCCGAACGCGGCGGGCTGAAGCGCTCGCTGGGGAAATGGCATCTCACCGCGCTGGGTGTCGGCGCGACCATCGGCGCGGGTATCTTCGCGACTACCGGTACCGCGATCGTCGGCGATCCGCTTCGGCCGGGCGCGGGGCCCGCGATCATCTTCTCCTTCCTGCTCACGGCGCTGACCTGCGGCTTCGCGGCGCTGTGTTACGCGGAATTCGCGGCGATGGTGCCGATCGCCGGCTCCGCCTACACCTACGCCTACGCCTCGCTAGGCGAGCTGGTCGCCTGGATCATCGGGTGGGACCTGATCATCGAGTACGCGGTCGGCAACATCGGCGTCGCGATCGGCTGGGCCGGCTATTTCAGGGAGCTGCTCAGCCACTTCGGGGTGTCGCTGCCGGCCTGGATGGCCACCGATTACCGCTCGGCGCACATGGCGGTCGATGCGCTGGCGGCCGGGGCCTCCGATGCGACCAGCCACTACCTCGCGTCGGCGGCGACCTCGGCACCCCATCTCTTCGGACTGCCGGTCATCTTCAATCTTCCGGCGTTCATGATCGTGGCCCTGATCACGGTGGTGCTCGTGATCGGCATCAAGGAGTCGGCCAACTCGAACAACGCGATGGTGCTCCTCAAGATCGCGATCATCCTGTTTTTCTGCGCCGTCGGCGCGACGCTCATCAAGCCGATCAACTGGCACAATCCCGCCAGCGGCGGGTTCTCGCCGAATGGTTTCAAGGGGATCAGCGCCGGCGCCGCCATCATCTTCTTCAGCTACATCGGGTTCGACGCGACGTCGACGGCGGCCGAAGAATCCAAGGATCCCGGCAAGGACATGCCGTTCGGCATCATCATGAGTCTGATCGTCTGCACGGTGCTGTACATCGTGCTGTCCGTCGTAATGACGGGGATGGCCGACTGGCGCCAGCTGGGGACGCCGGAGCCGATGATCACGGCGCTCGCGATGGCGGACGGCTCGCCGAAGCTCATCAGCGTCTCGCGCTTCATTGTCTCGCTTGGCGCCGTCATCGCGATGAGCAGCGTGCTGCTGGTCTTCCAGCTCGGCCAGCCGCGGATTTTCATGTCGATGGCGCGCGACGGCCTGCTGCCGCCCTTCCTGGCCAGGGTCCACCCGCGATTCAAGACGCCGTACGTCGGGACGATCCTCACCGGATTGTTCGTCGCGGTGTTTGCGGCGTTCGCCAACATCGCCGAAGTGGTGGACCTCACCAACATCGGAACGCTGTTCGCGTTCGTGATCGTGTCGGCGGGCGTGATCGTCCTGCGGCACAAGCAGCCGGACCGTGTCCGCCCGTTCCGGGCACCGCTGGTGCCGCTCACGCCGATCATCTCGATCGTATCGTGCCTGTATCTGATGACGCAGCTGCCCCGGCTGACCTGGATCCGGTTCGGGCTCTGGCTGGTGGCAGGCCTGGTGATCTACTTCGGCTACAGCGTGCGGCACAGCCGGTTGCGGAATCGCGTCGCCGGCGGCACGGCGCGCCCGGGGTAGGGCGAGCCTCTCAGGGCGGAGAGTGGCGGGCGGCGATCGAGAGCGCGCCCGTCACGGCATCGACCGGGCTCTCCATCGGTGTGAGCCGCGGCTCGTCGGCGAGCTTCGCCAGCACGACGCGGCGGAGCTCGGCACTCGCCAGCAGGCCGCCGTTGAGCGCAACCGGGATGGGCGCGTCGCCGCTCATCCGCGGCAGAATGTGGACCGCGAGCTGCGAGAGCTCGCGCGCGGCGTAATCGGCGATTCCGTGCGCAACGAGATCCCCTCCCGCGGCGACTTCCAGCACGTGCGGCGCGAGCGACGCGACCTCGGCCGGTCCCGCGGTGGCGGCCCAGCGTACCAGCGCGTCGAAATCCGCGCTCCGTGTCACGTCGAACACCCGGCGCTTGAGGGCGGTTTCCGGGCTGCGTCCATCGGCGGCCCGGCTGACGGCCCCGAGTGCCGCCCGCCCGACGGCGTAGCCGCTTCCTTCGTCACCCATCTGCCACCCGTACCCGCCCGCACGGTGGAGCTGGCCCCCCGCGTCGCGGCCGACCGCCACGCTGCCGGTGCCTGCGCTGATCACGATCCCCACCCCTTCGCCGAACGCTCCGGCGAGCGCGATCTCGACATCGGTGGTCACCACGACGCGGTCGGCAATGCCCTCGCCGCGGAGCGCGAGCTGCAGCTCGTCCTGCTCCGGCTGCCTGCCGGCGCCGGCGGCCCCGACGACCATCACGTCGGCCCGCAGCTTCCCGGCCGCGGCCAGTGCCTGCCGCACCACATCAGCGATGATTCCCGCCGACACGAGCGAGCGACCGGGCCGGACCGCGGCGCCGGGCCCGTCCGCGTGGCTGAGCACGGTGGTTCCGTCCGAGACCGACACCGCGGTCTTGGACCCGCCCACGTCGGCGCCGATGTAGATGCGACTCATGCGGGATCCTTGTGTGGCAGATAGCTCGCGATGGTGCCGGTCACGACGGTCAGCAGCGTTCCGATGGGGACGTACCACGGCCAGGCCAGCCGGCCGAGCGTGCTCAGCGCGGCGAGCGAGGGTATGGCGGCGAGACGTTTGGCAAAGACGACGACCAGCATCACGGCCATGCTCGCAATGACCGCGGTGACGACGTCACGCCCCTGCGCCCGCGACCACGCCCCGGTCAGCAGGTACGTGCCCAGCAGCGCGCCGTAGGTGATGGACGCGATCGACAGTGCGACGACGACCACCGGCGTGTCCGTTCCCGTGCTGAAGCGAAAGAAGAATAAGGCTCCGCCGATCAGCGCGAGGGCCCAGGCCGCACTGAACAGCCGCCCCACGCGGAGCAGGTGCACCGGATCGGTGCGGCCGGTAAACCCGGCGTAGAGATCGTGGGTCGCCGACGACGCGAGCGAATTGATCGCCGAGCTGTGGGTGCCCATCGCCGCCGCCAGGATGCCGGCGACCACCAGCCCGCCGAGCCCGACCGGCAGGTGGTTCAGCACGAACAGCGGGAACAGGTGGTCGCTCGGCGTGGACATCGGCGCGAGCCCGGCGGCCCAGATCGCGGAGCCGACGAGGAGAAAGAGGGTGAACTGCAGGATCACCATCACGCCGGAGCCGACCAGCGCCATGCGCGCGTCTCGCAGCGACCGCGTGGCCAGCAGCCGCTGCACGATCAGGTGATCGGTGCCGTGGGAGGCGGCGGACAGCATGGCGCCACCCAGAAGGCCCCCGAGGAGCGTATAGGTGCGGCTGAAATCAATCGTGGGATCAATCACGCGGAGCTTCCCCGCGCGTGCGGCGAGATCGAGCGCGGCGTGCGGGCCACCCGCCAGGTGCCAGGCGATGAAGAGCGCCGCGACGCCGCCGGCAAGATAGATCGAGAGCTGAAGCACATCGGTCCACACCACCGCCTTGAAGCCGCCGAACCAGGTGTACACCATCGTCACGATGCCCATGGCGACGATCGAGAGCGGGATACTCCATCCCGTCACCAGCGCCAGCGGGATCGCGCTCGCGAACACCCGCACCGCATCGCCCAGGAAGCGGGTGACGAGGAACACCGTGGAGGTGAGCCGCCTGGTCCCGACACCGAACCGCGATTCCAGCCGGGCATACGCGGTCTCCTGGTCGCCGCGGAAATATCCGGGCAGCAGCCAGATCGCGACGCCGATCCGTCCGATGAGATAGCCGAACGCGAGCTGCAGAAAGCCGAGATCACCGCGGGCGCCGATGCCCGGCATGGAGATGACGGTGACGGCGCTCGTTTCGGTTGCCACGATGGACAGGAGGATGGCCCATGCCGGAAGGTCGCGCGCGCCCAGGAAATAATCACTGGCACTGCGCTGGTGCCGGGCCACCCAGAGTCCCAGGGCCAGGGTAAAGGTGAAATAGACCCCGACGATCATCAGGTCGACGGTATGCAGGGGCGCTCCCGGACGAGGCAACGAAAAGGGCCCACGCGCTCAGCGGCGGTGGGCCCGGAAAGCTTACATCCGGCTGATCAGGCGGTGAAGCTGCTGCCGCACCCGCATCCGCCGGTGGAATTCGGATTGGTGAAGGTGAAGCCGGAGCCCTGCATCGACGAGGTATAATCCACCGTCACGCCGGTGAGATACTGCGCGCTGAATCCGTCGACGAACAGGCGAATGCCGTTCACCGGCACCACCAGGTCGTCCTCGAGCGCCCGCTCCTCGATGTTCAGGCTGTACTTGAATCCGGAGCAGCCGCCGGGCAGCACGCTGACGCGAAGCCCGGCGCTGTCGGCCGGTACCTGTTCGGCGGCGATGAACTTGCGCACTTCCTCGGCGGCCCGGTCCGTCAGGATGAGGCTGAATCCGGCGGCCGGGGCCTGCTGGTCGGTGCTGCTGCTCATGTCGTGCTCCTTCAAGTGGTGGAAAAACACTGCTCGAAATTACCGGGCGCCCGCCGACATGTCAACGTACCGCCCCCGGGCAACGGGGTCGCAACTCACTGTGCCCCAACAGGAAAGAGCGTTCGGACCACGCGGTCGGCCACTCCGGCCCTGACCGGTCCCCATTTGGCGTTCGCCCGGGTCGGGTGGACCCGGTTGCTCAGCAGGATAATCGCCAGCCCACGGGTCGGGTCCATCCAGATTGATGTGCCGGTGAAGCCGGTATGCCCGAAGCTGGTGCTGTCCATCAGGTGGCCGGCGCTGCTGGGCTGGGACGGCGTGTCCCAGCCCAGGGCCCGGCTCGAGCCGGGCGGCATGTCCTGCCGCCGAATGAACATCCGGACACTCCGCGGCGGTTCCAGGGGCGCCGGAAGCGGCACGCCGCGCGCGCCCGCGCCGTGCATGAGCCACTCGGCGAACATCAGGAGGTCACGCGCATCGCTGAAGATGCCGGCGTGTCCCGACACACCGTCCAGCCGTGAGGCGTTCTCGTCGTGCACTTCGCCCACCAGGACGCGGCCCCGCCACGGGTCGTTTTCCGTCGGCGCGATATGGTCACGCCATGACTCGGGCGGCAGGTATCGCGTCCCCGTCATCCCCAGCGGGCCGAACACCCGGAGCGCGAGCAGCGAGTCGATCCGCATGCCGTACACCCGCTCCACGGCCTGAGTGAGGACGATAGCCCCGAGATCGGAGTACAGCATGCGGGCGCCAGGCAGGGTATCGAGAGGGGTGGTGTCCGCCAGCGCCATCGCCCCCGCGCGATCCGCCGACTCGCGGTAGAGCGCCCGCCAGGCAGGAAGGCCGCTCGAGTGCGTGAGCAGGTGACGGACGGTGACCTTTTCCTTGTGCATCCCCTCGAAGGCTGGCACGTAGCGTTGAATCGGCGCGTCGAGATCGATGCGATGCTCGTCCACGGCAAGCATGATCGAGGTGGTCAGCCCGACCACCTTGCTGAGTGACGCGAGATCATAGACGGTGGCGGAATCGGGCCGTCGCGCGTTGTCGAGGCCGAGCCGGCCGGTGCCGTAATAATGGCGCTGCCCGCCAAGCGACACGGCGAGGACCGCGCCCGGCGCCGCGGTGTCCGCGATGGCGGAATCGAGGTAGGCCGTCACGGAGGTCCAATCGGCGGCTTCGACGGGCACGGGGAGCGGTGACGGCGTCTGCTTCGCGCTGGGGCCGGAACAGGCGAGGGCCGCCGAGGCGACGAGCGCCGGCAGCGCGCGCTTCAACGCGTAGCCCCGAGCACGGCCGCGCGTTCCAGCCCGCCGCCCACCGCCTGGTCCGGCGGAATCCGGATCGGCAGGTGTCCGATGATGGCGGCACCGCTGAGGGCGCGCGCGGCGGCCTGTTCACTGACCGGGTTCGCGGCCCAGGCGAGCACATACGACCCGACCCGCGGCGTCTGCGACACGATGTACGGCGAGCCCAGGGACAGCAGGATCGTCGGGCGAACGGTTGCGCTGGAGTCGGCCAGCGCCGCGAGCGCGGCGGGCATCCCGATGGAGCCGCGGCCGGCCGACGCGCGCACCGCGACCGCGAAGACGGCCATCGGGTTCGCGGCGAGCGCCACGTGTGCCGAGTCATAGCTTGCCGGGCCGCTCGCCGGAGCAAGTCGGAATACCTTCACCTTGTGGCCCAGCGTCCGGAGCTCGGCCGCGGTGGCGTTGCCGGCGGATGAGTTCGTGTCGTCGCCATAGGCCACCAGGGTGAGGGAGCGCGGGGCGGCGCGAAGGCTGTCCACCGCCCCCCCGCTGTCCCGTGCGAGCACGATCGACCGCGCGGCGATGTCGCGGGCGAGCGCGAGAAATTCCGCCCGACCCACCACCGCCGGCACGCTGTCGAGCACTACGCTGCGCCGCTCGAAAAGGCCCAGTCCCTGCTTGAGGAGCAGGATGCGCCGGACCGACTGGTTCAGGCGCGCTTCCGAGATCCGCCCCGAGGTGACCGCACGCTCCATCGCGTCGATCGTGACCCGCGGATCCGCCGGCTGCAGCAGCATGTCGGCGCCGGCCTCGAAGGCGAGCACCGGCGCCTCGCCCGCGCCGAGGGTGCTTACGAGGGCGCCCATGTTGAGGGCATCGGTGACGGTGAAGCCCTTGAACCCGAGTGAGTCGCGGAGGATGCCGGTGAGGATGCCCGGCGCGACGGTACCGGGTCGGGTGCGCCCGCTGTCGAGCCCCGGCAAGGCGATGTGCGCCGACATCACGCCGGCCACGCCGGCGGCGATCGCCGCCCGGAACGGTATCAGCTCGAGGGTGTCGAACCGGCCCCAGCCCGAGGCGATCACCGGCAGCGCGATATGGCTGTCCGTGCCCGTGTCACCGTGGCCGGGGAAATGCTTCGCCGTGGCGAGCATGCCGTGGTCCTGAATGCCGTGCACGGCGGCGGCCACCAGCCGCGCCACGGCGCGCGGATCCTCGCCGAACGAACGGGTATTGATGATGGGATTCGCCGGGTTGTTGTTGACGTCGGCGACCGGTGCGAAGGTAAGATGGATGCCGACCGCGCGTCCCTCGAGAGCCGTCACCCGCCCCACCTCGTAGGCATCGAGTTCCTTGCCGGACGCCCCCAGCCCCATATTGGGGGGGAAGGATGTTCCGCCGACCAGCCGGAACGTCGTTCCGCTTTCGAGGTCCGAGGCAATCAGCAGTGGCAGCCGCGACCGCTCCTGCAGATGATTGAGACGGGCCGCCACATCCAGGGGCGAACCGATCGAGATGATGATGCCGCCGACGTGCAGCGAGTCGACCCAGCCGACGGCGCGCGCAAAGGCCTCGTCGTCGAAGGCGGCGTAGCTGCCGGCGATCCAGGGCACGACGAGCTGCGCGATCCGGTCGCGCAGGGGCATCGAATCGAGCAGCCGCTCCACATCGGCGGCGCGCACCGGAGCGGGAGGCGGAGCAACCAGTCCGCGGGATGGGGTGCAGGCGGCCAGGCCAACCGACAATGCGATGAGGGATCTCACGTGCACAGAACGCTCGCTCTGCTGAGTGGAATGGGACTCTGGCTCGGCTGCTCGAATGGGCCCGCGCAACGCCCGTTCATCGAGACCGGCCCCGCGGTGGGCCCGGTCCGGCCCGGAATAGACGTCCTCCTCGCCGACAGCATCGGACTGGTGCGAGGTCGGCGTGTGGGGCTGGTCACCAACCAGTCGGGCATCGGCGCATCGGGCACGAGCGATGTCGACCTGATGCGATCCGCCGGCGTCCGCCTGGTGGCGCTGTTCAGCCCGGAGCACGGGTTCCGGGGCGCGTCCGACCCGGGCGCATCGGTCGCGTCGTCCGTGGATTCGGCGACCGGCCTTCCAATCTACAGTCTTTACGGCCGGACTTCCGCCCCGACCGACAGCATGCTGGCCGGCGTGGATGTGATGGTCGTAGACCTGCAGGATGCCGGCGCGCGCTACTACACCTATCTCGCGACGACCGTCGAGGTCATGCGGGCCGCCACGCGGCACGGCATTCGTGTCGTGGTGCTCGACCGCCCCGATCCGATCGGCGGCGCGGTGCAGGGCAATGTGCTCGACACCGCCTTCTCGTCGTTCATCGGGCGGCTCGCGGTCCCGATGCGGCACGGCATGACCCTGGGCGAGCTCGCGCGACTGGCCGACGCCGATCTGGCTCTGCATTCGGCGCTCACGGTGGTGCCGGCGGCCCGGTGGCGCCGCACCAGTGCGTACGACGACACGGGGCTTCGCTTCATTCCGCCGAGCCCCAACCTGCGGACCCTCGAGAGCCTGTTTCACTATCCGGGCACCTGCCTGTTCGAAGGCACCAATCTCTCGGTCGGCAGAGGGTCGGAGGCCCCGTTCGAGCAGATCGGCGCGCCCTGGCTCGATACGACGGCGGTGCTGGCCCGGATGCGCGCCGCGCACCTGCCGGGTGTGTCGTTCTCCGGCGCCAGCTTCACGCCGAGACGCCCGGGCGATGCCAAGTTCGCCGATACGCTCGTCGTCGGCATACGGCTCCACGTCACCGACCGCCCCACCTACGATCCGACGATCACCGCCGTGTACCTGCTCGCGGCCATCCGCGCCCAGCATCCCGACCGGCTCCGCTGGATCGCCGCGCATTTCGATCGGCTGGCGGGCGGTACGGCGCTCCGGACCGCACTCGCCGCGGGCGAGCCTCCGGCCCGGATCGTGTCCGGCTGGCCTGCGGCCATTCAGGCGTTCGAGTTGCGCCGCCGACCGTTCCTCCTGTACTGATCGCCCTCGCCTGAATCCCGGGTCACGCCCGGGGTCACGGTCAAGCCACGGCCCCCGGATAGACTGAGCCAACTTCTTTCCTGGGAGGCTCTAATGCGGAGGTCGGGCGCGATTGCCCCGTGCGGGGTCGGCGGTTATCCTTTCGCGGCTATAGCGTCGACCGGACGCCGCCCCGAGACCGACGAACCAGCCGAGGACGGAACGACGGTGAAACTGCTAGGCGCCCTGGAACGGCCGTATTACGCGATCGTCCGCCCCTCGGTGGACGCGCTGATCCGAACCGGGATCCGCCCGAACACGATCACCACGATCGGCACCGGCTTCGTGCTGGTGTCGGCCGTCGCGTATGGATTGGGTCACGTGCGGATCGGCGGGGCATTGCTGCTGGCCAGCGGCGTCGCGGATACGCTCGATGGCCAGGTGGCGCGGGGCGGCGCCATGGAGACGAAGTTCGGCGCATTCTACGATTCGACGCTCGATCGCGTGGGCGACGGGGCCACTTTCATCGGCATCGCCGCCTTTCTGTTGAGCGCCCCGGACGTCGCGTGGCGGGTGCCCGCGGTGATCCTCTGCATGGTCGCCATTCTCGCGTCGCTGCTGGTGTCGTATGCGCGCGCGCGGGCCGAGGGACTGGGGCTCGATTGCAAGGTCGGCATCGCGCAGCGGGCGGAGCGGATTCTGGGATTGAGCCTCGCCTCGCTGCTGTTCGGCGCCAGTGCGCACGCACAGGTTCTCGAAGCCGTGGTCGCGCTGCTGGCGATCGCCTCGATCATCACGGTCGTGCAGCGCTTCGTGTACGTCTATCACGCCGCGGCGGCCGCTGAGCCGGAGCGCGGAGCACCCGCGGAGAGCCGGGTGCTCGACTCTCTATCGAAAGGACGTTAGCAGTGGCTGACAAGACTGCGCGCACCATTGCGCCGGCCAACGGCAAGCTCGGGGTGCTCTGCGTCGGCCTCGGCGCCGTGGCGACGACGTTCATCGCCGGCGTGGAGAACGTGCGTCGCGGCTCGGCGAAACCGATCGGGTCGCTGACGCAGATGGGGACCATCCGGCTGGGCAAGCGCACGGAAGGCCGCGCGCCGCTGATCCGCGAATTCGCGCCACTGGCCGCGCTCGGCGACCTGGTCTTCGGCGCCTGGGATCCGATTCCGCACAACGCCTACGAAGCCGCGCTGCACGCCGGCGTGCTGGACAAGCACGAGCACATCGAGCCCATCGCCGCGTTCCTCAAGGGGATCGCGCCGATGCCGGCCGTCTTCGAGCAGACGTACGTCAAGCGTCTCGAGGGCAAGAACGTGAAGACGGCCGGCACCAAGCGCGAACTGGCCGAGCTGTTGCGGAAGGACATCCGGGATTTCAAGGCGAAGCACAAATGCGACCGGCTGGTGATGGTCTGGTGCGCGTCCACTGAAATCTTCATCGCGCCCGGCGCGGCGCATCAGTCGCTCGAGGCGTTCGAGAAGGCGATGGACGCGAACGATCCCACCGTCGCGCCGTCGATGCTCTACGCCTGGGCGTCGATCATGGAGGGTGTGCCGTTCGCCAACGGGGCTCCCAACCTCAGCTGCGACTTCCCTGCGATGGAGCAGCTAGCCCGGGACAAGGGCGTGCCGATCGGCGGCAAGGATTTCAAGACCGGCCAGACCATGCTTAAGACCGTGCTGTCGCCGATGTTCAAGGCGCGCATGCTCGGGGTCGCCGGCTGGTACTCGACCAACATCCTCGGCAACCGGGACGGCGAGGTGCTGGACGACCCGGAAAGCTTCAAGACCAAGGAAGAATCCAAGCTCGGCGTGCTCGAGCACATCCTGCAGCCGAAGCTTTATCCCGAGCTCTACGGCAGCATGTACCACAAGGTGCGCATCAACTATTACCCTCCGCGCGGCGACAACAAGGAGGGCTGGGACAACATCGACATCTTCGGCTGGCTGGGCTATCCGATGCAGATCAAGGTCGATTTCCTCTGCCGCGACTCAATTCTCGCCGCGCCGCTGGTGCTCGACCTGGCCATCTTCTTCGACCTCGCCAAGCGCGCCGGGATGAGCGGGATCCAGGAATGGCTGTCGTTCTACTTCAAGAGCCCGCAGGTGGCCCCGGGACTGTATCCCGAGCATGACCTGTTCATCCAGCATACCAAGCTCAAGAACACCCTGCGCTACATGATGGGTGAAGAGCAGATCACCCACCTGGGCATCGAGTACTACCAGGAGTCATGAAGTACTTTCACCGCACGCAGCTGACGCCGGACGAGGCGGTCGCCAGCACGGCGCAGTTCTTCGGCGCCCGCCTCGGCCCGACGGAAGAGGGCCCGCGGCGCCGGAGCTTCGCCGGCGCCATCGGCACGGTGACGGTCTCGGTGCATGCCGAAGGCGGACACTACACGCTCGTGATCGTCCACACCGATCAGCCCGGCGAGAGCGAAATCGACCGGCTGGCCAAGCGGTTCCTGACATTGCTGCACACGGCGGCCGAGCCCGGCCACCGTCCCATCGGCGCGTATTGACCCCGACCGGCGCGCCACCGGCGCGTCGCACCCGCGTTTTTTCAGGAGATCGATGATGAAGCGGATGGCCACAGTCTGCCGACGAGTCCTGCCCCTCGCCGCCCTTCTGCTGCTCGCCCTGGCACCCGCCGGGGCGTTTGCGCAGGAGGCCGCGCGCCACACCGGCGGCGAGGCCAACCTCGTCCTGCCGGACCTCGGCACGGTCACCTTCCTCGGCATGACCGGGCGGGCGCTGCTGATGGGCGGGCTGGCGGTCTGCGGCCTCGGGCTGCTGTTCGGCCTGATGATCTACACGCAGCTGCGCAACATGGCGGTGCACACGTCGATGCGTGAGGTCTCCGAGCTCATCTACGAGACCTGCAAGACCTATCTGGTCACGCAGGGCAAGTTCCTGATGGTGCTGTGGCTCTTCATCGGTACGATCATCACGCTGTACTTCGGGACGCTCGCGACCGGTACCGACGCCGCCGGGGCGGTGACGCACGGCATGCCGGCGTTCAAGGTGGCGGTCATCCTGCTGTTCAGCGTCATCGGCATCGCGGGCAGCTATGGCGTGGCGTGGTTCGGCATTCGGGTCAATACGTTCGCCAACTCGCGCACCGCGTTCGCCAGCCTCCGCGGGAAGCCCTATCCGTGCTACGCCATCCCGCTCAAGGCAGGCATGAGCATCGGCATGCTGCTGATCAGCGTCGAGCTCCTGCTGATGCTGTTCATCCTGCTGTTCGTGCCCCGGGACTACGCGGGACCCTGCTTCATCGGCTTCGCCATCGGCGAATCGCTGGGCGCGGCGGCGCTCCGGATCGCGGGCGGGATCTTCACCAAGATCGCCGACATCGGGGCCGACCTGATGAAGATCGTGTTCAACGTCAAGGAGGACGACGCACGAAACCCGGGCGTCATCGCGGACTGCGTCGGCGACAACGCCGGCGACTCCGTGGGTCCCTCGGCCGACGGCTTCGAGACGTACGGGGTGACCGGCGTCGCGCTCATCTCGTTCATCCTGCTGGCGGTGAATCCGACCTCGGCCGGGCCGAACTACGAGACCGTCCAGGTGCAGCTGCTGGTCTGGATCTTTTCGATGCGCATCATGATGGTGATCGCGTCCGCCCTCTCGTACTTCATCAACGAGGCGGTGGCGAAGGCCAAGTACGCGGCCGCGCCGAAGATGAATTTCGAGGCGCCGCTGACGTCACTTGTCTGGCTGACTTCCATCGTGTCGGTGCTGCTGACCTACGTCGTTTCCTACCTGCTGATTCCTACCCTCGGCGATGGTTCGCTCTGGTGGAAGCTCTCGACCGTGATCACCTGCGGCACGCTCGCCGGCGCCATCATTCCCGAGCTGGTGAAGGTGTTCACCTCCACTGAGTCGCGGCACGTGCGCGAGGTGGTGAGCTCGTCGAAGGAAGGCGGCCCGGCCCTCAACATCCTGTCCGGGCTGGTCGCCGGGAATTTCAGCGCCTTCTGGATCGGGCTCGCGATGCTGGCGCTCATGACGGTCGCCTACGCGGTCAGCACGATCGGAGGCCCCAGCGGCATGGCCAGCCTGATGCTGGCGCCGGCGGTGTTTGCGTTCGGTCTGGTCGCGTTCGGGTTTCTGGGCATGGGCCCGGTCACCATCGCGGTGGACTCGTACGGCCCCGTGACCGACAACGCCCAGTCGGTCTACGAGCTGTCGCTGATCGAGAACGTGCCGGGGATCCGGGATGAGCTGAAGCGCGACTTCGGCTTCGATGCCGACTTCGAGCGGGGCAAGCACTTCCTCGAGGAGAACGACGGGGCGGGCAATACCTTCAAGGCCACCGCGAAGCCGGTGCTCATCGGCACCGCGGTTGTGGGCTCGACCACGATGATTTTCTCGATCATCCTGTCACTCACCCAGGGACTCAAGCCCGAGCTGCTGAGCAACCTCTCCATCCTGCACCCGCCCTTCCTGCTGGGCCTCATCACCGGCGGGGCGATCATCTACTGGTTCACCGGCGCGTCGATTCAGGCGGTGACCACCGGCGCCTACCGCGCCGTCGAGTTCATCAAGGCGAACATCAAGCTCGAAGGCGCGACCAAGGCGTCGATGGAAGACAGCAAGAAGGTGGTCGAGATCTGCACCAAGTACGCGCAGAAGGGGATGTTCAACATCTTCCTGACCGTCTTCTTCGCGACCCTCGCGTTCGCCTGCGCCGAACCATACTTCTTCATAGGCTACCTGATCTCGATCGCCCTGTTCGGATTGTATCAGGCCATCTTCATGGCGAATGCGGGCGGCGCCTGGGACAACGCCAAGAAGATCGTGGAAGTCGAGTTGAAGCAGAAAGGCACGCCGCTGCACGAGGCGACGGTGGTCGGCGACATCGTGGGTGACCCCTTCAAGGACACGTCGTCGGTGGCGCTCAATCCGATCATCAAGTTCACCACGCTGTTCGGGCTGCTGGCGGTCGAGCTGGCGGTGAGCCTTGATTCGGGCATCAGTCATGCGCTGGCGGCCGCGTTCCTGGTCGTCGCACTGGGCTTCGTCTACCGGTCGTTCTACGGCATGCGGATCGCCAGCCGGAACGCCTGATCTGGACGGCGGGCCAGCCGGAACGGTGCGCGACCGTTTCCGGCTGGCCGCCTCTTTTTCTTCTCACTGAGGTCCTGCATTGCCCGCCTCTGCCGCTCCTGCCTCCCCGCCGGCCGGTCTCCAGCGCGATCAGTTGCTCGAGCTCTACTACTACATGCGCCTCACGCGCTCGCTGGAAGAGCGCCTGGTCAACCTCTACCGGCAGACCAAGGTGGTCGGCGGGCTGTTCCGGTCGCTGGGACAGGAGGCCGACGCCGTCGGGTCCGCCTATGCGCTCGACCGCTCGAAGGGCGACGTGCTCTCGCCACTGATCAGAAATCTCGGGTCCATGCTGGTCCAGCGCGCGACGCCCCTCGAGATCCTGCGGCAGTACATGGCCCGCGCGGATTCGCCCACGCGCGGGCGGGAGCTGAACATCCACTTCGGTGACACGGTTCGCGGATTCATCGGGCAGATCTCTCACCTGGGCGACATGGTGCCCGTGATGGCCGGCGTGACGCTGTCGTTCAAGCTGCGCGGTGAGGACCGGGTGGGGCTGGTGTACGTGGGGGACGGCGCCACGTCCACCGGGGCCTTTCACGAGGGGATCAATTTTGCCGCGGTCCAGCGGTGTCCGCTCGTCGTCGTGGTGGAGAACAATGGCTACGCCTATTCGACGCCGACCTCGAAGCAGACGGCCGCCGCGAGTTTTGCCGACAAGGGACCGGGATACGGCATTCCCGGCGTGCGTGCCGACGGCAACGATGTCCTCGCGACCTATCAGGTGACGAAGGAGGCCGTGGACCGGGCCCGGCGCGGCGAAGGGGTGACGCTGGTGGAACTGATGACGTATCGCCGGAAGGGTCACGCGGAGCACGACAACCAGTCCTACGTGCCGCCCGGTGAAATCGAGCGCTGGACCGCCGAGAACGACCCGGTGAACCGCTTCGTCAAGGTGCTCACGACCGAATTCGGCTTCGACGCGGAGGCTCTCGTCGCGATGGATGAGCGGGTGCGTGTCGAGATCGACATCGCCACCGACGAGGCCGAGCGGTCGCCGTTGCCGGAGCCGCGTGACTGCCTGAACGGCGTCTACGCCGATCCGCCGGATGTGCCCGTGCTCTGGTACCGCGAAGGGGTGCGGTCGGCGGTGGACCGGAACGAGCGTGTCGCCGGGTGGGGGACCCACGATGGCTGAAATCACCTATCTCGAGGCCATCCGCCAGGGACTGTTCGAGGAGATGGAGCGCGACCCCGACGTGTTCTGCCTGGGCGAGGATATTGGTGCCTACGGGGGGGCATTCAAGGTCACGGACGGGCTGCTGGAACGGTTCGGCGAGCGGCGCGTGATCGACACGCCGATCTCCGAAGCGGGGATCGTCGGCGCCGCGGCGGGCGCCGCACACATGGGCCTGCGGCCGGTTTGTGAGATGCAGTTCATCGACTTCATCTCCTGCGCTTACGACATGCTCACCAATTACGTGGCGACCGCGCGCTACCGGGCGTTCCTGCCCTGTCCCATGGTGGTGCGCGGGCCGAGCGGTGGATACGTCCGCGGCGGGCCGTTTCATTCGCAGAACCCGGAGGCGGCGTTCCTGCATACGCCCGGGATCAAAATCGTCTACCCGGCCACGGCGAGCGATGCGAAAGGGCTGATCAAGGCAGCGATCCGGGACGACGACTGCGTCCTCTTCTTCGAGCACAAGTATCTGTACCGGCGCATCAAGGAAGAGATGCCCGCCGGGGACCACGTCGTGCCGATCGGGAAGGCGCGCGTGGCGCGGGAAGGAACCGGCCTCTCGATCATCACGTACGCCGCCACCGTCTGGAAGGCGCTCGAGGCGGCGGACCAGCTCGAGCGCGAGGACGGCCTTTCGGTCGAGGTGATCGACCTGCGGACACTCGCCCCGATGGACGATGATGCGATCGTGGCGACGGTGAAGAAGACCAACCGGGTGCTGATCGTGCACGAGGATACCGTCACTGGCGGCATCGCCGGCGAGATCACCGCGCGGATCAACGAACTCGCCTTCGAATGGCTCGACGCACCGGTCAGGCGCGTGGCTGCTCATGACGTGCCACTGCCGTATGCGCCGTCGCTGGAGGATTTCGTGCTGCCCCAGACCGCCGACATCGTTCGGGCCGCGCGCTGGCTGGCCGCATACTGATGCTGGCGGATGGGGACCAGACGTCAGGTTAGATTGACACAGCTGCCGGCACCAGACGGCGTGGGCGGCTCAACACAAGACGAGGACGGCATCATATGGCCCGCATCGATGTCATCATGCCGCAGATGGGTGAATCCATCGCGGAAGGCACTCTGTCCAAGTGGCTGAAGAAGGTCGGTGACCCCGTCAAGCGGGACGAGCCGATGTTCGAAATATCCACCGACAAGGTGGACGCCGAGATTCCCGCACCGAACGCGGGCACGCTGGCGGAGATCCTGGTGCAGGAGGGCCAGACGGTGGCCGTCCAGACGGTCGTCGCGCGGATCGAAACCGAGGCCGGCGCCGTGGCCGCGGCGCCTGCTGCTGCGCCCGCACCCGCCGCCGCGCCAGCTGCTGCCCCCGCGGCGGCCACGGCGGCCACGGCGGTGCCGGCGGCTGCAGCCGCACCCGCGTCCGCGCCACCCGTCGCTCCGAAGCCGGCGCCGATTGAGATGGCGCCGGCGGCGACAGCCGCATCCGGGGGGAACGGGAGCGAGACCGCCGAGGAGCGCCTCAGGCGCCGGTCGACACCGCTGGTGCGCAAGATGGCCGCGGAGCACAACCTCGACATCGGGTCGATCCAGGGCAGCGGGCTGGCCGGGCGGGTCACCCGAAACGACGTGCTCAGCTATCTCGAGACGGGCGCTCCGGCCGCGGCGGCTGCGCCTGCCGAGGCTCCGCACGGGGCTCCGCAGCCGGCGACTGCCGGGGCGGAGGCGTCCGGAGCACGGGCGCCGAGCGCGCCGCAGGTCGAGGCCTGGGAGGGAGATCGCATCGAGCCATGGTCTCGCATCCGGAAGCTGACCGCGGATCATATGATCATGTCGCGCCGTGTGTCGGCGCACGTCAACACGATCTTCGAGGTCGACTACACCCGGATCGCCCAGCTGCGGGCCAAGAAGAAGAAGGAATACGCCGATCGGGGCGTGAATCTGACCTACCTCGCCTTCATCGTGAAGGCGGTCGCCGACAATCTGCGCAACCATCCGGTCGTCAACGCGGCCGTTTCGGGCGAGAGCACGATTTACCGGCGCGACATCAACCTCGGGATCGCGGTGGCGCTCGACTGGGGCCTGATCGTTCCGGTCATCAGGCGCGCCGACGAGCTCTCGCTGCTCGGCGTGGCCCGCGCGATCAACGACCTGGGCGAACGTGCCCGCGCCAAGAAGCTGAACCCCGACGACGTCCAGCGCGGGACGTTCACGATCACCAACCCGGGGGTATTCGGCTCGGTGATCGGCACGCCGATCATCAATCAGCCCCAGGTAGCGATTCTCTGTGTCGGCACCATCGAAAAGCAGCCGGCGGTCATCACGGTGGACGGCACCGACACGCTGGCCATTCGTACCCGCGGGATGCTGTCACTGGCGTTCGATCATCGCATCGTGGACGGATCGGCCGCCGATCGCTTCATGGCCGATGTGAAGACCACGCTGCAGACGTTCGCCGAAGGTGCCGTCTGAACGTGGGCCGAACGCTCACCGCGGCACGGGCGCAGGTCCAGTCCGGGCGGGAAGGCGCATACCTCGGCTTACTCGCCGAACGCCGACGGGTGGCGGAGAGCGCGGGCGGACACTTCTGGGTGTTTCGGGATCGGGCGTCACCGGGCACGTTCCTCGAGTTCAGCGAGTCCCCGGGCGGGACGCCTGTTCCGTCGCCTCCCGCGCTGGCCGCCGAGCTCGCCGCCCTCGCCCGCTACGAGCCGGGCGCGACCGACATCTGGGATGAAGTTCCACTGAGCTGAGGCTCGGGAAGGGAAGTGGCAATGCCCCGCAGAGTGATCGAGGTGGATGGCCAGCAGTGGGTCGTCGCGGTGAGCGGCCGGATCACCCAGTACGTCAAGGACGAGTTCGGACTCGTCTTCAGCCGCGGCGCCGGGTCCGCCCGCGAGCGGCGAGTCACGCGCTATTCGCCGCTCGCCGCCAAGAGCCGGGAACTGTCGCTCAGCCAGTTGAGTGATGCTGAGCTGCGCACGCTGCTGTCCGTGTCGCAGCCGGCCTGGACCGCGCCTGAGACGGGGTACCGCCGCTGAGCGCCGCTCCTGTCGGTGGCGCAGCGCCGATCGACCTGCATCTGCATTCGACCGCGTCCGATGGCCATCTTCCTCCCGAACGCGTGGTGGAGCGCGCGGCGGCTGCCGGGCTGTCCGCCATCGCGCTGACGGATCATGACACGCTCGCGGGCATTCCGGCTGCGTTGAGCGCCGGCGAGCGGCTCGGCGTCCAGGTGATCGGCGGCTGCGAGTTTTCGGTCGCCGCGCCGTGGGGCGAAATGCATGTGCTGGGATACTTCCTCCCGGCCGATTCGAGTGAGCTCGATACGTTCCTCGAGCGGTGCCGGGCGGACCGGATCCGCCGCGCCGAGGAGATGGTGCGCCGGCTCCAGGGGCTGGGAGTCATGGTGACGTTCGAGGATGTGCTGCACGAGGCCGCGGGCGGGGCGCTCGGGCGGCCCCACGTGGCCCGGGCCGTGGTCCGGGCGGACGCGGCATCCGATATCAACCAGGCGTTTGACCGCTATCTCGGCCGTGGCCGCCCAGCGTATGTCGACAAGACGCTTCCGGCGCTTCGCGAGGTCGCCGACATCGTGCACCCGATCGGCGGCGTGCTGTCCGCGGCCCATCTCAAGGATCGGGGCACGCGGCCGGTGCTCGAGCGGTTTCGCGACGAAGGGCTCGATGCCGTCGAAATCCGCCACCCCAGTCATTCGTCCGATCAGCGCGCCCGGCTGACGGGGATCGCCCGCGTGCTCCAGCTCGGACGGAGCGGCGGTAGCGACTGGCATGGCGACGCGCTCACCGACGGCGATCATTCCACGATCGGCTCCCAGCAGGTGCCCGCCGAGTGGCTGGGCATGCTCGAGGCGCGGCGGCGCGCCCATACTCCGGCCAAGGCCCTCCCATGACCACTTTGCTGAACCCGGGCGACCCGGCTCCAGACTTCACCGCTCCGGCGTCCGACGGCATGAGCTATACGCTGCACGATCTCGTGCGCGAGTCCCGGGTGCTGCTGATTTTCTATCCCGGCAACAACACACCCGGGTGAAACCGCCAACTCTCCGCCGTGCGCGATGAGATCGGGCAGTACCAGCGTTACGACGTGCGGCCGTTCGGGGTGAACCCGGCATCGGTCGAGCGCCACGCGGCCTATGCCGAAAAGCTTGGCCTGTCTTTCCCGCTCCTGTCCGACCCGGGGCTCGTCATCGCGCGCGCCTATCACGTGGTCAACCTGATCCGTACGATCACCCGCAGCGTGTACCTGATCGATCGCGGTGGGTCGATCCTGTTCTCGTCGCACGGTGCCCCCGGCGCCGACATCAGCCTCGAGGGAGTGAGTGCCCGATGAGCTCGGAGTCGCGGGACTTCGCTGAGAAAGTGGTGCTGGTGACCGGCGTCGGCCGTGCCGGGCAGATCGGCAATGCGGTGGCGCTCGCCTTCGGCCGGGCCGGCGCCCGGATCGTCGCCTGCGACCGCAACGCCGTGGCGGTGACGGAGCGCGTTCGTGAGTTCGAAGCGCAGGGCATCATGGCCCGGCCCGCCGCCGGCGACCTGACGCAGCCCGATATCGCGGCGCTGGCGGTGGAGGTGGCGCTCAAGCACTTCGGCCGCCTGGACGTGGTCGTGAACGTGGCGGGCGGACTCACGACCTTCGGTCCGGTCGAGCGGGCCACGGTGGCGGATTTCGACCGGGAGATCGCCATCAACGTCAAGACGACGTTTCTGATCTCCCAGGCAGCGATCGACCCGCTCACCCGGACCCGCGGAGCCATCGTGAACTTCGCCTCTATCGCCTACTACCAGCCCCAGGCGCAACTGGCCGTGTACAGCGCCGCGAAGGCCGCGGTCGCCGGGCTGACGCAGAGCCTGGCGGTCGAACTGCGCGACCGCGGCATCCGGGTGAATGCCATCGCGCCGGGCATGGCGCGCACCGCCGAGAACGTGGCGTCGGCCGGTGAATCGGCGGTCTACGTGGAGCTCGACCAGATTACCGACAGCGTGCTGCAACTGGCGGGGCCGGAGGGTGGCACCGGCCACATTCTCCAGATCGTCGGGCGGCCGTAGCGATGGACCTGCAGGGCCGTGTCGCGCTGGTGACGGGCGCCGGCCAGCGGCTCGGTCGCGCGATCGCGAGTGCACTGGCCGGCCGCGGGATGAGACTCGCCATCCACTACAACGCATCCGACGCCGGGGCTCGCGAGCTCCAGCGCGAAATCGAGGCGGCGGGAGGCGAGGCAACGTGCTTCGCCGCCGACCTGACGGACGCTGCGGCGGCACGAGCGCTCCCCGAGCGGGTGGCTGGCCGTTTCGGCGGGCTCGACGTGCTCGTCAATTCGGCCGCGGTGATGCGCCAGCTGTCGTTCGAACAGACGACGCCGGCGGACTGGGACGAAATCATGAACCTCAATCTGCGGGCCGCCTTCTTCTGCACGCAGGGCGCCGCCGTCGCCCTGCGCCGGGCCGGGGGAAAGGTGATCAACGTCGCCGACCTGGGAGGGCTGGAGCCGTGGCCGGCCTACGCCGCACATTCGGTGAGCAAGGCGGGTCTCGTCATGGTGACCAAGGTGCTGGCGCGTGCGCTGGCGCCTGCCGTTACGGTCAATGCGATCGCGCCGGGCACCGTGCTGGTGCCCGACTCGTACACGGCGACGCAGCGTGACCGCCTGGCCGGCGCCACGCCGCTGGCTCGGCTCGGCACGCCGTCGGATGCGACGGACGCCATTCTCTATCTGCTGGAGCGCGGCGATTTCGTGACCGGTGAGACGCTCGTGGTCGATGGTGGCCGGATCCTCCGCTAGCGCCGGCGAAGTCGCGATCATCGGCGGCGGCTGCTACGGCACGTTCTACACCCGGCAGCTGGAGCGCGCCCGTGAACGCGGGGCGGTCACCTACCGTCGATTGCTGGTGGTGGATCGCGATGCCGGCTGTCAGGCCGCACGCGAACTGGGCGAGACGGACGACCGTCGCATCGTGCGGGAAGACTGGGGCGAATTTCTCGACCGCTGGCTGGTGGAACCGCGACCCCAGTCGGAGGAGGGCGGCGACGCGATCGTTCCCTCGCCCCTGATGCCCCATCTGATGTACGAATGGCTGGTGCGCCGTGCCCGCGCACGGTGGCCCGCCCGGGAGATCACCCACCGGCCGCTGGAGGCCGAGGCGGGAACTCCGTACGACATGCCGGCGCCGGACGGCACCCGCTACCTCTCCTTCGCCGACTGGCTCTGTCCCACCCACTGCATTGAGCCCGCGATCTGTCCGGCGACCCGTGCCCCGCGCACCTGGGAGATGGCCGAGCTGATGCAGACGCTCGCCGCGCGGCTCGCGCTGGTCCGGCCGACGGCCGGGCCGGCGGTATTCTTCTGCCGGCACCGGGCGTACGGTGTCGGAATGTTCGACGTGACGGCGGTCCAGGCGGGTGACCGGCTCGTGGCGGCCGCGGGGGAGGCCGGACACGAGATTGATGTCCTGGTCGGGACGGTCTCCGCCTGCCATGGCGCCGCCAGCCTGTTGCGGCTGGGCGGCCGGTGAGGGGAACCGCCGGGCGTTCTATATTTGTGGGAGCCAGTCACCTTTCGTCAGCGGGCGGGGATGCAATGAGCGGCAGTCTCGATTTCGACGTCATCATCATCGGCGGCGGCCCAGCCGGCCTGTGCGCCGCCATGTACGCCGGGCGCGGGATGCTGCGGGCAGTGCTCCTGGAGCGTGGGGATACCGGCGGCGAGCTGCTGAACACGGAGTGGATCGAGGACTACCCCGGCTTCGTCAGCATCCGGGGCCGGGAGCTTGCCGAAAGGATGACCGAACATGCGGTCAAGTTCGGGGCGGACATCCGGCAGGAAAACGTCGAGGCGATCGAGCGGCATGCCGACGGCATTTTCCACGTCACCACCTCGCTGGGCACGATCTTCCGCGCGCCGGCAGTGATCATCACCGCCGGAGGCACTCCCACCAAGCTCGGTGTGCCCGGCGAACTCGACTATGCCGGCCGCGGCGTCTCCTACTGCGCCGTCTGCGACGGCGCCTTCTTTAAGGGCGATACGATCGCGGTGATCGGCGGCGGTGACGCCGCGGTCGAGGAAGCTGCCTACCTCACCCGCTACGCCGAGAAGGTGTACCTCATCCACCGGCGCGACGAGCTCCGGGCCTCGCGGATCCTGCAGGAGCGGCTGTTCGCCAATCCGAAGATTGAGGTGATCTGGAACAAGCGCGTGCATCAGCTCCTCGGCGGGCCTGCCGGCCTCCAGTCCGTGGAGCTCGAGGACACCGTTACCGGCTCGCGGTCCTCACTGGCCGCCACGGGCTGCTTCGTGTTCATCGGCTTCCAGCCGAACAGTGGGCTCATCAAGGGACATTTCGTCCACGACGCGAGCGGATACATCGTGACCGACGACCGGATGATGACCTCGATTCCCGGCCTGTTCGCGGCCGGCGACCTGCGGGTCCAGCTCACACGCCAGGTCACTACGGCGGTAGGCGATGCGACCACGGCTGCCATCGCGGTCGAGAAGTACCTGACCGACCGGCGTGCCGCGCTCGCCGCCGCCGCCCCGGGAGCGCCGGCCATTGTCTGAACTGGAAGTCGTCGCGCTCCCCAACGGGCAGTTCGTGCAGAATTGCTATCTGGTGGGCGACAGCGGCTCGCGGCAGGCAGTCATCATCGACCCTGGTGAGGAGCCGGCGATGTTTCTCGCGGAGCTCGATACGCGGGGATGGACGCTCGGCGCCATTTGGCTGACGCATGCGCACATCGATCATGTGATGGGGGTCGGCGCGGTACACCGCGCATCCGGCGCACCCATTCACCTGCATGCGGCGGACCGGCCGCTGTACGACAGTGTGACGAAGCAGGGCGAGTGGTTCGGCCTGCGGCTGGAAACGCTGCCCGCTCCGCACGAGGCGCTCGAGCACGGGGGCAGGGTGTCGGTCGGGCGCTTCGCGTTCGCTGTCCGCCACACGCCGGGGCACTCGCCCGGCAGCGTCAGCTTCGTCGGCCACGGAATGGTCTTCGGCGGCGATGTGCTGTTCAACGGATCGGTCGGCCGCACTGATCTGCCAGGGGGCGATGCGGCGACGCTGATGTCGAGCATTCAGCACGAATTCCTCTCGTTGCCGGACTCGACGATCCTGCGCAGCGGGCACGGCCCGGAGAGCACGATCGGAGTCGAACGCCTGACCAACCCGTTCCTCACCGGAGCCTATGAATTCGACTGACGACCAGGCGCCGGCCTGCCAGCGGTGCGGCCATCCGGTCACCGGGCTGGCCATGGGCTGCAAGAATCCGTGCTCCAACTGCGGTACCGTCTACCCCCTCGGCGACTGCTCCGACTGAACCCGCTCGCTGACCCGCTCCCGCCCCGTCTCCGCCCGGCCGCGGTCCTCGGCGTACTCGACATCACCAAGTATTTCGGCGATACCAGCGGCGGCATCCGCACCTACCTGCTGCAGAAGGCGGCGTATGTCGAGGCGCGTCCGGCACTCAGGCACACTCTGCTCGTGCCGGCGGCCAGGGCATCCATCACCGATGGTGACGGGATTCGCACTTACCGCCTGGCGGGCCCGCGCATCCCGACACAGGCGCCGTACCGCCTGCTGCACTCCGCCGCCGCGATCCGTCGCATCATCCGGCACGAGCGACCCGACGTCATCGAGATCGGCAGCCCGTTCGCCGTTCCCTGGCTCACCCGGCGGGCCACGCGGGGGCTGTCCGTCCCGCTGGTCTGGTTCTACCACGGCAACGTTCCCCGGCTCATCTCGCAGCACCCGGGACATGACGGAGCGCTTCGTGCGATCGGCTACCGGGCCGCGTGGGGCTACGTGCGGACGGTCAGCCGGCTGGTCCGCGCGACACTGGTCGCCTCGGATTTCGTCGCGGCGGACCTGCTGCGCGAAGGCGTCGCCAACGTGGTCCGGGTGCCGCTCGGCGTCGAGCTGGATCGGTTCAACCCGGCCCGCGCGGTCAGGGCCGGTGCGACTCGGGCCCGGCTCGGCCTCCCCGCCGGGCCGATTGCCCTGTATTGCGGACGGCTGGCGCGCGAAAAGCAGCTCGACGTGCTGATCCGGGCCTGGCCGGAGGTCGAGCGCGCCACGGGCACGCGGCTCCTGCTGGTTGGTGCCGGCCCGTCCGAGGGATATTTCCGGTCGCTCCCGGGCGCGGATCGGGTGGTGTGGGTGCCATTCCAGCACGACCGCGACCTGCTTGCCGATCTGCTGGCCGCTGCCGATTTGTACGTCGCACCGGGTCCGGCCGAAACGTTCGGCCTTTCCGCACTCGAGGCGCTGTCGAGCGGCACCCCCGTACTGTCGGTCGACTCGGGTGGTGTGCCGGAGCTGGTTGCGCGCTCGGGCGCAGGTGCGGTCTACCCGGTCGGGGACGAATCGCTTCTGGCAAAGGCCGCCATCGCGCTGCTCGGAACCGACACGAAGCTACTCGGGACCGCCGGACGCGCGTATGCCGAGCGGGAACACTCGTGGCCCCACGCGTTCGGGCGCATCTTTGCGGCGTACCGTGCGGTAATCGAGCAATGACGTTCATCGAGGCCCAGCTCGCCTGCGTCGCGCTCGTCGGAGCGGACTTCATTGCGCGCGCGCTCCGCATCCGCTGGATCCTTGCCGGGCTCGGGAGCAGGATCTCGTTTGGTGACGCGGTCACGATGAACGCGTTCGGAGACGCCGCCTGCGCGCTCACGCCGCTCCGGCTGGGTGGCGAGCCCGCCCGCCTGGGCGGCATGCTGCGTGCGGGCGTGCCCGCACCCGCCGCGTTCGTGGGTATCAGCCTCGAGGTGCTCGCCGCCTGGCCCGTCATCATCGTCGCGGCCGGCGGACTGATGTGGTTCTACGCGCCAGCGTGGTGGGCAGCCGCGGGACCGCGACTGGAAGCCGGCGCAGGTCGGGCGTGGCCGTGGATCGCGATGGTCGTCGTGGCGAGCGTCGCCGCATGGCTCGCCGCCGGGCGGCTGCGCACGTCGGTCGGCCGACAACTCAGGCGGCCGCTGCTTCGCGCCCGGGTCTATTGGCGGCGGATGCCGCTGTGGCCGCTGCTCCTGAGCGCTCCATGTACGCTGGTGGATCTGGTCGCGCGCGTCGCCATTCTGCCGGTGCTGGCCCAGACCCTTCCCGTGCCGCCGCCGGCGGGCCCGGTCTGGGTGGGCTCGTTCGCGCTTTTGTACGTCCAGTTGGTGCTTCCGACTCCCTCGGGCGCGGGGGCCGTTGAACTCGGCTTTCTGGGCGGTGCCGCCGGGGGGCTCGGCGGACACGAATCATCGCTGCTCGTCGCCTGGCGGTTCTATACTAACGGCGTAGGGCTCCTGCTCGGCGCGTGGCTGGCGGTCCGCAGCTACGGCTGGTCCGCGCTCCGGCACGCGGTCAGCCGGGTGGCGGGGCGATAGCGACCAGCAGCACCGTGCGCTCGAATACTTCGGCGACGCCGTGCGGGACATCGGCGGGCGCCCAGACCAGCGTTCCGGCCGTCACCACCTCGGCAGCAGAGCCCACCGAGATCCTCGCCTTTCCCGATACGACGAAGTAGAATTTGTCCGCGCCGGCATGCGCGTGGATCGACTGGGTCTGGCCGGGCTCGAAACAGTTGAGGCCCGCGAAGAGCGTGGCACCCCGGGCCAGGTCTGCTTTCGTTGCGCGGCCGGCGTTGAATTCTGGCTCGAGCCGCTGGAAATAGTCTGACATTCGCCATTCCTCAGTATAGAGAAGCGTTCACCCGCCACCTCAAGACTTCATGCCCGCTTCGGATCGCATCGAGAAGGACCCGCTGGGCGAGAAGCCCGTTCCGGCCGACGCACTCTACGGCATTCAGACGCTGCGAGCCGCCGAGAATTTCCCGATTTCGGGTCTCCGTCCCCTGCCGGCCTTCGTGGATGCGGTGGTCTGGATCAAGCGGTCGGCCGCCGTGACGCACAAGCGGACCGGCCGGCTGGAAGCCCGGCTCGCCGACGCCATTGTGCAGGCGGCGGATGAGGTGCTGGCCGGAAAGCATCGTGACCAGTTCATCGTGGACGTGTACCAGGCCGGCGCCGGCACCAGCCACAACATGAACGTCAACGAGGTGCTTGCCAACCGCGCCAACGAGCTGCTCGGCTCCGCGCGGGGCACCTACGCGCCCATCCATCCGAACGACCACGTGAACATGGCGCAAAGCACCAACGACGTGATTCCGACGGCGATGCGGCTCGCGGTGCTTGCCACCCTTCCCTCGCTGCTGAAGGCGATGGACACCCTTGCCCAGGCGCTGCTCGCAAAGGGCGAAGCGTTCGACGGGATCATCAAGAGTGGGCGCACCCATCTGCAGGACGCGACGCCGATCCGGCTCGGCCAGGAGTTCACCGCCTACGGCCGGACCGTCGCACGCCATCGGCAGAAGCTGGTGGAGGCCGCCGACTGGCTCCGGGAAATGAACATCGGTGGCACCGCGGTGGGGACCGGCATCAACGCCGAGCGGGAGTATCCGGCGCTCATGGTCGAATACCTGTCCGAGGTGAGCGCGCTCGACCTGCGGGAGGGCGATGACCGCGTGCAGCTCATGCAGTCCATGGGCGACATCGCGACCTTCAGCGGCGCGTTCCGGGCGTACGTGCTCGACCTCAACAAGATCGCCAACGACATCCGGCTGCTGGCGTCGGGCCCTCGCACCGGACTCGCCGAAATCGTGTTGCCCGCGGTGCAGCCCGGTTCGAGCATCATGCCGGGCAAGGTGAACCCATCCATCGCCGAGATGGTCAATCAGGTCTGCTTCCAGGCGATCGGGCTCGACACCACCGTTGCGATGGCGGCGGAGGCAGGGCAGCTGGAGCTGAACGTCATGATGCCGGTCATCACCCACAATATCGTCTTCGGGCTCATGATCGTCGGCAACGCCACCCGGGTCTTTGCCGAAAAGTGCGTGGCCGGGATCCAGGCGGACGCCGCGCAGTGCGGATACTGGCTCGAGCGGAGCCCCGCGCTGGTTACCGCGCTCGCCCCCAAGCTCGGGTACGCGGAGGCCGCAAAGCTCGCGAAGGAAGCGCTCTCCACCGGCCTCACGGTGAGAGAGCTGGTCGTCAAGAAGAAGCTGCTGGAGGGCAAGGAACTGGAGGATGTTCTGGATCTCCGCGCGATGACGGAACTGGGCGTTCCCGGCGGGAAAGGCCTGCCAGGCGGCGGATGATCCCGCAGCATGCTTGAAGGGCGGTCGCGCCCGGGCGATACTCCGGCACGCGCCGCCGCGGCCGACGACCCGACCGTCCCGGTCGGTTTTTTGTTTTCGCGGGAGGGAACGATGGATCCGTTGCCTGAGCTGAGCCAGGAAGAGCTGCAGCGTTACTCGCGGCACCTGCTCCTGCCCGAAGTTGGACTGGAAGGCCAGCGACGGCTCCGGGCCGCTCGGGTCCTGCTGATCGGCGCCGGTGGGCTCGGATCGCCCGCCGCGCTCTATCTGGCCGCCGCGGGTGTCGGCACGATCGGACTGGTCGACTTCGACGCCGT
>JBBQFH010000028.1:0-47579 GCA_038321865.1 Gemmatimonadales bacterium
GCGCCCGGCGCGCCGCGCGCGCATCGGCGTGCTGCTCGACATCCGCGATCCGGTTCCCGAGTTGTTTCAAAGCAAGTTCGGCCACCGGCCACTGGCCCGGCAGGGCGTCTGGCTCGCCCGCCGCGAGGAGGTGCTCGCGTCGCGCGGGGCCGATCTGGTGGTGACTGTCAACGAGCCGCACCGCCAGCTGACCGAAGCGCACGGCGTGGACCCGCGCAAGCTTCGCGTCGTGCTCAACACCGCCGACGCCAAGCTGTTTCCCATGCTGCCGCCGCGGCCGTCGTCGCCCTTCCTCGCCTACCACGGCACGGTGGCGGCCAGGATGGGGCTGGACGTGGTGCTGGAGTCCGTCGCGGCGCTCCGGGCCGGGGGACATCCGATCGAGGCGGCGATCTGGGGCGACGGCGATGGCGTGTCCGACCTGCAGGCCGTACGCGACCGCCTGGGCCTCGGCACGGCGGTATCGATCACCGGCGAGCGGTTCCGGATGGATGAGCTGCTGCCGAAACTGGCCCGGGTCGGCATCGGCCTGGTGCCGCTCCGGCGGGATCCGTTCACCGACGTCATTCTCTCGACCAAGCTGATGGAGTACGTCCGGCTCGGGATCCCGACCGTCGTGATGTGGACACCGACGCTGGCGCACTATTTCCCCGATGACACGGTCACCTACGTGCGCGAGCTCACGCCGACGGCGTGGGCGGACGCCATCCGGCGGGTGCTGCGCGATCCCGCGGAGGCGCAGGCGCGCGCGGTGCGCGCCCAGGGGCTTCGGGTGGCACAGGCGTGGCAGGCCTCCGAGGGCGAGTTCGTGGCGCTGGTGCGGGAGGTGTCGCGCCTGCGGTCCTGACTACCGAAACGGCTCCCGGCCGTTAGCTTTCCGCCGCACCCGACCGGCCTCGAGCGCCGGCATGCCTGACCCCATTCTTGCCCGAGTAGAGCTGCCATGCGAGTGCCTTTCACCGACCTCCGCGCGATGCACGAAGAAGTGCGCGGCGAGATCGAGCGCGGCTGGAGCGCGATCATCGATCAGTCCGCGTTCATCGGCGGCAAGCCGGTCACCGATTTCGAGCGCTCGTTTGCCGAGTATTGCGGTACTGGTCACTGCGTCGGGGTCGGGAGCGGCACCGACTCCATCCGCGTGGCGCTGCAGGCCGTCGGGGTCACCCACGGCGACCTGGTGCTCACGGTGCCGCACACGTTCATCGCGTCGGCCGAGGGGATTGCGCAATGCGGCGCGGCGCCGGTGTTCGTGGACGTGGACCCGCTGTCGTACACGATGGACGTGGGGCTGGCCGAGCGGTTCCTGACCGATGCGTGCGAGACGCGGAAGGGCCTGCTGGTCGAGAAGCTGAGCGGGCGGCGCGTCTCAGCGATCCTTCCCGTGCATCTCTACGGGCAGTCCGCGGACATCGACCCGCTGCTGGCGCTCGCCCGGCGATTCGGCATCAAGCTGGTCGAGGATGCGGCCCAGGCGCACGGCGCCACCTATCGCGGCCGGCTCTGCGGCAGCCTGGCCGATGCGGCCGCGTTCAGCTTCTATCCCGGCAAGAACCTGGGTGCCATGGGCGAGGCGGGGGCGATCACGACGAACAACGCCGGCGTGGTCGAGCGCTCGAAGATCCTGCGCGAGCACGGCCAGAAGGAGCGCTACATCCACGTCACGGCCGAGGGCAGCAACGCGCGGCTCGACGCGGTGCAGGCGGTGGTGCTCAACGCGAAGCTGCCGAAGATGGCGGAGTGGACCCGCATGCGGCAGCGCGCCGCGGGGTGGTACGCCGAGCGGCTCCAGGGCGCCAACCTGGTCGTGCCGGCCGAGCTCGAGTACGGCACGCACGTCTGGCATCTGTATGTGGTGCAGGTGGAAGAGCGGGACCGGGTGCGGAAGCTGCTCGACGAGCGCGGCATCGGCACCGGTCTCCACTATCCAGTGCCGCTGCACCTTCAGGAGGCGTATCGCGACATGGGCTTCGGTCCCGGCGCGTTTCCCGTCTCCGAGCAGGTCGCGTCGCGCGGGCTGTCGCTGCCGATGTTTCCCCACATCACGCAGGAGCAGGTGGAGTACGTCGCCGATGCCTTGCGCGAGGCGGTGGGGGCGTCCCTCGCGGTGAGCGGAGCACGCTGACGCCCCCCGCGCCGGGATGAAGGTCCTGGTCGTCACCAACATGTATCCCACGCCGGATCGGCCATACTTCGGCATCTTTGTCGAACGCCAGGTCGCGGCGCTGCGCCGGGCCGGCGTGGACGTCGCGCTGGAGATCGTCTCGGCTGATCGCGGCGAGGCCGATTATCTGCTCGGCCGCGGCCGCGTCAGGGACGCAGTCAGCAAAGTCCGCCCCCACCTCATCCACTGCCACTACGGATACACACCGCTGGCCGCCGCGTTCTCGGGCGTGCCCTACATCGTCACGCTCTGCGGGGATGATATCAACGGCCAGTCGGACGGCCGCGGCGGCATCACCCTGAAGAGCCGCGCGGGCGTTTTCGTCACGCAGCTGTTCGCCGCGGGCGCGCGACGGGTGATCGTCAAGAGTGAGGAGATGCGCCGGCACCTGTGGCCGGTCGCTCGCCGGAAGAGCGAGATGCTGCCCAACGGGGTGGACCTCGATCTCTTTTCGCCCGGTTCGCGGGTGGACGCGCGCCGGCGACTCGGCATTCCTTCCGATGGGCTGGTTCTGGGCTTCGTCAACAGCATCCGGCAGCCGACCAAGCGGCTCGACCTGGCCGAGGCGGTGCGCGACGAGCTCGCGAGTCGCCGGATCGCGGCCCATCTGTTGGTCGTGGATGCGGTGCCCGCCGCCGACATGCCGTGGTACTACCGTGCAGCCGACTGTCTGCTGATGACCTCCGACCGTGAGGGTGCGCCCAACTGCGTGCGCGAGGCGCTGGCCTGTGGCACTCCGGTGGTCGGCGTGCCGGTCGGCGACCTGCCCGAACTCATCAGCACGCCGGCGATGGGGCGGGTGACGGAACGCGACCCGGCCCGGCTCGCTGACGCGGTGCTCTCACTCCCTCCCGCTCCCGATGTGCGGATGAGCCTCCTGCCGGCAGAGTTCGGGCAGTCCGCGGTAATCGAGCGGCTGATCGCGATCTACCGGCAGGAGACGGGGAACAACTGACATGTGCGGCATCGCCGGGATGGTGCGGATCCGCGGTTCTGCCGCATCGGCCTCGAACGCCGAAGCGGTCCTCGACGCACTGGCACTTCGCGGCCCGGATTCCCGGGCCCACTGGACGGAGGGCGGCGCGGAGTTGTTCCACTGCCGGCTCCGCGTCATCGATGTGTCCGCGCGCGCCGACCAGCCCATGGAACGCACCGGGCCCGGTGGCGAGCGCGTCGTCGTCGTGTACAACGGCGAGATCTACAACTATCGGGCGCTGCGCGACGAGCTGAGCCGCGGCGGCTGGAGCTTCTCGACCACCTCCGACACCGAGGTGCTGCTCGCCGGCTATCTGGCGTGGGGGACGGATGTGTTCCGCCGCGCCCGGGGCATGTGGGCGGCCGCGTTCTGGCATCCGGTCTCCGGCCGGCTGGTGCTCTCGCGGGACCCGCTCGGCAAGAAGCCGCTCGTCTACGCGACGACGCCGAACGGCATCGTCTTCGCGTCCAGCGTCGCCGCGCTGCTGCCGCTCTTGGACGCGACCCCGGCGGTCGATCCCGCCGCTCTCGACTGCTATCTCGGGCACCTCGTTGTCCCGTTCGAGCATTCGATCTTTCAGGGCATTGCCAAGGTGCCACCGGGGGCGTCGGTCGAATGGTCGGAGACCGCGGGGCCGAAGACCGTCGGATTCTGGCAGGTGCGCGGCGCGCCAGGGGAGGTAGCTGCTGATCCGACCGCCGAGCTCGAGGCGCTGCTGCGCCAGGCGGTGCGCCGCCGCCTCGAGAGTGACGTGCCGCTCGGCGTATTTCTGAGCGCGGGGTTCGACTCCGGGCTGGTCGCGGCCATCGCGGCTGAGGAGAGCGGGAAGCGTTTGGTGGCGGTCACCGCCGGGACGACCGGGTCGGAGTTCGACGAGCGGCCGCTCGCCCGGCTGGTGGCGGACCGATACGGACTGGACTTCCATCCGCTCGAAGTGGGCAGCGTGAGTGCGGACGCGCTCCCCATGCTTCTCTCGCTCCTCGGAGAGCCGTTCGGCGACTCCAGCATCCTTCCGTCCTACGAGGTCGCACGTGCTGCGCGGCGCGACATCACCGTCGCGCTCACGGGAGATGGCGGGGATGAGGGTTTCTTCGGCTACACCGCCTTCCGCGGCGTACGGATCGCCGAGGCGTACCGCCGGGCGGTGCCGGCCGGCCTCCGCTCCGCGCTGTGCCGGCTCGGCGCAGTGGACGGCGCGAGCCCGCTGCTGCGCCGTTTCGCGGCCGTGCTCGAGTACGGTGAATCGCCGCTGGCCCAGGGGTTCCGGAACCGACAGGCATTCGGACCGGCGGCACGGCGGGGGCTGATGCGGGCCGATGTCGGCGGGCACCGCGCGGAGCACGTCTTCGCTGAGCGGCTGGAGCGGTGGGCCGGACTGCCGGATGCGGATGCGTTGCGCCGCACGTGGATCGAAACCCATCTCCCCAACGACTATCTGACCAAGGTGGACACGGCGACGATGGCGGCCTCGCTGGAGGCGCGGAGCCCCTTTCTCGATCTCGACGTCGTGGAGTTCGCGCTCCGGATGCCGGCCAGTGTCGCGTTCGCGGGCGGCCGTCCCAAGGCGCTGCTTCGGCCGCTGGCGCGGCGCATGCTGCCGGCCGAGATCCTCAACCGCCCGAAGCTCGGCTTCGGGGTGCCGGTCGGCGCATGGATGCGCGGCCCACTGCGGCCGAGTCTCGAAGAGTTCGTGTTCCGCACCGACACGCACATGGCGCAGCTGATCGATCCCGCCGCGGCACGCGCGCTCGCGGCGGCGCATGCGGCGGGGGCAGACCACAGCGGGCGGCTGTGGGCGCTGCTGGCGCTTGGCGTCTGGTGCGCCGTGACGGTGGAGCGCCGCTGGCCGCCCGGCGACGGGATGCCGCGGGATGGGAACCGGGTGACACATCGGTCCCTGAGCGTCGCGTGACGGCTTCTCCACGCACTCTCGTCGTGGATGGCCTGCCGGTCCTGCCCGAGCACTGGCACCGCTGGGCCATCGCATTGGCTCTGCCCGCCACGCTCATCGGTGTGTTCCTGTATCCCGACATCCATCTTGGAGTCATGCCGCTATCGGCAGCCCTCGCGATCATCCTGGTGGTGGCCGGCGGCCTCGTGCTCGGCGGACAACTCCGGCTGCTGGTGCTGCTCCCGCTCGTGGCCAGCTTCCTCCCATCCTTGCAGATCGGATTTGCTGCATATCTGATCGCCATCGTCTACTTTCTTGCCGACTACGGAGGCGAGCGGCTGGTGCGGCCGCTCGACGAAGTGGACTGGGCGTTGCTCGCCATGCTGCTCTGGACGGTGATGAGCTGGCTGGTCAACCTCGGCACCCAGACCGACCTGTGGTCGCTGCCCGTATTCGCCGTGACGTTTCTTTCGCCGTGGTTGCTGCTCTTCCTCGCGCGGGCGGCCCCCTGGACGGACCATGAGCTGCGGACGATCATCGGCGTGTGGCTTGCGCTGGTTGTCGCCCAGATCGCGCCTGCGCTGATCAAGCCGCTGGTGATGCGGACGCCGGAATCATACGAGGTACCGCTCGTCATCTTTCAGATCAGCAAGCTCTCGCTGCTTCGTGACCTCGTGGTGGGGGATGCATCTGACCTCACGTTCGGCACGACGTCGAGCGCGCATCATCTCGGATCCGCCATGCTGCTCGGCATCGTCCTCGTCGCGTCGCTCGCAGTCGCGCGCGGGAGACGCGCGGTGTCCTGGCTGCTGGCCGCCATGATCTTCGTGTTCATGATGACCGACTCCAAGCACCTGATTCTGGCGGCGCTGCCAGCGGGCCTCATCTGGTTCAGACTCGTTGCCTGGCCCGAGCTGACCCGGACTGCGCGTCGGTGGATCTCCGTGCTGGGAATCGGGCTGGGCGTGACTGCAGGGCCGTACATGGCCGTCCAGACGGCCAAGGTCGTGATCGAGGACGTGTGGCAGCCATATATTGCCCTCGCCACCATCAATCCGAAGGCCCAGCTTTTCATCCGGACCGCTGGCCTGCTGGCTCGAAACGATCTCAATACCTGGGTGGGATTCGGTCCGGGAAGCTTTGCGACACGGGCCGCCACGATACGCGCGACCAATGTGCTGTTCAAGGAGGAGAACCGGTTACCCGCGTTCATCCCGGCCTATACCGGCCCCGCATATCGAAGTGTCGCGTACGACCTGTACACGAGTCAGGTGGCGGAAACCGTGCGATTTCGGAGCGGGGCTTTGACCAATCCGTTCAGCAGCCTCGCGGGCATCGTGGCGGAATACGGAATCGGCGGGACGATGGTCGTGGCATTTTTCCTCTGGCGGGTCACTCGCATGGGGTATCGGCGCTGGCGGGACACCTCGCTCGCGGCAACCTGGCGGGCGGCCGGTGCGACGGTCGGGTTCGGCATTCCCTACCTTGTGCTGCTGGGGATATTCGACAGCTACTTCGAACAGCCGGACGTTACCGCGCCGCTCATCCTGCTTGCGATCGTGGCGCTGGTCGCGCCCGATCGCCGACCGGCGTCAGGCTCGGCGGCCGAGGGCGGAGCGGAGCTCCTGGTACCCGGCGGGGTCGAGTCGACGCGCTGACCAGCCGCTGGCCCGGAGCGCGACGAAGACAATAGCCAGTGCGGCGCCCAGAATGCCCCCGGTGACGACCATGCGGACGCGCTTCGGAAAGTCACGGTAGACCGGCGCTTCCGGCGCCTGGACGAGGGTGAACACGGGGGTGTCGCGGACTTCATCCACCTTGGCGTCCTCGAGCTCGCGGGCCAGTCGCGCGTAGGCCTCGGTGAGTACGTCGATGCGGCGCTGGATCTGCTGGCGCTGCAACGCCAGCCGCGGGATGTTGTCGACGCCGGCCTTGTTGGCCTCGAGCAGCGCCCGCAGCGTTCCCTCGGCCTGACCGAGCTCCTCGCGCGAGCGCACCAGTTCCCGCTCGGCGAAACGACGGCGCTCATTCGCCGACGTGTGGCGGGTACCGAAGTTGAATTGCTCGAGGTGGTGGTAGAGCCGATCAGCCACCTGGGCGGCCAGAGCGGGGTCGGGCAGCACGACGTCCAGGGTAATGGTGCCGGTGCGATCGTTGGTGGCGGTCGCGATCGCCTTGCCGCCGAGATAGTCGACCGCGTCGCTGAGCCGGTGCGCCTGATCCGCTCCCTTGATGCTCAGGATATCCACCAACGGGCGCTGACCGCCTGAGTGCTTCGGATCGGGAAACGAATCGAGCGCGATCTGTTCCAGCAGGTCCCGGCCTGTCAGCACGTCCGCGAAGAACGAGAGCGACCGGGTGCCGGCGAGGGCGCCGGCGCCCAGCTGACCGGCCAGGGCCGCCAGCCCGCCCGACCCGGCGTTCATCGTGCGTTCTTCCAGCGCGAATTTCACGGTGGCGCGATAACGCGGCGTCGCCAGCATCGCCCACGCACCCGCGATCACGGCGCCGGCGAGGCCGACGAAGGCCACCAGCCAGATGTGCCGCGTGACCGCCGCGACGAGCCGAAGCAGCGACGTCGGTGGGCGCGGCTCGGCTGAAGCGGACTGATTCGGCATGGAGTTCATAGGCCGGCGAAACGTCGCGCGTCTCGTCAGGGACGTCAAGGTGGCACACGGATCGGAGGATGATGGCTTCGGGTTCCCGGCGGCTCCTCGGCGCCACGATGGTCTACGGAGCAGGTGAGGCACTCAGCCGGTTCATCAACCTGCTGTTGCTCCCGCTGTTCACCGCCTACCTCTCGCCGAGCGAGTACGGCGTCATCGCCATTCTTGCCATCATCCCGTTTCTCGTTCGTCCGGTCTTTTCGCTCGGACTGGAGACGGCGATGGGCGTCGCCTATTTCGGCCGTCCGGATCGCGAATACCGGAGCGGCGTCGTCTGGACGGCGCTGGCGATTCTCGTCACGACGTCCGCGCTGATGCTGGTCGGCGGGATCGGCGCGGCGAGCCGCGTGAGCGTCGTGAGCCTCGGCAGCGCCGCCTTCACTCCCCTCGTGGTGCTCACGCTGTTGAGCGCGGCTGCCGTGATGCTCACGCAGCCGCTGTTGCAGGAGCTGCAGTTCGAGGGAAGGGCGCGCCTGTATGTCACGCTCAACACGGCCGGCACCCTGGCCTCCATCGGCCTTGCCATCCTGTTTGTGGTGGTGCTTCGCCGGGGCGTCCGGGGGTGGGTGGAGGCGGATGTGATTGCCCGGGCGATCGTGCTCGCACTCTTCGCGGGGCCGGCGCTGCTGGCGAGACGCCCGCAGTTCCGCCGGGACATCGCGCGGGAGCTGATCCGCCTTGGCCTTCCCATGGTCCCCGGGTTCGCCTTCGCCTTCGTGCTGCAGCAGGGCAACAAGTACATCCTCCAGTGGCTCAGCGGGCTGTCAGCGGTTGGACTGTACAACGTGGGCTTCAGCATCGGCATGGCGGGGCTGGGCATGCCCGTGGCGGCATTCCAGCGCGCCTGGACTCCGCACTTCATGGACTATATCGGGCGCCGGGATGAAGCGCGCGTGGCCTTCGGCCGGATCATGACGCACTACGTCTTCGGCTTCGGGCTGCTGAGCCTTATGGCGTTCATCGGCGCGCGCGCCATCGTACTCGTTCTCACGCAACCCGCGTTTCATTCCGCGTATCGTACGCTGGGCCTCGGTGCGGCGGCCCAGTTTCTGTTCGGCGGATTTCTCATCCTCCTGCCCGGCCCATACTTCGAACGCGACGTGAAGTCCACGATGCTGATGCAGGGGCTCGCCGCGGCCGTCGCGGTCGCCGCCAACCTGCTGCTGATTCCGATGTTCGGCATTGTCGGTGCCGGGCTCGGCATGGTGACCGGGGCGCTGGCCCAGATCGCGTTCCAGCATTGGCGCAACCGCACCCGCCAGTACCTCGACGTGCGCTACGACTGGCCGCGGATCGGCCGGTTCGCCATGCTGTACGTGGCGATCGCGGCGGCGAGCCTGGTCCAGCGGTCCTTCCCGCTGTGGCTCGAGCTGACGCTGGACGTGCTGGTCGCGATCGCGGTGACGCTGATGGCCTTCGCCCTTCTTGACGGCGATGATCGCGCGCGTGTTCGAAGCCTGCTGCGAGACACCCTCCGTCGAGGTCCGCCGGCCGCGGCCTGACCGGCGGCCGGTTGAAAATGCGCGGTGGGGCGGCGAAGTTAGGCCGTCTCGCACGAACCTCATCGGAAGCGGAGCGCCACCGTGTCTACTGCCCGGCTCGAGGATGTCCGCGCCTACTGGGAAGCGAATCCGCTGGCCGCGAGCGCCGTCCCGCACCCGCCCGGAAGTCCGGAGTACTTCGACTATTACGACGCGCTCCGCGAGGCCAACGAGAGTGTCGAGTTCTCATATGCGCTGCACGAGTATCGAGACTTCCGCGGCAAGAAGGTCCTCGATGTCGGCTGCGGAAATGGCTATGTGCTGAGCCGGTTTGCCAGGGCAGGCGCAGAGGTCTACGGCGTCGACCTGACCGATACCGCAGTCGCGCTCTGCCGGAAGCGCTTCGAGTACGCCGGTCTTGTCGGGGACTTTCGACAGGGAAACGCGGAAGCCCTTCCGTTTCCCGATGACACGTTCGACTGCGTGACGTCGATGGGCGTCCTGCACCACACGCCGGCGACCGCGACCGCGGTATCCGAGGTACGCCGCGTATTGAAGCGGAACGGCCGGCTGATCGTCATGTTCTATTATCGCGACTCGGCCCAGTATCGGGTCGGCTTTCCGCTGCTCCGGCTGTGGCAGGGGAAAAGCATGCAGCGCCTGGTCAACGAGGTGGATGGCAGCACCAATCCCCTCGGGGATGTCTATTCCAAGACGGAGCTTCGCCGGCTCCTCGCGGGGTTCACCGGCCTTGAACTGTCCGTCGGCCAGCTGGTCGGGACCATGATCATTCCGCGATTCGGCCGGTTGATTCCCCGGTTCGTCCTCAGGATGCTCGAAGGCCGCTGGGGATGGTTCCTGTATGCCAAGGGTTGGAAGCCGGCCACTGGATGAAGGTGCTCTCCGTCGTCGGCGCCCGCCCCCAGTTCATCAAGGCCGCCCCGCTCAGTGCCGAGCTCCGCCAGCGGCACACCGAGATCCTCGTGCATACCGGCCAGCACTACGACCCGGGGATGTCGGCCGTCTTCTTCGACGAGCTCGGCATTCCGGCGCCCGACCATCATCTCGGCATCGGCGGCGGATCGCACGGCAGTCAGACGGGCGCGATGCTCGTGGCCCTCGAACAGACGATCGTGGCCGAGAAGCCGGATCTCGTCCTCGTCTACGGCGACACCAACTCGACGCTCGCCGGTGCCCTTGCCGCGGCGAAGCTGCAGGTGCCGGTGGCGCATGTCGAGGCGGGTCTCAGAAGCTTCAACCGCGCCATGCCGGAGGAGCTGAACCGGGTGGTGGCGGATCACCTCGCGACCTGGCTCTTTCCGCCGTCCGAGCTGTCCCGGCGGCATCTGGCCGACGAGGGAGTGACCGGCGGGGTGCACGTGGTCGGCGACATCATGCTCGACGCGATTCTGCTCCACCGGGAGCGCGCCGCCGCCAAGGCCCGCTATCCCGGCGCCCTCGGCCTGGGACCGGGCGCCTACTATCTCTGCACCGTGCATCGCGCCGAAAACACCGACGACCCCGCCCGACTCGGCCGGATACTGGCGGCGCTGGAACGCCTCGATCGCCCGGTGGTGCTTCCGCTGCACCCTCGCACGCGGAAGCGGCTTGGCGAATTCGGCCTGGCGATCGGCGCGAACGTCCGCCTGCTCGATCCCGTCGGCTACCTCGACATGCTGGAGCTGGTGCGGCAGAGCGCCTGCGTCCTGACCGACTCGGGCGGCGTCCAGAAGGAGGCATACTACCTGGCCGTTCCGTGCGTCACGCTGCGCGAGGAAACCGAGTGGACCGAAACCGTGGACGCCGGCTGGAACATGCTCGCCGGCACTGATCCGGACGTCATCGTGGCCTCGGCCGAACGGCTCGCTGGGCACACCGGGCCGCGGCCGGACCTCTACGGCTCGGGCGACACGGCGAAACGAATCGTCGACGCCCTGGTGACCGCGCAGAAGGGCCGGCCATAGGATGTGCGGAATCGGCGGTGCCATCTCGCTGGGAGCCGAGCCGGTGCCGAGCCTTGGCGGCACGCTCGCGGCGATGAACCGGATTCAGCGGCATCGCGGCCCCGACGGGGAAGGGGTGTGGCAGGACGCCGCCGGCCGGGTCGGGTTCGCCCACCTGCGCCTCAGCATCATCGACCTCGAGACCGGCGACCAGCCGATGGTGGACGAGGGCGGCAACGTCGTCATCTACAACGGGGAGATCTACAACTACATCGAGCTCCGCCAGGAGCTCGGCGTCGAGCATTTCCGCACCACGTCGGATACCGAAGTGATTCTGCACGCGTACCGCCGGTGGGGCGCCGACTGCGTAAACCATTTCCGGGGGATGTTCGCCTTTGCGCTGTGGGACGCGTCGCGACAGCTCCTCTTCTGCGCACGTGACCGATTCGGCATCAAGCCCTTCTACTACGCGCAGGCCGCCGGCTCGCTCTACTTCGCGTCCGAGGTCAAGACACTTCTGCCGTTCATCGGCCGGGTTGAGACCGACCTGCAGGGATTCAAGGACTACCTCGCCTTCCAGTTCTGCCTCGCGGGGAAGACGCTGTTCAGCGGCGTGCAGGAGCTGCTGCCCGGATATACGCTGACCGTCACTGGCGGCGGCCGGGTGGACGTTCACCGCTACTGGGAGGTGTACTACCGCCTCGACTTCGATCACAAGGCGGCCTATTTCGAGGAGCGCCTGCGCGAGCTGGTCGAAGACTCGGTCCGCCTCCACCTGCGTGCCGACGTGCCCCTCGGCGCGTACGTGAGCGGCGGAGCGGACTCGGGGATCGTCGCTGCGCTCGCGGCCCGAAACGCGGGGAGTGACCTCATCGGCTTCACCGGCAAGTACTCGCTGGGACCCGAGTTCGATGAGAGCCGCTACGCGCGTCTCCTGGCAAGCGACGAGGGATTTCCGCTCCACGAGCTCGAGATCACGTCGTCCGACTTCGTGGAGAACATCCGGAAGGTGATCTACCATCTTGACTACCCGACCGCGGGGCCGGGGTCGTTCTCGCAGTTCATGGTGTCCGGGCTGGCGAGCAAGCACCGGAAGGTGGTGCTGGGCGGGCAGGGCGGGGACGAGATCTTCGGCGGTTACACGCGGTACCTGATCGCGTACTTCGAGCAGTGCATCAAGTCGGCCATCGACGGCACCATGCACAACGGCAACTTCGTGGTGACGTACGAGTCGATCATTCCCAATCTCACGGCACTCCGGAACTACAAGCCGCTGCTGAAGGAGTTCTGGCGCGAGGGCCTCTTCGAGGAGATGGATCAGCGCTACTTCCGCCTGATCAACCGGGCGCCGCAGCTGGGGAACGAGATCGCCTGGGATGCATTGGGGGATTACTCGCCGTTCGCGACCTTCCGCGAGATCTTCCATGGTGACAACGTGCGGAAGGAGTCGTACTTCGATCTCATGACCCACTTCGACTTCAAGACGCTGCTGCCGGCGCTGCTGCAGGTCGAGGACCGGGTGAGCATGGCGCACGGGCTCGAGTCGCGGGTGCCGCTCCTCGATCATCCGATCGTCGAGTTTGCCGCCACCATTCCGTCGGACGTGAAGTTCACCAACGGCACCATGAAGCACGTGTTCAAGAACGCCCTCGGCCCGGTCCTGCCGCCCGCCATTCTCGAGCGGACCGACAAGATGGGGTTCCCCACGCCGGTCAACAAATGGGTCCGCGGCGAGGCCCGCGATTTTGTCCGCGACACCCTCTCCACCTCAGCGGCGCGCTCGCGCGACCTGGTGGACAATCGGCAGGTCCTGGCCAAGCTCGACCGCGAGCCGAAGTTCGGCCGCAACATCTGGGGGCTCCTCTGCCTGGAGATCTGGCAGCAGGAGTTCCACGATCAGGCCGCCGCCCAGCGTCGCGCCGCCCAGGGTGTTCCCGCCTAAGTCCGCGCCCAACAAGACGATGGACTTGAGGGTGCCGGCCATCTATTTTTGACGGTTGGGCTCGCCCAGGCCATCATCCCAAGGAGCAGTGCATGAAAGTCCTCATCACCGGCGGCGCCGGATTCATCGGGTCCCACCTGACCGACCGGCTGCTCGACCGGGGCGACGAGGTCCTCGTGATCGACAACTACGCCACCGGCCGCCGGGACAACCTGGCGCCGCGGAAGGGCCTGACGATCGTCGAGGGGAGCATCGCCGAGGAGGATCTCGTGCGGGGGGCCTTCGAGCAGCTGGGGCCCGACCTGGTGGTGCACGCCGCCGCATCGTACAAGGATCCGAGCAACTGGGTCGAGGACGTCCGCACCAACGTGCTGGGCACCGCGCATGTCGCGCGGGCGTCCGCCGACCTCAAGGTCAAGCGTCTCATCTATTTCCAGACGGCACTCTGCTACGGGCTCCATCCGCTGGAGCAGCCGATCACGCTCTCGCACCCGATCCGGAGCGACGGGAGCAGCTACGCGATCAGCAAGACGGCGGCGGAACAGTACGTGGCGCTCAGCGGCGTCGAGTTCCTCTCGTTCCGGCTCGCCAACGCCTACGGCCCGCGGAACCTCAGCGGCCCGCTCCCGACGTTCTACCAGCGCCTCAGCGAAGGGAAGAAGTGCTTCGTCATGAACACGCGGCGGGACTTCGTGTTCGTGGACGACCTGGTCGCCTGCGTCATGCGCGCCGTGGACGGCGCCGGGGCGCCCGGCTATTACCACATTTCGTCCGGCAGCGACTTCGCGATCAAGGAACTGTTCGACGAGACGGTGAAGGCGATGGCGATCAGCCTGCCCGAGCCGGTCGAGGTGCGTGAGCGCGGGGCCGACGACGTCTTCTCGATTCTGCTCGACCCCTCGAAGACGAACAAGACCTTCGGGTGGCAGACCACCACGGGGCTGTCGGAAGGCGTCGCCCGGGCAATCAGCTACTACCGTGATTCCGGAATCAGCGAGACATACACGCACCTCAAGATCGCGGCGGACTGACCGATGGCGGAGTGGCGGGGCGCCGCCGTCCTGGTCACGGGCGGGGCAGGTTTCGTGGGCGGCAACCTGGTGCGGCGCCTGCTGGCCGAGGATGCCGCGCGCGTGCGTGTGGTGGACAACCTCCTCTCGGCGGAGCGGTGGAACGTACCGGCTGACCCGCGGGTGACGTTCACGGAGGGCTCGATCGCCGATCCGGCGCTGCTTGCGGGGCTGGCGGATGAGTACGACTACGTCTTTCACCTGAGCACGTACCACGGCAATCAGAGCTCGATGCACGACCCGCTGGCCGACCACGACAACAATCTGCTGACCACCCTCCGGCTCTTCGAGCGGATCAAGGGGTTTACCCGGCTGAAGAAGGTGGTGTATTCCGGGGCCGGCTGCGCCGTGGCGGAGAAGACCTACGACGAGGCCGACGCGACGATGGAGGATGCGCCGATCTCGCTTCAGATGGACAGCCCCTACTCGATTTCCAAGATCGTCGGTGAGTTTTACGCCGTCTACTACTTCAACCGGCACCACCTGCCGGTGGTACGTGCCCGTTTCCAGAACGTCTTCGGTCCCGGCGAGATCCTCGGCGCGGGGCGCTGGCGCGGCACGCCGGCGACGGTCTGGCGCAACGTGACACCGACGTTCGTCTGGAAGGCGCTGCGCGGCGAATCACTGCCGCTCGAGGGTGGCGGCGCCGCCTCCCGCGATTTCATCTACGTGGACGACATCGTGACCGGCCTCATCGCCTGCGCCCTCCGCGGCGCACCGGGCGACGTCTACAATCTGGCGAGCGGCGTCGAGACGTCCATTCTCGACCTGGCCGCCCAGATCAACGTGGCTACGGGCAACGCGGCTCCGCTCGACGTCAGGCCGCGGCGCGACTGGGACCATTCCGGCCGACGCTTCGGAAGCCCCGCGAAGGCACGCCGGGAGCTGGGCTTCGAGGCAGTCGTGCCGCTCGCCGACGGGCTCGCCCGGACTGTGGCATGGACGCGGGAGCACGAGGCGCCGATCCGGGCCTGCATGGAGAAGCACGCCGCCCACATGCGCGCCGCCGGCATCTGAGTCGGCTGACCGCCATGGCCCGCACGCGGACACTGGTGCTGGAGGCCAACGGGTGGACCCGGAAGGCGATCGCCGCGGATACGATTCTCCGCGGCGTGTTCGGCCTAACCGATCGCGCGATACCGGCACGCTGGCGGCAGCATCCCGTCGCCCGGAAGCTGCTGGGCCAGCGGTACGCTGCGATGTCGTACGTCAACGACTGGCGGGACGCGGTACTCGCCTCACCCCGCCTCGACGTCGAGCTGCTCAACATCAACAACCTGGTCGACTACCGGCGCGCCAGGCGCAAGCTCCGCGAATATCCGCTCGTCATCGTCCTGCACTCGGCCGCCGGGGACAGCATGGAGCTGCTGCGCCGGACGGTGGACTGGTTCACCGGGCGGCAGGGGGCGCTGGCGGTCTTCATCGGCAACGAGTATGACCTGCTCACCCAGAAGATCGGCTTCTGCCGTGACGCCGGGGCGGAGTTCATCTGTTCCCAGCTCCCGATCGAGTCGGCCCGGTGGCTGTACGCCGATGCGGCCCGGAGCACCGTGCTGGCGATGCCGCACGCGCTCAATCCCGACCTCTACCGGCCGATCGAGGGTGTCCGGCATCGCGTTGATGTGGGCTTCATCGGCGACCGCTACGGCAGTTTCATCGGGGACATCGAGCGCACCCGGCTGATCGACGCCTTCCGCGATCATGGGGCCGAGCTGGGGGTGACGACCGACATCCGCGGCGGACGGGTGCCGGCGCCTGAGTGGGTGCACTTTCTCAATCAGTCGCGTGCCATCTGCGGCGGGGAATCGGGTACCTACTACCTCGACCGGTCGGGCACGCTGATCCCCGAAGTGCTGGCCTACGAGCGCGCTCATCCTGACGCCCCCTTCGACGACATCTGGCAGCGCTTCTTCGCCGGACGAGCGATCGAGCACTCCGGCAAGGCGATATCGTCGCGGCACTTCGAGCCGATCGGGACGAGGACCTGCCAGATTCTGCTCGAGGGCGACTACAACGGCATCCTCCGCGCCGGCGAGCACTACATCCCGGTGCGCAAGGATCTGAGCGACCTGCCAGCGGCGGTGGAGCGCTTCCGCGACGTGGCATATCGGAAGGCGATGGTCGAGCGAACGCGCGAGTATGCGTTGGAAGCGCATACCTATGCCCACCGCATCGCGGCGCTGCTGCGATCGGCCGGGGTGTCCTGACGTGGCGGCGGCGCGGGGCCGCGGCGATATTGGAGAAGCGCGGGCCCTTAGCTCAGACGGTTAGAGCAGCGGACTCATAATCCGTAGGTCCTGGGTTCGAATCCCAGAGGGCCCACTGAGCCAGTGACCGTGACGTACTTCGACTCGATACCCGGAGGCTTCGTTCAGCCGGCGGCGAAATCGTTCCGGCCGAGGCCAACGCGTCCCACACGAAGGTAAGCTGGACGTAGGACCCGCTGATCCGCAGGTTCCTCCCGGCGGAAGCTTCCCATGGGCGAGACGGGTGCGCTACGCCTTGAGCCGGCGGTATCGCTGAATCAAGGCATTGGTGGAGCTGTCCGCATGAGCTGGTTCGGGCGCGGCCCGGTCCAGCTCCGGAATGATGCGCTGGGCCAATGCCTTTCCGAGTTCCACCCCCCACTGATCGAACGAGTCCACGCCCCAGATCACGCCCTGCGTGAAGACGCTGTGTTCGTACAGGGCCACGAGCCTCCCGAGCACCGCCGGCGTGAGCTGGTCCGCGAGCAGCACGTTGGTCGGCCGGTTGCCGTCGAACGTACGGTGGGGCACCAGCCAGTCCGGCGTACCCTCCGCCTGCACTTCCTCTGCCGTCTTGCCGAACGCCAGCGCCTCGGCCTGCGCAAACACGTTCGACATCAGCAGGTCATGGTGAGTGCCGAGGGGGTTGAGCGAGCGGCAAAACGCGATGAGGTCGCACGGGATCAGGTGCGTGCCCTGGTGGATCAGCTGGTAGAACGAGTGCTGCCCATTGGTGCCGGGCTCGCCCCAGTAGACGGGGCTCGTCGCGTAGCTGGTGGTGCGGCCATCCAGGGTGACGTGCTTGCCGTTGCTCTCCATCGCGAGTTGCTGGAGATAGGCCGGGAAGCGTTTCAGGTATTGATCGTACGGCAGCACCGCCACGGTGCCGGCCCCGAAGAAGTTGGCGTACCAGAGGGCCAGCAGTCCCATGAGCACCGGGAGGTTCCGGGCGAACGGGGCCGTGCGGAAGTGTTCATCCATTTCGTGGAACCCCGCCAGCATGGCGCGGAAGGCATCGGCGCCTATGGCGATCATGGTGGACAGCCCGATCGCCGAATCCATGGAGTATCGCCCGCCGACCCAGTCCCAGAATTCGAACATGTTGGCGGTGTCGATGCCGAACTGGCGTACCGCTTCGGCGTTGGTGGATACGGCGACGAAGTGCCGCGCCACGGCGGTCTCGTCACCGAGGGCGGCGAGCGCCCAAGCGCGCGCGGTGCGCGCGTTGGTGAGCGTCTCCAGTGTGGTGAACGTCTTGGAGCACACGATGAACAGCGTCTCCGCCGGATCGAGATCCCGGGTGGACTCAGCGAAATCCGTCCCGTCCACGTTGGATACGAAGCGAAAGGTGAGCTCGCGCTCACTGTAGGAGCGGAGCGCTTCGTACGCCATCACCGGTCCGAGGTCGGAGCCCCCGATGCCGATGTTCACGACGTTCCGGATCCGCCGACCGGTATGGCCGAGCCACCGGCCCGCGCGCACCGAATCGGCAAAGGCCGCCATACGGTCCAGAACCGCATGAACGCCGGGGACGACGTCCACGGCGTCGACCATGATCGACGTCCCTCGAGGCGCCCGCAGTGCGACGTGCAGCACCGGGCGCCGCTCCGTGACGTTGATGCGCTCACCCGCGAACATGGCATCGATGCGGGCACGCAGCTCCGACTGCTCCGCCAGCTCGAGCAGAAGGGCGAGGGTCTCGTCCGTCACCCGGTTCTTGGAATAATCGAGGTAGAGACCAGCCGCCTCGAGCGTGAGGCGCTCGCCCCGCGAGGGATCGCTGGCAAACAGCGTGCGGAGGTGGACGTCGCGGAGGGCGGCAGAGTGTTTGCCGAGGGCCACCCACGCCGGGTGAGTTGTGAGTGGCGGTGTGCCGGTGGTCATGATGCAGCCGCTCCAGATTGATCGAGGCTCGATGGCCGTCGCGCCGGGCCGGGTGCCGTCAGGGGGCCGTCGTCGCCACCAGTTTTCGAACGGTCGCCAGCAGGAGGTCGGCGTGGAACGGCTTGGAGAGAAACGGGATTTCCGGTGGCGCGCCTTCCGGCGGTGCATACCCCGAGATGAGCAGGATTGGAATCGCAGGGCGTTCAGCGCGGACGATACGCGCAAGCTCGGTCCCGCTCATCGCCTGCATCCGGACGTCGGTGACGACCAGGTCCACCGGGAATTCGCGCACCAGCTGCAGCGCCTCCGAGCCGGAACCGGCCTCGAACACGCGGTAGCCATCCTCTCGCAGCGTGCGCGCCACGACCTGGCGGACCGGTGCCATGTCATCGACGACCAGGATGGTTGGGCGGATGCCGGGGGAATCACTCATCGGGACGGGAAATTAGCCGTGTTCGATCGGAATCGACACGTACCGGGCCATTTTGGCGATCGTGTCCACGACTCTATGGTCCGACACGCAACACCTCCCCGCGCGCACGCCGGGGAGGTGTTGACATGTGCCGTATGGGCGATGAGGGGATCGAACCCCCGACCTCGCGCATGTGAGGCGCGCGCTCTAACCAGCTGAGCTAATCGCCCGGATTCCGGGAGCGGGATTCTAAGCAATGGCGGCGGGCCGGACAAGGTGCGGCCGTGGCGCCCGGCGTCAGTCGCCCCCGCCCAGCGTGCCCCGGTGCGAGACGCCAACCGTCAGCTGGATCCTCCCCTCGAAGCGGTTGACCGACACGCCCGTCTGATGCCCCGAGTTGACGACGTGGTGAAACCCGGCATTGGCGCTAAGGTCGACCGGCCCCTGTCGGCCGCTGATGCCCAGAGCGGCGCGATACGTCCGCTCGACGGTGCCGATGAACAGGGTCGGCGTCGCCTGGAGCTGCGCGGATCCGAACGGGGGATAGGGATCGGTGATCGCACCCTCGCCCTGGCGCAACACCGTGAGCTCTGGCGTGAGCAGCCAGCGATCGAACACGGGAAGGGTTACGGTGAGCGTCAGCTGGTCGTTGTCGCTGTAGTTCCTTCCCAGGCCGACGCCGGCGTCGGTAAAGCTCTCCGATGGGTCGAAGGTCCGGAGTGCGAGGCTCGATACCTGGGTGTAGAACCCACGCCACCCCGCGGTGGACCCCAGCGGTCCGGTGGCGGCCAGGGTGAGCGCGTACCGGTCGCGGTTCTCGTAGCGGCGCTGGTAGTAGAAGTCGTCGAGTGCCAGCTGGGCCTCGAGGCTGGTGCGGCCGAAGGGCCGCCAGTGAGCGTCCAGCCCCAGCATCTCGTTGTTGCCTTCGGCCCCGAGTCCGATCGTGTTGGCGAGGTAGCCGATCGAGACCGGGTTGCTGTAGCGGCTCTCGAAGTTTCTCCCGGCGCCCGCCACGACGATGCTTTCCCAGAGCCCGAGGTTGAACCGGTGGGAGAGGCGCGCATCGAGGCGGTGCACGAAGTAGTACCGGTGCACCGTCTGGCCGGTGCTGTCGACCCCGTCATGAAGCTGCGTCGCCAGCGCGCTCAGCCGCAGCGCGCGGTTGCCGACCTGGATGCCGAGCCCCTGGCGCTCATAGCCGATGTTGCTGAGGGGGATGCCGGGCACGCCGACCGGTCCCCAGTTCTGGTCCAGCTGCCCATACATGATCCGGGCGAACTTGAACTGCGCGCTCAGGTACGCATCGACCAGCCGCGCCGTGACTTTGAGTCCCTTGCGGCCGGTCCAGTCGGGATCGTCCGCAAGCCGCGGCTCGATGGCGGGACGGGTGACCAGGATGACGTTGGCGTATGCGGCTTCGAGCGTGGCCTCGGCGTAGGCATCCGCCCCCCGCGGACCGGCGATGTGCAGCGGGTCGCGCCGCGCGTGGCTGTAACCCTGGAGACCGCCGCGGGCGCCGGCCGAGTACCAGGTCTCGCTCGAAGGGACGGCCCAGTCCTCGATCAGGGAGTGCACCAGCCGTCCGCCCGGCGACGCCGGGGCGGTATCGGCCGCCGCGAGAACCCGGAGCGCATCCGAACGAAGCACCGGCCGTACGAACGGAGACGGGTCCGCGACGTCGCCGCGCGCGACGAGATGCTCGAACAGCGGCAGCCGCGGGTCGTCCAGCGGTATGTATGGGGTCGCCTGCGCCATTGCCATAGGGGCGATGGCGACGAACAGTACGGCCGCGGCGGTGGCCATGCGAAGGAGGGCGGGCATGGGGCGGAAAGGTAACGGCGGGCTGGACAGGGAGAAGCCGCACGTGAGAACTGCCCCGGGCGGGCTTATCTTGCGGGTCGATGAGCGACTTCCGGATCGAGTCCACGCGGGGCGCCCTGGTCGAGTCGGTCCATCGGGTCGCGGTGGCGGTGGTGGATGCGGCTGGGAGGCTCGTCGCCGAAGCGGGCGATCCCGGGCTCGTGACCTACTGGCGGTCGGCGGCGAAGCCCTTCCAGGCACTGCCGCTGCTGGCCGACGGCGCCGCCGAGCATTTCGGCCTCGGCCGGGAAGAGTTGGCGCTCGCCTGCGCCTCGCACTCGAGCGAGCCCCGGCATCTCGCGGTCGCCCGCCGACTGCTGCAGCTGGCCGGCAACCGTGAGGACGACCTCGCCTGCGGGGCGCATCCACCGCTCGGCGCCGCCGTAGCGGCGCTGGTGGCCCGGGAGGGGATCCCGCTGACGCCGGTTTGGAGCAACTGTTCCGGCAAGCATGCGGGAATGCTGGCGCTGGCGCGGCACCACGGATGGCCCACGGCGGGCTATGAGCGCGCCGGGCATCCGGTGCAGGAGCGGATCGCGAACGAGGTGGCCAGCTGGACTGGCGTCCAGCGGGACCGGATCGGGTACGCGGTCGATGGATGTACCACGGTGTGCTTCGCGCTGCCGCTCGCAGCCATGGCGGCGGCCTACGCCCGTTTCGGGGTGGCCGACGGCCCGGCCGCGACGCTCCGCGACGCCATGACGCTCGAGCCGTTTCTCGTCGCGGGCACCGCGCGCCTCTGCACCGACCTGATGTCGGCGTGGCCGGGCGGCGTGGTGGCCAAGATCGGTGCGGAAGGGGTGTACAGTGCGGCGATTCCGTCACTCGGTCTGGGCGTGACGCTCAAGGTCGAGGATGGCGAGATGCGCTCGGCATCTGTCGCTCTGCTCGGGGTGCTCCGGTCCGTACTCGGCCGGATGGCAGCCGGAGACCTGGAAAGGCTGGCCGGTCTCGGCCGGTTCGCGGAGCCGCGAATCCATAACACCCGCGGGGAGGTGACCGGTACGACCCGGTCGGCCGGTGTCCTGCAATTCCGATAGACCGCGCGGCGAAACGATGCCGCCGCTGGCATTCAACGAGGTAGCGTGATGGCCAAACAGGACAATCTCGATCCCCAGACGCGCGACCTGGTCCGCTTCGCCGCGGCGATCGCGCAGGGATACGAGCCCGAGCTCCGCGAGCGGGTTACCCCGCTCCGGAGCTCGCAGGTGCCGGCGGAATGGGTCGAGGAACTCCTGCTTCAATCGGTGCTCATGGTCGGCTACCCGCGCGCGCTCATTGCGTTCGGCGTGTGGCGGAAATTCTCCGGGCTGCCGGCCCCGCGCGACGACCAGGACACGAATTACGAGCGCTGGCCCGAATGGTCGCGGCTCGGCGAGGAAACCTGCCGGATGGTCTATGGCGACAACTACCGGAAGCTCCGCGACAATACCCGCGAGCTGCATCCGGCCATCGACGCCTGGATGATCACTGAAGGCTATGGCCGCACCTTGTCCCGCCCGGGGCTCGACCTCATGCGCCGGGAGCTGTGCACTGTTGCGCAGACCGCCGTCCTCGAGGCGCCGCGCCAGCTGCATTCGCACCTGCGCGGCTCCCTCAACGCGGGGGCGAGTTTCGGCCAGATCGAGGGAGTGCTGTCGGTGGTGAACCCGCTGCTCTCCTTCGATCAGTGGAAGAAGATCAAGGAACTCTGGCGCACCGTGCGCGAAGGATGGGGACCGGGCAACTGATGTTCATCGATCGCGCGGTCGTACGGGTGGTCGGAGGCACCGGCGGTTCGGGCGCGTGCTCGTTCGCACGCTTCAAGTTCAAGCCGAAAGCCGGCCCGGACGGTGGCGACGGCGGCCATGGCGGCAGCGTCTTCGTCCGCGGTGACGACAACCTCACGACGCTGCTCGACTACCGCTACCGCAACGTGTGGAAGGCCGATCGGGCCGAGCATGGCAAGGGCAAGACGATGACTGGCCGATCCACCGATGACGTGTACCTGCCGGTGCCGCCCGGCACGCTCATTCGCGACCTCGCGACCAGCGCACTGCTGGGCGAAGTGCTCCACGCCGGCGATACCGTGCGCGTCGCCCGCGGCGGCCGGGGCGGCCGGGGCAACGCCCGCTTCGCCACCGCCACGCACCAGGCGCCGCGCGAGTGGGAGCCGGGCGAGGAGGGCGAGGACCGGCAGATCGAGCTGGTGCTGAAGCTGATCGCCGACGTCGGGCTGGTCGGAGAGCCCAACGCCGGCAAGAGCACGCTGCTCTCGGTCGTGTCCGCCGCGCGGCCGAAGATCGCGGACTATCCGTTCACCACGCTGGAGCCCAACCTCGGCGTGGTCGGCCTCAGTGGGCATCGTTCCTACGTCGTCGCCGACATTCCGGGCATCATCGAGGGAGCGCACGAGGGCAAGGGGCTCGGTCTCAAGTTCCTGCAGCACGTCGAGCGGACCCGGGTCCTGGCCTTCCTCGTCCCGCTCGACTCGCCCGATCTGCAGGCCACCTACGACGGGCTCCGCCGCGAAGTGCGGTCCTACAGCGAGGCGCTCTACGAGAAGGCCCACGTGGTGCTGCTCAGCAAGCGCGACATGATTCCGGCAGCTGACCCCCTTCCGGACCTGCACGCGCCCGAGGCTCGCGGCATCATGGCCGTTTCCAGCCTGGGCGAGCGCGGCCTCGGCGAGCTGAAGGAATACCTTTGGCAATTCATCGAGTCGGCACGCGGCCCGGCCGAAGCTGCGCCGGTGGCGGCGGAGCTGCCGGACAGCGACTGGCATGACGAGCCGGATGACTGATCGCGCCGGGTACGTGGCGCTGGCGCTGGCGGCCAACATCGGCCCGGCCCGGCTCCGAACTCTGCTCGATGCCTGCTCCACCCCTGACGGCGCCTTCTCGGCGCCGTTTGCGCTTTTATGCAGCCTGCCGGGGTTTTCCCGGTCCGCCGCCACCAGCGTCCGCAAGGCATCCCGCGCCGACGGCGAACGCGCGCTCGCCAGCGCCCGCGATGCGGGTGCCGAGATCCTGATCCCGTCTGATGAGCATTTCCCGGGAAACCTTCGGCAGATTCCCGACCCGCCATCGATCCTGTTCACCAGCGGCGACCTCGGCCTCCTCGCACGCCCCGCGGCCGCGATCGTCGGCAGCCGCGACCACACGGCGTACGGATCCGCCGTCTGCGCCACCGTCTCGGCCCGCGCCTCGGCGGTCGGGATCGTGGTGGTGAGCGGCATGGCGCGGGGCCTGGACGCGTGGGCGCACACCGCCGCGCTCGATGCCGGAGGTGGCTCGATCGGGGTGCTTGGCAACGGACTCGGCGTCGTCTACCCGGCAGCCAATCGCGCGCTTTACGACCGGATGCGCCGCGAGGGCCTGCTGCTCACCGAATTTCCGCCGGGAGAGCGCCCGCACGCGGGAAGCTTTCCACGGCGCAACCGGCTGATCAGCGGGCTCGCGCGCGTCACCGTCGTCGTCGAGGCCGCTGCAGGCTCCGGCACGCTCATCACCGTCGAGGCGGCACTGGAGCAGGGGAAGGACGTGATGGCGGTTCCGGGTGCTATCACCAGCCCGATGTCGGTCGGCACCAACCGGCTGATCCGCGATGGCGCGGCCCCGCTGCTCGAACCGGACGACCTGCTGTCGTATTATCCCGAGCTCGGCGTCCCCGCCCGGAACAGGGCCATCGCACCATTGGCCGAGCCGCTGGTGCCGGCGCTGCCGGAAGGGCTCACCGCCGATGAGCGCACGGTGGCCGTGCTGCTCGATCGGACCCCGCTCCACGTCGACACAGTCGCTGCCCGCGGTGGCCGGCCGGTCGCGGAGGTGCTCGCCCTTCTGTGCACGCTGGAAATCCGCGGCATCGTCCACCAGGATCCGGGGCAGATGTTTCGCCGCTGAGGCATATTGTCCCGGTGCACCTCTACATCCACGTCCCCTTCTGCGCCCGCCGCTGCAGCTATTGCGACTTCGCCATCGCGGTCCGGCGCGAGGTGCCGTCGTCGGCCTACGCCGACGCGGTGCTGCGGGAATGGCGGGGGTGGCAGACCCACCTGGCGTGGAACGCATCGCCGGTGGTGGATACGATCTACTTCGGCGGCGGCACCCCGTCGCGAATTGCGCCCGCGGCGATCGCCCGCCTGGTCCACGCCATCCGAGCCGAACGAACGGTCGCGGCAAACGCGGAGATCACGCTGGAGGCAAACCCGGACGACGTGAGCGCCGCCGCGGCGGCCGAGTGGCGCGCCGCCGGCATCAACCGCATCTCGCTCGGTGCGCAGTCGTTCGATCCGCGGGTGCTCGCCTGGATGCATCGAACTCACACGGCGGAGCAGATCCCCAGCGCGGTGCGAATCCTCCGGTCCGCCGGCTTCGAGGAATTGTCGCTCGACCTGATCTTCGCATTGCCGGCCGCGCTGGAGCGGGACTGGGACGCCGATCTCGGTCAGGCGCTGGCGCTGGCACCGGAACACCTGTCGCTGTACGGGCTGACCGTCGAGCCGCATACCCTGCTGGGCCGCTGGACGGCGCGGGCCGAGGTGGTCCCGCTGGACGACGAGGCCTACGCGCGCGACTTTCTGGGCGCCGATCGGCGACTGCGGGATGCCGGCTTCGAGCATTACGAGGTCTCCAATGCGTCGCTGCCGGGGCGCCGGGCACGGCACAACAGTGCCTACTGGAGGCGGGCACCGTTCATCGGGCTCGGTCCCTCCGCCCACAGCGCGTTCGGGGACCAGCGTCAGTGGAACGTCCGGGACTGGGCGGCCTACGAGCGCGCCGTCGCGGCCGGCTCCTCCACGGTCGCGGGACGCGAACAGCTCGGCAGCGATGCACGCCGGCTCGAAACGCTCTATCTCGGGCTCCGCACCATCGATGGGGTGCCGCTGAATCTGCTGCGTCCGGAATCCGTCGCGCGCTGGTGCGCCGAGGATTGGGCGCGAGTGGCAGGTGATCGCGTCAGTCTGACGCCGGAAGGCTGGCTGCGCCTGGATGCGCTCGCCGCGTCCGCGTAAGCCAGCGCCTTTACGCTAAGCCCTTGTCCGTTCTATATTTCCATCAAATGCCAGACGCGGAACATCTCAGCGATCGCCAGCTTCGAGTCCTCGAGGCGGTGGTACAGACGTACGTCGAGACTGCCGAGCCGGCGGGGAGTCAGACCATCGCTCGCCGGTTCGGCCTCGGCGTGTCGCCGGCGACCATCCGCAACATCATGAGTGAGCTGGAGGAGAAGGGTTATCTCTTCCACCCGCACACGTCGGCCGGCCGCGTGCCGACCGATCGCGCGTATCGTGCGTACGTGGATCGCGTCATGCGCCGGGCGCCGCCCAGCGACCACGAACAAATCGCGTTGAAGGCCGAGCTGCAGATACCGCGAAGCGCCGTGGACGACGTCCTGCTCCGGGCGGCTCAGGTGCTCGGGGTGCTGACCCAGGAGCTCGGCGTTGCCGTCGCGCCCGCGCTGGAGAATGTGGTGCTGGAGCGGCTCGAGCTGGTTCGGGTCACCGCCGACCGCCTGCTGCTGGTGTTCAACCTGCGGAGCGGCGTCGTGCGGACGATCTTCGTGCAGGTCCCCGGCTCGGTCGCCGTCGATGCGGTGCAGCGGGTTGCGCAGCTGCTGAACGAGCGCCTCGCCGGGCATACGCTGCGGGACATTCGGGCGACGCTGGCCGACCGGCTGCGCGATGCGCACGGCACTCCGGAAGGCCAGGAGCTGCTCAACATCTTCATCGCCGAAGGCGATGGGATCTTCGACTTGTCGGGCGAGGCGAGTGCCGTCGTGCTCGGGAGCGCCCAGATGCTGGCGGAGCAGCCTGAATTCGCCTCGAACACGCGCATGCGGGAGCTTCTGCACCTGACCGAGCGTCGCGACGTATTGCGACAGGCGCTCGAGTCGCGCCGCCGGTCGGGGCTTTCGATCACGATCGGCGGCGAAAACGCCGACCCCCGGCTCACCGACCTTACCCTGGTGACTTCGTCGTACCGCGTCGGTGACCTGACCGGCGTGATCGGAGTCATCGGGCCGACCCGAATGGCCTACGACAAGATCATCGGACTGGTGGAACACACGAGCGCACTGGTGGAGGGACTGCTGGAGTGAGTGACTATTACGCACTGCTGGGCGTAGCCCGCGATGCCTCCGACGGAGACATCAAGAAGTCATATCGCAGGCTCGCCATGCAGTATCACCCGGACCGGAATCCCGAGCCGGACGCCGAGGCGAAGTTCAAGGAGATCACCGAAGCATACGAGGTGCTCTGCCACGCCGAGAAGCGGGCGGCGTACGACCGCTACGGCAAGGCCGGACTCGGCGGCGCCGGCAGCGGCGGGTTCCACCATGTGGACCTGAGTGAAGCGCTCAACATCTTCATGCGTGACTTCGGCGGCTTCGAGTCCATCTTCGGAGCCCAGCGGTCGCAGCAGGACGCCCGGCGCGGGCAGGATATCCGGGTCACCGTCAAGCTGACGCTCAACGACGTCGCGACCGGCGTCAAGAAGAGCGTCAAGCTGAAGACGCTCGAGCACTGCGACACCTGTGACGGCAGCGGCGCGAAGCCGGGCACCCGGGCGTCCACCTGCTCGACCTGCGGCGGGAGCGGCGAGGTGCGGCGAGCCGCACGGAGCGTGTTCGGCCAGTTCGTCTCGGTGTCGCCGTGCCCCGCGTGTGCCGGCGAGGGGACCGTCGTGCTCGAGAGCTGCGAGGTGTGCCGCGGCGAGGGCAGGGTGCGAGCGGACCGTACCGCGGTCGTGGATATCCCGGCCGGCGTGTCGGGGAACAACTACCTGACGCTTCGCGGCCAGGGAGCGGCCGGTCCGAGGAACGGGCCGAATGGCGACCTGATCGTGATGCTCGAGGTAAAGGATGACGAGCGCTTCGAGCGCCAGGGTGACGATCTGGTATACGACATGGCCCTCTCGTTTTCGCAGGCCGCGCTGGGCGGCCAGTTCATCGTCCCGAGCCCGTACGGCGAGGAGACCGTGGATGTGCCGGGCGGGACGCAGAACGGCAGCGTCTTCAAGATCCGCGGCAAGGGGTTGCGCCGGCTCGGGCAGTCCAGCACCGGCGACCTGCACGTGCGGGTGCACATCTGGACGCCGGACCGGCTGTCGGCCGAGCAGGAAGCGCTGTTTCGCGAGCTCGCCAAGGTCGAGGGCGAGCCGCCCAAGCGCGGCTCCGGCTTCTGGTCGCGGCTCAAGGAAGCGCTGGGCGCGTGAGCTGGTGGGCCATCGATGTGCGCCCGGCATCCGGCGAACGTGAGGCGGTCGGGGCCTGGCTGGTGTCCCACACCGGGCAGGCGATCGAGGAGCAGGATGACGGCACGCTGGTCACCTTCGCGGCCGATGAGGCCGAGGCCGACCGGCTCATCAAGGAGCTTGACCGCCGTCCCGGCGGCGCGATCGCCGCATCGCGGCGGCCGCTGGCCCCGGTCGACTGGTCTACCCGCTGGCGTGACGGACTCGCCGCGCATTCGTTCGGCCGGCTCACCGTGACGCCATCGTGGATCGCGCCGGCCGACTCCGGCGGAGCCACCGTGGTGCTGGACCCGGAGACGGCCTTCGGCAGTGGCGAGCACGGATCGACCCGTGCCGCGCTCACGCTGCTGGAGCGCCACCTCCGGCCCGGCGACCGGGTGACCGACCTCGGCAGCGGCAGCGGCATTCTGGCGATTGCCGCCCTGAAGCTCGGTGCGGCGCGCGCGGCCGGGGTTGAGATCGACGAGGAGTCGAACGTGGTAGCCTCCCGGAACGCCGAACGAAACGGCGTCGCCGGGTCGGTCGCATTCCTCGATGGGGATGCCGCCGAGCTCGCGCCGCTGCTGGGGCCGGCCGATCTGCTGCTCTCCAACATCCTTCGGACGGTCAACACGCGCCTCCTGCCGGCGATCACTCTGGGCCTTCGGCCCGCCGGGCTGGCGATCTTCTCCGGCATGGAGGAACCCGAGGCGGTGCTGTTTCGCCCGGTGCTCGCCGCGGCCGCTTTCGAGATCATCGATGAGGTGATCGACGCCGGGTGGTGGGCCGTCGCTGCGCGGCGAATATGATCGTGCTCGTCGGGCGCGACGAGGTCACCGTCGAGCAGATGCTGCAGCTCGATGCCGAGGAGGCGCACCACCTTCGAGTCCGCCGGGCCGAGCCCGGGCAGCATGTCGGCCTGCGCAACGGCATTGGGCTCGTCGGTGCCGGCATCTTGCTGGAGGTCGCCGCGAAGCGGGCGCTCATCCGGGTCACCGCGGTGGCGCATGCGCCGGCGCCGGCACCGCTGGAGCTTCTGGTGGCTGCCGGTGACAAGGACCGCTTTGGCTGGCTCGCCGAGAAATGCAGCGAGCTGGGCGTCAGCGCGCTTGCGCCGATCGAAACTGATCGTACAGGCGGTGTGGGAAACCGCGTCGCGGCGGGGCACGTCGCCAGGCTTCAACGCCGGGCGCAGGAGGCGATCAAGCAGAGCGGTGCGGCGTGGGCCACGGTCGTGCGGCCGCCGTGCGCCCTGTCCGATGTGCTGGACGGCGGTCGCGAGAACGGGGACTGGTTGGCGGACGCGGGCGGCGACTGGCCACCCGCACTCGCCGCGGACGCCGCCGTGCGCGTGTTGGTGGGTCCGGAAGGCGGACTCACCGGCGAGGAGCGGAGTCAGGCCGTCGCGGCCGGCTGGGTGCCGGTGCGCCTCGCGGATCACGTGCTGAGATTCGAAACCGCGGCACTGGCGGGCGCCGTCGCCGCTGGCATCGCCCGAGGGAGAGCTGCGCATGGCTGAATGCATCTTCTGCCGGATCGCCGGGGGAGCGGTGCCGGCGGACGTCGTGCGGCGCACGGCGGATATGGTCGCCTTTCGGGATCTCGACCCGAAAGCGCCGACGCACGTGCTGGTCGTCCCCGTGGTCCACGTGCCGGCCGTGCGCGGGGCGACGGGCAGCGATGGCGAGCGGCTGCTCGGCCGCCTGTTCGCCTTCGCCGCCGAGGTCGCGACCGGTCTCGGACTGGACGCCGGCGGGTATCGGCTGGTCACCAACACCGGCGCCGACGGCGGCCAGAGCGTGGACCATCTGCATGTGCACCTGCTCGGCGGCCGCCGGATGGCGTGGCCGCCGGGATGACGCCGCCTGTTCGCTTGCTCGGCACGTACGCAGTCAATAGCTTAACCAGCCGCATGAAAGGCCCGTGATGCCCAGTCTGCCGGAGACACTTCAGGCCGCCATGAACGCCGCGCGCAAGGCTCAGGACAAGCACCGGACCCTGGTGCTGGGAACCATCCTGGCCGCCCTCAAGAATCGGCAGATCGATCTCCGGCGGGCGCCGACGGACGACGAGACGGTCGAAGTGCTGCGGAAGGGCATCAAGACCCGGCGTGAGTCAATCGAGCAGTATACCGCGGCCGGCCGCAGCGATCTCGTTGCCAGCGAGGCGGCTCAGATCACCGTGCTCGAGGAGTTTCTGCCACCGGCAATCGATCCGGCCGAGATTCGTGCCGCGGTGCGGGCGGCGATCGACGGCGGTGCGAAGGACATCGGCAAGGTCATGGCTCAGGTCCTGCCGAGATTCAAGGGAAAGGCGGATGGCAAGGTGATCAACTCCATCGTGCGCGAGGAGCTGCAGGCGGGATGACGTCCCCGGTGGTGTCCGCCTCTGACGGGGTGTCGGCCGGCACGACGGCAGGCACCCCGTTCGCTTCGCGCGCGGCACCCCGGCAGCTTCCCGACGCCGCCGTCGACGAGGCGCTGGCGACGGTCGAATTCGCCGACGTCCTGGAGCGCGTTGCGGCACACGCGGCCGGCGGCCTCGGCGCCGGGCGCGTGCGCGAGCGGCGGCCCACCGGCGACCTCGACTGGATTCGCGGGGAGCTGGCGCTGGTGGGCGAGGTGGCGGGCCTGTTTCGGCGCGGCGATCAGCTGCTGGCTGAGGATGTGCCCGACGTGGATCGCGCGCTGGCCCGGCTCCGGATCGACGGCAGCGTGCTGGACGGCGTCGAGCTGGCCGCCATCCGGAGCGTGCTGGGGTCGGCGCGCCGCGTGCACGACGATCTGCGGCGCGTGACCGAGGCCGCACCGCGGACCGCCCCGATCATGGCCCCGCTCCCGGCCAAGGCGGTGGAACGCCGGCTGGAGCAGTCCATCGACGAGGACGGGGGCCTGCTCGACGGCGCGAGTCCGGCGCTCGCGGCGGCCCGCCGGGAGGTGCAGGCGGCACGACAGCGGTTGCTCCGGAAGCTGGATACGATTCTGCGCGGCCTGGACAACTCGTCCTCCACCGGTGACGGAAGCGTCACGGTGCGCAATGGCCGCTACGTCATTCCGGTGCGTCGCGATTCCCGGAGCCGCCCGGGTGGCATCATCCACGATGAGTCCGGCAGCCAGGGCACCCTCTTCATCGAGCCGTCCGAGGCCGTGGATGCCGGCAACGCGCTGCGCGAGGCCGAGGTCGAGGAGGAGCGGGAAACGCTCCGCGTACTGCGCGAGCTGAGCGAGGTGCTCCGCCCGGAGATCGCGGTGCTCCGCGGCGTCTTCGAGATGTGCGTCTCCGTAGATGACCTGGTGGCTCGTGCGCGCTACATGGTTGCCGCCGCCGGCGAGGTGCCGACCCTCGAGAGCGCGCCGGCGGCGATCGCCGTTCGGAACGGCCGCCACCCGCTCCTGCTCTCCGGCGGGGAGCCGGTGGTGCCGTTCGATCTCGATCTTGGCGACGGCGAGCGCACGCTGCTGGTCAGCGGTCCCAATACCGGCGGAAAGACCGTGCTGCTGAAGGCGGTCGCGCTGGCCTGTGCGCTGGCGCAAAGCGGCGTGGTTCCGCCGGTCGGCGCGGGCACCGCGCTGCCGGTGTTCCGGCGGTTCTTCGCCGACATCGGCGACCGGCAATCCATCGCAGCGAGCCTCTCGACGTTCAGCGCGCACGTGCGGATGCTCGGCCGCATCCTCGCCGAATCGGACGACGCGACACTGGTGCTGCTCGACGAGGTCGGCAGCGGCACCGATCCGGCCGAGGGTGCAGCGCTGGCCGCCGCAGCGCTGGTTTCGCTCACCGCCCGCGGCACCGTCACGCTGGCCACCACGCATCTCGGCTCGCTGAAGAATCTCGCGTCGGGGGTGCCCGGCATCGTCAATGCGTCGCTGCAGTTCGACGCGGCGACGCTGCGACCGACCTACCGATTCATCAAAGGCGTCCCCGGCCGCTCGTACGGCCTCGCGATCGCCCGGCGGCTCGGCCTCCCGGGCGAAGTCGTCTCCGATGCGGAGGCCCGGGTGCCCGATGCCGAACGCAACCTCGACAGCCTCCTGGCTGCGGTCGAGGCCCGCCAGCGCGAGCTCGGGCTGGCAGCGGCCGACCTCGAGACCCGCACGCTCGCCGCCGCGTCACTCGCCAGCCGGCTCGACGCGCAGCGCGCCGACCAGGCCGCCCGGGACGCAGAGCTCCGGCGTCGTGAAAAGGACGCGGAGCGGAAGGGGCGGGAACAGGCCCGGGCGTTCCTGCTCGAGGCGCGCCAGCGGGTGGAGGCGGCCCTCGGGGCCGCGCGCGGGGCGGCAGATGAGGCCTCCGCTCGCGAGGCGCGTCGGCTGGTCGAGGAGGGGATCCGGAGCGAACGGGCGGCGCTCGCCGACGCGGCGGCAGCGGATGTCGAGGAGGCGGCACCCGGTGCATCCATCGCGGCCGGTCAGCGCGTTCGCACGTCCACCGGCTCCACCGGTGACGTGCTCGAGCTGCGCGGGGACGGACGGCTGGTGGTGCGGGTCGGTGGGATGCGCATGGTGGTGGATCCGGCCAGTGTGACCGCGCTCGGTGCCGAGGCCGGGAAAAAGGCGTCATCCCCGGCGGCGTTCGAGGCGCCGGGCCCCGCGGCTCCGATGGAAATCGACTTGCGCGGCGTGAATGGTGACGAGGCCGAGATGGCGACGCTCGCCGCAGTGGACGCGGCGGTGCTGGCCGAGTATCCGTACCTCCGGATCATTCACGGTATGGGCACCGGCGTCGTGCGGGAGCGGGTCCGCCGCGTGCTGGGCGCGGACCGCCGCGTCAAGTCATTCGATTTCGCTGCGCGCAACCAGGGCGGTACCGGCGTCACGATCGCGGAGTTCATGGCGTGAGCATGATTCCCGAGGACGTCATCGAGCAGGTGCGCGACGCCGCCGACGTCATCGGGATCATTGGCGAGAGCGTCGAGCTCAGGCGCACCGGCGCGGACTGGCGCGGTCCATGCCCGTTCCATGGCGGGAAGAATCGCAACTTCGCCGTCATTCCGAAGAAGGGCCTGTTTTACTGCTACAAATGCCATGAAGCCGGAGACGTGTTCTCCTATCTCATGAAGCGTTTCGGTATGGACTACCCGACGGCGGTACGGGATGTCGCCCGGCGCTCGGGTATCGTGATTCCGGAACGGACAGCGCAGGCCGGGCCCGACCCGAACGAGCCGCTCTACGGCGCCGTGGCCGCGGCGCACGACTGGTTCGTGCGTCAGCTTGCCGAGCTGCCGGAGGCCCGCGCGGCGCGCGACTATCTGGTCGCCCGCGGCGTCTCGGCGGAACAGAGCGCCGAGCTGCTGCTTGGCTATGCGCCGCGGGGGAGCCCGACGCTCGACGCGCTCCGCACCCTGGGCATCACCGATCCGGTGCTCCTCGGCGCGGGACTCGCGGCGCGGCGTGAGGACGGCTCGGTCGTCTCCCGTTTCCGCGGACGGCTCATCTTTCCGATTCACGATCAGCGAGGGCGTGTCATCGCCTTCGGCGGGCGAATTCTCGGGGAGGGGGAGCCCAAGTATCTCAACTCCCCCGAGAGCGACATCTTCCGGAAGGGTCGCACGCTGTACAATCTCCACGCGGCCAAGCACGCCATCCGGAAGGAGGGGGCCGTCATCCTCGTCGAGGGGTACTTCGACGTGATCCGGCTCGTGCTTGCGGGCGTCGAGCACGTGATCGCGCCACTCGGCACCGCGTTGACGCACGAGCAGGCCGCGCTGCTCAAGCGCTTCGCACCCACGGCCATCCTGCTGTATGACAGCGACCAGGCGGGCCTCAAGGCCACCTTTCGTGCGGGTGACGAGCTGCTGCGGCATGAGATGAGGGTCCGCGTCGCGACGATGCCGCCCGGCGAGGATCCCGACACGCTGGTGCAGGCGGGCGGCGCGGCGGCGCTCGACCCGATCATCCACGATGCCGTGGACCTGCTCGAGCGAAAGATTCAGCTGCTCGAGCGCCGGGGCTGGTTCGAAAACCTGGAGCACCGGCGTGATGCGCTCGACCGCCTGCTGCCGACGGTGCGGGCGGCCGCCGACCCGATCACCCGCGAGCTCTACCTGTCGCGGGTGTCGGAGCGGGCCGGCGTCGAAAAACGGGTGCTCGACGCCGAGCTGGTGCGCTCCGCGCCGCGGTCGGTCGGCGAGCGTTCGATCGGCGAGCCTCCGCCGGCGCGGGCCCCGCAGTCACCCGTCCCGCGCGAACCTGCTCTCGACGCGCGTGCCACCAACGACGAGTGGCAGTTGCTTCGTATTCTGCTCCTGGGCGAGCCGTGGCTGGGCCACGCCAGGACAAACATCGGCCCGGAGCTGTTCCGGACCCCGGTTGCGCGCGAACTCTACACCGCAATCCTGGCGCATGGCCCCGCCATCCTGCCGGGTACCGATGTGTCCCTGTCGGACGATGCCGGCCAGCTGCTCGGCGATCTCCGCCGCCGGCTGGGCGAGCTCGGACTTCAGGATTTGCAGTCTATCTTTGATGGAGTCTGGCAGACACTCGCCGCGGCGCCACTGATGCGCCGGCATGCAAAGCTCGTGGCGCAAATCAAGGTAGCGAATGAAGTTGAACAGTCAGACCTCACGTCACAGATGAAGGAAGTCGGCGACCTGATTCGAAGCCGCTATCCGCTCGCCGCGGAGAAGTGGAACTACCGGAAGCAGCGGCCGCGAGGACGAGCCCGGTGAGTCCATTTCCCGCGCCGCCGCTCCGCTGGGCGGTGGTATCCGAGCCGGCCGCCGATGCCGTGTCGGCGTTGGCCACGGCGCTGGCCCTGCCGCGCCCGCTCGCCGCCCTGCTGGTACAGCGTGGGTACGCGGGTTCAGAGCGGGCGCAGCGATTTCTGAAGCCGTCGCTCGCCGATCTCGCGGATCCGCTGTCGCTCTACGACATGGCGGCCGCGTCCGCGATCGTGGCCGACGCGGTCCGGGCCGGCCAGACGATCATGGTCCACGGTGACTACGACGTGGACGGCCAGTGCGCGACCGCGCTGCTCACCCGCGCGCTCCGCGTCGCCGGGGCGCGGGTGGTGCCTTTCGTGCCGCATCGCCTTCGCGATGGATACGATTTCGGGCCTGCGGGCCTCGAGGCCGCCCGCGCGGCGGGTGCTTCCCTCATCATCACCTGTGACTGCGGCATCACCGCCGTCGACACCGTGGCAGCGGCGAACGCCGCCGGCATCGACGTCATCGTGACCGATCACCACCTTCCCGGGCCATCGCTGCCGGCGGCCCGCGCGGTCGTCGATCCGCAGCGCGCCGAGGATCGGTCGGGGCTCACGCAGCTCTGCGGCACCGGGGTCGCCTTCAAGCTGGTGCAGGCGCTGGTTCCGCTGCTCGGCTTGCCGGCCCACCTCCCTCTGCACCTGCTCGACCTGGTCGCGCTGGCGACGGTGGCCGACGTCGTGCCGCTGGTCGGAGAGAACCGCATCCTGGTGAAGCACGGCCTCCGGATCCTGCGTGACAGCCGCTGGACCGGGCTCCGCGCGCTGATCGAGGTCACGGGGATCGGCGGCGCCGGCATCCGTGCCGGCCAGCTCGGCTTCGTGCTCGGGCCGCGCCTCAATGCCGCCGGGAGGATCGGGGATCCGGCCGACGGTCTCCGCCTCCTGCTCACCGATGATCCCGCGGAAGCGGGCACGCTGGCCCGGCGGCTGGATACGCTGAACGGTCAGCGGCAGGCACTGGATCAGCGCATGCTCGATGAAGCGCTCGCCCAGGTCGAGCAGGGCGATCCGGCGCGTGACGCGGGGTTCGTGCTGACCGGGGAAGGATGGCATCCCGGTGTCGTGGGCATCGTGGCGTCGCGCGTGGTCGAACGCTACGGGCGGCCCACCTTTCTCATCGCCTTCGACGGTGACATTGGCAAGGGGTCGGGCCGGAGTATCTCGCGCTTCAACCTGCACGACGCGCTCACCACGTGTGGAGAGCTGCTCGAGCGGTATGGCGGTCACCATATGGCGGCGGGCGTGACGATCCGCCGCACGCAGCTCGAAGCGTTCCGCGAGCGCTTCGCTTCCGCGGCGCGCGACGCGCTCGGCCCCGATGACCTGGGTCCCGAGCAGCGGGTGGATCTGGTCGTTTCGCTCGACGAGGTGACCCACGATCTCGAGCGGCTCTGCCGGTACCTCGAGCCGTGCGGCATGGGAAACGCGAGTCCGGTGTTCGGCGTGCGCGGCGTGCGACTCGCGGGCTCGAGCCGGGTGGGGAATGGCCACCTCAAGTGCACGCTCGACGATGGGCGCACCCGCATCTCCGCCATCGGATTCAACTGGGCCGACCGCGTCAGCCGGGCCGCGGACGACCTCGTGGACGCCGCGTTCCGGATCGAGTGCAACGAGTGGCAGGGCCAGACCACGCTGCAGGCCAAGCTCGTCGCGCTGACGCCGGCCGTCGTGTTGGAGCCCGCGTGAGGATCGTGGCGGGGGAATACGGCGGCCGGCGGCTGGTGGCTCCCGCCGATGCGCGGGTCCGCCCCACCGCCGACCGCGTGCGGGAGGCGTGGATGAGCATCCTCGCCGCAGAGCTTCCCGACGCGCGGGTGCTCGACCTGTTCGCCGGGAGCGGCGCGCTCGGACTGGAGGCGCTCTCACGCGGTGCGGCGCACGCGGATTTCGTCGAGCGGCATGACAAGTCGCTCCGCGCGCTCGCGGCGAACATCGACGCGCTCGGGCTCGCCGCGCAGGCGACCGTCCATCGCGGCGATGCCGAACGCTTCGCCGAGCGGCTCGCCGCCGGGGCGTACGATGTCGCCTTCGCCGACCCGCCCTACACCATTGATTATGCGTCGCGGCTCGTCGCGCTCTTCCGCCGGACGCCGTTCGCGCGCATTCTTTCGGTTGAGCATCGTGCCGATGTGACCGTCGCCGGCGACGAAACACGCCGCTACGGCGATACGGCGATCACCTTCTGCCACCGCCCATGACGCGCACCGCGATCTACCCTGGCTCGTTCGACCCGCCCACCAGGGGCCACGAGGACCTGATCCGCCGGAGCCTGCGCCTCGCCGACCGCGTGATCGTGGCCGTCGCGGCCAACTCGGCCAAGGAGCCGCTGTTCTCGGTCGAGGAGCGGCTCGAGCTGCTGCGGACCGCCGCCGGCGACGAGCCGCGGGTGAGTTTCCAGACCTTCGACGGGCTGCTGGCCGAATTCGCCGGCACCGTCGGGGCGACGATGATCGTGCGGGGGCTCCGCGCGGTCAGCGATTTCGAGTACGAATTTCAGATGGCACTCATGAATCGTCAGCTGCACCCCGCGCTCGAAACCGTGTTCCTCGTGCCCGCGGTGGACCTGACCTATCTGAGCTCCAGTCTCGTGCGCGAGGTCGCGCGCTACGGAGGCGACGTGTCGTCCCTGGTCCATCCCGCCGTCGGCGCCGCCCTGCAGCGGCGCTTCTCGCGATGAGCTTCCGTGCCGACCTGCTCCGCCGTGCCGGTGCGCGGCGCGCCCGCATTGTCCTCGCCGAAGGCGGCGATCCGCGCGTGCGTGCTGCCGCGTCGCGCCTGCGGGGCGAGGGAATCGCGGAGCCATTGTTGCTCGGCGGTCCCGATGGCGTCGCCCCCGGCGATGATCCCCGGCTCCAGCGTGTGGCGGAGTTCCTTCGCCAGCGGCGGCCCGATCGCGTCCACGACGGCGTACACGCGCTCGATCTGGCGGCGGATCCCGTCAATTTCGCCGCGGCGCTGGTCGCCCTGGGGGAAGCGGACGGCTGCATCGCGGGCGCGACGATGCCCACCGCACAGGTCATCCGCGCCGCGCTCTGGGCTATCGGGACGTCACCTGGCGTGACGCTCGTCAGCTCCGCCTTCTACATGGTGCTTCCGGGTGACCGGGTGCTGACCTTCACCGACTGCGCCGTGGTGCCCGACCCGACCGCGGAGGAGCTGGCCCAGATCGCGCTCGCCGCCGCCCGCGACCGCACCCGTCTCGTGGGTGACGAGCCGCGCGTCGCCTTTCTCTCCTACTCGACCCACGGCAGCGCCGACGGCGCTCGCGTGCGGAAGATCGCGGAGGCCGCCGCGCGGTTCCGGGAGCTGGCGCCCGGCATCACGGCGGACGGCGAAGTCCAGGCTGATGCGGCCCTCGACGCCGGCGTGGCGGAGCGGAAGACGCCGGGCGCCGCGCTGGCCGGCCGCGCGAACATCCTGGTCTTTCCCGATCTCGACGCTGGCAACATCGGCTACAAGCTGGTGCAGCGGCTGGCGGGGGCCGTCGCGCTCGGCCCGATCCTGCAGGGATTGGCGCGCCCGATGGCTGACCTGTCGCGCGGGACGAGCGTCGACGATATTGTCGAGGTGGCCGCGATGGTGGCCCTGCAGGCCCAATCGACGGCGAATCCCGGAGCGGCGTGATGTCATTTACCCAGAGCAGGCAGGAATCGGGCGTGGTCGTATTCCGGGTCGACGGCCAGCTCGTCGTCGGCAATCGGCTGGAGCTGAAGGATCTCATCCAGGGTGCGCTGACGGCCGGTGACCGGAAGTTTCTGCTCGACTTTTCCCACACCGGCTACATCGACTCGTCCGGGCTTGGCGCGCTGGTGACCATCGCCCGCCAGGTGCGGGAGCGCGGCGGGGAGATGCGGCTCGCCGGTCTCAACGACGACCTCCGCTCGCTGTTCGAGCTCACCAAGCTGGACACCCTCTTTTCCATCGCCGACTCCGCGGCGCAGGCGCTCGCCGGCTTCTAGCGGAGTCCCCGTGACGTCCCCCCTGCGATTCTGCGTCCGCCGCTCCGCCGCCGGGGCGGGTACGGCCGTCACGATCGTCACGCTGTCCATTCCGAGCGACATCGCCTGCATCGAGGAAGCGGTCGCGCTGGTGATCCGTCATTGTCTCGCCGGCGACGAGTCGCGCGAACGCCTTCGCTTTCGCCTCCAGGTCGCGTTGTCGGAGGCGCTGGCCAACGCCATCGTCCGGGGCAATCGCGAGGACCGGACCAAGCAGGTCAACGTGCGTGCGGAGCTGGCGCCGGAGCAGATTCGCCTCCACGTCACCGACGAGGGGGCCGGCTTCGATCCTCGGCGGGTGCCCGAACCGCTGGGGCCCGACCGGATTCTGGGCGGCGACGGCCGCGGGCTGTTCCTCATCCGCCGCCTCGTCGATGCCGTCGAATTCAACGACCAGGGGAACTCCATCTGCATGATCCTGCTCCGCCGGTAGGCCGGCTGGATCGCATGCTGGACGGTCTCGGCGCCCTGGCGGGCGGCCGCGTCCGCCTCTGGCGCTTCGACGGGAGTCGGCTCCGAATCGCCGCCGGAGCGGACCCGGGCTGGGCTCCCTCCATTCCTCGGGTCGCCGGTCTCGTGCCGACCCCCGAGGGAGCGGTGTGGCTTGCGCCCGTACCCGATATTCAGGGTTTCTGGCTTGAGCTGGCGGTTCCTGTCGGGCGGAGCGTCGAGAGGGTGGCCGATGATGTGCTGCCGGCGCTCGCCCTCGTGCTGGACGCGGCCCGCGAGCGCGCGCTGCTCTCGGCGGAGCTGGCCAGCCGCTATGAAGAGATCGACCTGCTGTACGCCATCAGCGAGATTCTCGGGCGCACGGTCGGGCTGGATGAGGCGGCCCAGACGATCGTGCGGGAGGTGAGCGGCGTCGTGGGCGCGCGTCGCGCCTCGATCATGGTTCTCGATGACAGCGGGACGGTGCTGCGGACGGTGGCGGAGCGCGGCTTCACCACCGATGGCGGCGCGTCGGTCTCCATCGATGACGAATGCTCCATCGCGGCGCGGGTGTTCCGGGACCGGCGCATTCTGCTGCACGACCCCGCTGACGCCAGCGAAACGCCGGCCGGCTGCGCCGACCCGCGCGGCTATCTGGGCCAGGCGTATCTGAGCGTGCCGATCTGTTATGCCGCGCCCGGCGGCCCGGCGCACTGCGTCGGCGTCATCAACCTGACCGACAGGGTCGGTGGCGATCGCTTCACGCCGGGTGACCGCAAGCTCGTCGCCGCGATCGCCAACCAGATCGGCGCCGCCATCGAGACGGCGCGGCTGGTCGAGCTCGACCGCCGGCAGCAGCGCCTGCGTCGCGAACTGGAGCTGGCGCACGATCTGCAGCTCCGCCTTCTCCCATCTCCCGCCGTCCTGCACGGTGACGCCGATGTCGCCGCTCGCTGCGTGCCGGCCGAGTCGGTCGGCGGCGATTTCTACACCTTTTCGCGGCTGGGCCGTGGGCGCGTCGGCGGCATGGTGGGCGATGTGTCGTCGCACGGATTCTCGGCGGCCCTCGTCATGGCGCTCGTCCTCTCGGCCGCCGGGATTCATTCGGCGGCCACACTCACGCCGGACGAAACGCTGGAAGCGCTGCTCGACAGCCTCGCGGCCGAGCTCCGCACGACCGAGATGTACCTGACCGTCTTCTACGGCACGCTGGATCCGACGGCCGGCCGGCTGAGCTATGCCAACGCGGGGCACCCGTACGCCTTTCGAATCCCGCAAAGGGGCGAGCCGGAACGGCTCGCCGCGACGGCGCCGCCGCTCGGCCTGGCCGCTGCGGGAAGCATTCAACGGCGGCAGGTCGCCTGGGATGTCGGCCGCGACCTGTTGTGCATCTGCACCGATGGGCTGGTGGACGCGCGAAATGCCGCCGGCGAGACCTTCGGTGAAGCGCGGCTGCTCGACTGCGTCGGCCGCCGCCGCGATGAATCGCCGGCGGCGATCGTGGCGGCGGTCATGGAGGAAGTCGCCCGCTTCGATGTTCGCCCTCGCGACGATCGCACGCTCCTCATCCTTCGCATCTGAGTGCCACCTCCCAAGCGCCGGCTCGGCCAGCATTTTCTCTCCGATCCCCGGCTTCTCGCCCGTATCGCTGCCGCGACGGGTGCGGGTCCCGGAGACACCGTGCTCGAAATCGGACCGGGACCGGGCGGCCTCACCGCCGCCCTGGTCGCGACGGGTGCGCGTATCGTCGCGATCGAGAAGGACCGCGAGCTCATCGACCCGCTGGTCCGTCGGTTTCCCGGCGTCGCCATCGTCGAAGGCGATGCGCTGGAGCTCGACTGGCATGCGGTCGCGCGGCCCACCGGTCTCCTCATCATCGCGGGCAATATCCCCTACAACATCACGTCGCTGCTGATCGACCTCGCGCTGGGCCCGCCGGTGCCGGCGCGCGTGGTGTTCCTGGTCCAGCGTGAGGTCGCCGACCGGGTGGCAGCGCCGCCGGGGCAGGGAGCCTATGGTGCGCTCAGTGTCGGCGTGCAGGCCGTCGCGCGGGTCGAGAGGTTGTTCGCGATTCCGGCGGGGGCGTTTTCCCCGCCGCCGAAGGTGGATTCCGCGGTGCTCCGGCTGACGCCGCTGGAGCGGCCGCTGGTCCCGCCGATGCACCGGCGGGCGTTTCGGGCGGTGGTCGTCGCCCTGTTCGGCATGCGTCGGAAGCAGCTGCAACGCTCGCTTCGGAGCCTCACCGGTTGGCCCGCCGCCGACTGCGTTGCACTCCTCGAACGGGTCGGCGCGGCCCCGGCCGCCCGTGTCGAAACCCTCGGGCCGGCGGCACTCGCGCAGTTGTATCGGGCGCTCGTTGACGGAGGGTGGCAAGCGCGATAGCTTTGTGAAACATTTCACAAAACTGGCTCATGCGCAAAGTTGCCGAATCCACGATCCGCCGCCTCTCACTCTATCTGCGGTTTCTGGAAGAGTTTGAAGGTCAGGGAATCGCGACCGTCAGCTCCGAGGCGCTGGCCTCGCGCGGTGGCACGACGTCGGCGCAAGTGCGGAAGGATCTCTCGTTCTTCGGCTCGTTCGGCAAGCGCGGGCTGGGGTACCCCGTGCAGGAGCTGGTCGAGCGGCTGCGCGAAATCCTTGGCTTGAACCGGCGGTATCAGGTAGCCATGATCGGTGCCGGCAAGATCGGCAGCGCGCTGGTGCAGTATCACGGCTTCCGCCAGCGCGGGTTCGACATCGTGGCGATCTTCGACATCGACCCGGCGAAGATCGGCCGCCAGTGGAATGGGCTGACCATCCTGGATGTCGGCCGGCTCGAGACGCACCTCAAGGGCGGGACGATCGACATGGCGGTGCTGGTGACACCGGCCGAGGTGGCCCAGCCGATGGCCGACCGGCTGGTCCGTCTCGGGGTGAAGGCGATCCTCAACTTCGCGCCGGTGCAGATCGTGGTGCCGGAGGATGTGGTCGTGAAGACCGTCAATCTGGCACTCGAGCTGGAGACCTTGAGCTACGCCCTGGTGAATCGCTAGTCGTTCCCGTTTACCTTCCCCGTACAATGCCGCGCGTCCACGTCACATCCGAAGTCAACGCCCTGGAGGCGGTGCTCGTCCACACCCCCGGACTCGAGCTCGAGGCCGTCACGCCTGGTAACCGCGAAGCCTATCTCTATGACGATATCATCGAGATCGAGTCGGCCCAGCGCGAGCACCGGCAGTTCGTGGCGGTGCTCGAGCGCTTCGCGCAGGTGCATCAGGTGCGCGGGCTCCTCGGCGACGTCCTCGAGCAGCCGGAAGCGCGCGATTTTCTCATCACGAAGACCATGGATGTCGTGCCCTCGGATGCACTGGCGCAGCGGCTCGCGGCGCTGCCTCCCGGTGAGTTCGTGTCGATGCTGATCGAGGGGACGGAGGAGGAGAGCGGGCCGATCTCCCGCGCGCTGAACGAGGTCGGATACGCGCTGCCCGCCTTGCCGAATCTCTTCTTTCCGCGCGATATCGGCATGGTGCTTGGTGAGCACGCGGTCGTCGGTTCGATGCGCTACGGCGTGCGCTGGACCGAGGAGATGCTCATCAAGGCGCTGTTCCGTTTTCATCCCGAGCTGGCGAACGCCGGGATCCTCTACGACGGCTCGGAGGAGCGACGCAGCAACTACACGCTGGAAGGCGGCGACGTCCATCATCCGCGCGAAGACCTCGCGATCGTCGGATTCAGCGAGCGCACGTCGCCGGCGGCGCTCGATCAGCTGTGCGAGGTGCTGTTCTCGCGGGGCAAGGTGACCGACGTGCTCGTGGTCGTGATGCCGAAGGCACCGACGGCGATCCACCTCGACATGATATTCACTCAGCTCGATCACGAGCTGTGCGTGGTCTACCCGCCCTACTTCATCGGCCCCGAGCGGCTCGCGGTCCTCCACCGGCGCCGCGGCAGCGATCACGTCCAGGAGATGCCCAACTTCTTCGAGGCGCTCCGCGCCGTGCACCTCCCGCTCGAACCGGTCTTCGCCGGCGGAACACATCGCACCACGCAGGACCGCGAGCAGTGGAGCTCGGCCTGCAACTTCCTGGCGGTGCGCCCAGGCCAGATTCTGAGTTACGGCCGGAACGACGCGACGCTGGCGGAACTGGGAAAGCACGGCTTCCGGCTGGTCGCATCAGCCGACTTCCTGACGGGCATCGATGTCGTTCGCCCCGGGGAGCGCGCGGCCATCACCATCGACGGTGCCGAGATGGTGCGCGGTGGTGGCGGCCCTCGCTGCATGACGCTCCCGCTCAGGCGTGCCGCGTCGTGATCGGGGTGCGATCGCACCCACAGGGGACGCTGGTGGATCGCGTCATCGGCGTGCTGCAGGGTGGCCCGGTCGGCGCACCGATGCTTTGCACCACCGTCCTCGAGCTCGCCGGCGCACCCGATTCGGTCGCGGAGCGACTGCTCGCGGCGCTGCTGGGCGCCGACCCGCGGGTGCGGCTGACGGCCGACGGCCGGTGGGGCCTCGTCGCGGAGGCCCAGGGCTCGCCGCTGCTGGAGGAGTGTGCGTTCGCGGTCGTGGACGTCGAGACCACAGGCATGCGGGCCACGGGCGGCGACCGGGTTACCGAGATCGCGGTGGTGGTGGTGCATGGCGGCCGCCGGGAGCTGATATTCGATTCGCTGGTGAATCCCGGGCGGCCGATTCCGCGCGCCATCTGCGCGATCACCAATATCACCGATGAGATGGTGCGGCACGCCCCGACATTCGCCGATCTGGCGGAGGAGTTGCTTGCCGCGCTTGCCGGCCGCGTCTTCGTGGCCCACAACGCCCGGTTCGACTGGGGGTTCGTCAGCGCCGAGGTGCGGCGGGCGCGCGATGTGGCCATCGACGGGCAGCGCCTCTGCACGGTGCGGCTGGCGCGCCGCCTCGTGCGTGAGGTGCGCTCCTGCGGACTGGACAATCTGAGCCAGCATTTCGGCCTCGACAATGGCGCCCGCCATCGTGCCGCGGGGGATGCGCTCGTGACGGCAGAGCTGCTCGCGCGCTTGCTGTCGCGGGCGCGCGAGCAGGGCATCCGAACGCTGCAGGAGCTCGCCGCCCTCGAGTCCGCGACCCGCGCGGCCCGTCGCCGGAAGCGCCTCGCGTCGCCGACCGGCCCGCTCGCCGATTCGTACCCTGAAGGCCCGTCGTGACGCTGGTTCACACCTTCGCGACCGGCGCGCTTCGCTGTCACACGCTGGAGGGCGGACTGCAGCGGCTGGACGGTGGCGCGATGTTCGGCGTCGTGCCACGGCCGCTCTGGCAGCGCCTGGCCGAGCCCGACGAGCGGCACCGCATTCCGCTGGCGATGCGGTGTCTGCTGGTCGAGCATCCCGACGGGCTCGTGCTGATCGACACCGGGGCCGGCAACAAGGACGACGCGGCGTTTCGCGATATTTACGGGATGGAGAACCGCGGCGTCCTGGGTCCGACGCAGCTGGAGGACGCCCTGGACGAGGCCGGCCACGTGCCGGCCGACGTGCGCTGGGTGATCAACACCCATCTGCACTTCGACCACGCCGGCGGGAATACCTCAATCCGTGAGCCCGGGGGCCTGCCGGAGCTCGCGTTCCCGAACGCGACCTATGTGGTTCGCCGGCAGGAGCTCGAATTTGCGCGGCACACCAACGAGCGAACCCGTGCGAGTTACCTGCCTCCCAACTTCGAGCCCGTGGCCGCCGCCGGGCGCTTCGAGCTGATCGACGACGACTGCGAATTCCTGCCGGGGATCCGGCTCCGGCTGACGCCGGGCCACGTGCCGTACCACCAGGCGGTCGTGGTGAGCGACGCCGGTGACACCGTTGCCTTCGTGGCTGACCTGATCCCCACCTCGGCGCATCTTCGCCTCCCCTGGATCATGGGATACGATCTGGAGCCGCTCCGAACGCTCGAGTCGAAGCGGGCGCTGCTCCGTGACGCGGTCGAGGGAGACTGGCGGATCGTGTTCGAGCATGACCCCCGCGTCGCGCTCGCCCGTGTGGTGCGCGATGGCAAGGCGATCGTGCTGGCGGACGCCGTTGACAGCGGGGCGTATCCCCGCTAGTTTCAGCGCGTTACTGAAGCGGGGCTAGCGCCCCCACCCCCAGCCTGCGGACGCTGCGCAGCGCGATCGGGTCCTGTTCCGGAGGCTCACGGCGCACCGCGCCGGGCTGACTTCCCGTATCGGGCACCCGCATCATGGCCGGGTGCCTTTTTCATTAGCTGCTGGAGGCGTCACCACTGTCCACGAACGATCGCGAAAAGCGCACGCGCATCAACCGGATGATTCGCATCAGCCCCGTCCGCGTCATCACGGCCGACGGCGAACAGCTCGGTGTCCTGCCCATCGAGGAAGCACTCGCTGCGGCGCAGGAGCGCGGGCTCGATCTGGTCGAGGTGGCGCCGACGGCGCGGCCACCCGTCGTCAAGATCATGGACTACGGGAAGTTCAAGTTCGAGGAGGCCAAGGCTGCACGGGCCGCCAAGAAGAAGCAGCACATCATCCTGCTCAAGGAAGTGAAGTACCGTCCGGGCATCGATGATCACGACTTCGATTTCAAGACCCGCCACGCCCGTGAGTTCCTGGGCGACGGCAACAAGGTGAAGGTGACGATGATGTTTCGCGGTCGGCAGATCGCGCACATCGAGCTGGGCAAGGCCGTGCTCGACCGGGTGGCTGCCGCGCTGGTGGATATCGGCAAGGTCGAGATGGACGCGAAGCTCGAGGGCCGGAACATGACGATGGTGCTGGGGCCGAAGTAGCGGTCGGAGCCTAACGGAGACACTAATGCCGAAGATGAAGACGAAGCGTGCGGCGGCGAAGCGCTTCAAGAAGACGGGGTCGGGGGCGCTCAAGCGCTTCCACGCCAACCACAGCCACATCCTGACGAAGAAGACGCGCAAGCGGAAGAATCGCCTCAAGAAGGGCGATGTCGTCAGCTCCGCGGACTATCCGCGCGTCAGCCGCCTGCTCAATACCTAAGGATCTCCGATGCCTCGCGTAAAGAACGGGCCGGCGCACCACGCCCGCAAGAAGAAGATCATGGAAGCCGCGAAGGGTGCTCGCGGCGGCCGCAGCAAGCTCTACAAGGCGGCGAAGGAAACCGTCGAGCGCGGCATGCGCTACGCCTACCGCGACCGTCGCAAGAAGAAGGGCGAGTTCCGCGCCCTCTGGATCACGCGCATCAACGCCGCGGCGCGCATGCACGGACTGAGCTACAGCCGGCTGATGGCGGGTCTCAAGACGGCCGGTGTTGAAGTGAATCGGAAGGTCCTCGCCGATCTGGCGGTGCACGATATCGAAGCGTTCGGCAAGATCGCCGAGCTGGCCAAGGGCGCCCAGGCATAGCCGGACCGCCACTGAGGGTTCGACTGATTTATCTTGGGGCTGCCTCCGTTTCGTGGGCAGCCCCAACCGCATCCACTATCCAGGAATCGCCGCGATCATGACCGGTCCGGACACCGAGAACGCCGACCTGCAGGAGCTTCGGGACCGTCTCGCGCGGGTCGCGACGCTGGACGCCTCGGCGCTGGCTGCCGAGCAGATCGCCGTCCTGGGCCGGAAGGGCGGGGAGCTCACGCGGAAGCTGCGTGCCGTCGCCGGCCTGGGAGACGCGGAGAAGCGGGTGCTCGGGGCGGCCGTCAATGCGCTGAAGCGGCAATTCGAAGCCGCCTTCGCGTCGCGGGAATCCCAGCTGGCGGAAGCGAGACGCGTGGCCGAGGCCGGTGCCCTCGATCTGTCCATGCCGGGGCGGCGCGTCTGGGTGGGCGCCGAGCACCCGGTGACCCGCGTCGTCGGCGAAATCGTGGAGATCTTTCGCGAGCTGGGGTTTACGGTCGCCGCGGGACCAGAAGCGGAGACCGAGTGGTACAATTTCAGCGCGCTCAACTTCGCCGCCGACCATCCGGCGATGGACATGCACGACACGCTCTATCTCGACCTCCCTCCCGTCGAGGGCGAGCGCGGTGGTCGCATGCTGATGCGCACGCATACGTCCCCGGTCCAGATCCGCACGCTGCTCGACTCGCCGCCGCCGGTCCGGGTGGTGATTCCCGGCCTGGCCTACCGCAACGATCCGTTCGATGCGTCCCACGCGCCGGCGTTCTCCCAGATCGAGGGGCTGGCGGTCGACGAAGGCATCTCCTTCGTCGATCTCAAGGCGACGCTGGCGCACTTCGCCCGCCGCTTCTTCACCGATACGACCCGGGTCCGGTTCCGGCCATCCTACTTTCCGTTCACCGAACCGTCGGCCGAGATGGACGTGGCGTGCCAGCTGTGTGGCGGCTCCGGCTGTGCCGCCTGCAAGGGCAGCGGCTGGATGGAGATCCTCGGCTGCGGCATGGTCCATCCCAACGTCCTCGACAACTGCGGCGTGGATTCCGAGCGCTACACCGGGTTCGCCTTCGGGATGGGGCCGCACCGGATCGCCATGCTGCGCTATGGCGTGCCTGACATCCGCACGCTCTACGAGGGCGACATGCGCTTCCTTGCCCAGCTCGGCGGGGTGCGGGCATGAACATCTCGACCGCCTGGCTGTCGGATTTTCTGCGACGGCCGCTGGACGCGAACGATGTCGCACGCCGCCACAGTCCGCGCTCGCGCCCCAGCGCGCAGGCGCGGGCATGGTGGCCCCGGCGGAGCCCGGCAGCGACGGAAGGCGCATCGGCGTGGCGTACGCGGCTGCGAGCTCGCGGGCGACGCCCTTGTGCCCGAGC
>JBBQFH010000029.1:0-42312 GCA_038321865.1 Gemmatimonadales bacterium
GAGCTCGCCCCGGATGCGTACCGCCAGCGTCGCGGCGTCGCCCGAGGTGGTGGCCTGCGGGTACTTCGACCGCTGAGCGGAGAGCACCGACTGCGCCTTCCGCAGGCGATCGGTGCCGCCTTCGCGGTAGAGCGCGAACGCCTCCCAGTACATCGCGTTGGCGACGTAGCCCGAGCTCGGATACCGGCGCTGCAGCTCGTGGAACTGATCGCCCGCGTCGCGGTAGCGGCCCCGGTTGAGCGAGGCGCGCGCCACGCGGTACAGGGAGTCGGCGGGATCGCCCTGCAGCCACGCGTCCGGCGCTTCGGTGCGCATGCTCCACGCGGCGGCCGGATCAGGGATGCCGCCGCCGATGCGATAGGCGTCCAGACCGGACCGCACCGCCGCGAGCTCCGCCACCCGCTCGCCCGTCACCGTACGGACCCTGGCAAGCTCCGCGGCCCGCGTGCCCATCACGGCGCGGACCTCCGCCAGTTCTTCCGCTGCTGCCCGTGGCGCAGTGGCCCGCTGGGCGATCGCCGGCGTGCCGAGGGCGGCCGCCGCCGCGAAGATGAGTCCTGCGTGAATCCACCGCATGAGTGTCGTTCCTCCGTGTGAGTCAGATACCCGCGGGCACGGCCGTCCGCAGGCGCGGCAGCACATCACCCTGGTCCATGTCTTCGGTTACGAGATGCACGTCGCTTGAATCGCTGGCGCTGCCCAGCTGCGCGATGCCGGCGAGCACCAGCTCGAGGTCCTGCAGCAGCTGGCGCGTCTGCGGCGCGGCGCCGGCCCGCGAGTCGATCAGCAGCCGGTTGGTGCTGAGCAGGTGGCGCGCCGTCGCAAAGGCGACCGGCTCGACGTGCCCCGCGCGCACCGAGCTCCGGAAGAGCGTCAGGAACGCCTCCGACTGCCCGAGGTGCTGATCGAGCGCCACGTTGTACGCGATGCCGGCGCTCCCGGCCGGGCGGCCCGGGGCCGCAACGCTCAGCGTGGGGGTGCCCGGCCGCGGAGACCGCTGCGGCGACGTGGCCAGCTGGGCGGACGGCACCGCCATCCGCTCCGGTGCGGTGACGATGCTGCTGTCACGCGACGCCGGCGCGGCCGGGCTCGGCGCGGTGGCAATACCGGGTGCCGCCGTTGCCGGCGACCGCTCCATCCATCGGCCGATGCCGATGCCGAGCGCCAGGACCGCGGCGATGCCCAGCCCGATCCTCCCCCACCGACGGCCTGCCCTCGGCGCCACGGCCGCGACCGGCATTGCCTCGGCGCGGGCCGCCTCGGCCCGCGCCATCTGGATCCGCTGCCACATGGCGTCACGCGGCGTGGCCGGCGGCTCGTGGTAGCCGCTCGCTTCGTCCCGCAGCAGGTCGTCGATCCGGTCGTCCATGTGCCGCTCCTTCAGTCAGTCACGAAATCCGCGAGCGCCTCGCGCAGACGGGCCCGGGCCCGGAACAGCTGCGCTTTCGAAGTCCCCGGGTGCACGCCGAGCGAGGCGCCGATCTCCTCGTGGGTGTACCCCTCCATGTCGTGCATCACGAACACCGTTCGGTATCCGTCCGGCAGCCCATCGATCGCGCCGTGGAGCCTGGTCTTGAGGTCGGGGTCGGCCTCCCGCGAGCTGCGGCCGATCTCGGGCGCATCCTCCAGCGCCACCTCCCGCTGCCGGAACCGCTTCACCTTCCGCAACCCGTTGAGCGTTACCGAAATCGCGATCGAACCCAGCCAGGTGGAGAGGGCACTCTCTCCGCGGAATTCGGCCAGGCGGCTGAACGCCTTGATGAAGGTCTCCTGCACGTAGTCCTGGGCCTGGTCCATGTCGCCGGCCATCCGGTAGACCAGCCGGAAGACGCGGTCCACGTGCGCGTCGTACAGCTCGCGCTCGGCGTTGCCGTCTCCAGCCAGCACACGGACGATCAGGCTTCGGTCGCTCACCAGGCTCCGTACGCTGGGGTCAGGAACGCTGTGTCGGTCCTCTGACACGGGGGGCTCGAAAAGGGTTGCGTGGAGGGCGGTTCTCGATGGTCACGCAACCATCTGCGCGCTGGAGGCATCTCATGGACTGAACGGGTGCTGCTGGAGCGTCCCGTGACGGACGAGCGCCGATGGCGCGAGGCAAGCGAGGTGATGCGATGGTTCTCATTCAGACCGCGACGCCCGAGACTCCCAATCCGGGGTATGTCGTATACGAAGGCGGCCGCCAGATCGGCCAGATCGTCGAGCCCCGCGGCGACCGCGTGGTGGGCCGCGGCGAAGGCACGGTGCTCCTCCAGCGGTAACCCGAATCACGACGCTGGCGCGGGCTCGGCGGCTTTGGCCGCGGCATCCTGCAGCGCGCGCCAGATCGCGATGTTGAGCCGGCTCACCAGCTGGTCCGATGCGTCCACCCCGCGGGCCCAGGCCCGCACCTCGAAGTGCTGCCACCCATCGCTCATGTCCAGGAGATACGCCTCCACCTCCGGTGTGTCGTTGACCCAGTCCTCCGCCTTCGCGGTGGCGACGAGCAGCTGCTGCACCGCGGCCGGATCGCGATCGTAGCGGGTCCGGACCTTCACCTGGACCCGCCCGCTCCGGGCGGCGTAGCGCCAGTTGGTCACCCGCTGGGAGATGAAGTCGGAGTTGGGGACGATGATGGCGGTGTTGTCGTCGCTCACCAGCGTCGTGGCACGGATCGCGATCCGGCGCACCGTGCCGACGGCTTCACCGATCCGGACCTTTTCGCCCACCTTCACCGGCCGCTCGAACAGGATGACGAGCCCGCTGAAGAAGTTGCCGATGATGTTCTGCAGGCCGAAGCCGATGCCGACGCCGAGGCCGCCAAGGAGTGCGGCGACGGTACTCAAGTTGACGCCGACGACGGCCTGAAGGATGATCAGCAGGCCGACGGTGATCAGTGCGTAGCGGATCAGCGTCGCGATCTCATCGGTGATTCCGGCATCGAGCCCGCGCCGCCGCAGCACCCCCTTGGCGACCCAGTTGGTCACCCGGCCCGTGATCCAGACCAGCAGGATCACCAGGGCGATCACCACGATCATCTTGGCCAGCGTGAACGGCGTACCGGCGATCGGGGCTTCGAACAGGCCCCAGATCCGGTCGCCGGTGGTGCGAAGTTGGTTCAGCTGCAGCATTGCGTCAGCGCTCCCCGGTTGGTCCCGTCAGCTCCTTATATATGATAGCGGGGCCGCCGGGGAGGCCGCGCGACGCTCGGCCCGGCCGAGGCATCTACCCACTCACACGCGACAGTTCCGCTGGTTACTTCGAGTCAGGGAGGTCCGAGGTGCAGCATTCGACGGCTCGTTCGATTCTGCTGATCGCCGCGCTCGCGGCAGCCGGCTCCGCGCTCGAGGCCCAGTCGGTGCCGCGGGTGGAGCTCGGAAAGCCGGAGGCCCGGTTCGCCGATCCGTTCGACAACGTGCGGGCGGTGCGGGAGTTGAGCGACGGCCGGGTGATCGTCGCCGACCCCAACGCCAAGACGGTCACGCTAGCGGATTTCCGTGCCGGCACCGGCACGGCGATTGGGCGGGAGGGACAGGGGCCCGGGGAATACGCTTTCCCCATCGGCCTGGTCGCGCTGGCAGGAGACACGACGCTGCTGGTGGATCCCGGCCAGCGGCGCTTCCTGGTGATCGCGCCCAATGGCAAGGCGTCCGCCCTGGTGCCGTTCCCGGGCAACATGATGGGATTGATCCGGGTGAAGGGCGCGGACCGGCAGGGCCGGATCTACATCCAGGCGAGCGAGCTTGGCGCGCGGATGGGACCCGGTTCGGATGATGCGCCGCTGCCGGACTCCGTCTCGGTTCTGCGGTGGGATCGCAGCACCAACCGGCTCGACACCCTCGGCCGGGTCAAGATCGCCTCGATCCAGCGCGCCATGTCCGGTTCCGCCAATTCGCGGTCCATGATCATGCGGGCCCAGCCATTCAGCTCGCAGGACGACTGGAGCGTCGGGCGTGACGGGCGGGTCGGTGTCGTCCGGACGGCCGACTACCACGCCGAGTGGTGGCTGCCCAATGGCCAGAAGACGCGGGGGGCGCCGGTCATCTATCAGAAAATCGCGGTGTCGCCGGCGGACAAGGAGGCGTTCAGGCAGGCGCAAAGCAACACGCGCGGCGGCTTCCGGATGAACGTTGGCGGGGGAGGCAACGGCGGTGCGCCGCCCCCGCCGCCGCCGAAGCTGAGCGAGCCCGACTGGCCGGCGTTCAAGCCGCCGTTCCGCGAGGGGACGATTCAGGTCGCTCCCGACGGCACGATGTGGGTGCAGCGCTACGGCGTGGCGAAGGGGACGCCGGTGTACGACGTGTTCGATGCGTCGGGCCGGCTCACGCGCCAGGTCGTCCTCCCGGCCGCGAGCCGGGTCGTCGGGTTCGGGGCGACGAGCGTATATGTCGCGACGACGACCGACGACGAGCTGGAAACTCTGAGCCGGTACCGGCGGCCATAGACGTGACGAGGCAGGGACGGCCCTCGGCCAACCCTTCCGCCCGTCGCCGTGTCTTACCCCGACACCCTGCCTGGAGCCCTGATGCCGCGCTGGCTGCCCACCGCCGTCCTGCTGCTCGCCGCCTGTGGCTCCGTCACGCATCCCCGACTCGCCGTTGCGAAGGTCGATACCCTTCCGGGCCGCATCGTCTCCGTCACCAGCCCGGGTCCGACCGGCTGGGCGGACAGCAGTACGGGATGGAAACTGGTCCCGGCCGGCACCATCGGGGGCGAGAGCGGCACGCCGGGCGAGCTCATCAATCCGCAAAGCCTGGCGGTGGATGATGCGGGCCGGGTGTACGTCAGCGACAACAAGCCGACCATCGTCAAGGTGTTCGCCCCCGACGGACGCTTCCTCCACACCATCGGACGCGAAGGTGAGGGGCCCGGCGAGTTCAGGGTGGCGTTCGTCGCCACGTACGGCACCAGGCTGGTGGTGCACGATCCCCGGATTTCGCGCACGTCCGTCTTCGACAGCTCCGGCGCATTCCTGAAGAGCTGGGCCAGCTCCTGCTGCTACTACATGCAGATCACCGTCGACACCGCCGGTCGTGTGTACGTGCCCGGCATGGTGACCAAGGAGCAGAAGCGGATGATCAACTTCACCCGGTACAGCCTCGATGGCGTGGTGGTCGACACTGTATCCGTGCCGCGGCCGGAGCAGGAGCAGAAGGACTGGGTCATCAAGTTCGGCAAGGGCAACATGATGTCCACCAGCGTGCCGGCAACTCCGCAGATGACGTCGGCGGTGAACCCGGCCGGCGGCGTCCTCTACGGATTTTCGAGCGACTACCGCATCGCCGTCAGTCCGACCGGCCGCGACACGGTGTCGCTGTTCGGCCGGGCCTGGACACCGGTTCCAGTCACCGGAGCGTGGCGCCACGCCACCGTGCAGCGGATGATTACGGACCAGTCGAAGTACACACCGGAGGCGGCGGTCCGCGCCGCGTTCCAGGAGGGCGACATCCCGTCCACCTTTCCCGCGTTCGACGCGATTTCGGTGGATCGTCAGGGCAATCGCTGGCTCAGGCTGCCGAATGCTACCGATAGCGTGTCGACCCATTTCGATGTCTTCGACTCGACCGGACGGTTTCTCGGTCCGGTGACGGTACCACGGATGCTGACGTCGTACGGCGGGCTGGCCTGGGGGCGTGACGAACTGCTCGCCATCCTGGAGACCGAGGACGGCGTTCCAGTCGTGCAGCGCTTCAGGCTCGAGCGGACAGTCGCACGCTGATCTGCCGCCAGGCAGTTATGCCGCACTTGCGTCCCTTCGCTTCCGGCGCGCATCCTCCATATTCACAGCCACGCACGCGCCCGACTCCCGAACGGACTGGCCCCATGACCGCCCTCCGCCGCGCCACGCTCGTTCTTGCCGTCGCCGCGCCCGTGCTGCTTGGCGGCTGCAAGGCCAGGGACGCCGCGGCCGGGACCGGCCGGGACTCAGCCGCCGGCGCCACCAAGCCCTCAGCCATCTCGCTGCCCGTCGTCGGCCAGACCGTCCGCAAGGGCGACCTCGTCCTCTCGGTCGTGACCACCGGCCAGGTCCGCTCCGATGCGATGTCCCGCCTCAAGGCGGAGGCAGGCGGCACGGTGCAGGCGGTGATGGTGGTGCCGGGCCAGCGCGTCGCCAAGGGCCAGGCGATCGTGCGCCTAGATCCGCGCCCGCTCGACCTCGCCGTGCGCGAGGCGCAGGCGGCGGTGGACCAGGCGAGCATGACCTACCGCGACAACATCGAGCCGGACTCGATCGTGTCCGGCAAGGCGCCCACCGAGGAGCGCCGGCAGAACGCGCTGGCCCGCTCCGGGTTGTCCGGCGCCCGCGTCCGGCTCGAGCGCGCGAAGTACGACCGCGAGCGCGCCACCATCTCCGCCCCGTTCAGCGGCATCATCGATCGCGTCGACGTCTCGGCCGGCGAGCGCATCTCCGCCGGCCAGGACGTCGCCACCGTCGTGGACATGGGCAACCTCCGCATTGAGGCCGCGGTCCTCGAGCACGACCTGCCGCTCATCAAGGTCGGCGGGCTCGCCACGGTCACGACCGCGGCGGCGCCGGACCAGCCGGCCACCGGGCGCGTGTCCGCCGTGCTGCCGCTGGTCGACAGCGCCACCCGCGCCGGCCGCGCGCTCGTTCGCGTGAAGAGCAACGGCACGCTGCGGCCGGGCATGTACGCCGACGTGCGGCTCGAGTCCACCCGGCTCGCCAACCGGATCCTGGTGCCCGCAGCGTCCGTGATCGAGCGCGAAGGCCGGCCGCTCGTGTTCGTGGTGAAGGATGGTCGCGCCCAGTGGACCTACGTGAATCCGGGCCGCACCAACGGTGTGGACACGGAGATCCTTCCCGACTCCTCCACCGGGCAGATCCCCGTCGCCGTCGGCGACACGGTGCTGACCGAGGGCCACCTGACGCTCACGCACGACGCCCCGGTGCGTGTCGTCGCGAAGACCGAGCCCGCGGCCGAGCCGGCGCGGTGAGCCTCAGCTCGTACGCGATCCGCCGCCCCGTCACGACGGTCGCGGCCACGATCGCCGTCTGCCTGCTCGGCGGCATCTCGCTTGGCCGGCTCCCCGTGTCGCTGCTGCCGGACGTCGCCCTCCCCGTGCTCACTATTCGGACCACCTACGCCGGGGCCGCCGCGAGCGAGGTCTCCCGCTTCGTCGCGGAGCCGATCGAGCAGGCGATCGCGGCCACGCCGGGACTGGTCGAGCTGCGCTCGGTCAGCCGGAACGGCGAGGTGACGACGACCGCGCACTTCGCGTGGGGCACCGACATGCCCACCACGGTGCTCGGCATGCGGGAGAAGCTCGACAACGCGCGGAGCCAGCTCCCCGTCGCGGCGGAGCGCCCCACACTCCTCACCAGCGACCCCGGCGAGCGGCCCATCGCCGTCCTGGCCCTCACCGGCAAGGGCGACCTGCGGTCCCTCGCGCGCACCGCGCAGGACGTGCACAGCCGGCGGCTCGAGCAGCTGGACGGCGTCGCCAGCGTGGCCGTGGTCGGCGCGCCGGAGGACGAGATCCGGATCGATGTCGACCCCAACCGCATGCGCGCGCTCGGGCTCTCTTCCGACGACATCGCCAACGGCGTGAAGGCGGCGAACGCCAGCGCGCCGGGCGGGACGATTCGGCGGGGCCAGTTCCGCTTTTCGGTCCGCGCGCTCACCGAGTTCAGGAGCCCCGACCAGATCGGCGACACGCCGGTCGGTCCGGCGCGCTCCGGCATCCGGCTCCGCGACGTGGCCACCGTCCGCCTCACATCGGCCGATCCGGTCACCGTCACCCGCCTCGACGGGAAGCCCGCGGTCGGGCTCGTCGTCTACAAGGACGCGGGCTCCAACACCGTCGCCGTGACCCGAAACATCAACACCGCCGTCGCCACGCTCACGAAGGAGTTTCCCGAGCTCAAGGTGACCGTCGTGGCGGCGCAGGCGGGCTTCGTGAACGCGGCCCTCGGCAACCTGGTGCAGGAGATCGTGGCGGGCGGCGCGCTCTCGCTCCTCGTGATCCTGCTGCTGCTGGGAGATCTCCGGAGTTCGTTCGCCGTCGCGCTCATCGTGCCGCTGTCGGTGCTGGTCTCGCTCGTGGTGCTGCAACTCCTGCATGTGACGATCAACGTGCTTTCCCTCGGAGGGCTCGCGCTCGGCGTCGGCATGCTGGTGGACAATGCGATCGTGGTGGCGGAGGCGACGGCGCGAAACCGGGAAGACGGGATGCCGGCCATCCAGGCGGCCCGGAGTGCCTGCGAGGAGGTCGGCGGGCCGCTGATCGCGGGCACACTGACGACGCTGCTGGTGTTCGGGCCGATCGTGTTCGTGCGCGGGCTGGCAGCGGCGCTCTTCCGCGACCTTTCGCTCAGCGTGGTCGCGTCGCTGAGCGCATCGCTCCTGCTCGCGCTGACGCTGATGCCGGTCATGGCCATCGGCCGGCGGGGTTACCGCGAAGACGCCGAGGGACTGGGATCGTCGCCGTTGAAGATCGGGAAGTTCGATCAGCTCGTCGGCCGGCTCGCGCCGATCGGCCATCGGGTGGCTGAAGGGTATGAGCACGGCATGGCGTGGTGCCTGGCGCGGCCGCGCACGGTGTTCGCGATTTCGATCGTGACGGTGATTCTCACCGTCATCGTCGGCCTCCGGCTCCCTCGCGAAATCCTGCCACAGGTGGACGAGGGGGTGGTGGTCGCCGCGCTCAAGCTGCCAGAGGGCACCGCCATCGAGGAAAGCGTGCGGCAGGCCGGCCGCGTCGAGACGGCCGCTCGCCGGCTGGGCGCGAGCAAAGTCTACGCCCGCGTCGGCGCCGCGACCGACGAGGAAATGCTGTCCGGCGCCGATCCCGGCTCGTCCAGCACGGCGCAGCTCATCATCCGGGTGCCGGACAGGAAGAAGGCCGGTCCATTCGCCGATTCGCTGCGTGCTGCGGTGCCCGACCTGGCCCAGGGCGCACTCGCACTCGACCTCGCCGGACAATCGGAGTTCGGCAGCCTCATCGGCCGCGAGGGGCGGCTGGTCCGCGTGGAAGTATCGGCCGGCAAATCCCGCGACGCGGAGGCATGGGCCGAACAGGCCCGCCAGGCCGTCGCGAAGCTTCCCTCGCTCGCCGACGTGCGCGACGCGTACAGTGGCACCCAGCCGCAGGTGGAGATCGCGCTCGAACGGGAGCGCATTGCCGAGCACGGCATTTCGGTGGACGAGGTGTCCAACGCGCTGGCCGGTGGCCTGGGCGGCGTGAAGGCGAGCGAGCTCCGCGAGACCGACCGCCGGACTCCGATCATGGTCCGCTTCGCGGGCAACGCGAACGAGGACCTGACCATCGCGCTCGCGACGACGGTGCACGGCGTGCCACTGGGCCAGCTGGTGAGCGTGAAGGATGCGCGTGCACCGATCGAGGTGGTGCGCGTCGGCCAGCGGCCGGTGTCGGTGGTCGAAGGCGTCGTCGAGCGCGGCGGGACGGCACGCGCCTCGGCCGACGTCAACCGGACGCTCGCCGCGCTGCCGACGCCCCCGGGCGTGCGCTGGGCCGTCACCGGCGCCGACGCCGAGCAGCGGCGGACGACGTCGGAGCTCTCCATCGTGGCGGTGCTGTCGGTGGCGCTCGTTTTCCTGGTGCTGGCCGGGGAGTTCGGCTCGTTTGTCGCGCCGACGCTCATCATGCTCACGGTGCCGCTCGCCGGCGCCGGCGGCATCTTCGTGCTCTGGCTCACGGGACAGAGCCTCAACGCCGTCTCGCTCATCGGCATGGTCGTCATGATCGGCATCGCCGACAATGATGCCGTCGTCAAGCTCGAGGCGATTCAGCGCTTCCGCGAGCAGGGCTACCCGCTCGAGGAAGCGATCATGCGGGGCGGCCGGCAGCGGCTGCGCGCGATTGCGATGACATCGCTCACCACCGTCGTCGGCGTGCTGCCGCTGGTGATCGGGGCCGGGAGCGGCGGCCAGCTCTATCAGCCACTCGCCGCCGGCGTAATCGGCGGATCCATCACTGCCACGCTGGTCACCTTCTTCCTCCTGCCGACCGCGTATGCCGTCATCGAACGCCGCCGCGAACGGAAACGCGTCGCGACCGCCGCACTCGTGCCGACACCCGCGTGATTCGCTGGGCCGTGGGGCGCCCGGCGGTCATCTGGGCCATCTGTCTCTCGCTGCTCCTTTCCGGCGCCGTCGCCTTTGCCCGGCTGCCGCTGGCCGCGCGAACCACGGTCGAGCTGCCCACCCTGCAGGTGCGCGCCAGCTGGAACGGCGCGGCAGCCGAGCTGGTGGAGACCTACCTCACGTCTCCCATCGAGTCGGCGATCCAGTCGGTGCGCGGCGTCAAGCGCACCAGCAGCGTGTCCGGTGACGCGCAGTCGAGCATCACGGTGGAGCTCGAGCCCGACGCCAACATCCAGCTGACCCGCCTGGCCATCCTCGAGCGCATCGAGGTGCTGCGTCCCGACTTTCCCGCCGGCGCCGGCAGTCCCACGGTCAGTAATTACGTGCCGGATGATCTCGACGAGACGCCGCTCCTCACCTACTCCGTGTCCGGGCCGTACACCGCCGGTGCGCTCAGCAAGCTGGTGCGCGAGGCGATCACGCCGCGCGTGAGTGCGGTGCCCGGAGTGGCGGGTGTGAACAGCTTCGGCAGCGCCGAAATCGGCGTCGCGGTGGCCTACAACGGCGCCCGGCTCCGCGAGCTCGACATCTCGCCCGACGCGCTGCAGCGCGCCCTGGCCAATTCGCGGGTCGTCGCGGCGCTGGGTGACGAGCAGGTCGGAGCCACCGAGCGCCGCATCGTGCTGCGCGATCAGCCCGGCGTGATGGAGGATCTGGCCAACCTGCCGATCACCGGCGCCGGCGGGCGCATCTATCCGCTCGGCGAGCTCGCCACCATCCGGCAGGATGAGGACTCGCGCGGCATGTTCTTCCGGATCGACGGCGAGCCGGCCGTGTCGCTCACCATCGCGCGACTGCCCAACGCCGACGCGATCAAGACCGCTGCCAGCGCCCGCGCGGTCATGACGGACCTGGCCCGCACCCTTCCCGCCGGCGTCCGCCTCGTCGTCCGCTCGGACGATACGGTGGACCTCAAGCGCGAGCTCAACGACCTGATTCTCCGCGGGCTGATCGCGTTCGCGGCTGTCATGCTGGTACTGGCGGTCACCCTCCGGAACGCCAAGTCGGTCGGGCTCGTGATGGGAAGCGCCGCCGTGGCGATCGCCGGCACCGCGCTCGGTCTCTACCTCCTCCACATCCCCGCCAACCTCCTCACGCTGGCCGGGCTCGGCATGGGGATCGGCATTCTGGTGCAGGACGGCCTCATCGTGACCCTCCGGCTCCGGAGCCAGCCGGACACCCCGGCGGGGCGCGCGGAAGCGGGCCGGCTGATCGCACCGGCGGTCGTGGGATCCACCCTCACGACCGCGGTCGTCCTCTTCCCGTTTCTCTACCTGCAGGGCAACGCACGCGCCGCGTTCATCCCGTTCGCCGCGGCATTCACCCTCGCGCTGGGCTGGTCGGTGGTGTCATCGCTGCTCATGGTGCCGGCGCTCGGGGCGGGTCACGGGCTCTACGATGCCGGCTGGCCGCGGACGGAGCGCGCATACCGCACGCTCGTCGGCGCGCTCACCCGGCGGCGCTGGATCACGATGACGGTCGCCGTGGCGGTGCTGGCGGTGCTCGCCTGGGGGTTCGTCAAGAAGGTCCCCAAGTCGGCCGGATTCGGCAGCTTCTTCGGCGAGCGCACCACCCTCGCCGTGCGGCTCGGCTTTCCCCGCGGGTCCGATCCCGAGGCGCTCGACCGCGGCATGCGCGACTTCGAGTCCATCGTCGTCGGCACGCCGGGAGTGGACCAGGTCATCACCCAGGGCACCGGTGACGGCGCGTTCATGCGCGTCGTGTTCGAGCGCGAGGCCGGGCTCGGGAGCCTGCCCTACGAGATGCAGGAGGCGCTCACGCAGCGCGCCCTCCTGATCGGCGGCGCCGAGGTCAACGTGCAGGGGAAGGGACCCGGCTTCTACGCCGGCGGCGGTGGAGGCGGTGCCGTCTCCTACCGCATCAAGCTGCTGGGCTACTCCTTCGACGGAGTAGAGCAGCTGGCGCTGGATCTCAAGAGCCGCCTGGAGCGGATTCCGCGGGTGAAGAGCGTGGACGTCAATGCCGGCAGCTTCTTCCGCCAGGAACGCGCATTTACCGTCACCCTGGAGCCCGATCGCGCGGCGCTCGCGCGCTACGGGCTGACCACCACCGACTTTGCCCGGGCCATCACCAGGGAAGTGCGCGGGCCCGTGGGCCAGCAGGCGATCGAGATCAACGGTGAGGAAACCAACGTTTCGCTCAAGGCCGCCGGCGCCCGGGACCGTTCCCTCGAGGAGCTCCGGGCCGCGCTGGTGCCCAACCCTGCCGGCGCGCCGGTGCGCGTCGGCGACCTCGCCCGGGTGGACGAGCGCGAAGGACTGAGCAGCATCAGCCGCGAGGATCAGCAGTACGTCCGCATCGTGAGCTATGACTTCCGCGGCCCCCAGAAGCTGGCTGACCGGACCCACAAGGCATTCATGGCCTCGATCTCGGTCCCGGCCGGCTACAGCGTCGGCGACGACGAGTTCTCCTGGGGCAACGACGACAGCACCAAGGGACTCTGGCTGGTCTTCGCCATCGGTGTGACGCTCGTGGTGCTCGCCGTGGCGATGGTGTTCGACTCGGTCTGGGCGGCGGCCATCGTGTTCGCCAGCCTGCCGTTCGCGCTGGCGGGCGTGGTCGCGGCGTTCTGGCTGGCCAAGGCGGCATTCACCCGGGAGGCGGCGGTCGGGGTCATCCTCGTGGTCGGATTGGCGGTCCACCAGGCGATCCTGCTGGTGGACGCCGCGCTCAACCGCCGGCGCCTGGCGCAGAAGGAAGGCCGCGGGCTCCGGCTGACCGCGGTGGAGGCAGCCGATGCCGCCGGCGAGCGGTCGGGAATGATCGTGCTGGTGACGCTCACGACGCTGGCCAGCCTGCTGCCGTTGGCGATCGGCACCGATTCGGACAGCCTGTTCGGCGCGATCGCCCTGGCGACTACCGGCGGGACCATCTTCGGCACCCTCGGCGCGATGCTGGTGGTGCCCGCGATGGTGGTCGGGGGCAGACGGGTGTCCAGGACTCATACACCCCCTGTGTGACCTGCGTCACACCGGAAGTGGCTCCCACGTTATATCCTGTCGCTCGGCAATCGCTCCATCTTTCAGGCATTCGCGTAATCCGTTTCGGTCGTCATTCTGGCGGCGCGACGGCGCGCGCCACAACCCGTACCGAGGATTCTGCATGCGCAAACTGATACTCCTGGCCGCTATCGCCCTGACCGCCGCGGGCTGCGATGCCAGCAAGGAGAAGCTCGGCACCGCGATGGCCGACAACCAGCGGATCTCCGCCGAGAAGGACAGCCTCCTGACTGAGGTGATGGCCAACGCGACGCTGGTCAACGACATCAATACCGAACTGGCCAAGGCGCGGAGCCTCGGCGCCAATCCGGTCGCCCCGGGCGAGGCCGGTGCCTCGGCCAATGGCGCCGATCGCCAGGTCGTGCTCGGCAAGATCCGCGATGCCATCACTCGTCTGAACGAGAGCGAGGCCCAGCTCGAGCGCAGCAAGACGCGCCTTGCCGCGATGACGAAGAAGGACACCCGCCTTATCGCCCAGATCAATCAGTACCAGAAGACGGTGACCGAGCTCAAGGCGACGATCGAGTCGCAGCAGGCCGAGTATACGGCGATCATCGACAGCCAGAAGGTCCAGATCGTGGCGCTGCATGCCACCGTGGACACCGCCCGTCAGGTCACCACGCAGCTCTCGACCGAGAAGCAGGCGCTGATCGATACGCTGAACACCGTCTATTATGTGGTCGGCACCAAGGATGAGCTGGTCAAGAAGGGTGTCGCGGTCCAGGAGGGCTCGAAGTTCCTGGTCTTCGGCGGGCACCACCTGGCGGCCGCGCGCTCACTCACGCCGGCGCCGTTCGTCACGATCAACCGGATGCGCGACAGCACGATCGCGCTCCCGGACTCGACCAAGAGCTACAAGATCGTGACCCGCCAGGACCCGGCGTTCGTCCAGCCGGCGGCCAAGGATGGGAAGCTCCGCGGCACGGTGCACATCACCTCGCCGGAGCAGTTCTGGGCTCCGTCGCGCTACCTGATCATCGTTCAGAACTGAGTTGAGCCGTAAGTAGTTGCTCTGATTGATCTTAATGTAACGTTGCGCCGTCGGTCCCGATCGGGATCGACGGCGCAATGTCGTATAACTGGCCGATCACTGGCGTAATGTTGTAGGCAGAGGGACGGTGTGCCCGTGTGAGAAAGCCTAACACGCTGGAACATAAGAATTTGCAAGGCAGGTCGAGCGTTGCGCCGCGAGCCGCCCTTCTTTAATATTCGGCTTCCACGGCGTGCACCACGCCGGCCTCCACTTCCATTCGCCCAGCCGCCATGACCGCACCCAATTCGCGCGAACGCATCCTGCCTCGGCTCATCGAAGAGGAGATGCAGCAGTCGTTCATCAACTACTCGATGAGCGTCATCGTCTCCCGCGCCCTGCCGGATGTCCGCGACGGGCTGAAGCCGGTGCACCGCCGCATCCTGTACGCCATGAATGAGCTGGGCCTGGTGCCGGGCCGGGCGTACAAGAAATCGGCGACGGTCGTGGGTGACGTGCTGGGCAAGTACCACCCGCACGGCGACAGCTCGGTCTACGATGCGATGGTCCGGATGGTCCAGGACTTTTCGCTGCGGTACCCGCTGGTGGACGGCCAGGGCAACTTCGGATCGGTCGACGGGGATCGGGCGGCGGCGTACCGGTACACCGAGGCCCGGCTGACCCGCGCCGCGATCGAGATGCTGGAGGACATCGACAAGAACACCGTCGACTTCCAGCCCAATTTCGACGACCGGCTGCAGGAACCGAGCGTTCTCCCGTCCAAGATTCCCAACCTCCTCATCAACGGGTCCAGCGGCATCGCCGTCGGCATGGCCACCAACATTCCGCCCCACAACCTGCGCGAGGTGGTGAAGGCGGTCGAGCTGCTGGTGGACGATCCCGAGACGACCATCGAGTCGCTCCGGAAGGTCATCAAGGGTCCCGACTTCCCGACCGGCGCCTACATCTACGGGCGCCAGGGGATCAAGGACGCCTACGAGACCGGCCGCGGCCGGGTGGTGATGCGGGCGCGGGCGCAGATCGAGGAAAAGGAGTCCACCGGCAAGTCGCAGATCGTCATCACCGAGATCCCCTACCAGGTCAACAAGGAAAACCTGGTCAAGGCGATCGCCGAGCTGGTGAACGAGAAGAAGCTCGACGGCATCGCCGACGTGAACGACGAATCGGACAAGGACGGCATGCGGATCGTCGTCAAGCTCAAGCGCGACGCGATTCCGAACGTGGTGCTGAACCAGCTGTACAAGCACACCACGATGCAGGCCACCTTCGGCGTGATCATGCTGGCGCTCGATAACGGCGCGCCCAAGATCATGAACCTGAAGCAGCTGCTCGAACGCTTCATCCAGCATCGCCACACCGTCATCGTCCGCCGGACGCAGTTCGATCTCGACGCGGCGCTGGCCCGGGAGCACATCCTCGAGGGCCTCAAGATCGCGGTCGACAACATCGACGAGGTGATCAAGATCATCCGCGGGTCGGAGGACACTCCGACGGCCGATGCGCGGCTCCGGAAGCGCTTCGGGCTGAGCGAGAAGCAGACCGACGCCATTCTCAACATGCGCCTGGCCCGCCTCACCGGCCTGGAAATCGACAAGCTCGAGGCCGAGCTGGCCGAAGTCCGCGGCACCATCAAGGAGCTCAAGGGGATCCTTGCCTCCAAATCGAAGCGCATGGAGATCCTCAAGGCCGAGATGGCCGAGATGGCGGACAAGCACGGGGACGAGCGGCGCACCGAGATCCTCTCCGACCAGGGGGACTTCTCGGTCGAGGATCTGATCGCCGAGGAGGACATGGTCATCACCGTGTCCCACACCGGCTACATCAAGCGGATCGCGGTGTCGGCGTACAAGAAGCAGCGCCGCGGCGGCCGGGGCCTGACCGGCACCGACCTCAAGGCGGACGACTGGGTCGAGCACCTCTTCATCGCCAGCACCCACGACTACCTCATGTTCTTCACCAATGAGGGACAGGTCTACTGGCTCAAGGTGCACGAGATTCCGCAGGCGAGCCGGGCGGCACGCGGCAAGCCGATCATCAACTGCATCGCGATCCGGGCCAACGAGACGATCGCGGCGCTGGTGCCGGTGCGGGAGTTCGTCGAGGACAAGTCGCTCATTTTCGCCACCCAGAACGGCACGGTGAAGAAGACGGTGCTGTCGGCCTACGGGAACGTGCGCGCCGCCGGCATCAACGCGATCAACATCGAGAAGGGTGACGAGTTGATCGACGTGCAGGTGTGCGACGCCAGCAGCGACATCGTCCTCGCCACCAGCACCGGCATGAGCATCCGGTTCCACCAGGGCGACGTGCGGGACATGGGCCGGGCCACCACCGGCGTGAAGGGCATCGAGCTCGACAAGGACGATCGGGTCATCGGAATGGTCGTGGTCCGCCGGGACGCGACGCTGCTGTGCGTGAGCGAGAAGGGCTACGGCAAGCGGTCCGAGCTCACCGAGTACCGGGTCCAGCGGCGCGGCGGCAAGGGGATCATCACCTTCAAGGTCACCGACAAGACCGGCAATATCGTGGCGCTCAAGGAAGTGATTCCGGACGACGAGCTCATGATGATCACGCGGCACGGCGTCATCATCCGGGTGCCGGTGGACGGGATCCGGGTCATCGGCCGCAACACGCAGGGCGTCAAGGTCATGAATCTCGACGACGGCGACACGCTGGTCGATGTGGCGCGGGTCGTGAAGGAGGACGAGAGCGGCCAGGAGGAGGTCAGCGGTGAGGTGACGCCGACCGCCGCGGTGGAGTAGCTTACCGCTCGTGATAGCGATCGAGTCGATCCGGCGCGCCGCTGCCGCCCTCGCGGGGGGGGGGGTGCGCACGCCGCTGGTGACCGTGCCGGCGGCGCTCCTGCCGGGGCCTCCCGTCGGCCTCAAGTGCGAGCAGCTCCAGCCGGTCGGTGCCTTCAAGCTGCGCGGTGCCTTCACCGCCATCAGCCGGCTCTCCGACGCCGATCGCGCGCGTGGCGTCATCACGCACTCGAGTGGCAACCACGGCCAGGCCGTCGCGTTCGTGGCACGGCACTTCGGCATTCGGGCCATCATCGTCATGCCCGCCGACGCGCCGGCCATCAAGGCGGACGCCGTCCGGCGATATGGCGGCGAGATCGAGATCGTGACCGATCGGGCCCAGCGGCAGCCTCGCTGCGAGGAGCTGGCCCGCGAGCACGGGATGGTGATGGTGCCGCCCTATGAAAATCCCGACGTGATCGCGGGGCAGGGCACCTGCGGAGTCGAGATCCTGGAGCAATGGCCCGAGGTCGAGGCCATCGTGGTCCAGGTTGGGGGAGGCGGGCTGATCGCGGGCATCGCATCGGCCGTGAGCGCGCTCAGGCCTTCGGTCGAGGTGATCGCGGTGGAGCCGGACGGCGCGCCCAAGCTCGCCCGCGCGCTCGCGGCGGGCCACCCCGTCCGGCTGGACAGCGCCCGCAGCATCGCCGACGGGCTGCTGCCCTTCCAGATCGGTGCACTGCCCTTCGAGGTGATGAGCGGAATCGTCCGGCGGGCGGTGCAGGTGTCCGACGCCGAGATCGGCGCGGCGGTGAAGTTCCTGCACGACCGGATGCAGCTCGATGTCGAGCCGTCTGGCGCCGCTGCCTTTGCCGCCGTGCTCGCCGGTCGCGTGGTGCCCTCGGGACCGACGGTCGCGATCCTGAGCGGCGGCAACGTGGATCCCGATCTCTTTCACCGTCTGGTGCACTGAATGAGCCTGGCGCCCAAGATCCTCGTGGCCGATGACGATCAGGCGCTGTCGCGGACGCTCTCCTGGATTCTGAAGGAGAATGGCTACGAGGTCGTGGCGATTCCCGGCGGAGAGCACCTGTTCGAGCACCTCGCCTCCGATCAGTTCGATCTGCTGCTCCTCGACATCATGATGCCGAAGGTGGACGGGCTGCAGCTGCTCCAGCGGGTGAAAAGCGATCCGAGATACAAGGACCTGCCGGTCCTCATGATCTCGTCAATGCCTCCCGAGGAAGCCACCGTCAGGAGCCTCGGGCTCGGCGCCGCCGATTTCATTCCGAAGCCGTTCCGGGTGCGCGAGCTGCTGGCCCGGGTGCGTGCCCACCTGCGGGTCGGGCGCGAGCTCAACCAGGCCAAGGCCGAGGCGCGCTCGCGCAACGAGATGATGGAGATCCTGCAGGAGGTCACGGCGTCGCTCAAGCCGGACGAGATCTATCAGATCCTCGTGCGCCGCGTGGCGCAGGGCCTGAAGATCTCCCGCTGTTCCATCATTCTCGCCGGCGCGGGGGAAGAGAGCGGCACTGTCGTCGCCGCCTACGAGAACCCGACGCTCCAGAGCCTGGGCGTGGACCTCCGCCGCTACCCCGAGATTCAGCACGCATTGGCCACGGGTGAGGTAGTGCTGGTGCAGGACGTCGCGACCGATCCCCTGTTTCGTGGCTTGCGGACGGAGTGGGAGAGCCAGGGGCGTGACCTTCCGTGCCGCTCCGCCATCGCGCTGCGCTTTTCGCTGCGGGACACGCCCGCCGGAGTCTTCTTCCTCCGCACGACCGGTGAGGACGTCCCGCTCAACCAGAGCGACGTCCAGTTCGCCGAGGAGGTGATCAACGCGGCGGTGGCGGCGCTGGAGAAGGCGTACGACCTCGAGACGGCCGTCACGGGGCAGGAAGCGCTCCGCCACCTGGCCGAGACCGATCCGCTGACGAGCACGTACAACCGCCGGGCGCTCACCGAGAAGCTCGAGCAGGAGATGGACCGGGCCGCACGTTACGCCACGATGCTGACCTGCATGATGATCGACATCGACAACTTCAAGCAGATCAACGATACCCACGGCCATCTCGCGGGCGACCTGATCCTCAAGCAACTGGCCGCGCTGCTCAAGCGCGAGCTGCGCTCGCCCGACATCGTGGCCCGCTACGGCGGCGAGGAATTCGTGGTGTTGCTGCCGGAGACGAACAGCATCGAGTCGCGGAACTTCGCCGATCGCGTCCTCAAGCGCGTTTCATCGTACGACTTCGGGGAGCCGGGGAAGCCGGTCTGGGTCACCATCAGCATCGGGCTCGCGTCGTTCCCCGACCAGCGCATCACCGACGGCCGCTCCCTGCTGGAGCTGGCCGACAACCATCTGTATCGCGCCAAGAGCGAGGGTCGCAACCGTTTCCGGGACTGACCCCGTGAATCACCGCCGCTGTCCGCGGTGCCAGACCAACTACGCCGCTCCCGCCCGCTACTGCAGGCGTGACGGCTCGCCGCTGGTCGAGCTGTCCGTGCCCGATCCGGCGCTCGACGCGCCGCCTGCCCCCGCGCCCGCCGTCCCGCCCGCGGACCAGCCGACCGACCGCTCGACCGCCGACACGGCGCCCTCGCCAGCGCTCGGTGACGCCGGCGACGATCGTCGCTACAGCACCCTCAGCGGCCAGACGCTTGACGGCCGGTACCGCATCGTCCGGAAGGTCGGTGAGGGCGGCATGTCGTTCGTCTATCAGGCGGAGGAGATCGAGACCGACCGCACCGTCGCCGTGAAGGTGCTGACGCCAAGGCTCTCGCGCGATCCGCCGTCGGTCGAGCGTCTCAAGCGCGAGGCCGCGATCGCGATGCGGTTCGACCATCCCAACGTCTGTCCCATCTTCCGGGTCGGTCAGACGGCTGACGGCGTGCTCTACCTCGTGATGCCGTTCCTCGCGGGCGAGCCGCTGAGCGACTTCGAGTCACGGATCGGGCCGCTGTCGCTGGAGCAGGGGCTTCCGATCCTGGTGCAGGTGTGCCACGGGCTGCAGCACGCGCACGAGCTGAGCACGGTGCACCGCGATCTCAAGCCGGAGAACGTGATGCTGGTGCCGGACGAGCGGGAGAAGAGCGGGCTTCGTGCCGTGGTCATGGACTTCGGACTCGCCAAGCAGCGGCGCAGCGCCGGCCCCGATGCCGCCAAGCTCACCCAGACCGGCATCGTGCTGGGCACGCCGGAATTCATGAGCCCGGAGCAGATTCGCGGCAAGCCGCTCGACGGCCGCAGCGACGTCTACGCCATCGGCGTGCTCGCCTTCGAGATGTTCACCGGCCAGCTGCCGTTCACCGGCAAGAATGCGCAGGAAACCATGCTGGCCAGGCTCCGCGGGCAGCCGACTCCGATCCGCTCCCTGCGGCCCGAGCTGCCGGGCCGGCTGGAAGCGGTCATCACGCGCGCGCTCGCGATGCAGCCCGCCGACCGGCAAGCCAACATGGAGGAGCTCGCGTTCGCCTTTGAGACCGCCGGCCAGGGCGGCGTGCTGGCGCGGCTCTTCCGGAAATAGCACCGACAACAGGGGAGCGAATCATGCGGCGTTTGAACTTGTGGGGTTCGGCGATGTCGTACGTGCTGGTGACCGTGGCCGCGATGGGGGCCGGCGCCGCGGCGGCCTGCGGCGCCAGGACGGCGACCGCTTCGGCGGTAGGCCGTCCGCTCGACGCGGTCACCACCCACGGTGAGTGGGTGGAGGTGCATCGCGGCGCCGACTCGATTCGCGCATACGTCGCCTATCCCGAGCGCAGGACGAAGGCGCCGGCGGTGATCGTGATTCACGAAATCTTCGGGCTCACCGACTGGGAGCCTACCGTCGCCGACCGGCTCGCGAGGCAGGGGTACGTGGCCATCACGCCCGACCTCCTCTCCTCGCGGTTCGGCCGCTCGCCGGTGTCGGGAGATTCCGGGCGAAAGCTCATCGCCCTGCTGCGGCCGGAGGGGATCACCGCCGATCTCGATGCCGTCTATGCGTACCTCAACGGGCTGCCCGCAGTCGAACGCGATCACATCGGGACGATCGGATTCTGCTGGGGCGGCGGCCAGAGCTTCCGGTACGCCACGAACAACCCGCGGCTCAAGGCCGCAGTGGTGTGTTACGGGGTGTCACCGGATTCCGCCGCGCTGGGCCGGATCACGGCGCCGATCCTCGGCGTCTACGGCGAGAGTGATGCGCGAATCGACGAGACCCTGCCCGGCCTTTCGGCGCGTCTCCGAGCGATGGGAAAGCCGTTCGAGTACGACATCTATCCGGGGACCGGGCACGGCTTCCTCAGGCCGGGGCGCCAGGGATCGGATGGGCCGCAGGTCGATCGTGCCTGGGAACGCATCATGGGGTTCTACGGCCGCACCCTTGGGAGGTGAGCCGGTGATCCACCACATCGTATTGTTCCGGATGCACCCGACGACGGGACCGCTGCAGGTGGAGGACGCCCGCCGCGCGCTGGAGACCATGCAGGGATCCATCCCGGAGGTTCGCCGGGTGAGCTTTGGTCCCAATCTGGGTCCCAGCGCCGAGGAATGGCCCCACGTGCTCGTGGTCCAGGTCGACACCATGGCCGCCGTCGAGCGCTACCTCGCGCATCCGGTCCACGTCGACACGGTGGCGAAGTACGTCGCCCCCATCCGCGCGGCGCGGATGGCCATCGATGTGGCGGTCGCATGATCCTGGCCTTGCTGCTCGCCGGCCAGGATCCGCTCGCCGTGCGTCCCGACACCGTGCACCCGGTGCACGATGCGCTGCACTACGATGTGACCATCGCCGTGCCGGATACCGGGCAGATGATCCGGGGTGAGGCGGCGGTGACGTGGCGGATCACGTCGTCCGCGCCGATACGGCTGCAGCTCGACACGGCGCTCTCGGTCACACGTGCGGCCTGGTCGGGCGACCGCCGCCTGCTCCGCGGCGAGTGGCGGCGCACCGGCGAGCTGATCGAGTTTCCGCATCACCGGGCGATCGGGGACACCGTCACGACCCGGCTGCAGTACACCGGTCGGGTGCGCGACGGACTCATCATCAGCACCAATCCCTATGGGGCGCGCACGGCATTCGCCGACAACTGGCCTGACCGGGCCCACCACTGGTTTCCGGCCCAGGATCACCCGGGCGACAAGGCGACGGTGAGCTTCCACGTCGAGGTTCCCGCCGGGTGGCAGGCGATCGGCGTCGGCTCACTGCGCCGGACGGACACGCTGCCGGGCGGGCGGACCCTCTGGCACTACCGCCTCGATGCGGCCGTGCCGGTCTACAACATGGTGGTCGGGGCGGGACGCATGACCATCACGCGGATGGGAATTCCGGGTTGTGGCGCACGCTGTGTGCCCGTGACGGTCTGGGCCTACCCGGAGGATTCCGCGTATGCGGTGTCCGGTCCGTTCCGCAGGGCGCCGGAGATACTCCAGTACTTCACGCAGCTGGTCGGGCCCTTTCCCTATCCCGCGCTCGCACACGTGGAGTCGAGCACGATCTTCGGCGGCGCCGAGAATGCGAGCGCCATCTTCTACGGCGATCGGCTGTACGCGGCGCGGCGCCTGCAGGAGAGCACGGTGGCGCATGAGACGGCGCACCAGTGGTTCGGCGATGCGGTCACCGAGACCGACTGGCACCACCTGTGGCTGAGCGAAGGGTTCGCGACCTACTTCGCCGCGCTGTGGGAGGGGCACGCGGCGGGCGACAGCGCGTTTCAGCGCGTCATGCACGCCGCTGCCGTGTCGGTCTTCGACATGACCGACAGCGGCCGCACCGTCCCCAACCGGGTGACCGACCGGCCGATCCTCGACCCTGCGGCCACCGACCTGATGGGACTGCTCAACAGCAACAACTACCCCAAGGGCGCCTGGGTGCTGCACCAGCTCCGCGGGCTCATCGGCGACTCGGCCTTCTTTCGCGGCCTCCGGAATTACTACGCCCTGCACCGGAACGGAAACGCGCTCTCGTCCGACTTCGCTGCCGTCATGGGCGATGCCGCCCACGCCGACCTGGGCTGGTACTTCACGCAGGCGCTCACCCGGCCCGGCTACCCGGTGCTCGCGATCGACCCCAGCTACGGCGATGGCCATCTGTCGCTGGTGATACGGGAGACGCAGCCGGCGGAGTGGGGCGAATTCACCATTCCCGGCCTCGAGCTGTGGATCGATGGCCAGGTACGGCGCGTGGACGTGCGCGGCCGCGAAACGCGGCTCGAGCTGGCCGGCATCCCGCGCCCACCGGCGAAGATCGAGGTAGATCCGCGCGGCCGGTGGCTCCTCAAGTCGACGGTGACCGGTGCGCCGTAGTATCGCCGCCATCCTGCTCGCCCTGGCGGCGTGCGGGCTGCCACCGCTTCGCGGCAAGGCGGAGGTGGGCAAGGACGCCTATGCCGTCTTCGTCGCCAACGTGCCCGGCGGCGCCGATCTCTTCGCGTTGCTGCCCGACGGCGGTGCACCCATTCCGCTGACATTCAGCCCGGTCGAGGAATCAAATCCGCGGCTGTCGCCCGACGGCGGGATGGTGCTGTTCCTCCGCCACCAGCGGACCGGCACCGTCGACCGGCGGACGGTGTGGCTGCTCAATCTGCTCAGCGGCGCCGAGCGGGAGCTGGCGCTGCCCCCCCGCCTGCACGCGCAGGCGGCGAGCGCCGCCTGGTCGCGTGACGGGCGGGCCGTGTACATCCGCACCGATCGCGGCACGGTCCGCGCCGCGCCCCCACCGGCCCGTCCCGAGCCGCGACTGATCCGCGTCACCGAGCTTCCTGCCGCGGATTCGAGCTTCCTCGTGCGGCTCGGCGAGCCCGCTTTCGCGACCGTCGTGGATTGCGCCCCCGCACTGTGCATCACCGACGGGGAGACGCTCTCGCCGCTGGCAAGCGGGGCCCGTGGCGCGGTCCGATGGGGCCCGGATTCGGTGGGCTACTTTCGTGGGGATCAATTCGAGGTGCGGCCGCTGGGCCCGGGCCGGGCCCGGCTGCTCGGATGGAAGCCGGAGCCGGTGCACCCCCGCGAGCTCACGTACTTCCCGGGCAGGCGCTAGCGCGGCGGGGCTGGATCTCGCGCTGCGGCGATCGCGTCCCACGCCGCCTCCAGCGTGAGCGCAGCCTGAGGATGGGCGGCGTCCCACTCGCCGGCGCCGACGCGATCCGCCGCGAACGACACGACCGCCAGCCACACGGCGGCCCACAACTCCGCCGGACCCGCTCGAATCACGCCGTCCGATTTTCCGCTCGCGATCACCAGCTGCAGGGCGTCCCGGAACTGCCGCGCACTGTCGCGGCTCCCGTCGTCCAGGTACCGCTCCTCCCGCGCGGACAGCAGCATCCGCATCGCGGGCCCGTCCCGGCCCGCCTCCTCGAGGATCCGCCTTGCGATCTGCTGCAGCCGGTCGCGCACCGGCACCCGCTCGGCCTCCGACTCCCGCACGATGGTCAGCGCCCAGAGCTGGACGTCCCGGTACGCCGCGTTGAGCAGCTCGTTCTTTCCGCTGAAGTGCCGATAGATCGTGCCTTCGGCGAGGCCGGCCCGCTCGGCCAGCATCGGCGTGGTGGTCGCGCGAAAACCGACGGTAGTGAAGAGCTCCAGGGCAGCCCGCAACAGCCGTCGCCGGGTGGCTTCCGCATCGCGACGGACGGGGGCGGCGGGAGGAATAGTCATCGGAGATAATCTACGGGAAAGTTGAAGCGACCGCCCGGGCCCGGCTAGATTTCAAGGCTGTGGCAGGATTCCGCTCACGCTGAAGAGGGGCTTCGCTCATGAAGATGCTGGTGCTCGGTGCCGGGCTGCAGGGCTGTGCCTGCGCCTACGATCTGCTGCAGAATCCCGCGGTCGAGTCGGTTACGCTGGCCGACCTGCACCCTGAGCGGCTGCCCCGATTTCTCGACGTGGTCCGGGCGCGGCTCAAGCCGGTGAGGCTCGACGTGACCGACGAATCGGCGGTGCGTGCCGTGATGGCGGGTCAGACGTCGGTCATGAGCGCGCTTCCCTACTATTTCAATGGGCCGACGGCGCGGCTCGCGGTGGATGCCGGCGCCCACTTCGCCGATCTCGGCGGCAACACCGAGATCGTATTCGAACAGAAGAAGCTGCACGCAGCCGCCAGCGCGAAGGGGATCAGCGTCATTCCCGACTGCGGGCTCGCGCCCGGCATGGTGAACATCCTCGCCGCAGAAGGCATCCGCCGCGTCGAGAAGCCCATGACGGTCAGGATCTACGTCGGCGGCCTGCCGCAGCATCCGGAGCCCCCGCTCAACTATCAGATCGTGTACTCGCTCGAAGGCGCGCTGGACTACTACACCACCCCTTCCTGGGTGCTGCGGGGCGGCAAGCGTGCCCAGGTGGATGCGCTTTCCGGGCTCGAGAACGTCGAGTTTCCCGCACCCGTCGGCACGCTCGAGGCGTTCCACACCGGCGGCGGGATCAGCACGATGCCGTTCGCGTGGGAGGACCGGATCGATGTCATGGAATACAAGACGCTCCGTTATCCGGGCCATGTCGCCATCATGCGGCCGATTCGCGACCTGGGGCTGCTCGACAACACGCCGATCGAGGTGAAAGGCCAGCGGGTGGTGCCGCGCGACCTGTTCATCGCCGCGGTGCATCCGAAGCTGTTCAAGCCGGAAGGCCAGGACCTGGTCGCGCTCAAGGTCGAGGTGACCGGGACGTCGGCGGGCAAGCCGGCACGGGTGGCGTTTCAGCTGCTGGACTACGCCGATGCGGAACGCGGCATCAGCGCCATGATGCGCACGACCGGTTATTCGCTCTCGATCACCGGGCAGATGCAGGCGGACGGGCGGGTGTCGGCCAAGGGCGTCCATACCCCGGACGAGGCGATGCCGTTCCGGGGATACGTGGACGAGCTGGCCCGCCGGGGAATCCGGATCGAGGAGAGCTGAGACGGCCGACCCGCTGAATTTCGACCAGCTCTGGCACGACGCGCTCAGCTACACCCGCTTCGTGGCCGAGAGCACGCGGCACTGCTCGCTGTGGGAAGGGGTGTACCGCCTTGCCGTGGTCCCGCAGTGGGCGCTGGAGGCCGTGCCCGCCGATGCCGGGATTCGACTGCTGGTGCTGGTGGAGGATTGGTGCGGCGATGCCTCGAACACGGTGCCCATCGTCGCGAAGCTGGCGGACCAGGCGCCGGGGCTGGAGCTCCGGCTGCTTCGCCGCGACGAGCATCCTGCCGTGATGGACCGCTATCACACGGACGGCTCGCGCTCCATCCCCATCATCATCGCGCTGGACCGCACCTTCCGCGAGTTGGGCCACTGGGGCCCTCGGCCGGCGGAACTGCAGGCCTTCGTCATGGCCAACCGGGAAGCGGTGCCGAAGGCACAGCTCTACCCGCAGGTCCGCCGCTGGTATGCGAAGGATCGGGGGGAGGCCACGCTGCGGGAAGTGCTCGCGATGCTCGGCCCCGCCCGCGCCTAGAAGGCCCAGCCGCTCCCGGCCGAGAAGCGCCACCCTTCGCCGCTCCTGGCGATGTTCCCGGTGAAGATAGTGGAGCGAAGCAGCCGCGCCGCGAGGCCGATGCCGACGGCCACGTGGAGGTGCTGGCCGTTGACGGCGAAGGTCTCGTTCTCGAACACCCGACCCGCATCGACGAACGCCACGACGCTGCCCGAGGCGATCTCGCCGAAGGGCAAGAAATCCTGTCGCAGCTCCAGGCTTCCGAAGACCACTCCGCTGCCGACGAAGCGTCCCGCGGCGAACCCGCGGTTTGACGTGTATCCGCCGTAGACCGGCAGCGGGAGCTCCCAGGTCGGCAGCTCGAAGCGGGCATCGAACGACGGGGTGCCGTGAAGGTCGGATGCCCCGATTCTGGCGGCCAGCACGGTCGACGGGCGAAGGGGCACGAAGCCGCGCGCCAGGCCATACACCCGCGTGTAGCCGTCGCCGCCGTTACCGGCCTGGAAACCGGCCTCGACCAGCAGTCCGGTGCGCGGGTTGTACTCATTGGCCCGCGAGTCCCACACCAGGGCGATCCGGCCGTTCAGGTCGGTCTCGGACAGCCCGGCTCCATGTTCCGAGGCGAACACACTGGGCCCGTCGAGCGCCCCGAATTCCGCCCGCTCGACTCCGCCGCGCCCGGCGAGATACAGGTGCCCGATCAGCAGTCGGCTCAGGTCGGCGTAGGCCAGGTAGCGCTTGCGCTCGAGCCGGAACAGGTTCGGCTGGGTGCTGTCGGCCAGCGCCTTGTCGTAGAGGCTGTTGTTGCCGAAGCCGTAGTAGCCGAACCGCGTCTCCCGCGTCACCATCGCGGCCGAGGCCAGCCGCCAGTTGACCCATAACAGCGGCGCGTCGAAGCGAACTGAGCCCAGGTAGCTTCCGTGAATGCCGACGCCGGCATCGAACGTCACCGCAGCCCGGTAGGTAACCCGGTCTTCGAACGCGGCCGGCAGCCAGGGGCGCACGCGGGCCACGGCGAGGAGGTCGCCGCCGGTTCCCGAGATGAAGGGAAAGTAGCTGACGCGCCAGGGCGGTCCGCCTTCGACGGCGAGCTCCGCCGGTGGTTTGCCCGCGGGCTGGGCATCGACGCGGACGGTGTCGAGCGGCTCGCGCAGGGCGCGGGCGGTATCGGCGCGTGTTCGCGGTGCCACCTGCGCCGCCGGCGGCGCCTTGGGATTGGTCGTGGGCTTGCCCTGTTCGGCGGTGTTTCCGGGCGTGGGTGGCTTGGCCGGCGTCGGCTGCTGTGCCCCCAGAGCTCCGGAACCGAGCAGGGCGGGAATCGCGAGCATCCAGGCGCGGGCCACGGCGTGCATCAGGTCGACCTTTGAAAGAGGTAGGCGGCATCGCGCGAGCCGCCCTGGTTGCCATCGTGCGCGGCATACGACACCGGATACAGCGACGCCGCCCCGAACTCCCCCAGCTTGTTCACCGCGTAGAACTGAAGATCGAACTTCGGCTTGCCGTCCGGCCGGAGCAGCTGCGGCGTGGTCGCCGCCATCACCCGCTTCAGCGTCTCCAGGCAGGCGTCCGTCGGCTTCATTCCGCGTCGCATGTGCTCGACCGTCAGGAAGCCTCCGCAGACCATGATGTTGGACTCGCCGCGCCCGGTCGATCCCGCGGCACCGACGTCGTTGTCGGTATACTGCCCCGCGCCCGTGATCGGTGAATCGCCGGCCCGGCCGGGAATCTTCCAGGCCAGTCCGCTGGTCGTCGTGACCGAGCTGATGTCGCCCCTGGCGTTCACGACGTCGAGGTTGATGGTGCCCGTCGGCCGGGTCACCATCCGCTCGTGCGGGGGCACATCGACCCAGTCATCCTCGTGGCCGCGGTTGGCGCGCCACTCCAGCCACAGCTGCCTGGCTTCGGGCGTCAGGAGGTCCTCTTCCTTGAAGCCGTACGAGAGTGCGAAGCGCTTCGCCCCTTCTCCGACCAGCATGATGTGCGTGGTGTACTTGAGGACCAGGCGCGCCACCTCGCTCGGCGTCTTGATGCCCTCCAGTGCCGCCACCGCCCCCGCGCGCTTCGTCGGGCCGTGCATGCACGACGCGTCGAGCTGGACCACGCCATTCTCGTTCGGGAGCCCGCCGTATCCGACCGAGTTGTCGGTCGGGTCGAGCTCCTGGATCTTGACGCCCTCGACCGCGGCATCCAGCGTGTCAGTCCCCTCCGCGATCAACTCCATCGCGCGCTGGACGGCGCGGAGCCCGTTGTTCGATGCCACCGCCGCCGGACGGCTCGCTCCGCGGAGCAGAATCGCCGCCGATCTCGCGCCCATGACCGGCTGCGGGATCGCCGCCGCGGCGGCGGCGGCACCGGCGGTGCCGAGGAACCGCCGGCGAGAGACCGAATCAGGCACGGGACACCTCCGGAGCGAGTTGACAAGATGAGCAGCCGTCGGGATTTACGCTCGCCCGACGCAGGTGTCAACCGCAACTTGCTCCATTCCCCCTGCCGCCCGTAACTTCCGCCGGGGCAACCTAATACTGCACCAGCGACCGTTTTTGTTCCGTGAGATGACTCACCTGAGCCCGGAGCACCAGCGCACGATGCCCCGCCGTCCGCGGCTGGACCCCGAGATCTTCCACCTTCCCGTCGAGCGGATGCGGGCGGGCTATTACAGCGACAAGTATTTCGTGCGGGCCCGCGAAATCCTGGAAGCCGACGGGTATCAGGCGCACGTCACGATGCAGGTATTCGGGAAGCAGCACGCATTCCTCGGCGGCATCGACGAAGCCATCGCCATTCTCAAGCTCTGCGCCACCGACTGGGCGGGGCTGACCGTGTCCGCGCTGTACGACGGCGACGCCATCGAACCATGGGAAACGGTGCTGCTCATCGAGGGCCCGTACGACGCCTTCGCCCACCTCGAAACCTTGTACCTCGGCGTGCTCGCCCGGCGGACCCGGGTCGGCACCAACACGCGCCGGGTCGTGGAGGCCGCGTCACCCAAGGAGGTCATGTTCTTCCCCGCTCGGCACGACCACTGGCTGGTCCAGACCGGCGACGGCTATGCCGCGCACATCGCCGGCGCCATCGGCGTCTCGACCGACGCCCAGGCGTCCTGGTGGGGCAGTGAAGGGGTGGGCACCGTGCCCCACGCACTGATCGCAGCGTACGATGGCAGTACCGTGCTCGCCACCGAAAAGTTCGCCGACTTCATCGATCCGGCGGTCAAGGTGGTGACGCTCGTCGACTTCGACAACGACTGCGTGGGCACTTCCCTCGAGGTGGCGCGGGCCCTGGGCGACCGGCTGTACGGCGTTCGCCTCGATACGAGCGAGATGCTGGTGGACCGATCGGTGATCCCGCAGATGGGACGGACCAAGCCGACGGGCGTGAACCCGCAGCTCGTCTGGAACGTGCGGGATGCGCTCGATCGCAACGGCTATCCTCACGTCAAGATCGTCGTGTCCGGCGGCTTCAACGTCGAGAAGATCAACCACTTCGAACGCGAGCGCGTGCCGGTGGACGCGTACGGGGTCGGCTCCTCACTGTTCGAGGGCCGATTCGATTTCACCGCCGATGTCGTGCTCAAGGACGGAAAGCCGTGCGCCAAGGTCGGCCGCGAGTTTCGCCCCAACCCGCGGCTCGAGCGGGTGAGCTGACCATGGCACCCGGACGCACGATTTTCTGGGACGTGGACACGCAGCACGACTTCATGAACGCCGATGGGAAGCTCTACGTCCCGGGCAGCGAGGAAATCATCCCCACCCTCGCCCGGCTGACTGCGTATGCCCACGCCCGCGGGATCACGATCGTCGCCAGCGCGGATGACCATGTGTCCGGACATCGCGAGCTGAGCGACTCACCCGACTTCCGGGAAACCTTTCCGCTCCACTGCATGCGGGGCACGCCGGGGCAGCGGAAGATCGCGGAAACGTCACTGCGCGATCCGCTGGTGATCGAGCCCGATCGCCAGGATCCGGTCGAGCTCGCCGAAAGGGTGCGCGCGCATCCGGGGGACATTCTTTTTCACAAGCACTGGTTCGACGTCTTCACCAATCCGAACGTGGCCCCGGCGCTGGACGCCCTCGACCCGGCGCACGTGGTCCTGTACGGCGTGGCCCTGGATGTCTGCGACCGGTATGCGGTGGAGGGGTTGCTGCAGCACTGTCCGGACGTCCGCCTGTCACTGGTCACCGACGCCGCACGGGCGATCGACCCGGCCGCAGGCGAGCGCCTGCTGGACCAGTGGCGCGGCCGCGGGGTCGCGATGGTGTCGTCGGCGGACGTGCTCGAGGGCCGGGTTGTCTAGCCAGGCTCCGGCACCCGGCCGCTACTTCCTTCCCGGCCCGGTCGCGGTACACCCAGAGGTGCTGGCGGAAATGACGCGGCCGCTGATCTCGCACCGGGGGCCGGAGATGGCCGCGCTCCTCGAGCGGATCCAGCCCTCGCTCCAGCAGGTCTTTCGCACGTCGCGTCCGGTGATGGTCGCCACGAGCTCGTCCACCGGGCTCATGGAGGCGGCGGTGCTTGCCGGCGTGCAGCAGCGGGTGCTGGTTGTCGTGGGGGGCTTCTTCGGCGAGCGGTTTGCCCAGGTCGCGGAAGCGTGCGGGAAGGAGGTCGTTCGGGTGATGATTCCCGAGGGCAGCGGCATCGAGGTCAGCCAGCTCGCCCGCTTCTTCGACGGCCCCGAAGTGGATGCCGTTGCGCTGGTACACTCGGAGACCTCCACCGGCGCGCTGGCGCCGCTGCGCGAGATCGCGACCGAGGTACGCCGACGCGCCGACGTGATGCTTCTGGTGGATGCGGTGAGCTCGGTCGGCGGACTTCCCGTCGAAACCGACGCGTGGGGTCTGGACTTCGTCTTCACCGGATCGCAGAAGGCACTGGCGCTGCCGCCCGGACTCGCCTTCGGGGTCGCGTCGAGACGCCTCATGGAGCGGGCACGGGCGAATGGCGGTCGCGGCTGGTATTTCGACCTCGTCAAGCTCGAGGCCGCCGCCATCGAGTCCATGCCGACGCAGACGCCGGCGGTCTCGCTCCTCTTCGCGCTCGATCGTCAGCTGGCACGCATCGAAGCGGCGGGCGGAATCGAGGCGCGGTGGGCCCGCCATGCCCTGATGCGGGAGCGGGTGGAACGGTGGTGCGACGACGGCAGCGGCTATGCGCTCCTCGCGCCGCCCGGCCGGCGGTCCTGGACGGTTTCCGCACTCCGGCTTCCTCCGGGCCGTGATGCGTACGCACTGGTCGCGCGTCTCGCGGCTCAGGGGTTCACCGTGACCACGGGACTCCCGCCGCTCGACAGGGACGTGATCCGCATCGGCCACATGGGTGAGGTGACGCCGGCCGAGCTCGACGTGCTCCTGGCCGCACTAAGTGACAATGACTAAGTCCCTGATCTGTGACCTGTCGCACAGCACCCATTTTCCGGCGCGCTAAGTTCAACCGCAGTGAACGTGGTGGGCCGGTAACAAGGCGCGAGACATCCGATCAGCCTCCTGAGCGCCCTGCTCAGAGCCGGATGGTTGCCGGTCAGGCCAGGTTCGCTGCAGGCTCCCCTCACGAACCCCTCGATCAAATTTCTCGCCGGGAACGGGCGTTCGCGCCCGTTCCACCCGCCTTTTCTGCCTGCGGCGTGTGAGCAGATCACGCGCGCGGAGTTCGCCGCCAGCGCTCGGCGCGATCTGACCACAGGACCGCGGCGGCACCGATGAACGCGAGAAACAGCATCAATTGAAATGGCAGCCCCCACCGACGCACTCGGCCGGCGGCAGCGAACGGTTCGCTGCCGCCGGTGACATGTTCGGTCGCCCGACGGCGGGCTGATGCCTGCACCGAGCGCCACGCACGAGCGGGCCGGACATCGAAGTCCAGGCTGGCTGAATCGCCGCGGATGCGGTGCCAGCCTGTTCGGCGGGGCCAGTAGGTCCCGTGCCACTCCGAAGACACGATGCGATCCTGCGCGAGATACACCGAGTCTGTGCTGCCATCCGGATCGACGATGCCGGCCACCACGGCCGTCGACGTTCCGAAGCGGGTGAGCCGAAGCGGTGCACCGACCCGCGCGGGAGCCTCCGCCACCCAACGCTCCCCGTCGGGCCGGGCCACGCTTCCGATCAGGAGCGACCAGTAGGACGCGAATCGTTCCGGCTCGCCGCCAAGTAGCCAGCGAGACGGGGTGGCCGCGAGGGTGACGGCCACCGCACCGGTGCCAAGCGGTCGGCGCGCCGCGGCCACCCCGCCAGCCGAGTCGGTGACGAGGACAGTCGCCGCCTCTCCGACGCTCAGCGAGAGTGGCGCGAGCGCGATCGGCCGACGGTCGACCTGCCCGTCCCACCCGAGTTGCGTCACGCGCTCAGGCGAGGCGCGGAGCCCGAACCCGGCGAGGAGCCGGTCGCCCCGATCGGGCACGGCATCCAGCCGCACGATGAGTCCGAGCCCTCTCGCGCGGACCGCCAGCGTCAGCGCGGAGCGCTCGCTCGTGCCCAGTCCAGCGAGCGAGCGGCCATCGAGCAGTACCGCGTCGTAGCGGGAGAGTGCGGCGGAGTCGATCCGCCCAAGCTCGCCGACCGGGCGGTTCACGTTCGTCGTCCGGTAACGCGCGCGGCTGATTTCGGTTCGCACGGTGAGCTGGCCGCCGGCCGCGGCCATCCAGTCCTTGAGATACCGTGTTTCGAAGGTGGGCGCGCCGTCGACTACCAGGAGTCGCGGAAGCGCACGCCGCACGACGGAGACCCCCATGGTCTCGGCGGAAATTCCGCCGGCGCCGAAGATCCGGATCACGTAGTGCAGGCGTGCGGCGGTTTTCGGAACGGTGCCCAGGCTGAAGGTCGAATCCGGCGCGACGCGTGCCGAGTCGGCCGGTCCGGCCGGGTCGTCGAGCCTGACGCGCGTGCCCGGCGCGATGCCGGTCGTCGTGCCCCGTAGGGCGAACCTGCTGCCGGCCGCCACGCTCGGGGCCCAACGCACCGTGCCGATGCCAGGGGGAAGCGCTGCCGCGACAAAGCGCGCAGGCACTCCCCGCAGCGCGTCCATCTCCCCCTCACGGAGGCCCCAGCCGACGATGATGGCCGCTCTCGTGGCCGGATAGTGGCGCAACACGAACGCGATATCCGGTACCGCGCTCGCGCTGGCCCCGAAGCGGCTGGTCTCCTGCTCGTCCAGCACGTAGACCGACCCGCGTGCGGAATCGGCGAGGTGCCGCACGAGAGCCGGGTCGGCGCCCTCGGTGGCGATCACGGCGACGGCGCGCTCCGGGTGCGTCACCGGGCGCTCCGAGGCCAGAAGCGCAAGTGACGCAACCGCGATCACCGACGCCGCGATGCGGCGGCCGACGTGCCGGCGGTCGAGGCGGCGCCACTCCAGCCAGATGAGGCCCAGCGCCGCGATCCCGGCGGCCGCTCCCACCAGCGGAAGCGTCATCGCGATTCCAGGTGCTCGAAGTAGCGCTGGGTGAGGGGGGCGACACCTGGCAGCACACGGCTTGGCAGCGGAGCGGCGCCAGGCAATGCCCGAAGCAGACCCCTGAGCGCTTCCGATGCGCAGCGCACGCACGTCGCTCCCGCCCGGGCGCTGTCCGCCACCGCGCGCAGCGCCCGCATCGTCACGAGCTGGTCGGGCTGCACCGCCGCCAGTGGTGCCAGCTCGACCTCCGCCTGCTCCAGGGCCCGTACGTCCGCCGCGCCGATGGCAACGCCGGGGGCGAGCGTGCCGAGCACGCCCACCGCCACGCGCACCGCCGGCAGGGCCGGCAGCACCGCCAGAGTGTCCCGGTCTGCGCGGCTCGCGATCGCATCGAGCTTTCCGGTGAGGCGGGTTCGCAACGGATCGAGCGGCGGCGGCTCGAACCCGACCTTCTGCACGTACACCCGCGCGCTCTGCTGGGCCTGCTTCAGCAGGTCCAGCGCCCGGTACTCGTACGGCAACGCCTCGGCGGGGCGGTAGGTGCGGAGCCGCAGCTCGGCCGCCCACATCTGCTCGAGCGCGCCCTTGAGCTTGGCCTTCACCGTCGCGGCGAGCAGGGTCGAGTTCTCCGGCGTATCGTGCTGGTGCGCCGTCGTCGCGTCGTCACCGGTCTCGGTCTCGTCACCGACGAACTGCCCGTAGCGTGCGCGGAGCAGCCCCTGGTCGAGGCCGATATCGTTCGACCGGTTCCGAAACGACTCAAGGGTGATGCGCGGCCGGTCGGCCAGCAACTTTTCGGTATCGATGATGATCTGGCGCTCACTGCGGAAATACTCGGGCTGGAGCCGAAGTGCGATGCCGGCGATCGTTGCCGTCGCGATGCGCGCGGTGTCGAGGATGCTGAGAAAGACGGTTTCCGACCGTGCGACGTTCGGCTGGGGCGTGCGCCGGTCGCTCACTTCGGCATGGAAGTACAGCTCGTCACCCGGCTTGAGGCCGAGCGCCGCGAGATCCAGCGTGGCGCGCAGCGTGACGCCGTGCGGCAATGTCGAGTGCGGCCCACCCGCAACGAGCGCGAACGTGCGCTCGCGAAACCTGACCGCCTCACCCTCGCCGGACGTGAGCGTTGCCACCAGGCGCGCGGCCCCCAGCCCGTAGTCGTCCCCGGCGACGGCTTCGACCGATACCCTGAGTGCGCTCCCGGGTGCCAGCTCGGTCCGGCCACGCGGAGCCGTGATGGCGATGGTCGGCGCCGCGTCCGGCTCCACCGCGAGGCGGTGGAAGTCCGACACCACGTGCCGCCCGCCTCGTTCGGCGATCACCTGATACAGGACGGACGTCCGCGCGTGAATGGTGCCGCTCCGGATCGGTCCGCTGGCCTCGAGCCGCACCGTGTCGTCGGTCGTCGTCACCAGCCACGCGGAGTCGGCCTCGACGCCGATGCGCCAGACGACGTCGGCGCCTTCCGGTGCGGCGATGTCCCACGCGCGCTGGTCGCGCGCCGGCAGTCCGGTGTAGGGCGGCGGCGTCACGCGCACATCGACGCCGCCGATCAGCGCTCCCGCTGCCGGCGGCGCGACGGCGCGCACCGGCGTATCGCGCGCCGGCACGCCCCGGGGAATGAGCAGCAGCAGCGCACCCGCCAGCGCCGCGATGACGCCCCCGGCCATCGCTCGGCGCGACGCGCGGTCGGGCGGCGCGTCCAGTGCGCCCACTCGGTCGAACGCGGCCGCGACTCTCCGGCGCTCCAGCGCCGCCACCAGGGGCAGCGACCCGGCCTCGGCGAGCAGCAGCTCGGTGCTCTCCTCGAGCTCGAGGATCGTCCGGTCGAGATGCCGCGCCACGTGGACCGCGGCGACCGGGTGGCGCCGCGCGCGATCCCACGCCCAGACCAGCAGCGCGGCGAAGGCGAGCATCGCGGCCGCGGCCGCAAGCGTCGCAGACCCGCCGAGCGCGCCGGTGAGTCCGGCCGCCAGGAGCGCCGCCCCGACCGCGAGCGCGAGCGCTGACGCCCGCCGGCGACCGCGATACCGGCCTGCCATCCGCTCGAGCGCCTGCGCGTGCGTCACGGCCGCGGCCGATGCACGGTCCACCGCTCGGCCAGGAACAGGATCCCCGCGGCGAGCAGGAGCAGACTGCGCAGGGGAAGGGCTCCCGCCACGCCGGTCCGGCGCGGGCCGGATGGCGTCGGCCGAATCTGGCCAGGAGCCACGCTCCGTGGATCGAATCGGGGTGGCCCATCGAGGCCGATCATCGGCGCGGCCCAGAGCCGCGCGAGCAGCTCGGGAAAGGCCGATTGCCGGACCAGGTCGCTCCATCGCGGATTCAGGCGTCCGCGCACCGTCAGAACTCGCGCCGCCCCTTCCACGGCCTCGCCGAGCAAGGGCCGGCCGAAGGCGTCGGTGAGGGGCGCTTCGGCGATGGCGATGTCGCCTGGCGGCGGGGAGGGGCCGCCCGATTCCGTGAGCACCGTGGAGCCGGCGCCGCCCGGCGGCGGCGGGCTCGAGTCGAGCCATGCAAGCCAGGCGCCCGGCGCGCCGGTTTGTCCGCTGGCCGGCGGCGCTGCAGCGGTGTCGACCGATGTGCGGAGTCCGTAGAATTCGGACACTGCCGCCACTGCGGCACTCAGGTAGTGCCGGTCTGCCAGCCGGTTTGCCGCGGCCGCGATGGTGAACCGGACCGGCGCCGGCTGGAGGAGGCGAATGGTGTCGACGCCGAGCCCCGCCCAGCGGCGGTCGCCGGCGCCCCCGACCGAGAGGCCGGAACGTCCGGCGGCGGAAATGTCACCGGCGGTCGGGAGCGTCAGCGAGGGAGAGCGGAGCCCACCCCGTGTGGCGGCGCCGAGGGCCACCGTTGCCGAGTCGGGACCGGCCCACCCGCTCTCGAGCCAGGTGCTGTCGCGCTGTGCCCCGCCCACGAGGCGGACCTCCACCGGAGCGCCCAGAGCCGGACGGTCGCCCCGGAAGCTGGCTACTCTGGGGCGAAGCACGACCATGATCGACGAGCCCGGCGGCAGGCGGTGGTCGGCATCCCGCAACAGCGACCAGGCATCAGGTGGAATGGGACGCTCGGCCGCCGTCTGGATACCGAGCGTCGTCGGCTCGAAGCCCGGCGATAGTGACCGGACCGCCGTGCCCGCGTGGCGAAGCGAATCGAGCAGCGGGTCGTCGGCGAGGAGCCGGGAATCGGCCAGGACATCGGGCGCGATGAGCACCCAGTACTCGGCCCGGGGGGAGGAATGACGGAACAGCGGCCCGGCCAGCGCCAGGGCAATCGCCGCGACGATGCCGCAGCGGAGGAGGAGGCGCCACGGATCGTGCAGCTGGAGCCGCCGGGCGCGGGGAGTGGCCGTCCCCACGATGTGGCGGAGGCTGCCGACCCGGATACGGCGCCCGATCCGCCGGCGCCGGAGGTGGATCACGAGCGGCACGACCAGTGCCCCCAGCGCGGCCAGCCACAGCGGCGAGAGCCAGATCACGATCAGCGCATGCCGGCGGCGCGGCGGCGCGCGGCCAGAAAGACCCGGAGCGCCGCGTCGAGCGGCTGGTCGAGGAGGAAGCGCTCGTATTCGATGCCGCGCTCCTGCAGCTGCACGCGGAGCGCCGCATGGTCGCGCGCCAGTGCCTCGACGTATGCAGCCCGCTCCCGCCCCGGCTCGACCTCGAGGACGCGACCGGTCTCCAGCTCCTCGAGCTCGACCGCCCCGCCGTAATCCAGTTCGAGCTCCGCGCGTCCGAGGATGTGCATCACGATCAACTCATGCCGCATGGCGGCCAGCTTGGTGGCGGCCTCCCGGATCTCGTCTCCGCGCTCGTGGAGGTCGGTGAGGATGACCGTGATGCCGCGGCCGCCGCCGACGGCCAGCGCGCGCTCGACCCGATCCCAGGCCGGCCAGGCCCCGTCCGGTTCCATGGACTCCAGCTGGTGCATGACGCGGTGCAGGTGGGCCTGCCCCCGGCCCGGGCGGATCGCCTGCAGGGCGCCGTCGTTCAGGGCGTACAGGCCGACTGCATCACCCTGGCGGATGGCGAGCAGCGCAAGCGCCGCGGCGACGAACCGCGCGTAATCGAGCTTGGACACCCCTTCAAGCTGGGCCATGGAGGCACTGGCATCGAGCACGAGACGCAGCGTCAGGCTGGTCTCGATCTCCGACTCGCGCACGAAATAGCGGTCGGAACGTCCGTAGAGCTTCCAGTCGACCCGGCGGAGGTCGTCGCCAGCCTGATAACTCCGGTACTGGCTGAACTCGAGGCCGGCGCCCGGCATCCGGCTCGGATGGGCTCCATACATGAAGCCGTCCACGACCGTGCGGGCCACCAGCGAGAGATCACCGATGGCCGCCAGGGTGGCGGGGTGAATGAATCGATAGTTGGTGGCGGGCATCACAACGCGTAAATAAGCGACTGCTCCAATAAGCCTGTGTTCAGCAGGGCGTCAGAGACTGGTTCACGAGGCATAAATCCGGTGGTTTTCCGGAAAATGTCAAGGCACATATCGGTAAGGGTTTGCGCAACAATTTTGCATAATTGAGCGTATATTTATCACCGATTTAAGCCAGTCTGAGATATCGAACACGTTCGGGCGATGCTGGCCATAATCTGTACGTCGCTACTGCAGAGGACTGCTCGGACCCGGTACCTCGGCAGCGAGGCGCTCAGCGACCTGATCGGCGGTGACTCCCTCCGACTCTGCCCTGAAATTGAGCAGAATCCGGTGACGAAGCACCGGGGCCGCGACGGCCCGGAGGTCAGGCAGCGTCACGGCGAACCGGCCGTCGAGCACCGCGCGCGCCTTGGCCCCCAGTACGAGGGATTGGCCCGCTCGCGGCCCCGCGCCCCATCGTACCCATTCGCGAACGAACCCCGATTCGGAATCGGCGGGACGCGTTGCCCGGACCAGCCGCGTGACGTAGCCCAGCAGCTCATCCGAGATCCGCACCTCGCGGGTCAGGGCCTGCGCCGCCAGAATGTCCGCTGCGCTGACGACAGGCGAAACCCGGCTGGTGGCGCGCCCCGTCGTGCGCGCCAGGATCGCACGCTCCTCGGGTTCGGCCGGATACCCGATCCGGATGTACAACAGAAACCGGTCGAGCTGCGCCTCAGGGAGCGGATAGGTGCCCGACTGCTCGATCGGGTTCTGCGTGGCCAGCACGAAGAACGGGCGCTCCAGCGGGTAGGTCGTTCCCCCGTAGGTGACCTCATACTCCTGCATCGCCTCGAGCAGCGCCGCCTGGGTCTTGGGCGGCGTGCGGTTGATCTCGTCGGCCAGCACGATGTTCGCGAACACGGGCCCGCGGTGGAACTTGAAGAAGCGCCGCCCGGTCGCGTGGTCTTCTTCCAGGATCTCGGTGCCAAGGATGTCGGTCGGCATGAGGTCGGGCGTGAACTGGATGCGCCGGAACGAGAGGTCCACCGCTTCGGCCAGTGTGCGGATCAGGAGCGTCTTGGCCAGGCCGGGAACCCCCTCGAGCAGGGCGTGGCCGCCGGCCAGGAATGCGATCAGCAGCTCGTCCACCGCCGCCTGCTGGCCGACGATCACCTTGGCGATTTCGGCCCGAAGCACCCCCAGCTTCTGCAGCAGCCCGGCGATGTCCGACTCGGTACGAGGCAGTGCACTCACGGCCGGCTCATCCGAGCATCGCCTGCATCACGATGTTGACCCCGAACTTGGTGTTGTCCTCGGCGAGGAATCGCTTGTTGCGGAAGTCGTAATCCCACTCGCACCCGTAATCCTTGTTGCTGTAGAGGACGGCGACCCGGCCATCGATCTGGATCGCCTTGAGGTAGTCGTGCACCAGGTCGTCACCCCACCCGTTGAGCTCGAGCCCGGTGGTGGGCGGCCCCTCCGGAAAGCGGAAGAAGGCCGAGTAGAGACCGTGCGTCCCGGGCAGCTTCCGGAGGGCCGACGGCCCGAAGATCGCCGCCATCTGGGACTCGAACGACCGGGCGAAGAGCCCATCCACGTCGTGATTGCAATCGTCCACGAACACGAAGCCGCCGCCCCGGACGAAGCGCTCGAATACATCGCGTTCCCGCCGATCCAGCTGCACCAGCCTGTGACCCGCCAGGTAGGCGAACGGGGTGTCCAGCACTTCCACGCTGGCGAGATCGACCACGTGCTCCCTCGTGTCGATCTGGACGGTGGTGTACTCCAGCAGCGAATGCAGCAGGTTGGCCGGCATCCGCTGGTCCACGTCCCAGTCACCCGAGGCGTACCTGAGGCGGACGAAACGAAAGTCCGCCCGCCGGCGGCCGAAGGCCAGCGCCCGGGCGCCGGCGGTGTCCTCCAGCTCGATCACCCGGCGAAGCGCCAGCTCACACGGCGTCCGACAGCGACGAGAATTCGAAATCCCGCACCCGCATCGGCGGGATGAGGCAGCCGCGCACGCGCATCGGGCGTCCCAGGGCCTCGACGTTGTTCAGCATCATCACCGGCGACATGTTGAACCGGAAATTCTTGACCGCGTACCGGATCTGCCCATTCTCGACGTAGAACGTCCCGTCCCGGGTCAGCCCCGTGAGCAGGAGCGTCTGCGGGTCCACGAAACGGATGTACCACGTCCGGGTCACCAGGACGCCGCGCGCGGTATCCCGCACCAGATCCTCGAGCGAGGCGGTGCCGCCTTCCATGATGAGGTTGGCGGGAAACACCGTGGCAGGCTTGTTCTGCTTCTGCGCCCAGTACCGTGAGTAGGAGAGATTGCTGACGACGCCCTTGTCGATCCAGCGGGTGCGCTCGAAGGCCCGCCCGTCGCCGGCCCACGGCGATGTCGGGACGTCCGGGTTGGCGGGGTCGGAGGTGATGGTGATCCGCTCGTCGAGCAGCTTCTGGCCGACGCGCGTCTTGCCGCCCGGCGCCGTCAGGAAGCTCCGACCCTCATCGGCGGAGCGGGCGTCCATGCTGAACGCCATGTCCTGGATCAGCTCGACCGAGGCCTCCGGCTCCAGGATGACGGTGTACTTGCCCGGCTCGATCGCGCGCGGATTCCTGCTGGCGACCGCCTTGTCCAGCGCGATCTGCGACGTGGCGGCCACGTCGAGCCGGCTCACGTCGTTGTAGTCGCGCGTGACGTAGCCCGAGCCGGTGCCGTCGTTGCTGCGGATCGTGGTCGAGTAGTTGACCCCGGTTTCCCTGTGATACGCGAAGAGCCCTTTCGAGTTCATCATCGCCGACCAGCTCGAGCCATCCTGAATGAAGCCCGCGGCGGTGCACTCCTTCGACCTCGCGCCGCCGATGCTCGACTCGGCCGCCGCGGCGCGATACTCCGGGGTGATTTGCGCGGTCGAATCGAAGAATGCCGTCGTGGGTAGATAGGTCTGCTGCGGCAGCGGCGGCATGAACTCCGGGTCTTCCGGTGCCAGACGGGCCAGCTCCTCCGATTCACGCACCACGCGCTCGAGGGCGGCGTCGTCGAACTGGTTGATCGTCGCCGCGCCGGCCCGGCGGCCGAAGCTCGACTGCACCACCAGCGACCGATTGGTCGAGGCACCGGCCGTCGTCACCGTGTTGCGGGCGTAGCGGAGGTTGCCGCCGCTGTTGGCGTTGAGGTTCGCCTCACAGGCGTCGGCCTTCGACAGCTTGATGACGCGCTCGAGAATCGCCCGCGCATCCTGCTCGCTCAGCGGCGGCATCAGATCTTCCTCGCCGTATTCAGCACGTTGACGCCGTTGAAGCGGGTAGTCGAGGAGCCATGGGCAACGGCGCTGATCTGGCCCGGCTCCCCCTTGCCGTCGAAGAACGATCCGCCGAGCCGGTAGTCGCGCCGGTCGCAGACCTGGACGCAGGAGTTCCAGAATTCGCGGGTGTTGGCCTGGTAGGCCACGTCCCGCAGCATCCCGACGATCTTGCCGCCCTTGATCTCGTAGAAGAGCTGCCCGCTGAACTGGAAGTTGTAGCGCTGCTGATCGATCGAGTAGGACGATTCGCCGACGATGTAGATCCCCTTGTCCACCCCGGCGATCATCTGCGCCGGCGTCAGCGGCGCGGCGCCCGGCTGGAGCGACACGTTCGGCATCCGCTGGAACTGCACGTCGCTCCAGCTGTCGGCATAGCAGCAGCCGTCCGACGCCGTCTGGCCGAGAATGTGGGCCTGGTCGCGGGTCTTCTGGTAATCCACCAGGATGCCGTCCTTGATCAGTGTCCACTCCTTCGTCTTCACCCCCTCGTCGTCATAGCCGACCGTCCCCACCGCGTGTGGCTGGGTTTTGTCGGCGAGCATCGTGACCTGGGGGCTGCCGTAGGCGAAGGTCTTGCTCTGCCACTTGTCGAGGGTGAGGAAGCTGGTGCCGGCGTAATTCGCCTCGTAGCCGAGCACCCGGTCGAGCTCGGTCGGATGGCCGCACGACTCGTGGATCGTGAGCCAGAGATGCGAGGGGTCGAGGACGAGGTCGTACTTGCCGGCGAGCACCGACTTGGCGGCGAGCTTTTCCCGCGCCTGCGGTGCCGCAAGCTGGGCATCCTCCAGCATGTCGTAATACGTCGAATACTTCCGCGCGCCCGGCCCGGCGACCTTCCCGGCCGGCCGCCCCGAGAGGTACTCCCACCCCATACCCATCGGCGCACTGAGGGAATCGCGCGTCTCGAACTTTCCGCTCGCCTTGTCGATCATGGTAACGCTGAACTGCGGCCAGATCCGGTGCACGTCCTGGTCGATGTAGCTGCCGTCGGTGGACGCGAAGTATTT
>JBBQFH010000030.1:0-39677 GCA_038321865.1 Gemmatimonadales bacterium
TGGACGCCGTCGGTCCCGCCGTACACATTGTTGACGTCCGCGCCATTCACATTGACCAGGATTTTCCCATGATTTCGAGACGTACGTGGCTCACCCGTACCGGCGGAGCGGCCCTGCTGGCGCTCGCTGGCCGCCGCTCGCTGGCCGCCGCCGTGCTGGCCAAGCCTACCCTGATCATATACAAGGATCCGAGCTGCGGCTGTTGCGGGCAGTGGATCGACTATGTGCGCGCCAACGGTTTTGCGGCCGAGGTACACAACGACACGGCGATGGATGCGGTGAAGACCCGCCTCGGTGTCCCGGCCTCGATGCGATCCTGCCACACCGCGCAGATCGGCGGGTATCTGGTGGAAGGCCACGTACCGGTGGCCGATATGCAGCGGATGCTGAAGGAGCGTCCGAAGATCATGGGGCTCGCGACACCGGGCATGCCGATGAGCGCCCCGGGCATGCTTCAGCCGGGGGCCCGGGTGATGCCGTACGATGTGATGGCGTTCCAGCGCATTGGGTCGGCGCGCGTCTACGCGCACCATACCAGCTGAGGCCGTCGCTCAGGGTCGTTCGGCGATGGCCATCGACCGGCTGGACTGCGCGGATGCAGGGCGGAGATGCCGTGTGGCGGCGGTGTCGACCGGAGCCGGAGCCGCTGCGGGAGGGGCCACGGTCATCTTCCCCCCGTAGGGCGAGATCGCGGTGAGCAGATCGGACGACCGGGTCGCCATGATCGAGCCCACGGCGGCGATGTTCAGGACCAGAAGCAGGCGATTCATGGGAACAAAATATCGTCGGCAATGATGCGTTCGCTGTGACGCAGAATACACGGGACGGCGCTACCTTGAGGGTGGCACCCCCCATCCCCCAGCCAGGATCGTGTCATGCGCCCGGTAGGCATCCTCCTCGCTCTTGTCGGTCTGGCCGGCATCGTCGTCGGACTTCTGGGCATGTTCGGGGTCCGGATGTTTCAGCCGAGCGGCGGCCTCGGTGACGTCACGATGCCGGGCGCGGGGCCGATCATCGCCGGCGTGATCCTGCTGGCGGTCGGGTTCGCGATCGCGACCGCGCGCCGACAGGTCTAGCGCCGTGGTGGTCTGCCAGTGGCATCTCGACGTACCCTACGGCCAGCAGTCACAGGCGCTGGCCGCCATCCGGGCCTGGGGCAGGGAGAAGTTCGCATCCTCCGAGTTCCGCCGCGCCACCAGCGCCCGGCTGCTGGTCGGCTTCATCGGCGACTCCGCCTCCCATATCATCGACGAATACGTTTTCGAATCGCTGGCCGACTTTGAGGCGGCGCTGGCGGGGATGAGCGCGCCGCAGTTCAAACCGCTTTCCGATGCGCTGGCGCCCTTTGTGGTGGCGGGGTCGCAGCGCTGGCAGGTCTACCGCATCCTCGACTGAGGTCTTGCCGACACACCGTGGCTTTGTCCCCACAGCTGGGGTCAAGATGGCCCAGTACCCCGCTGGCACAATTCTGGCTTGATCCTCCCGCAATTCCGCAACGCTTTCACAGGAACTCGACCCGCCACGCCGTCTCCGCGCAGCGGAGGGAAGGTGATACTCATGCCGGAGCGCATGCGTGTCGGGATTGATCTGGTCCCTGTGGAGGAGGTGTCCCGGTCGCTCGAGCGGTTCGGCCGCCGGTACGTGCATCGGCTCTTCACGCCGGCAGAAGCGGCGTACTGCGCTGCCGATCCGCAGACTGCGGCCGAGCGGTTCGCGGCCCGGTTTGCCGCGAAGGAGGCAGTTTTCAAGGTCCTTCACGCTGCCGACGAGGCGATGGACTGGCGCTGCATCGAAGTGCGGCGTAACGCCGGCGGCTGGTGTGACATCGTGCTGCATGGCCCGGTGGCAGCGCTGGCGGAGCGGTCGCGCGTGACCGAGCTGTCGTTGAGCATGAGCCACGAGGCGGCGTATGCCACCGCGGTCGTGGTGGCGTCAGGGAACTTTCCGAACGAAGGGTGAGATCGATGATTGAAGCCATCAGGGAAGTCCTGCGGCAGCATGGCCGCCTCTCCACGCCGGTCGAACCGCTTGCGGAAACCGCGGATCTCTATCAGGCAGGCCTGAGTTCGCATGCGAGCGTGAACCTGATGCTCGCGCTCGAGGAGTGCTTCGACATCGAGTTTCCGGAGCGAATGCTCCGCCGGCGGACGTTCGAGTCGATGGCCGCGATGCGTGAGGCCATTCTGGAGCTGACCAGCATTAGGTCGGCGGCGGGCTGACGCGCATGGCCACAGCGGCGCTGGAGTCCGGGACCCTGGCCGCGGACCTGCTCGCCCGCGCCGAGCGAATCGGCGAAGGCGTGGCGGGACCCGCGGCGGTGGCCGTGGATCGCGATGCGCGCTTCCCGCGCGAGGCCATCGACGCGCTGCGGCGCGAGCGGATGCTGAGCGCGTTCGTGCCCGTGGAGCTGGGGGGGATGGGTGCGGGCGTCGGCGAGCTGGCCGCGGTCTGCGATATTCTGGGCCGCCACTGCTCGGCAGCGGCAATGGTGTTCGCGATGCATCAGATCGAGGTGATCTGTCTGGTGCGTCACGGGCTTCGCTCCGGGTGGATCCGCCGGTATCTGGCCGATCTCGTCGAGAGCCAGCGTCTGATCGCCTCCGCCACGTCCGAGGTCGGCGTCGGCGGTGACGTGCGGACCAGTCTCTGCGCCGTGGACCGGCAGGGCGACGGCTTCACGCTGGAGAAGCAGGCTTCGGTGATCTCCTACGGCGAATACGCCGACGACATCCTGGCGACCGCCCGCCGCGCGCCGGATGCGGCGGCTGGCGATCAGGTGCTGGTGCTGCTCGCCGGCGCCGGCATGACAGTCGAGCGGACCGGCGATTGGGACACCCTCGGCTTCCGCGGCACCTGCAGTCCCGGCTTCAGGCTGGCTGCCCGTGGCGAGTCGGGCCAGATCCTCGAGGATCCGTTCGCCGACATTTCTACCCGGACCATGCTCCCGGTTTCGCACATTCTCTGGGCGTCCATCTGGCTCGGGATCGCGACGACCGCGGTGGACCGCGCCCGCGCGTTCGTGCGGGCCGACGCACGGAAGCGACCGGGCGTCACGCCGCCGGCCAGCCTCCGACTCGCGGAACTGACGGGCGTGCTGCAGATGATGCGCGCCAACGTGCACGACTGCACCCGCGAGTACGAGCGCGTGATGGATGACGCCGATGCGCTGTCCTCGCTGGGCTTCGTCATCCGGATGAACAACCTCAAGGTCGGCACCTCGCAGCTCGTGGTGCAGATCGTCTCGCAGGCACTGCTCATCTGCGGCATGTCCGGCTACCGCAACGAGGGGCCGTACAGCCTGGGCCGCCAGCTGCGCGATGCGTACGGCGCGATGCTCATGATCAACAATGACCGCATCGCCGGCGCCAATGCCTCCATGCTCCTCATCCACAAGGGCGAGTGACGTGACGGCGCGGCCGCTCGCGGCACCCGCTTCAGATGCCTACACGACATTCCGCGACGAGCTGGTGGCGCATGGCCTTCTCGTGGCGACCGGGGTGCCGGGCCTGTTCGGTCGGGGGGCCGCGTTCGAGCGGGTGATCGAGCGATTCGACGACTGTGTCACCCGCGCCGGTGCGGCCGACCACCCGGAGATCGTCCGCTTCCCTCCGCTCCTCAATCGCCGCGAGTTCGAGCGCAGCGAGTATCTCAAGTCGTTTCCCAACCTCTGCGGGTCGGTGCACAGCTTTGCTGGTGGCGACGCCGATCACCGTGCGCTGCTGCATGCGGTGGAACGGGGCGCGGACTGGACCGGCGGGCTGGTACCGACGGAGGTCGTGCTGACACCGGCCGCCTGCTATCCGGTTTATCCGGCCGCGGCGGGGACGCTGCCTGCGCAAGGCCGGCTGTTCGACGTGTTCTCCTACTGCTTCCGGCACGAGCCGTCAGCCGACCCGGCTCGGATGCAGATGTTCCGCATGCATGAGTACGTGCGGCTCGGTGAGCCGGACGAGGTGCTCCGTTTCCGCGACGTCTGGCTCGAGCGGAGCCTAGCGCTCCTCCACGCCGTCGGGCTGGATGCCAGCGCCGTGGTGGCGAACGACCCCTTTTTCGGACGGGCCGGACGGATGCTCGCATCCAATCAGCGCGAGCTCTCGCTCAAGTTCGAGCTGGTGGTGCCGATCTGTTCGGCCGAAAAGCCGACGGCCGTCGTCTCCTGCAACTACCATCAGGATCACTTCGGCACGCTGTTCGGCATCGCCACCTCCGCTGGCGCACCGGCGCACACGGCCTGCATAGGCTTCGGAATGGAGCGGGTTGCGCTCGCGCTGTTCCGCAGACATGGCCTCGAGCCCGAGCGGTGGCCGGCGACTGTCCGCGTCACGCTCGGGCTATGAAGACCGAGGTCCTTCCGCTCCTCCCCGGGGCTCAGGAGCGCCACGCGCTGCACCGCGACGAGCGCGTGTGGCCTGAAACCAACTGCTACGTGGATCTCTGGATCGAGCTGCTGCACGCGCTCGGCCTCGACCCCGTGGCGGCGATGGGATTTGCGCTCGCACTCGATTTCGAGGGCGACCAATGGCGCTTTTTCAAGTTCGCCACGGCGGACCTCGCCGAACTCTATGGAATCGATGTGCAGGAGCTGGCGATCTGGCGGCCGGTGGAGTGGCATCTTCTCGAGCAGATCGACGCCGGCCGCCCCGTCATCGTCGAGGTGGACGCGTTTTACCTCCCGGATACCGCGGGAACCTCATACCAGGCTGATCACGTAAAGACGTCCATCGCCGCCCAGATGATCGATCCGGACGCGGCGCGTCTCGGCTACTTCCACAACGCCGGGTACTATGAGCTGGGCGGGCACGATTTCCGGGGCGTCTTCCGCGCGGAGGGCGCTGCGCTGCCGCCCTACTGCGAACTCGTCCGGCTGGATCGTCTGCGGCGTCCGGAACTCGCTGGCCTGGTCCACCGCGCCGCGGCGCTAGGGCGGATACATCTCGCACGGCGCGCCGCCGACAACCCCGTCCGGCGGTATCGCGCGCGATTCACGCACGACCTGGCCTGGCTTCGGGGAGAAGGTCTCCCTGCGTTTCACCTCTACGCCTTCGCCACCCTCCGCCAGTGCGGCGCCGGAGCGGAAATCGCCGCCACGTTCGTGCGGTGGCTCGCGGGTCACGGCCACGCCGGGCTCGATCCGGCCGCCGCCGCGTTTCAGCGCGTGGCGGAAACGGCCAAGGGCATGCAGTTCACGCTCGCGCGCGCGCGCGCTGGGCGTGAGGCGCACTTCGAGCCGATGTTCGACACGATGGAGCGAAGCTGGGACGACGCCATGACCGTGCTGGCAGAGCGTTATGGCGACTGAAGCGCTGCGTGTGCGCGTCGAGGGTGTCGGCGCGGAGGAGCTGCGTGGCTGGGAGATCGCGCGGCTGCCGGCGGGCGGACCTGGTCGGCCCGACGAGCTGGTCGCGCTCGCGCCCGAGTGGCTCCCGGTCGCGCTGCCGGCGACGGCGGCCAGCGCACTGGCCGCGGCCGGCCGCTGGACGTTCGACGACGAGATGGACTTCGACGCGCACGACTGGTGGTTTCGCTGCCGCTTCGCCGCGGCGATCCCGGCCGGCACCGAGCGGCTGCTCCACTTCGGTGGGCTCGCGACGATCGCGGACGTGTGGCTCAACGGCGTGTTGCTCCTGCACTCCTCCAACATGTTCCACGCCAGCGAGCGTGAGGTCTCCGCGATCCTTCGTGAGCAGAACGACCTGCTGATCCGGTGCCGCGCGCTGCAGCCGCTGTTCGCGCTCAAGCGGCCTCGGCCGCGGTGGCGCACCCGGTTGGTGGAGGCGCAGGCGCTGCGCTGGTTCCGGACGACGCTCCTCGGCCGCATGCCCGGCTGGTCGCCACCGGCGGCTCCGGTGGGCCCCTGGCGGCCGATCGTGCTGAGGGGTGCCACACCGCTCGCGGTTGATTCGGCCGACATCGGGGCTCGGCTCGAAGGAAACACCGGCGTCATCACGGTCACGCTTCGCGTTCGGTCGCGGGCGCCGGTCGTGCGGGCGACGCTGCTGGCGGGAGCACTGCGTGCGCCGCTCGCATTGCGCCCCGACGGCGACGGCACGCAGCTGACCGGTGAGTTGCGGCTGGAGTCGCCCGCGGTCTGGTGGCCGCATACGCACGGCGCGCAGCCGCGATACGGAGTCCGCGTCGTCGCTGAAACGGCCGCGGGCGAAGTCGCCATCGACTGCGGCCGGGTTGGGTTCCGATCGATCGATCTGCTCACCGCCGACGGCGATTTCGCGCTGCACGTCAATGGACGGCTGGTGTTCTGCCGCGGCGCCTGCTGGACGCCGCTGGACGTCGTCCGGCTGTCGGCGCCGGAGGCAGGCTACCGCGAGGCGCTCGAGCTGGCCCGCGATGCGGGAATGAATATGCTCCGCGTCGGTGGCACGATGGTGTACGAGGATGACGTGTTTTACGAGCTTTGCGACGAGCTCGGAATTCTCGTCTGGCAGGACTTCATGCTGGCCAACATGGATTATCCCGCCAGTGACGACGCGTTCCTCACCAGCCTCGGGACCGAAGCCGGGCAACTGCTCCGGCGGCTCCAGGGGCGGCCGTCGCTCGCGGTGCTCTGCGGCGGCAGCGAAGTGGAGCAGCAGGCGGCCATGCTCGGACTGCCGAGGGACACCTGGAGCGGCCCGCTGTTCAGCCGGATCCTGCCTGAGCTCTGCCGACAGCTGGCTCCGGGGGTCCCCTACTGGCCGTCGAGCCCAAGCGGCGGTCCGCTGCCGTTTCACGCCAACCGCGGTGCCACCCACTACTACGGGGTCGGCGCATACCTGCGGCCGCTCGAGGATGCCCGGCGCGCGGAGGTGCGGTTCGCCTCCGAATGCCTCGCCTTTGCCAATGTGCCGGATCCGGCAACGGTGCATGAGGTGCTGGGCCCGCCGGACGCGCCGGAGCGGTATCCGCGCTGGAAGCGCCGGATTCCGCGTGATGCCGGCACCAGCTGGGATTTCGAGGACGTACGCGATCACTATGTGGGCCGGCTGTTCGGCGTGGACCCGGAGCAGCTGCGTCATGCCGATATGGAGCGGTACCTCGCACTCGGGCGGATCGCGACCGGCGAGGTGATGGCGATGACGTTTGCCGAATGGCGGCGCGCGCGCTCGACCTGTCGCGGGGCCCTCGTGTTCCTGTTCCGCGACCTGTGGCCGGGCGCAGGCTGGGGCGTGATCGACTCGCACGGCCGGCCCAAGGCCGCCTACTACTATCTGAAGCGCGTGCTCCAGCCGGTGGCGCTGCTGGCGACCGACGAAGGCGTCAACGGTCTCGCGCTTCACATCGTGAACGAGACCGCGGTCCCCCTCGATGGGGAGCTACGTCTCGCGCTGTATCGTGACGGCGAGACGCAGGTCGGCGCCGGCTGCACGCGGGTTCGCGTCCCGGCCGGCACCACCGCCGAGCTCGCCGCTGACACCTTGCTCGAGGGGTTCCGCGATATCACGTACTCGTACCGCTTTGGTTCGCCGGGCCACAATCTCGTGGTCGTGACGCTGGACGATGCGGTGACCGGCCGCCCACTGGGCGAGACCTGTTTCTTTCCGACGCGGCTGCCGTCGGCGGTCGAGTCCGACGTTGGACTCGAGGCGGCCATGACGCGGGATGAGATCGGATGGGTCGTCACGATGCGGACACGCCGGTTTGCGCAGGCAGTGGTCGTCGATGTACCAGGGTACCGTCCCGATGACAACTATTTTCATTTGCCTCCGGCCGGAGCGCGTCGGGTCCGGCTGCATTCCATCGGCGGTGGCGACCCTCCCCACGGGTGGGTTGGCGCGCTGAATTCGCGCGCCCGCGCCCGGCTGACGCTGGCGAGCGCCATCGTATGACGCCGTGGCCGGTGTACTTCGGCGCGCCGGCTGAGCGGCTCTTCGGATGGGTGCATGCGCCCGAGGCGCCGCATCGAGGCACCGGTGTCGTGCTCTGCCCGCCGGTCGGGTACGAACATCTCTGTTCCTACACGACGCTGCGGCAGCTCGCAGAGGAACTGGCGGCGGATGGCTTCTACGTCCTGCGATTCGACTATCCATGCACCGGTGATTCCGCCGGCGCCTGCGACCGGGTCAGCGTGGCGAGCTGGCTCTCCGGGGTTCGCGCCGCCGTGGATGAGCTCCGCCGGGTCGCTTCGCTGGAGCGCATCGCGGTCGTGGGGCTGAGGATGGGAGCAACGCTCGCGGCAACGGCCGCGGCCCGCTGGCCGGGCATCGACGGGCTGGTGCTGTGGGCACCGTTCCGGTCGGGACGCGCGTTCCGTCGAGAGCTGATCGCGCTGGGCGGCGGCGGCGGCGCGCCGGGAAGCGGCGAGTCGCTCGCGGAGGCCGGCGGCTTCGCCTATCCGGCCGCGATGCTCGAGGAGTTCGCGTCGATCGATCTCACGGCTCTCGAGCGGGCGCCGGCACCGGCCGTGCTCATCGTCTGGCGGGATGATCTCAAGCCGGACGCGAAGCTGACAGGCGCACTGGCCGCGACTGGTGCCGTGGTCGACGAGGAGCAGCCGGCCGGTACGGCACAGCTTGTTCGAGGGGTCTCGTACGAAGTGGACGTGCCGGATGCGGTCCTGGGCAGGATCCGCCGATGGCTCCGGTCGCGCTTTCCCGACCGCACCGACGTCCGTGCACCGGTGAGGGGGATCGATTCGCCATGCTGCATGGTACGGCCTGATGTTGTCGAGACGCCGGTACGCTTCGGTGCGGAGGGTCTGTTCGGAATCATGAGCGAGCCCGCGTCGGGCCGCCGTCAGCGAGACACGGCGCTCGCATTCCTCAATACCGGGGTGGACCACCGGATCGGCACCAGCCGGATGTCCGTGACGCTGGCTCGCAACTGGGCAGCGCTCGGCTACCGCGTCCTGCGCTTCGACCTAGCCGGGATCGGCGACAGCCCCGCGCCGGCAGGTGGCGGCAAGGCGGCGCCGTATTCACCGAATGATATCGACCAGGTCCGCTCGGCGGTGACGTTCGTGCACCATCGGGGCGCAGAGCGGGCCGTCGTTGTCGGTCTCTGCTCGGGGGGGCATACCGCGATGCGTGCGGTTCTCCACGGACTGCCAGTCACCGGGGCCTGCGCCATGAATCCACAGCTCTACTGGCGCACCGGCGATTCGCTCAGGCTCCAGCTTGAGTCCAACGACCTCCTGCTCGAGGGGCGGCGTGTGCGGCAATCCGCGCGGTCCCGAAAGAAATGGGTGCGCCTGCTCACTGGCCGGATCGACGTGAAGGCCACGTGCCGGGTTCTGCTCCGCCATGCGCGGGCCTGGAGCCGCGACCGCGACGCGGTCCGCCGTGCCCGCGAGGCGGTAGCCGACATGCGCGCCCTCGGCGCGGCGCCGGTTCCCTCGTTCGTCGTGTTCTCGGAGGGCGACCCCGGGCTCCGCTATCTCCACACCTTCGCGCCCAGAGGCATCGAGAGTCTTCCAGCTCGATCGTCACTCCGGATCGCGGAACTACCGGGAGCGGATCACACCTTCACCGCCCGGCACTCCCGCGACTCGCTGGAGACGCTCCTGACCGAGTATCTCACGGCCGTCCACCCGTAACGGATTGCCCGGGCTGACCTGCGTGGCCACCTTAGGGTGTCTACCAGCAGCGGAGAGACCATGCAGACCGAGCTCGCGACCTTTGGCGCCGGGTGTTTCTGGGGCGTCGAGGCCACCTTTCGCCAGATTGAGGGCGTGACCGATGTCGCGTCGGGCTACAGCGGCGGCAGCATGCCCAATCCCACGTACGAGGACGTCTGTTCCGACCGCACCGGCCACGCCGAGGTGGTGCAGGTGACGTTCGACCCGTCGCGGGTGTCGTACGAGCGGCTGGTCGATGTCTTTTTCGCCAGCCACGACCCCACCCAGCGCGACCGGCAGGGTCCTGACGTCGGCCGGCAGTACCGGTCGGCGATCTTTTTCCACGGGGAGAAGCAGCAGCAGCTTGCCGAGGCGGCGAAAGCCAAGTGGGACGCGAGCGGGCGGTGGAAACGGCCCATCGTCACTGAGATCTCCCCGGCCGCCCCCTTCTGGCGCGCGGAGGAGTATCACCAGCGCTACCTCGAGAAGCGGGGCCTGGCGAGCTGTCACGTGCCGGGGTAGTCCGCCCGTCTCAAGCCGACCTGCTACTGATACTGGATGTACAACGGCGCAGGCCGGAGCTTCAGCACTTCGCGTGGCGTGAGCATCGGCTTGTCGTTCTTGTAGAACAGCTTGAACCCGGTGTACCAGACCGGGTCCCGCAGGATGACCGCTTTCCAGGTGCCGCGCTTGAGCTGCGGCGATCCGAATCCATCCATGTCGATCACCACCTGCGCCCGCGGGTCGTGCCGGATCTTCGACGCGTTGGTCAGCATTTTCGTGGTAAAGCGATGCACCAGCATGATCTTGGGCGGCAGGTGTCCCTCGTCCACGACTTTCGTGAGCGAGTCGATCGCCTCGTTGATCTCGGCCGCGTCCATGGTACCGATGCGCTTGCCCGGCTTGGCCCCGCCCTTCATGGCGAACTCCGGGTCGAGCGCCAGGTGCACGTAGGGTCGCCGGAGGTAGGGCATCACGTGCGGCAGCTCGGCGTGCACCGTGCTCTGGCCCACCTGAATGTCCAGGAACAGCAGCCAGCTCCGCTCCTCCGCCCACCGCGCCACCTTCTCGATCAGGCTGTCACTCATCCGGAGACGATGCTTCCCGTCGCGGCCCGGGCTGCCCTGCGCCACCGTCACGATGAGGTGCAGTGCCGGCATGACGGTCGTCGTGCTGTCGGCGGCCGCCCATTCCTTCGCGGTGCGCTCGAGCTTGGCCAGCATCTGGTCGGGCGGCAGCTCACCCAGGATGCCCATGCGCTTCGACAGGGGATTCCCGTAGAACGCGATGATGCGGTGGGTCGGCAGCATGGCACCGGGCAGCGGTGCGGGCCGGTTCGTCGGCCAGACCACGCTGTCGGCCAGGGCACGGGCCCGCGCGCGACGGCCGGCCGCGGTGGTGTCCTTCGCGGTGGTGTCGTTGCGGGTGCTGTGCTGTGTCGTATCGCGGCGGACCCGGGTCGTGTCGGTGTCGGGACGCGCGACGACGCTGGCCTCGACCGAGTGGGCGACGGAGTCCGCCGCCGGCGATCCGGTGGGTCGAGCCGGACGATCCTGCCCGCACGCGCTCAACGCGAGGAGCACCGCCGGCAGGGTCAGGACTGCGGGAACATGAGTACGCATGGGATCCTGGAATGAGCGGGACGCAGCGGAACGGGGAGTCTCGCAGAGTTGGACCCTCAGCACAACCCTGCGGCCGGCCCCGCTAGGTTATACCCATGGCACTCGTCAGTCTGCAGGATATTCATCTCGCCCTCGGCGGGCCGGCGCTGCTCGACGGCGTGCGTCTCCAGATCGAGCGCGGCGAGCGGATCTGCCTCCTCGGCCGCAACGGCGCGGGCAAGTCCACGCTCATGAAGCTGATCGCCGGCGAGATCACGCCCAATCGCGGCGAAGTCGTCCGGCAGCAGGGAATCACCATCGCCCGGCTGGCGCAGGAGATCCCCGACGGACTCCGCGGGCCGTCATTCGACGTCGTGGCCGAAGGGCTCGGCGAGCTCGGCGCCCTCCTCGCCGCGTACCATGATGTGGGGCACCAGCTCGCCACCGACACCAACCCGGCGCTGATGGGCCAGCTCGACCGGCTGCACCACGAGCTCGACGTGCGGGGCGGCTGGGAGGTGCAGCGGCAGGTGGAGACGGTGCTCTCACACCTGTCGCTCGATCCGGAGGCGGAGTTTTCCTCCCTCTCGGGCGGGCGGAAGCGGCAGGTGCTGCTGTCGCGCGCCCTGGTGAGCGCGCCCGATCTGCTGCTTCTCGACGAGCCGACCAATCACATGGACGTGGACGCGATCGCGTGGCTGGAGGACTTCCTCCTGGCCCAGTCGAGTACCCTCCTCTTCGTGACTCACGACCGCGCCTTCCTCCGCCGCGTGGCGACCCGCATCGTCGAGCTCGATCGCGGCCGCATGGTGGACTGGGCCTGCGACTACGACACCTTCCTGGAGCGGAAGCAGGCGGTGCTCGACGCCGAGGAGAAGCAATGGGCCGACTTCGACAAGAAGCTCGCGCAGGAGGACGTGTGGATCCGCCAGGGCATTCAGGCCCGGCGCACCCGGAACGAAGGGCGAGTGCGAGCGCTCGAGTCCATGCGGCGGGAACGGAGCGCACGGCGGGAGCGCACCGGCACTGCCCGGTTGCAGATCCAGGAGGCGGAGCGCTCGGGCAGGCTGGTCGTCGAAGCCCGGAACGTGCACTTCGCCTACGGCGACCGCCCGATCGTCCGCGACTTCTCCACCACCATCATGCGGGGCGACAAGATCGGGATCATCGGGCCCAACGGCTCGGGAAAGACCACGCTCCTTCGCCTGCTGCTCGGCGAGCTCCCGCCGCAGAGCGGCGAGATCCGTTCCGGTACTCGCCTGGAAGTGGCCTACTTCGACCAGCTCCGCGAGCAGCTCGACGAAGAGCGGAGCGTGCAGGACAACGTGGCGGACGGCGCCGATCATGTGGTCGTCCATGGCATGCGCCGCCACGTCCTCGGCTACCTGCAGGACTTTCTTTTTTCCGCCGAACGCGCGCGGACGCCGGTGCGCGTGCTCTCCGGCGGCGAGCGTAACCGGCTGCTGCTGGCACGCCTCTTCACCCGGTCATTCAATCTGCTGGTGATGGACGAGCCGACCAACGATCTGGACGCGGAGACCCTCGAGCTGCTCGAAGGCCTGCTCGTCGCATTCGACGGCACGCTGCTGCTGGTGAGCCACGACCGTTCGTTCCTGGACGATGTGGTCACCAGCACGCTGGTGCTCGAGGGGAACGGCCGGATCGGCGAGTATGTGGGCGGCTACGAGGACTGGCGGCGCCAGCGCGGCGCGGCAATCGCGCGGGCGGAGAAGCCGGCGCGTGCCGAGCCGGCCAGGTCGGCGGTGAAGACGAAGGCCGCGCCGCCACGCCGCAAGCTGAGCTTCAAGGAGCAGCAGGAGCTGGCCGGGCTGCCGGACCGGATCGAGCGGCTGGAGACCGAGCAGCGGGAGCTCCAGGCCGCGCTCGCCGACCCCTCGCTGTATCGCGGCACCGGCCGCTCGATCATCGAGACCCGGGCGCGGCTCGCCGAAATCGAGCGGCAGCTCGCCGACGCGTTCGCACGGTGGGAGGCGCTGGCGGAGCAAAGTGCCTGATCAGAGCCCCAGCCAGTAGCTCGCCTTGATGGCGAAGACATTATCACCGTGGGCGTCGAAGAGCGCGCCCACGTCCCGCCCGAACCGGAAATCGCCCACGTCCGTCTGACCCTGCCGTGCCTGCTGCCACACCAGAAACAGCGTTGAGCCGGCGTGCCATTCCCACCGGAGCACCGCGTTGGCTCTGAGCGAGCGGAAATTGAAATCGGGGTTTCCCACGGCGAACGTCGCGCCGCCGTCGCCAGGGTCGATCTGCGATCCTCCGCCCGCCGTGGGCGTGACGCTGCCGCGGTCGATTCCATAGACGGCGAACCGGTACGTGCGCGGTGCCGCCAGCTCCTTGATGTTCGAGTAGTCGCCGGCGGAGATGAGCGGCTGCGCGTAGAGCTGGAGACTGAGCTTGGGCGTGAACGTCCAGTAGACCCGCAGATCGAGCGACACTTCCGTCTGGTCGAGCGTGCCGAAGACGTAGCGCGTGCCGTAGGTCGCGGTCGCGGCGGGGTCCGCCACGGCCGTGACGTATTGCGACAGCGTGTGGTTCTTCGTGATGCTTGGCCCCAGGCTGATGCGCGCCGCGGCGGTCGGCCGGAAGCTGATTGACCCGCCGAGGTTGGTGTTGCGTTCGCCGGCGGTGGTCCAGGAATGAAACACGTTTGCGCTCAGCCGGGTGGTGCGGCGGGAATCCGAGCTGATCTGGGCCGAGAAGTCCCGTGTGGGCGGCTGCCCCGCGACGGGTCCTCCGCGGGTGAGCCGGTCGTCGAAGGAGGCCGGCGCGAAGTCGCCTCTGAGGAAATAGCCCCAGAAATTCCGCAGCGTGCCCTGCAGGATGAGGCCGTACGAGCCAAAGACCAGGTCGCCATCGAAGTTCCAGGCGTGATTAGTGAACGGGTAGATCTGAAAGTTTCTCAGATACCGGCCCGGTGTGTTCTCCTGGTAGATCAACGCGGTCGACACGGCGCGCCGGTCGGCGTTCGACTCGAAGCCGAGATCGTTGGACTCGAACGAGGGACTGGTTTCCTGATAAACCAGCCCGCCGAGCCAGTGGCCGCCGCCGTTTCGGGCGAGCGCCATCTGGAAGGCATGCCCCGAGAGCGACTCGCGGGTCGGATCGTAGGTGAAGCTCGTCGCGTCCGGGCGCTGGTAGTAGCGCGCGCTCGACTGCTGGGTCAGCGCGATGGACGAGGCGCTGCCGCGCACCGTGCTCATCGCCACCGCGCCGTCCAGCGACCAGTTGCGGTTGCTCCACGAGTGATTGAAATCGAGACCGCCAAGGTAGCCTTGGCCGCGGAGCTGCGAGGCGAGCGTGGGATCCGACAGGTCGCGGTTCACGGCGGTAGTCATCAGGCCGACAGTCGTATTGCCGCCCTGCAGGTCCTTCCGGACCCGGCCGACGAAGTAGTTGGTGAGCGGCTCGATCGGGGTTTCCTGCGCCACGCCTCCGCCGTCGAGATACTGCGCCTGCTCCTCCGCGGTGACGGCGTCGATCACGCCGACCGACCAGCCACCGCGGGTCCGTCCGCTCAGCTTGGTCGCGGCGCGGATCGAGGTCTCGGTCGGTGCATCCACGAAGTCGAACCCGGCGCCTCCGATGCTGCGCTGCGGCTGCCGGCCGATGCGCCGGGAAAAGAAGAAGCGGGGGAAGCCGAAGCTGTTGAACGCGCGGATGCCGCCGAAGCGGAACACATCGGCGCCTTCAACGAAGAACGGGCGCTTCTCCGGAAAGAAGGTCTCGAAGGCCGACAGGTTGACCACGGCCGGGTCCACCTCGACCTGCCCGAAATCGGGGTTGATCGTCGCGTCGAGGGTGAGATCGCTGGTGAGGCCATACTTGAGGTCGAGGCCGGCGCTGCCGTTATAGTCGTGTCCGCTCTGGAACGGATCGCCCGGCCGCGCCTGCGTGTAGGCCGCCCGTGCCAGCGTGTAGGGCCGCAGTTCGAGCAGCCGCTCTGCCTTGAGTGTGCCGAGCCCGGTCAGGTGGCCGTAGCGGTTGACGCCCTGCGCCTCGTTCTTGGGCACCAAGGAGAACCAGTCGTCCTCGCCTTTCCGCAGGATCTGTCGGTGAAGCTGGATGCCCCACCGGCCGTCAAGCGTCGAGTTGTAGCGGAGCTGGGCCAGCGGAATGCGCAGCTCGGCCGTCCAGCCGAGGGAGTCGACGCGGGCGGCGTACTCCCAGACCGGATCCCAGGAGACATCGTCCCCGCTGCCCTGCGCGCTGGAGCCGAGCACCGCGTCCTCGATCGCGCCGGCGGGCGTGATGCGGAACCGGACGGCGCTCAGGTGATCGTGATAGGAATCGAGGAACACTTCGAAATAGTCGGATTCGACGTCCTCGTCGCGCCGGCCGAGCGTCGCGCGGATCTTCCGCGGCTCGCGATCGTACAACCGGGCGCCGATGTAGAGCGCGTGCTCGTCAATCAGCACTCGCACCTCGGTTCGCTCGCTCGCCGGCTTGCCCTCGGCCGGGTCGGTCTGGGTGAAGCGGTCGGCGATGCCTGAGGCCAGCCAGTCGGACTCATCGAGCCGGGCGTCGATCCGCATCGGGCCCTTGACGAGGCCGGCGCGAAGCTCGGGGGCGGCGGCGTGGGCCGGCGTCTGCGTCAGAAGGGCGAACAGGGCGCCGGCCAGCAACGACATGGGGGCATGCTCCGGAAAGAAAGGGCGAGGCGTACCGGATCATTGGACGGGTGCGAGCGCGAAAAGGTTTCCGCAACCCAACACGGTCCCGGTGCATCTATCCCTCCGTGCCCCCCAACCGTTCGAGGAAACTCATGATCCGGCTGCCTTCCGTTGTCGCGGCCCTGCTGGCTGGCCCGCTCGTGCTCTCGGTGCTCGCCGTCGACCCTCCGACGATTCGCTTGACGAAGCCGCTGGCTGAGTTTCCCGAAACATTCGATCACATGAACGGCGTCACCGAGCTCCGTGACGGGCGCGTGGTGGTCACCGACTTCGAGGGCCCGAGCATCCAGCTAGTCGATTTCTCGCGAGGCAGTCAGCTCGCGGTCGGCCGCAGGGGTGCCGGGCCCAAGGAGTACATGCTGCCGGATCGACCGATGACCGGCGCGGGGGATTCGGTCCTCGTGCCGGACGTGGGCCAGAACCGTTTTCTGCGGCTGGCGCCGGACGGGACGGTCAGCGGCTCGTTCCCATTTCCGGCGGCGTCGGGCACGGGCGGGCAGTTTCGTGGCGCCGACCGGCAGGGCCGGCTGTACTACCTCGGGAGCCGCTATGGGCAGAGTGACGGCCCCCGGCGAACGAAGTCGATCGAGGCGGCCCTTGCCGGCGCCGCCGACTCGGCACCACTGCTCCGGTGGGACCGCGCGCGCAACCGCATCGATACACTGGCGATGGTCGGCATGGCCCCGCTGGCGAAGCCGGCCGCGGGGGGCAGCGCCGGACACCGGATCATCATGTCACGTCCGCAGCCGTTCGCCCGGCAGGACGACTGGGCCGTCACGCCGGACGGGCGCGTCGCCATCCTTCGCGCCAGCGATTATCACGTCGACTGGGTCGGAACCGACGGGCGGCGCAGCCGCGGCGCGGCCAACCCGTACGCCCACGAACGCGTGACCCGCGCCGACAAGGAGCGCATTCTCAAGCCGGCACAGGCGATGACGTCGGGCGGCGGCAAGTTCACGGTCGCCGCCGCGAGTGAGGGAGATTTCACCTGGCCTGAATTCAAGCCACCGTTCGTGCCGCAATTCACCCTGGCGACGCCCGAGGGCCGGGTCTGGGTCCAGCGGTCCGTGGCGGAAGGGGCGGAGCCGATGTACGACGAGCTGGATGAGCGGGGCCAGGTGATCCGTCGTTTCGTCCTCGCCAGGGGCAGCCGCGTCGTGGGGTTCGGGAAGGGTGTCGTGTACGTGACACGGAGTGACGAGGACGACCTGCTCCACCTGCAGCGATTTCCCCGCTGACGAGTCAGGCCATCGCGCGGAGCAGCTGCATCATGCGGACGTCGTAGGGATCGGGCGTCGTATCGTCGTCCGCAATTTCATAGAGCTGTTGCGGAGTTTCCAGAATGAGCGGCACGCCGGCCGTGCGGCGGTCGCGCATCAGCCAGCCGAACGGCTCCCTGCCGATCAGTCCCTCCCCGATCAGCTTGTGGCGGTCCTTGTTGGAGCCCATCGCGCCCTCGCTGTCGTTGAGGTGGAAGAACGAGGGCCGCTCGCCCGTCACCGCCTCGAACTCGTCGAGAATGGACGCCTGGGCTTCGGCCGACGCGGAGATGTCGTGGCCGGCGGCGAAGAGGTGACAGGTGTCGAGACCGTAACCGGTCCGGGAGCGGAGGGCCGGCGGAATAGATGCCAGGATCGCGCCGATCTCCTCCGGCGTCCGGCCCATGGTCGCGCCGGCGCCGGCGGTGTTTTCGATCAGGAGCCGCGTTTCTCCGGGGACGGTCTCCAGCGCATGGGTGATCGCGCCGGCGATCCGGCCGGCCGCCGCGTCACGGTCGCCGTCGGTGGCGGCGCCCGGATGAAAACAGACCGCGCCGATCCCGAGTGCGGTCGAGCGCTCGAGCTCCTTGGCGAGGCCGGCCCGCGCCCGGCTCGACTTCACCTCGTCGGTCGATGCGGTGTTCAGGACGTAGGCAGCGTGCGCCACCACCCGCCGGGGGTCGATTCCCGCCTGGGCGAGCGCCGCGCGAAAGCGGTCGACCCGGTCCGCCTTGATCGACGTGCGGTCGCCGTAGAATTTCGGGATCGCCGTGAAAATCTGCAGCGCCGTCATGCCGGCGGCTCCGGCCCGGAGCGCGGCCTTGTCGATGCCGCCGTTGTCGATCGTGTGCGCCCCGAGAAAGTGCCCACTCATTCATGCCCGTCCGGTTCCTCCGGCCGCGCCGGCCGGAACATGAGATCGAACGCCAGGAACAGCGTCTTCGAAAAAGGGTAGAACAGGATCGGCGCCAGAATCATCAGCAACCCGCCGCCATACTGCAGCAGGGCCCAGGGCGGTGAGGGCCAGGTCGCCAGCAGCACGCCCGCAAACACCACCGCGAACAGCAGCTCGGCCGCCACGATGTTGAACATGTACGCCCCGACCAGGTAACCCTGCTCCCCGCGCTCCAGCGCCAGCCCGCAGCTGGGACAGGTGGGACGCATGCGGAACCAGCCGGAGAAGATCCCGCGTGCGCCGCAATTGGGGCAGCGCCGGAGCAGTGCCCGGCCGGTCATGCGCAGCGCGTGGAAGGGCGTCACCTCTCAAAACTACGAGATCGGGGGCACACCGCCAGCGCGATGTGCCCCCGCTCGTGTCGCCCGCCTGTCGCCGCTCAGCGCTGCGGCTCGTTCACCGGCGGCGCGGTCTCCTGCGTCGCGGCGATGCTGCTGTCCGGCTCCACGATGCGAGCCGAGTCCTTGAGCATCCGGATCTGGAGCTGGAAGCTCTGCGCCAGCCCGGACAGCGTGATCGGCGTGGACCCGGTGCTGTCCGCCCGTCCCTGGACCCGGGCCAGGTTCACCGCCGACTTGGCGTAGGTGCTGTCGGCATCAAGCGCCGCCGAGAACGCCTCGGTCGCCTTGGCGTAGTGACCGGTTTCCTCGAGCGCGATGCCGAGATTGTTCTGGAACACCGGCGCGTTCTCCTTCAGCTCGACGGCGCGCGCCAGCGGCGCGAGCGCTTCCTCGGGCCGGCCCAGCTGGATGTAGAGCAGGCCGAGGTTGTTCATTGCCCACACGTCGCGCTCTTCATTGAGCAGGGCCTGCTGGTAAGCATCAATGGCGCCCTCGAAATCGCCCTTGGCCTCGAGCACCCGGCCCTGCAGCCGGCGGGCGATACCCGACGAGGAGTCGATCCCGATCACCGTGTTGATGCGGTCCAGCGCGTCATCGGTGCGGCCCAGCTCGATCAGCACGCGACTCGAGTTGAGCAGCGTCTTGAGGTGCGTCGAGTCGATGGCCAGCGCGCGGTCGAACGCGACGGCCGCGGCCTTCAGGTCACCTTGCTTCCAGGACGCCAGCCCCGCCATGTACTGCGCGGTGACGTTGCCCGGGTGCCGCTCGGCGTACGAAGTGAAGAGCCTGGCGGCCTCGGAATAGTGCCCGGTACGATACGCCGCGTCGCCGTCGGCGTACGTCACCACGACCGGCGCCTCCGCCGGCGTACCGGTCACGGCGGCCACCGCATGCACCTCGGGCGTGCGGGCGCCGGCAACGGTGGTGGTGGTCGGCTTCGTGTCGTGCCCGCACGCGACGGCGGCGAGCGGGAACAGGATTGCGACGGCGGCGAGCGGGATGCGGCGAGCGGCGGACATGATGTTCTCCTCGTGTGGGGCGCCAATGGCGCGGTGGACTGCGCGTCCGGTAAAGGCAAGCGCGCGGCCACACGGGAAGCGAGTGGAACGGATCGGCGAAATAGCTGTGGTGGAACGAGTTCCGCCGGCGATGCGATGGAGGCCGGAGTCAGCGGCGTGGCCGGAGGAACACGGTATCCGACGCGCCGTGTGTCCGGCCGGACACGAGCGCTACCGCCGAATGTCCAGTCGCCGCATGATCTTCAGCAGGCTCGCATGATCCGCCAGCCCGAGTGTCTCGGCGGTGCGGGTGATGTGCCAGTCATGCTCCTCCAGCGCCGACAGCACGATGCGATACTCGGCCTCGCTCCGGAGCGCCTGGTAGGTCCGCGCCTCCGAAGGGGCACGCGGCGCGGCACCGGAGATCTCCGCCGGAAGGTGTTCCGGCCGGATCATTTCGCCATCAGCCGCGATGATCATGCGCTCGACCGCGTTGCGGAGCTCGCGGACGTTGTTGCGGTGCCAGTCGTAGCGCATCAGCAGCTCGAGTGCATCACCGGAGAGGCGTTTGGGCAGGACCCCGAAGCGGGCGCAGGTCGCCGCCAGGAAGCGCTCGGCCAGCAGCGCGATATCACTCGGCCGATCGCGGAGCGGGGGGACCGTGACGACGTGCACGTTCAATCGGTAGTAGAGGTCCTGACGGAACCGTCCCGCCGCGATTTCGGCCTCGAGGTCGCGGTTGGTCGCGGCGACGACGCGGGCGTCGACCTTCACCGGACGGGTGCTGCCGAGCCGCGTGACGGTGCGGTCCTCCAGGACCCGCAGCAGCTTGGCCTGCGCCGCGAGCGCCAGCTCGCCGATCTCATCGAGAAAGAGGGTGCCTCCGCCGGCCGCTTCGAAGGCACCGTGGCGTGTGGCGACAGCCCCGGTGAACGCGCCGCGCTCATGGCCGAAGAGCTCACTCTCCACCAGCTGCTCCGGCAGTGCGGCACAGTTGATCGCGATGAACGGGCCGGCCGGGGCGGCACCCAGGCGGTGCAGGTCCCGGGCGACCAGCTCCTTGCCGGAACCGCTTTCGCCGGTAATCAGCACCGTGCTCGGCACCGCGGCGACCCGGGCGATCAGCTCACGGAGCCGCTCGATCGCCGCGCTTCGGCCGACCAGCGAGCTCTCGCCCAGCCGGCGCTGCAGCGTGGACACCTCGAGCCGGAGCCGCCGGCGCTCAATCGCCGCCGCGATCTCGTGCACGACGCGCTCCATCGGCTCCGCCTTGTCCACGAAACCGTACGCGCCGAGCCGCACCGCCTGCACGCAGCGCTCGAAGCTGCCGGTGCCGGTGTAGACGATCACGGGTGTCTCGATTCCCTTCTTCGCCAGCGCGCGCAGCACCTCGAACCCGTCCATGCCGGGCATCTCGAGGTCGAGGATGACACAGTCCACCGGCTGGTCCGCCAGCTGACTGAGCGCCGCCTCGCCGCCGTCGGCGACGGACACATCGTATCCCCCGACCCGCTTCAGGTCGTAGGCATACTGCTCGGCCATCGGCCGCACGTCGTCCACCACCAGCACGAGCGTCATGCGTCGCCACCTTCCACCGGGAGCTCGACCGTGAAGCAGGTGCCCGCGCCCGGCTGAGTCTGCACCCTGAGCGTCCCACCCAGGTCGGCCACCAGGCGCCGCACCACGCTCAGACCCAGGCCGGTACCGCCGGGCTTGGTCGTATGAAAATCGTCGAAGGCGCGGTCGAGCGCCTCGCGGGTCATGCCGGGCCCGGTGTCGGCGACGGCGATGCGGACGCCGGTGCCGCTTTCATTGCGCACTGATGCGGTGGTGACCGTCACCTCACCCTGCTTGCCGTCAAGGCTGCCCACCGCGTTGCCGACGAGATTCTCCAGGATGCGCCGGAGGGCGATGTTGTCGGACCGGATCGGCGGAAGGCCGGCGGCGAGCTCGGAGCGAACCTCTGCCGCGCGCGGCTCGATGCCCCGGAGCGTTTCCCGCACGATCGCGTTCACGTCGCATCGCCCGCGGTCCAGGGCCGGAGACAGCCGGGCATAGTTGCGCGCCAGCGTTTCCAGATAGTCTACGCTCGAATCCAGCGTTCCGCGCCGCTCGGCAAACACCTCGGCCAGCCGCTCCGGCTCGTCCCGCGCGACCTCGCCGAGGTGGCGCACGACGTGCCGGATCGGGGCGAGTCCATTCTTGACGTCGTGGTTGACCTGCCGCGCCACATCGCCGACGGTGGCACGCCGCTCCGCCTCACGGAGGCGAATGGCGCCGGCGCGGAGCCGGCCGGTCAGCGCGCCGAGCAGGCGCGACAGCGCGCCGATCTCATCATGACGGTCGGAGGCGAAATCCTGATCCAGCCGGTCCAGGTCGAGCGCGGCGGTCTTCTCCGCCAGCTCGGCCAGCGGGCGTCCGATCTGCCGGGCGAGCCAGGCGGCGAGAAGCAGCGCCAGCAGCGTGGTGACGGCGAACGCGGCGAGGAACCAGCGGTCAACCCGCCGGATGACCTCGTCGAGCGCGCCCGGACGCTGGGCGATCAGCAGATAGGCGCTGTCGGCGGCTGGCGGCGTGGCTGCGGCATCTATGTAGGGAATGCCGATTCGGCCGAGCACGCGGCCGCCACGACCGGCATCCACCACCGGTGCCGCGTCCGGCGTCGCCAGGGCGACGACGAGATCGGAGTCGGACGCAAACCTCGTGAGGGCGGTCGAGTCCACTCCGCGACCTCCGACGATGGTGAAGCGCTGTCCGGCGACGGCGAATGAGTCCACCCGCGCGATGACCAGGACAGCTCCGTCCGGCGTCCGGGCGCGCACCAGCGCGGGCCCCGTGGAGGCGCTCGCAAGCAGTAACGGAAGCTCCGGCATGACCCGGTCGAATTCGTTGCGGAAATGGCCCGAGGAGAGCACGCGCCCGCTGCTGTCCGCTATCTGGAGCATCGCCAGGCCGGACAGCCGGAGCGCGTCGCCCGCATAGTCCAGCAGCCAGCCGCGCTCGGTCTCATCGTGCTGGATGACCGCGAGCCGAAACCGGTTGCTCGCCGCCAGCTCGGCGCCGAGTGCCGCGAGCGTCCGGCCGGTCCGCCCCGCGTCGGCCGAAAGGTCGGCGCGCACCACGCCGGCGAGCGCCTCGACGCGCTGCTCGTACTGGCCGGCGATCTGGCGGGTCATTTCCCGGCGAATGCCGAAGACGAGCAGCGCCAGCGGCATCAGCATCCCGGCCGCGAAGGCGACGTACAGCCGAATGCGGAAGGTCACGGAGCTGCCGGCGGCACGATCCGGAGCGACCCATCGGCGTCGGCCGAGACACGAAGTGCCCCGCGGCGGAGGACGGCGCGCGGGCGGCTGTCGATCAGGGGATCGATCGACCAGTTCGCGGGGATCCGGGGCACGATCCCGCACGCCGCAGGCATGGTTCTGGGCAGGGGAAGCACGTATCCGGCATAGGCGCCGGAGGTGAGGGCGGCGTCCAGTATATCAGGCGCAATCGCCGCGATCGCGAGTTTCGGCGATCCCGCGGCGACCCGCTCCGCCAGCTCACGCGCGATCTGGTCGCCGTCCGGAAAGCCAATCCGATAACCGGAGCGGGGCAGGGCGTCTCGCCCCCGTGCGCAGGACACGCTGTCCGCCCACCAGAAGGGTGGCTCGGCCGGACGCGACTCGGCGCTGACTGCGCCGCGCAGGTCGCCGACTCGGGAGAGCCCGGGCGCCACCAGTACGTATGTTCGATCCCAGGCCAGCGGTGCGGTGAGGAGATCGGCCCGCCGATCGGCGTAGGCCAGGGCCACGGCATCACGGGTGACCAGCAGGTCCACGCCGCCGTCGAGCAGATCCCTCGGGTCGGCTCCCGGCACGACCCGCATGACCAGGATCGGGAGACCGGACCCGTCCGGCAGGGCGAGCAGCGCGCCGTCTCGGTGGAACAGCCGGTAGCGCCCAGCGCCTCGCGAGCTGCCGTCGCAGGAGGCGGACGCGCCGCCCTCCAGCAGCTGGCGAAAGACCAGCCGCTCCGCATCGTTGGTCGGCTGCGCGATATGGGCCGGATCGACCGCTTCGGTCAGCCCGACGGTGATGGTGTCCCGCGGGCTGGCGGCGGGCAGCGTCGCACAGAGGTCCGTCGCTGCAGGAGCGACGGGCGCCGGGGCGATGGGCGCCGGGGCCTTTACGGCCCCGGTATGCGCCGCGCCGCCACACCCGCTCGCGAGCAGTGCGGCGGCCACGAGGGCCGGTGCGGTGCGACGGAGCGGGCTGAGCGCGTGCGCCATTGGGGAGGCGGAAATCTAACCCGCAATCTGGCGGGCGCCGTTCGGGCGTGGTAGCGTAATCCGCATGGCACACGCCGTCGTGCTCAGCTGGATCGATTACCTGATCATGTTCGTGTATTTCGGGTTCGTGCTGGGCGTCGGCGTCGCCCTCCGCGGCTCGATGCGCACGAGCAGCGATTTCTTCCTCTCCGGCCGCTCGGTCCCGGCGTGGATCACCGGCCTGGCATTCGTTTCCGCCAATCTTGGCGCCCAGGAAGTGATCGGCATGGGGGCGTCGGGCGCGAAATACGGGATCGCTACGAGTCACTTCTACTGGGTCGGCGCGATTCCGGCGATGGTGTTCGTCGGCCTGTTCATGATGCCGTTCTACTACGGCTCCCGCGCGCGCTCGGTCCCCGAATACCTCAAGCTCCGCTTCGACGAGAAGACCCGCGCGCTGAACGCCGCGTCCTTCGCCGTGATGACGATCTTTTCGTCCGGCGTCTCGATGTACGCCATGGGCAAGCTGTTCAACCTCCTGCTCGGCTGGAGCTTCGGCGGAAGCATGCTGGTGGCCGCCGCCATCGTTCTCGGGTACACCTTTCTCGGCGGACTCACCAGCGCGATCTACAACGAGGTCCTGCAGTTCTTCCTGATCGTCTTCGGGTTCATCCCGCTGGTGTTTCTCGGGCTGCGGGACGTCGGCGGCTGGAGCGGCCTCACCGCGCGGCTGGCCGCCGTGGCCACCGAGCGTGGCTTTCCGGCCGGCGCGTACACGCACGCCTGGACCTTCATGGGCGGTGCGTCCCGCAATCCGGTGGGCGTCGAGTGGTTCGGGCTGATCATGGGATTGGGATTCGTGCTGTCGTTCGGCTACTGGTGCACCGATTTCCTGGTGGTGCAGCGCGCGATGGCAGCCAATTCGATGTCGGCGGCGCGGCGGACCCCCCTGATCGGCGCGCTCCCCAAGATGCTGTTCCCGTTTCTGGTGATCCTGCCCGGGATGATCGCCATGGTGGCCGGGTCGAACGCCGTCCAGGCGCCGGCCGGCTCGGCGGTCCACGCCGCACCGGCCGGTGCGGTGCAGGGCATCATCCCCGCCAAGGTCGACGCGGCCACCGGCGGCGCCCAGCTCGACCGCGACGGCCACGTCGTGCTCGATTACGATCTGGCGACGCCGCTCATGCTGCTGCACTACTTTCCCACCGGCCTGCTGGGCCTCGGCCTCACCGCGCTGCTGGCCTCGTTCATGTCGGGAATGGCCGGGAACGTGACGGCGTTCAACACGGTGTGGACCTACGACCTGTACCAGAGCTACATCCGGCCCGGCGCCTCCGATGCGCACTATCTCTGGATGGGCCGCTTCGCGACCGTGGCGGGGATCGGGCTGTCGCTCGCGGCGGCGTATGTCGCCGCGTCGTTCAACAACATCATGGAGCTGCTGCAGCTCGTCTTCGCCTTCGTCAACGCGCCGCTCTTCGCTACGTTCGCGCTCGGGATGTTCTGGCGGCGGGCAACGGGACACGGCGCCTTCACCGGGCTTGCGGCCGGCATTCTGGCCGCCGCGGTGCATCACGGCGTCTCGCTGCCGGCCGGCGCCGCCGCCGGGTTCAAGGGCGGCTATCTTGGCACGCTGTTCCTGTTTCCGAGCGAGCTGGCGCAGACATTCTGGACCGCCGTCGCCGCCTGGACCACCTGCTTCGTGGTGACCATCGTGGTGAGTCTCGCGACGACGCCTCGGCCCGAGGCGGAGCTCAGGGGGCTGGTCTACTCGCTGACACCCCGGCCGGCGGCTGAACGACTGCCGCTGCTGCACCGGCCGGCGACGCTCGCGGTGATCGTGCTCACGGCCACCGCGCTGCTCAACCTGGTGTTCTTCTGATGTCGGGTCCGGGCGCGCTCGACGTCCGCGTCCCCATCGGCGCGATGTTCACCCTGGTGGGCACGCTGCTGGTGCTCTACGGCTTCGGCACCCGCGGCGACGCCGAGCTGTACGCCCGCTCGCTCGCGCTCAACGTGAATCTCTGGTGGGGCGGAGCCATGCTCGTCTTCGGGCTGGTGCTGCTGGCCCTCAGCCGCTCCGCCGGACGCCGCTGAAGCAACGCCCGCCAATTCCCCGTAGGGGAGAGCGGCCGCGGCACGTCCGGCCGTTCCACTCATCACCGCAGGAGTCTTATGCGCCCGATCCTCGCGCTGGCCGTCGTTGCCGCCGCCGGCTGTGCCGGCCATCCCGCGTCCGTGCCGGTGCAGGCGAGCGCGGGTGAAGTCGCGGCGCTCGCCGGCCGCTGGGAAGGCGAGTACAGCAGCACTGAAACCGGCCGCGGCGGAAGCATCGTCTTCACGCTCACCGCCGGCCGGGATTCGGCCCAGGGCGACGTCCTCATGATTCCGGCCGGGAGCCGGCAGGCGGTCGTGTCCGCGCTGCCGGGCGGGCCGCCGTTCACGCAGGCGGGCCCGACGCCCGCCGTCCTGACCATCCGCTTCGTGCGGCTGGAGCAGGGGCACGTCAGCGGCACGCTCGATCCCTACCGGGCACCGGACTGCGACTGCGTCGTCAGCACCACGTTCGTGGGCACGCTGGCCGGCGAGCGCATCACCGGCACCTACACCACGCGGGGCGTGCCGCGCGACGCCCCGGTCACCGGACGCTGGGAAGTTCGCCGCCGCCGCTGAGCGACCGCCGTTTTCCTCAATCATCATCCTGGAGTCTGCATGCGCTCTCGTCGTACCCGCGCGCTCATCGGAATGACGCTGGTGCCCACGCTGTGGAGCTGCGCGCCGAGCCCGACGCCGCCAGCGGCTTCACCCGTGCAGGCGGCGACTCCGGCCGTGATGCCCGGCGGCCCGCTCCCGCTCAAGCACGCCCCCCAGCCGACGACCGCGGCGATCACGCCCGCCGATCTCATGACGCGGCTGTACATCTATGCCGACGATTCGCTGGAAGGGCGCCGGGGCGGTACCCGGGGTGATTTCCGCGCCACGGCGTACATCGCCGACCAGGTGCGCGCACTGGGACTCGAGCCGGCGGGAGAGAACGGCACCTATTTCCAGAACATTCCGCTGGCGCAGCGGGCGTACGACCCGTCGGCATCACTGGCGGTGGATGGCCGCACGCTTACGCCATGGGTGGACTATCTGCCGCGGGACCATGGGCCCAACGCCCACGCCATCGACGGCGTGCCGGTGATCTTCGGCGGCGTGATCGGGCCGGACACCAGCCGGATGCTGGCCCCGGCCGCCACGGCCGGCAAGATGGTGCTGTTCACCGTGGCGCCGCTGGCTGGCGGCAAGGCGGGCTGGAGCGTCAACCGCGCCGCCGTCGCGGCGCGGTATCGAGCCGCCGCCGGCATCGCGGTGCTGTCGCTCGACGTCATGCCGGCGGATATGCAGGCGGTGCTGCATCAGCCCGCGCTCCGCTTCGGCACGCCGGCCCCGGACACGGTCTCACGCCCGACCTACGTCTACGTGACCGAGGCCACTGCCCGCGCGATGCTTGGCGGGGCCGATCCGCGGACGGCAAAGGTCGGCGCCGCAGGCAGGACGGTTCGTGGCCGGATCGCGTTCACCGACGGGCCAACGGAGGCGCCGGCCCGGAACGTCGTCGCCATTCTGCGGGGGAGTGACCCGGCGCTGCGCGGCCAGTATGTCGCCATCGGCGCGCACAACGATCACATCGGGCTGCAGCCGCCACCGGTGGATCATGACTCCCTGCGCGCGTTCAACACCGTCATGCGCCCGGGTGGCGCCGAGGATGCGGGCGGGGTGCCGACGGCCGAGCAGGCGTCGCGCATCGCGGCGATCCTCGACAGCCTCCGGCGGCTCCATCCGGCCCGCGCCGATTCGATTGCCAACGGCGCCGACGACGATGGCTCGGGCACGGTCACCGTGCTGGAGATCGCCGAGTGGTTCGCCATGAATCGGGAGCACCCGAAGCGGTCGATCCTCTTCGTGTGGCACACCGGCGAGGAGCTCGGCCTGCTCGGCTCGAGCTGGTATACCGACCACCCGACGGTGCCGCGCGATTCGATCGTGGGTCAGCTGAACATCGACATGGTCGGACGGGGCGGGCCGCAGGACGTGCCGAACGGCGGGCCGGGCTATCTGCAGCTCATCGGGTCGCGCCGGCTCTCGACGGAAATGGGCAGCCTCGTGGAGGCGGTCAACCTCTCGGGCGCCCACGGATTCACCTTCGACTACCAGTACGACACGAACGGGAATCCACACCAGTACTACTGCCGCAGCGATCACTACGAGTACGCCCGCTACGGCATTCCGATCACCTTCTTCACCACCGGCGGCCACCGGGATTATCACCAGGTCACCGACGAGCCGCAGTACATCGACTACGGCCACATGGCGCGGGTCGGCGCACTCATCGGCGATATCGCCATGCACGTGGCCGATCTGGATCACCGGCTCGTCGTGGACCACCCGAAGCCCGATCCGCACGGGGGCTGCCGGCAGTAAGGGCACGGGAGGCGCTGGAGCGCTAGGGCCTCAGCGCTTCAGCGCCGGCCGCTGGTGTCCACGGGTGCCGTGGCTCGAAGTGTTTCCAGAGCAGCGCCGACACGCGCCGGATGAGCACGTACCCTTCGTTCGAGGGCGTCCAGCTCGAATCGGCGTTCGCCTTCGTGATCACGGAAAACACGTAGTCTCCGCCCGGCGCGTTCACGAGGACCACTTCGGATCGCGAGTGGTCCACCGCACCCTGCTTCGATGCCGCCTGCACCCAGGGCGGCAGCTGCGACAGCGCTTCACCGTTCCAGTAGATCCGGGTGAGCGTCCGGTACATCTGCTGGCTCGCGGCCGGACTCACGACTTCCTCCCGCCGGATTCGCGTCAGCAGCCGGGCAATTTCCCTCGGCGTCGTCTGTCCCCAGCCATAGAGCTGCCGGTTGGCCTCCCGCCCGGGCGTCCGCGAATTCACCCGCGTCGAGTCGAAGCCGTTGGCGGCCAGCCATGCATTGACGGCGACGCCGGTGCCGGCGAGCTGCTGCAGCCAGAGCGCGGCCGTGTTGTCGCTCATCGTGATCATCAGCATGATGACGCGGCTCAGCTCGATCCGGGCGCTGTCCTTCGCCATGCCGAGGATGTCGTCGCCGGCGTAGAGGAGCGAGTCGCGGTACACGAGTGTATCGGCGAAGTGGAGCGCGCCACGCTGGAGGGCGTCGAAGGTGGCGGCCAGGATCGGCACCTTGATCATGCTTGCGGTCGGGAAGACGCTGTCGGCATTCACGGCCGCGACGCGGTTGCTGCCGAGATGGTGCACGTAGATCCCGGCCCTCCCGTGGAAGCCGGCGACCAGGATTTCGAGCTCACGCTGCAGCGACCGGTCCACCCGGCCTTCCCGCTGCGCGGCCAGCGGTGCGCTCGGCCACAGCGCAAAGGCGACGAGCAGGAGCAGGCGGCAGGCGTGTCTCATGATTCGAACTCCAGGAACCAGGCGTAGAGGCCATCGAACACCGGCCCCGTGGCGGCCAGGTATCCGGCGCTGTCGGCGCTGGTCAGGCGCAACCCCTGGAGGACGGCGTCGAGTCCGGGTGCCTCGGCGGTGGGATAGACTCCATCATCGAGCTCCGCATCGTGCACCAGCGCCGCCAGCTCCTCGAGTGCGGGATCGTCGAGCTCGAACTTGCGCAGGATGCTCTCGAAGGCGCAGCGATCGTCCCGCCGTCCCAACTCGACCGCGGGCATGTCGAACGGCGTGCCGCCCAGCGTGAGCACGGCGTCGAGGTCGTCCGCGAAGGCGAATGACGCCTCGGGATCGACGAAACGGCGAATGAGCCAGGCGCTGGCGGCGCCGTCCACATGGGACTGGGGTCGGGTCACCCAGAGCATCAGGCCTCCTGGTCGGGCGTCGGGGAAGCCCGAAGTATGCGGCCGACCGAGCGCGCAGGCCACCGCGCCCGTATCTTGTCCGGACCCAATTTTCCCGAGGCCCTCCATGCCGGTTCAATCCTCCCGTGCGGGATTCACCGCCCCCGAGCTGCTCAACATGGTGGTCGTGGGTGCCATTCTCGCCGCGATCATCTACGGCCAGCGCCCGCATCCGGGGCCGGCTATCGATCCGGCGATCGCCCCGATGCGCGCCGCATTGATCGAGCTGAAGCAGGCCGAAGAGGGGTTTCGGGCCCGCACCGGCCACTACACGATGCACCTCGACAGTCTGCAGGTCGCGCCCGCCGCCGGCGTCACCCGCGAGATCGACCGGGCCGACAGCCTGGGCTGGCACGGCAAGGTCGCCAGGGAGGGCACTTCGGCGCGCTGCGAGCTGACGGTCTCGATCGGCACCGCCTCCACGGCGGCCGACAGCGTCGTCTGCCATCCGACGGGCGGCTGATGACCGCCGTCTCGAAACTCCGGGCCCCTTCATCCGTAGCGCTATGAAGGGGCCCTTTTTCGTCTTCGACCTCGTCCATCATCCCAGGTCCAGTTCATGATGCTGCTTCCGATGCTCCTGCTCCTGCAGGCCGGCGCACCCGACTCCGCACGTGTCTATTCCGGCCGTGACCGGCAGCTCGATGTCAGGATTCCGCGCGTCGAAGCGGACATTGCGGTGGATGGAGAGTTGACCGAGCCGGCCTGGGCACGGGCCGCGCTGCTGAACGGGTTCTCGCAGTATTCGCCCAACGACGGCGTGCCGGCCTCCGACAGCACCGAGGTCCTGGTCTGGTATTCGCCGACCGCCATCCATTTCGGCATCCGCGCCTACGAGCGCCACGGCGCGCCGACGGCCACGCTGGCGGCCCGCGATCGAATGTTCGCCGACGACAACGTGCAGATCCTGCTGGGCACCTTTCACGACGGGCGCCAGGCGCTGATGTTCGCGGTCAACCCGCTCGGTGTGCAGGCCGATGGGTCCGTCGTCGAGGGACGGAACACCGGCGCCGGCGGGTTCATCGGTGGCGCCGTGGTCGGCCGCGAGCAGGCCGACCTCAGCCCCGACTTCGTGTTCCAGTCCAAGGGGCACGTGACGTCGTGGGGCTATCAGATCGAGATGCGGATTCCGTTCAAGAGCCTGCGGTACCAGCCCGCCCCGGAGCAGAGCTGGAACCTCAACATCGTGCGCCAGGTCAAGCATTCTGGCTTCGAGGACTCGTGGTCGCCGGCCAGCCGCGCCAGCGCGACGTTCATCGGCCAGTCCGGCAACCTGGTGGGCCTGACAGGGCTGCGGCGGGGGTTGGTGATGGACCTCAACCCCGAGGCGACCGCGCGGGTCACCGGAGCGCCGGGAACGCCCGGTTACGGCTACGACTTCGGCAATCCCCAGCTCGGCGGCAACGTGCGCTGGGGCATCACCAACAGCCTCACGCTCAACGGCACCGTCAAGCCGGACTTTTCCCAGGTCGAGTCGGACGCGGGACAGCTCTCGTTCGATCCCCGGCAGGCGCTGTTCTTCGCCGAGAAGCGGCCGTTTTTCCTGGAGGGGAACGAGCTGTTCCAGGTGCCCAACAATCTCATCTACACCCGCCGCATCGTGCAGCCGGTGGCCGCGGTGAAGCTGACCGGGAAGACCATGGGCACCAACATCGGCTTCCTGTCCGCGGTAGATGAGGACTTCGCCTCGGCGACCGGCGCCGATCACCCGGTGTTCAACATCGTGCGCGCCCAGCGCGATATCGGGTCCCACTCGCGGATCGGCTTCGCGTACACCGACCGCATCGACGGCAGCAACTACAACCGCGTCGCCGACCTCGACGGCCGCATCCTGTTCGGCGGGATCAACAGCATCAATTTTCAGCTGGCGGGAAGCCGCACGCGGTCGGGCGGCGTTACGACCACCGCGCCACTCTGGCTGGCGCAGTTCAACCGTCGCGGACGCGCGGTCGGGTTCACCGGCTCCTTCGCCGGCCTCGCGGACGACTTCCGCGCATCCAGCGGGTTTATCAGCCGCCCCGGCATCGTGCACGCCTACGTGGATCCGAGCTACACGATCTATGGCAAGCGGGGCGCGCTGATCGAGCGCTTCACCGGTGACATCGTGGTGGACGGGATCTGGCAGTACCAGAATTTCGTCCACGGCCGCCACCTGCAGGACAAGAAGCTCCACTTCAATGCGAACTTTGCGCTGCGGGGCGGCTGGACCCTGGGCGGCGGCTACTTCGTCGAGTCGTTCGGCTACGACTCGGCGCTGTTCGCCGGCTACCGGATCGAGGCGCCGAACGGTGCCGGAGGACTGGACACGATTCCGTTCGTCGGCCGGCCGACGATTCCCAATTCGGAATTCATCATCCAGGGCAACACGCCGACCTGGAAGCATTTCAACGCCAACGGATTTTTTCTCTACGGGCACGACGAGAACTTCTTCGAGTGGGCGTCGGCCAACCTCATCTACGCCGGGTTCGGCGTGAGCTACCGGCCCACCGACCGCGCGCGGGTCGACCTGACGTACAACTGGCAGCAGGTCAACCGGCGCACCGACGGCTCGCTGGTCAACGTGGGCCGGATCCCTCGGCTCAAGCTCGAGTATCAGCTCGCGCGGCCGTTGTTCGTCCGGCTGGTGGGGCAGTACATCCAGCAGAAGACCGACTCGCTGCGGGATGACTCGCGCACCGGTGGCGCCATCCTCTTCTTCGGGCCAGGCGGATACACTCGCTCCGCGGCCCGGAGCAGCAACCGCTTCCACGCCGACGTGCTGGTCAGCTACCAGCCGATACCGGGCACGGTGATCTTCGCCGGGTACGGCAGCAACATGACCGATGCCGGCGCGTTCAGGTTTTCCAACCTCACCCGCACGGACGACAGCTTCTTCGCCAAGCTCAGCTATCTCTTTCGGCTGTAATCAGGCCTCCACCTTCGTCGCTCCGGCCAGCCGGGGCGACGATTCGTCACGTCCGCACGATATGCATGGGCAGCGCACTTCGCCATATTGCGTGACCGGCGTCCCCGGGCGCCGCTCCCGAACCGTCATCGCCAGTTCCGACTGTGAGTCATATCGTGAAGCGTTTGTCCTGGTTGCCCGCCTACGAGATCGCCGTGGATCTCGGTACCGCCAATACGCTGGTCCTGGTGAAGGGCGAAGGCGTCGTCCTGAACGAGCCGTCGGTCGCGGCGGTCGATGTCCTGACCGGCGCGGTCAAGTGCATCGGTCTCGAGGCCAAGCGGATGCTCGGCCGGACGCCCGACGGCATTCTGGCCGTGCGGCCCCTCAAGGACGGCGTCATCGCCAACTTCGCGGTGGCGGAGAAGATGCTGCGGCACTTTCTCCGCACCGTGATCACACGCCACTTCCTCCGGGTGAAGCCTCGGCTCATCGTGAGCGTGCCCTCGGGGATCACCGAGGTCGAGCGGCGCGCCGTCCGCGATTCTGCCCGGAGCGCGGGCGTGAAGGATGTCCGCATGGTGGCGGAGCCGATGGCGGCCGCGATCGGCGTGGGGCTGCCGGTCGAGACGGCGTCAGGCAGCATGGTGATCGACATCGGCGGCGGCACCACGGAAATCGCTGTCATCGCGCTCTCCGGCATCGTGGCCGACGCCTCCATCCGCGTCGGCGGGGATGAGCTCGATCGCGCGATCCTCCATTTCATGCGCAAGAACTACAATCTTCTCATCGGTGAACCCACTGCGGAGATGCTGAAGATGCGCGTCGGATCGGCGGTGTCCCTGGAGCAGGAGCTGATGATGGAGGTGAAGGGCCGGGATCTCGTCTCCGGCCTTCCCAAGACCGTCACCGTGCACTCCGACGAGGTGCGCGATGCGATCCAGGAGCCCATCTCCAGGATCGTCAATGCCGTGCGTCGCGCGCTGGAGATCACGCCGCCGGAGCTCTCCAGCGATCTGGTGGATCGCGGAATCATCCTGACGGGCGGCGGCGCGCTCATCCGCGGGCTGGATCTCCTGATCGAGCATGAGATCGGGCTGCGCGTCCGCGTGGCCGACGATCCGCTGACCGCCGTCGTCCGGGGCACGGGCGAGATCCTGGATCAGCCCGAGCGGTACGGCGACGTGCTCACCACCTGAGGATGCCGATGCCGAAGGACTCCCTCGCGCCGAGCGTGTCGCCCATCGAATCGCGGGGCTACGCGCATCCCGACGTGCTGGTGTCGACGGAGTGGGTCGCCGCCCACCTCGATGATCCGGCCGTTCGCATCATCGAGTCGGACGAGGACCTGCTCCTCTACGAGCTGGGGCACATCCCCGGCGCCGTGAAGGTGGATTGGGTCACCGATCTCAACGACCCGGTAGTGCGCGATTACGTCGGCGCCGACCGGATGCAGGTTTTGCTCCGCGCCATGGGCGTCAATGCGGACACCACGATCGTGCTCTATGGCGACAAGAACAACTGGTGGGCCACGTACGCGTTCTGGGTCTTTCGGCTGTTCGGCCTCGACCGCCTGCGGATCATGGACGGCGGGCGGGCGCTCTGGGAAGAGGAGGGGCGACCGCTGATCACCGACCGCCCGGCCTATCCCGCCGGCACCGTGATGGTTGGCGCGCGCGATGACCGCGCGCTGCGCGCGTTCCGTGACGAGGTGGTGGCTCACGAGCGGAAGCGGGGACCGCTGGTGGACGTCCGGAGCCCGGAAGAGTTCCGCGGCGAGCGGCTGCACATGCCCGAGTATCCGAGCGAAGGAGCGCTCCGCGGCGGCCATATCCCCGGCGCCCGCAGCATCCCCTGGGCTCGTGCGGTGGACCCCGCCACCCACACCTTCCGCACCGCCGACGAGCTGCGGACCCTCTACCAGCGCGACAACGGGCTCCATCCGGACGCCGAGACGATCGTCTACTGCCGGATTGGCGAGCGCTCGTCCCACAGCTGGTTCGCGCTCACCTATCTGCTCGGGTTCGACCGGGTAAAGAACTACGACGGGTCCTGGACCGAGTGGGGCAACGCGGTGGGACTGCCGGTCGAGCGGCCGTAGCGGGTCAGGGTTCTGCCGATGTTTCGGGTTCGCGCACGCGACGCCCGCCCCCCGCCCAGACCAGTCCTACCCCGATGCCGATCCACGTCAGCTCGCGCACCCGCGTGATCACCGACGCCGCGACGCCAAGCTCAGGGGTCAGTCCCACCAGATGATAGATGAAAAACAGCGCTGCCTCCTTCGAGCCCAGCTCGAACGGGACGAAGAATGAGGCGTTGATCGCCAGGGCCAGCAGGCCGCCGATCAGATATGCCTGCGCCAGGCTGATGGCGATGCCCATGCCGTGGCAGATCAGATAGAACTCGCCCACGGCCAGGCAGCGGCCGAGAAAATCCAGCGCGAGCGCTGCGAGAAAGCGGCGCGGCGCCCGGTGATAGAAATCCATGATCTGCCGGTCGACTTCGGCCAGCACCGCCCGGCTCGACTCCAGGCGGGGTGCCAGGCGCCGGACGAGCGGCAGCGCCTGCAGCACTCGAAGCCCGCGCTCGAGCACCCCGCCTCGATGTCCCGCCAGCACCACCGCGGCCAGGCTTCCGACGCCGAGCATCAACGCCAGGATCCCGCCGACCAGCGCCGGCCGGTGGGGCAGCACGATCAGAGCGAGCCCCAGCGCGCTGAACCAGAGCAGCAGCGAGCTGAGCGCGTGCAGCATGGTATACAGCACCGCGCACCCCGCCGAGCGCCGGGTGCCGATCCAGTGCGCGGCGGCGGCCATGCGATACGGTTCGCCGCCGGCCTGGACGAATGGCGTGATGAAGTTGAGGGCGAAGGCCGAGATGGTGATGGCGTAGGTGCGAAGAAAGGGCGGCCGGACCGGTTCGCCGGCCATGACGACGTGCCATGCCGCGGCGTTGCACAGGTTCACCAATCCGTACAACAGCACGATCGGCACCAGCAGCCAGCCAACCGCCGCCACGCTCTCGGCGATATGCCGGGGTCTCGCGTGTGCGACGAGCAGTGCGAATGCCACTGCACCCGCGGTGAACACCAGTGCCCGCCACCGGAGCGACATGCTACTCGCCCCCCCGCGCGTGCATGGCGAAGAACGCCGCGATCGCGCGCGTGGCGCTCACGTCGCGGGTGGTGCGGCCGTACGTCGTCAGCCGCGTCGCATCGCCGCCCGGCCAGCTGTGGCCACCTCCGACGATCGTGTACAGCGTGACGCCGAGTCCCGCCTGACAATGCTGCCAGGTCTGCCGGCGAATGCGCGTGCTGTCGGCCGGCACGGGGTCTCGCAGGGAAACCGGGACCGGCGGCGCGCCGCAGTGGGCCGCCGCCGCCCAGAGCGAGACCGACTCGACGGCGGACAGCAGCCCCCCGCCCCCTTCGTATGGCACGTAGCGGTCCTCGGTGCCGTTGAAGGCGATCAGGGAGACCGGCGGCGTGCCCGCACACCGGGCCGCCACGCTCGTGGGAACGCCGCCGGCGACCGCGGCGATCGCGGCGAACCGTCCCGGCAACTCGCACGCCAGGCGGTGGACGAACATCGCGCCATTCGAGATCCCCGCGGCGTAGACCCGGCGCGGATCCCCCCGCACCTCTGCCGCGACCGTGTCCAGCATCGCGCGAATGAAGCCGACGTCGTCGGGACCCGCCGCATCGCGGCCGTCACTCCAGCTCTCGTCCGCGCCATCCGGATACAGCGCCACGAACCCGCGGCGGTCCGCCTCCGCACTGAAGCGCGTGCTGGCGGCGAGACGGCGCCCGGAGCTCCCCGCCGCGTGCAGCATGACCACCACCGGCAGCCGTCCGCGCCTCGCCGGCCGCGGCATATGCATCAGGTAGCGGCGCTCCAGCCCCGCGATGCGCAGCGAGCGGATATGATCGCCGGGGGCAGGGCGGCCGCCCGCCAGGGCCGCCAGTGCGAGAAGCAGGTGCGCGAGCATCGTCTTATCTTAACGCATGTCTCTCGCCGATCTTCGCCGCGACTATGCCCGCGCCCGCCTCGACGAGCGCGAGCTCGGCCCCGACCCCATCCCCGAAGTCGCGCGCTGGCTCGGTGACGCGATCGCGGCCGAAGTGCACGAGCCGACGGCGATGACCCTCGCGACCGCCACGGCCGACGGCGCGCCATCGGCGCGAATCGTTCTGCTCAAGGGGCTGGACCAGCGGGGGATGGTGTTCTACACCGACTACCGGAGCCGGAAGGGGGCCGAGCTGGCGGCCAACCCGCGCGCGGCCGTGGTGCTCTATTGGCCCGAGCTGGAGCGGCAGGTCCGGGCGACGGGCACGATCGAGCGGACCACCCGGGAGGAGACGGCGGCGTATTTCAACAGCCGGCCCGTGGGAAGCCGGCTGGGCGCGTGGTCGTCGCAGCAGAGCGCCGTGCTCGCCGACCGATCGATACTGGAACGCGAGCTGGCCCAGGTCAGCGAACGCTACGGCGACGGCAACGTTCCGGTACCCCCGCACTGGGGCGGCTACCGGCTTCGTCCCGAGTCGGTCGAGTTGTGGCAGGGCCGGCCGAGCCGGCTGCACGACCGCGTGCAATACCGCCGCCGGGGCGAGGGCTGGATCGTCGAGCGACTCTCGCCCTGAACGCCGCTAGCTCACTCCGGCCCAGTTGATCACGTAGCGGCACACCTTCCCGCCTCGCGCCCGGCATTCCTCCTCCACGATCCGCACGCCCTGTGCACCGCACATCTCGAGCCCCTTCCGATGCCAGCCGATCACGGTGAGACAGTCGGGCGCGCTGAACGTCTCGGAGTCGTGGGTCGTGAGCGTCGCGGAGCGCTCACCCGTCCGCTCGTATTCGCGGCGGCCGGTTTCGTAGTACATCCCGTGGATGGCCGGCGCCTTGGCAAGGAAGCCCTGCGGATTGCCCTTCGTGATGTAGCCGCTGTGCACCCCGGTGAGATTCTTGGTGGCGGACGCCTCACCCAGCCGCTCGAAGAACTCCGGCTTCCCGCCGCCCAGCACGGCGACGATGGCGTCATCGAGGCGGCGCCCGATGTCGAAGGCGTACCAGTTCGACGTGAACACCATACGGAGGGTGCGCTGGTCGTCCGGCGGCAGGCTGTCCACCACGCGCTGCAGCCCGGCCTTGCCGAAGTGCTCCTCCACGAAGGCGAGGCGGGACTTGAGTACGGCTCCCTTGATCTGCTGCACGCTGATCGCTCCTGATCTGACGGCTCCGGGTGGCGCCGGGCCTGGTCCTGCGAAGATAGGCATCGCGGCCGGAGGCTGCCAGCGGGAACGCGCGATTGACCACGCCGGAGCGCATCCTTAACCTTCGCGTGGCCGCCAGGGGCATCGGGCACCACGCCCGGTTGAGACGTCACCCTTGGAACCTGATCCGGTTCATACCGGCGAAGGGAGCGCGGCGCCGCCGCCTTTCTTCGCCATTTCGCATGGGTCACACGACCCGGGAGCAGTTGCGATGGCGACACGTGAGCAGAGCTTCAGCGACGCCTTCCCCAATTCCAGCAAGGTGTATCTCGAGGGACCGCATGGCGTGCGCGTGCCGGTCCGGGAGATCGCGCTCGCCGGCGGCGAGCCGCCGGTTCAGGTCTACGACCCCAGCGGCCCGCAGGGGTTCGACGTGCGTCGCGGCCTCCCGCCGCTTCGGCGCGGCTGGATCGCCGCGCGCGACATCAAGACGGTCTCGGCCGCCCGGCCGGAGAGCGCCCTGGTCCCCGAGGCACTCCGCCGCCCGGTAGTGCGCGGGCGCTCGACGGTGACGCAGCTGCGCTACGCGCGCCGCGGCGACGTGACGGCGGAGATGGAGTTCGTGGCCCTGCGGGAGGGGCTGGCGCCGGAATTCGTGCGGGACGAGGTCGCGCGCGGGCGCGCGATCATCCCGGCGAACGTGAATCATCCCGAGCTCGAGCCGATGGCCATCGGCCGCAACTTCCTGGTCAAGATCAACGCCAACATCGGCAACTCGGCCGTCACCTCGTCGATCGAGGAAGAGGTGGACAAGCTCCGCTGGGCCACCCTCTGGGGCGCCGACACGGTAATGGACCTGTCCACCGGAAAGAACATCCACGAGACCCGCGAGTGGATCATCCGGAACTCCGCCGTTCCCATCGGCACCGTGCCGATCTACCAGGCGCTGGAGAAGGTCGGCGGGGTGGCGGAAGATCTGACGTGGGAGGTCTATCGCGATACGCTGATCGAACAGGCGGAGCAGGGGGTGGACTATTTCACCGTCCACGCCGGCGTGCTGCTGCGCTACGTGCCGATGACCGCCAAGCGGGTGACCGGCATCGTGTCGCGCGGCGGATCGATCATGGCCAAGTGGTGTCTCTCCCACCACCGGGAGAACTTCCTGTACACCCGCTTCGACGAGATCTGCGAGATCATGGCGGCGTACGACGTGTCGTTCTCCCTGGGGGACGGGCTCCGGCCCGGCAGCATCGCCGACGCGAACGACGAGGCCCAGTTCGCCGAGCTGAAGACCCAGGGCGAGCTGAACGAGATCGCCTGGAAGCACGACGTGCAGGTGATGAACGAGGGGCCCGGCCACATTCCCATGCACCTCATCAAGGAGAACATGGACAAGCAGCTCGAGTGGTGCAAGGAAGCGCCGTTCTATACTCTCGGGCCACTGACGACCGACATCGCGCCGGGCTACGACCACATTACCAGCGCCATCGGCGCCGCCATGATCGGCTGGTATGGTTGCGCGATGCTGTGCTACGTCACGCCGAAGGAGCACCTCGGCCTTCCCAATCGCGATGACGTGAAGGCGGGGGTGATCGCGTACAAGATCGCCGCGCACGCCGCCGATCTGGCCAAGGGGCATCCGCGCGCGCGGGAATGGGACGACGCGCTGTCCCGGGCCCGGTTCGACTTTCGCTGGGAAGACCAGTTCAACCTGGCGCTCGACCCGGTCACCGCCCGCGCATTCCACGACGAGACGCTGCCGGCCGACGGTGCGAAGGTCGCGCACTTCTGCTCGATGTGCGGGCCGAAGTTCTGCTCGATGAAGATCACGCAGGACGTGCGCGACTACGCGGAGGAGCACGGCCTCGACCCCGAGTCCGATGCCTGGACCGCCATCGACCTCGGCATGAAGGAGAAGTCCGCCGAGTTCGTCGAGACGGGTGCGCAGGTCTACCGCGAAGCCACCGCCATCCCGACCCCGTGACCGCCATCGTCCACCATCCCGGGTTCTCGGCCACGTGGGCGCCCCTGTTCCCGCGTTCTCGGCCCGGTGGGCGCCCCTG
>JBBQFH010000031.1:0-37074 GCA_038321865.1 Gemmatimonadales bacterium
AGGATAGGTTCCCCGGCGCTGCATGAGGTCGGCGCGGTTGAGCGCGGCGGCGTGAACGCGGACGCGTACCTGACGTGGGCCGATCGCCGGTGTCGGCACACGGCCAAGGCCGATCACCTCGGGACCGCCCGCAGCGGCGAATATCACGGCGCGCATGCTCATGTCTCCTCTCCAGTCTTGCCGGAAGTATACCGGGTGGCATACTTCACGGAATTCTCTCTCCAGGTGCTCCATGGCGATCCTGAGCTCGGTCACGACGGTGGGATGTACGGCGCTGCTGCTGGCGGTACGGGCCTGCGGCTCGGGCGAGACCGCGGGCGGACCGGCGGCGGTGCTACCGCCCGCGACCGAGAGTGTGGGGCTTCGTGAGGTGGCCAGCGGCCTCGGCAGCCCGCTCTATCTCACGGCACCCCCGGGCGATCCGCGCCTGTTCATCGTCGAGCAGGCCGGCCGCATCCGCATCGTGAAGAACGGCCTGCTCCTGCCGACACCATTTCTCGACATCTCCGACGCAATTGCCAGCGGCGGCGAGCGGGGTCTCCTGGGGCTGGCCTTCGATCCGCACTACGCGATGACGGGCCGCTTCTACGTCGACTACACCGATCCGAACGGCGATACCCACGTCGCGCGGTTCGTGGTGGGCCGGAACCCCGACGTGGCTGATCGTGCGAGCGAACAGGTGCTCCTCACGGTGGACCAGCCCTACGCCAATCACAACGGCGGCGAGGTCACCTTCGGCCCCGACGGGTACCTCTATGTCGGCATGGGAGACGGCGGTTCCGGTGGCGATCCACAGGGGCACGGCCAGAACGCGAACGATCTGCTCGGTTCGCTGCTGCGGCTGGACGTGAGCGGCGCCGCCTACACCATCCCGCCGACCAATCCGTTTGTCGGACGGAGCGGCGCACGGGGCGAGCTCTGGAACATCGGTATGCGGAATCCGTGGCGATTCAGCTTCGACCGAAGCACGGGCGATCTGTACATCGCCGACGTCGGGCAGAACGTGCGGGAGGAGGTCAACGTCTCGACAGCCGCCAGCGGCGGCGGACGGGGACTCAACTACGGATGGAACCGGATGGAGGGCACCGCCTGTTACGACGCGTCCACCTGCGACCAGCAGGGACTGACACTCCCGGTGACCGACTACACCCATGCTGATGGCTGCTCGATCACCGGGGGCTACGTCTATCGCGGTGCCGCGATGCCCGCGCTCCGCGGATTCTACTTCTACTCCGACTACTGCAATGGCTGGGTCCGAAGCTTCCGCTACGCCGGTGGCGCCGCCACCGCCGCACGCGAGTGGCCGATGCTCAAGGCGGGCGGGCAGGTGACGAGCTTCGGTGAAGATGCGAGCGGCGAGCTGTACATTGTGCTGGGCGACGGCAGGGTTTTCGAGATCGTGCCGAAATAGGCATCGTCGTTCATCGAAGACCGTCCTCCTGATCGGCGTCGCCCGGCAACCACACATCGAAGCCCCACAACCGCTCCTCGTCCGGCTCGAGCAGCTGCGCGGTTCGCCACTCGTACACCGCCTGATCCAGGCGATCGGGCGCCCCGATGCAGGGCTCGAGCGCCAGATTGTAATACGGCGTCAGCCCCGCGGGCGCCCACCCGCCACAGTTGATCCACACCCCGATCTGAGGGACCAGAACAGGGTCCATCCGGAACTCGAGCCGCTCGCCTCGGCGCGGATCGGTCACGATCGCTCGGCCGGTGGGCCCGATGTCGGCGAAGAGCTTCATCGCCCACGGGGCGCCGGCGGCGTCGCCGAAAACGAGCCCGTCCTGGGCGCCGGTAATCTCGCGCGGCCAGTCGAGCGTGTCGCCGTGCCGGACGTCGGGCCGCCCGTGCGCCGCGTCCACCCGCACGCGCCGCACTCCCGGCAGCTCCAGCACCGAGCCCGGCTGAATATTGAGTAGCGGATGTGACGACCAGATCCAGGGGAACGACTCGCCGCCGAGATGGCGAAGCCGGTAGCGCACGCGAAGTACCGGCTCGGTCGCGTCCAGCGAGAGCTGCCGCTGGAATTCGTAGGGATAGCGCGAACCAAGGACCGTCCCGGTGAGCGTTGTTCCGCCGGCGGTGTCGGCGACGGCGCTGTCCCAGGGTGCGCTCCAGAGCTCGCCATGGTCGGGCAGCAACGGCGCGTCGGGGGCGCCGGGCGCGGCGCACGGGGCCACCGTCGGGAAGCACTCGTCCCATCCGCCGCTGTCGGCGGTTTCCACGTAGGACGCACCTGGAACGGCCACCGACAGCGGCAGCTGGTCGTTGCGCCACAGCCATTCGCGGCCGCGGAGGCGCCGCAGATTGGTGAGCTTCATGCCCAGGCCGGGCACGACGACGGCCTCGAGCTCGGCGGACCGGAGCGCGATGGCGGGAAAACCGGACACCTGCACCTGGCGGAACGACATCAGCCCGCGACGAGCGCCTCGAGCTGCGGCAGAATCCCCGCCGTCGCACAGACGCGGGCGATCGTTTCACCGATCTTGTTGTTCGGCGTCGAGGCGCCGGCGGTGATGCCGATGGTGCGTGAGGCTCCGAGCCAGCCGGCATCCGTGGCCTCCTCGCTCCCCCTCGCCGGCTGGTGCCGGATCGTCCCGGCCACGGGGTCGATGCCCTCCGCATCCTCGATGTGGAAGGTGCGAATCCCCTTCGAGCGGCAGAGCTCGGCCAGATGATAGGTGTTGCTCGAGTTGTAACCGCCCACCACCAGCATCAGGTCGAGTGGCTCCGACAGCAGCTGCTCGACTGCATCCTGCCGTTCCTGCGTCGCGGAGCAGATCGTGTCGAAGCTCCTGAAGTGCTCGGTGATCGCCGCTTCGCCATGCCGGCGCGCCATGCTCCGGCGAAACTCGCCGGCGATCGCCAGCGATTCGCCCGAGAGCATCGTCGTCTGATTGGCGATACCCACCCGGGCCAGGTCGCGCGCGAAATCGAACCCGGGGGAGATCGCCCGCGCGAATTTCGCCTCCAGGGCCGCGGTGTCGCCGCCCTGCTCGATGTAGTCGAGCACCAGGCGGGCCTCGGCCATGTCGAGCACCACCAGGTAGCGGCCGGCCGGATGCCGGGTCACCTGACTGGCCGTCGCCTTGGTCTCCTCGTGCCAGTGCTTCCCGTGGATGACCGCGGTATACCCGTCGCGCGCGTAGGACTCGACCCGCTTCCAGACATTGAGCACCGAGCCGCAGGTGGTGTCCACCAGCAGGCAGCCGAGGGCGCGGAGCCGCTCGAAATCAGCGATCGTCACGCCAAACGCCGGCATGATGACGACGTCCTCCGGCGTCAGTGCCGAAAAATCGAACTCGTGGTCGGGACGGTGGGCCAGGATCTGGATGCCCATCTCGCGGAGCTTCCGGTTGACATGGGGGTTGTGAATGATCTCGCCCACCAGGAACAGCCTACGGTCGGGAAACTTCAGGCGGGTTTCGTAGGCATAATCCACGGCGCGATCGACGCCGTAGCAGAAGCCGAATTCACGGGCGAGCCGGAAGGTCAGCGAACCCACGGCCAGCCGGTAATCGTTGGCCCGGAGCGCATCCACCACCCCGCTGTGATAGTCGGCGGTGAGCTGGCCTTCGATCGCCTGCTTGAGCCCGAATCCCTTCCGGAAGTACGTGCTTTCCATTCCCTAATCTACACCGGAATACCCGGCGCAGTCGGGGCCACCGCGGCTCAGCGGAACACCTGAAAAGCTTCCCTCCAGCGACACCTGCGCGGTCGTCGTGACCCCCTCGGCGTGGGTCGAGAAGCGGCCGGTGACCGCCCCCGCTGTCGGTTGCAGCGTGAGCCGGCCGCTCGTGCCCCGCAGATCGGACATGACGAGACGCCGGATCCAGCGCGCAGCCACCGCGGCGCCGGGACGGATCACACCGGCCGCGGGATCGGCGATCGGAAAGTTCCCCGCCATCAGCGAGTCGGCCGGATACGCGGCGATCGCGATGCCGGTATCGCCGCTCATGGCAAAGAGCAGGAGCGGGCCACTCCGGCCGCACCAGGCCGCCCGCGCGGGAAGCACGGCGCTCCCGGTATCGGCGCCGGACCACCGTGCGGTCATCGACGGTATGCGCGAGCAGCCGCCGACGCAGATCGCAAGCGCGGCCAGCACGGCGGCGGCTCGCAGCCGGCGTGGCGCGGCAGGGGGCCTCATCGCACGGCCTGCATGACGATGTCGAAGCGCCATCGCGCTCCGGTATCCGGGCTGATCGAGTGGCTGAGGTCGAGGCGGAACAGCGTGCTCCGGAGCAGCGGACTGTAGATCGACACGCCGAGGCCGCCGCCCACGAGCGCCCTGCTCGCGAACAGATCGCGTGCCTCAGCCGCCTGCCCCGCATCGATGAACAGAATCGGCCTGACGTTGCTGTGGAGGGGCGAGACATCGAGCTGTGCCGACCAGAATGCCGGTCCGCGCAAGGTACCGTATTCGAAGCCGCGGACCGTCTGCAGTCCGCCCAGCCGGAAAAGCAGCTGGGGCACGGGGCTCACGACGTAGCCGGCCTTGACCCGCACGGTCGCGCCGCGGACGCCGCCGATTCCCCGTTGGACCTGGCCCATCACCCGGCCGGCCAGTTCATGCCCGCCGCCGAACCCCTCAACGCCGAGGCTCCAGCGCCACCGGCCGAAACGCTCGAGCCGGGCACCGACGTCCCCGTAATCGCCGTCTGCGATCGCCGGGTTCGACGGAAACGTACCGGTGCCGCCGAGGAAATCGTTCACGCCCGAGTGGGCACGCTGGATCACGCTGCGCTGGCGCTCGCCGCGGGCGGTCACGACCAGATCGAGCCCCCTGGTCAGGGAGGTCTGGAAAGTGAGCGCGGCGCCCGTTGCGAGATAGTAGTCGGCATAGTCGTGCGCCGTGAAGAGCGCGTTGACGGTGTTGAACAGCGTTCGTCCCGGAGAGAACGGATCGACGTCGGCCAGGTCACGATAGGCACTCAGCACCAGGCGGCCGGCCGGCGCGTCACGCACCATGCTGAGCCGGCCCGTGACTCGCCGGTCGCTGAAGCCGTACCGCGCCGTCGCGTAGAGGTCAGTGAAGCCGGAAGCCCGCTGGCGAAAGCCCGCGCCCAGCGAGAAGCCCTGCACCCGATTGTACTGCAGCGCATCGGAGAGGCTCTCATATCCGAAGGCCCGCGGCTTCCGGAGCGTGATATCGTCCGGCAGCTGTTCGACTAGCGCCGCCAGATCGGACTGCACGTTGCGCAGCCGGCTGTCGTCGGCCGCCGGCGTATCGAAGGTGAGCGAGTCGGTCCAGCCGGTGTAGCGCGCCAGCGAGTCGTTCGACGGGCGGTGCACTTCGTAGCGGCCTCCGGTCCACCGGCCCGCGCGTTCCCAGCTTCTGGCATCGGCGCTGTCGCCACATTCCCGCTGCCGCGCCGTCCGGACCGAATCGCGCTGCGCCCGCCGGAGCGCGCGTGCGGAGTCGGTGACCAGTGTGTCGGGCAGCAGCAGGGTGAACGCGATCGGATGCCCGGTGTTGATGGCATAATCATCGAAGGTCGTGAGCACCTGAAACGGCACCACCAGGTCCACGATCGGCACCCGCACCTGCCCGGCGATACTCTGGCGGAACGGCATCCAGAACCGGTTCTCCTGCAGTCCGTACTCGAGGTCGGCATCGATGCTGACGATTCCGTTCGCCAGCCGGTTGAGGCGCCGGGCGCTGCTGGAATCGTTCCCATCCTCCCCCGGCCGGGCCCAGAGCTCGGTGCCGACGTAGCGGAAGGTGAAGCGGACCACCTCCGCGGTGGCGGCGTCGAGCCACAGCCGTCCCACCACCAGGGCCGGCGCCGGCCGCCTGGGCGTGAACTGCAGCGCGTACAGGCGGATGCGGCGTCCACCCGGGAGCTGGGCCATCAGGCTGTCGGTGAGATCGTAGTGATACCACGCGGGCGCCTGCGCCGAGAGCGGATGCAGGGCGCCGGTCGCGGGAAAGTCGTTGCTGAAGATGCGGACCGAATCCCCGACGGATCGGGGAACGAACCACGGATGATCGAAGACGCTCGAGGTGGGCGGCGCGCCGTTGCGGGTCTTCACCCGGCGGCCGATCACGTCCACCCGCAGATCGTTGGGCAGCTGCCAGGCAATCGTCGCTTCCTGCTCCTCGACCGTCCCGATGGGGAAGCGTCCCCAGCGCCGGCGGCCGACTGACGCGGTGAGGCGATACCGAATTCTGGCGTGGTAGTCCGCTACCGCCGAATCCTGCTGCTGATGGCGCGCGATGCCCCGCAGCACGAGCGCGCGGGCGGCGGGGCTGCCGTAGGTGAGGAGCGTGTCGGGTTGTTGGGGTGGGGACTGCGGCGGCGGCGGCGCGTCGAGCGCGTGCGCGATGACGAAAAGCCCTACGAGGATTGCGCCCATTTACTCCGGCCGTCCCGGTGAAGCCCGTACGCCTTGAGGCGACGCCAGAGTGTCGTGCGGCTGATCCCGAGCTCCTTGGCCGTCTCCGCCAGCTTCCAGCTGTTCTGGTCCAGGGTGCGAACGATAGCGTCTTTCTCCCGCGCCGCGAGGGTCGTCGCGCCGTCGATTCCGGGAATGAACATGGCCTCTCCCACTTCCAGGGCGCCGGCGCGCAGCGGACGGAGCCGTCCGCCCACCGCTGCCAGCCGAGGCATCAGGTCGCCGGAGCCTTCCGAGAGGTCCATATCGGTCAGCGCCGCGCGAGCTTGCTGGTTGGCATACAACACCTTGCCCTCGACGTCGAAGACCACGACGCCTTCACTGAACCCGTCGAGCAGGGCCTTGGCGAGTGGCGAGAATACGGAGGGCATGCTGTTGAGTGGGAGCGCGTCTGGCATGGCCGAATATACGTCGAAAAAGGGTGAAAGTTTCACTTGGGGACGTCCGGCGCCGTTGGGCCGGGGCTCCCCGATTCATCTAGGAGTCGTTCCGAACGGGCTTTTCGTGCACAGTCCGTCCTGCCCGCTCGCCGTGGAGCACCAGCGCCAGCCCGCCGAAGATCGTGAGGGCCGCCACGATCGTCCGGGGGGTCACCGCCTCGCCCTGCAGCACCAGCGGCGCCACCGCCAGGGCAAAGAGCGGCTGGAGGTAGATATAGACGGCCACCGTACTTGAAGACACCCTGCGCAGCGCCCAGAGGTTCAGCAGGTAGGCCAGCAGCGTCGGGAAGACGACGATGTACGCCACCCACAGCCAGGTCAGGGTATGAATCCGCCCGGGCTCGATCGAGAGCACCGACGGAATGCCGAACGGCAGCGTGCCGACCGCACCGAACAGCATCGCATACGTCGTGACGGTCAGCGGCCGGTACAGCGCGATGATGCGCTTCGACAGGACGAAGTACGCCGAGTAGCACGCCATGCCCACGACGATCATGGCATTGCCCAGCGCCACGTCGGGCCTGACCGAGATCCGGTCGGGTCCGATCAGGTAGACCACGCCCGCCGCCGCCAGCGCGACCCCGCCGAGCTTCAGCGCGCTGAGCGGCTCGCGTCCGCCGATCGCCGACCAGATGACGGTGAAGACCGGTACGGTCGTGGTCAGGATGGTCGCATTGATCGCGGTCGTGTGGCGGAGGGCGAAAACGTAGAGCCCCTGGTTGATCGCGACCCCGAGCATGCCGAGGAGGGCGAGGAAGAGGAGGTGGCGGCGGTTCCGGATGGCCCGGCCGCCGGCAAGCGCGTGGATCACGAGCAGGGCCGCCGCCGCGCCGACGACCCGGAACAGCACGAGGGCACCGGCGGGAAATTCGCGCAGGACGTAGCGGCCCGCGATGGCGAGGCTCGCGAAAAACACCTGGACCAGGATCAGCGCGACGTGGACCAGCACGCCGCGTTCAGCGCCCCCGCTTGCCGCGGCCGCGGGGGCCGCCGCCCTGGTGACGCTGCCGGTGGCCGCCCCCGCGGCGGGGACGGTCGTCGTCCCGCTCCGGGGCGGGTTGCCGGCGAAGCAGCGCCTGCAGTCCCTCGAGCGTGTCCGCCACCAGCGGCGGATGTGATCCGCGCCGGGCCGCGAAGACGACCGGTCGGTCGAGCGGCGGCAGCTCGCCGGCCCGAATGCGCCGGGCCTGGCCCTCTCGCATGGTCAGTCGCACCACCCCCTGGCCGCCGCGAATCTCGTAGTCGAGCGGCACGGCATCGCCCTTGATCCGGACGCTGGCGGGAAGCGCATCCAGTGGCTCGGCGATGGCAGGAGCCACCAGGGCGGACGGATCGAGTGCGATCCGAGCCCGGATGAAGCTCTCCCATCCGTTCACCCCCTCCGCCGCGAGCTGGCTGCGAACGAGCGCCCGCATCGCTCCCGATGCCGCGACCTCGAGCGTTCCGCCGGAGCGCCGCCACCATTCGTCGAGACGCTCGAGCGAGCGGCGGAGCCGCCCCTGGTCGGGATGCACCGTCTCACCGGCGAGCAGCGCGTCGGTCAGTGCATCGAGCGCCGCTGGTACCAGCGGTTCCGGGACTCGCCCCTCGACCACCTCCGTGTCACCGTCGAGCTCGAAGCCGAAATAGCTCAGCGTGCGGGTGATCGTGATCCGCTGGTGCTTGCGCGGCCCGCCGACTGCGAGACTGGCCGCGCCCCATTGCGCGTGCTCCCGGATGAGGTCGTAGGAGAGCGTCGTGCCCTCGATCGCCGCGCGCGGCGTCCCGAACCGGTCGGCGAAGAAGCGAAGATTCCCCGCGACCGCCCCCCAGCTGCCCGCGACCGACGTCTTCGAGACCCGCGCCTCCTGGCCCTCGGCGGTGTGCTCGTCGATCACGAGGTCGAACGGCATGTACTGCGCGAGCAGGTCGGCAAACAGCTTCCGGACCTCCTTGCCGGCGTAGGGCAGTGTCTTGGGCAGTGCCAGCTCCAGCGAGCGGTACACCGAGGCCAGGCCCAGCGCGGTGTCCTCGATCGCCTTGACCAGCACTCCGCGCCGCTCGGCCCATTCGGCCAGACCGTCCTCGAAAAGGTGCCGCGGCAGCCCGTAGACCGTGCCCAGGAATCCATGCTGGTTCACGGCTTCGGCGTACACGTTGTAAGCCGTAAGGTGATCGCTGCCGTTCACGATCAGCCCGTGCAGATCCCGCTCCTCGCGCGTCATGCGATGGAGCGAATCGATATTCGAGCAGACCGCAACCATGGGCACCAGGTCCGCCGAGGCGTGCACCAGGAGCTCTCCCCACTGCCGATCCACCGGCAGCGCCTCGACCTCACGCCCGTAGGGTGTCAGTCGCCCGTCCTCGACCAGTCCCCGCCGGGCCAGGGTGTCCACGGCCCGTCGGTACGCTATCCGGTCGAGGGGAACCGGCAGCTCGAGGTCCCGCGCGTCCACCCCGAGGGCCGCGCAGGTGATCGCCACCCGCTCCGCGTCGCCGGCAAGCTGGAACTCCGGCGGTGTCGGCCGCAGCTGCTCGAATACCAGCTCCCGGTCGCTGAGGATATACACCTCACCGCCCGCGACGCGGCCATGCACCCGGCCGGCCATCTGGAGAATTTCGTTGGCGCCCAGGTAGAGTCGGTGCAGGACGTTCCGTCCCCGGTCCACCACGTTGCCGTACCGCGCGTCGTAGATGACGACCGTATCCAGGCCGCGCACATTCAGCGCCGATTGTCCGGCGGCCGTCATCGCGAGCAGCCAGGGGCGCTCGACCTCGCCCTCGAGAAAGGGACGGATGACACGAATCGGCTCGCCGCCGTGATAGAATGCGGTGGTCAGGCGCTTCCACTGCTCCCCCAGCGCGATGGCGAGCTTCTCCACTTCGGCGCGCGTCGGCACGAACACCGCAACGCCTCGTTTTTCCTTGATGATCTTGCGCATGAACTTTTCATCGAGAAACTCTTCCGGCCGCTGGGTCAGCACCTCGACCCGGGCCCGCAGCGCGGGATCGAACACCCGGGTCTCCAGCACCTCCGCACTGCCCAGGTACCGGGCGTAGAACGCGGGGTCCACGGTGGCGCTGAGCCAGATGAAGCGGCACCCGGCACGCTTGCCGAGCGCGAGGCAGAGCTCGAGCTCGGCCGAGGTCTGGTGGATCTCGTCCACGATGATCGTATCGCGGCCGGTGATGAGGTCGTCCTGGAACCAGCGGCGGGCGATTCCGGTCGTCACGATGACCACGTTCCACGTGGGCGTGTCCGGCGTTGCCTCCCGCTCACGATTGACCACACCGACCCGCAGCGGCTCGCGCAGTATGGTCTCCGCGATCGGCCGGATGCCGAGGGTCTTGCCGGTGCCGGTGCCGGCCACGATGCCGAACGCCTTGCCCGCCGCGGCCCACTCCCGCAATTCGATCCCGTGCTCCCGTTCCAGTACGGTCTCCACGCGGAGGCCGAGCGCCAGCTCGATCGTCTCGCACGCCGCGCGGGTCGGGGCGATGACGATGATACGCCCTCTGGGAGGGGCGGCGTGACGGAAGGCGTCGGGATCGGGTGGGAGATGGTGGTCGCGGGACGGATGCATGGGGGGAATGAAGGAAGAACCCGGGGGAAACGCAAACGACCGGCCCCGCAGCGATTGCGGGGCCGGTCGTCACCGGTGCGGCTCAACGATCGCGATAGTCTCGCTCGTCCCGCCGATCTCGATCATCGCGCCGATCGCGATCATCGCGGCCCCGGCGGTCATCTCCGCCGTTGCGGTCGTCCCGATCGCCGTAGCGGCCGCGGCCGTCGTCGTACCCACGGTCATCGCGGGAATACCGGTCGTCGCGGGAATACCGGTCGTCGCGACCGTAGCGGTTGTCGTTGTCATCCCAGTCGCGGTAGAGGCGCCCGCCCCGCTCGTAGACCACCACCTGCCTCACGTTGCGGCCGCGGTAGCGGTCATCCCAGCGGTCGTAGTAGCGGCCGTCCACGTTATAGACCGTGACCGGGCGATAGCCGTTGGACCGCCACCAGCCGTCGCTCATGCGGCCGTAGGCGTGGCCCCGGCCCCGGCCCTGGTTGCCGACGTTGATCCGGGCGATCGCGACGACGCGCGGCCAGCTGCGCGTGGCCGCGGCGGCGCGGGCAGGCGTCATGTAGCTGATTGCGTAACGGCTGGGCGCGATCGGATTGCCCAGGACAATGCGTTGAGCCTGCACGGAGGTCGGCATGGTGCCGAGCACGAGCGCAACGGCTGAGCCGACAAGAAATGAGGAGCGCATACGAACCTCGACGGAAAAGGAACACTGCGAGTGGTGCGCGTCTCGGCATTGCGAACCGCGTGCCAAATTGCTAAGTCCTTGCAAAATCAGGCCGATGCGGTGGGAGAGCCGGCGCGGTGTTCCAAAAACGGGACGTGCGAAGGCAGATGTGTTCCGAATTCGGAACACTTGGCCGGTGCTATGCGCGGTACACGCCGGCTTCGGTGACGATGGCGTGAACCGGGACGTCACTCGCGGTCATCGGGACCCCCTCGACCAGTTGGCACTCGAAGGCGAGCGCGATGAACGGTGTCCCAGGCCGGCTCGCGGCCAGCAGCCGGTCGTAGAACCCGCGGCCGTGGCCAAGGCGTCCGCCCTGCCGGTCGAAGGCGACGCCGGGTACGAGAAACAGGTCGATATCGGACGGCGCCACGTTCCGGGTGGCGTCTTCACGGATCACGGCCGGCGGCTCGAGCAACCCGAACGGCGCCGGCGCCAGCTCGGCCGGAGTCTCCAGCGCAAAGAGCCGAAGATCGGCTCCTGCGACCCACGGCACGGCGACCCGCTTGCCGTCGGCGAGCGCCGCCTCGAGGAGCGGGAGGGTCTCGACCTCGCTGCGGACACCGACGAACAGTGCGATCGTGCGGGCACCGCCATACTCGGGCAGGCGGCGGACTCCCTCGGCGATTGCCCTCGAGCGCGTGGTGCGATCCGCCAGCGCATCGCGTCGCGCGAGCACCTCCGCACGCAACCGTGTCTTTTCCGGCACAGGCACCTACCTTTCTGGCGACTTCGCGAGGAGCAGCCGCGTGCAGACGTTCCGGGTCTCGGTCAGCAAGGACTATCTGGTCTTCGCCTCGGCCCATTTCATCACCTTCAAGGGCCACCACTGCGAGACGCTGCACGGTCACAATTACCGTGTCGGCATCGCGGTCGAAGGGGCGCTGGACGACGAAGTGCACTTCGTCGTGGACTTCAGCGTGCTGAAGCAGATCGTGCGCCGGCTGGTCGATGCCATCGACCACAAGGTGCTGCTCCCGCTGCGCAATCCCAAGCTGGAGATCACAGAAGGCGGCGGACTGGTGCACGTCGCCGTGCATGGCGAACCCCGATACGCGTTCCCGCGCGGCGACTGCGCGCTGCTCCCGATCCCGAACAGCACGGCCGAGCTCCTCGCGGAGTATCTCGGCGTGCAGGTACGTGAGGAGCTGGCCCAGCGCGGGATCTCGCAGCTCTCGCTGCTCGAGCTCGAGGTCGAGGAAAGTCCGGGCCAGGCGGCCATATTCCGGATCACGCTCTAACACGCCCGTTCAAAGATAGGCTGGCGCATTATGCCGAAGCCCGAAACGACCTATGCCGGCGCCGAGCTCTCGAAGCGGCTCAGCGCACTCGGCGGATGGACGGAGTCGACCGGCGCCATTCAGCGCACTTACGCCACCGATGGTTGGCCGACGACGCTGATGCTGGTGAACGCCATTGGCTTTCTGGCCGAGGCGGCCGATCATCATCCTGATCTCGCGGTGAGCTGGGGCAAGGTGGTCGTCCGCCTCAACACGCACTCGGCCGGCGGGATCACCGACAAGGATCTCGAGCTCGCGCGCCTGATCGAGGATCGAGCGCTGTGGCGCGCCCACGGCGGCGCGCTGGCCGGCACGACCAAGAAGTGGGTCACCGCGGAGCCATCGGCGCCGTGAGGCCGGCGACGCCGCTCGCCAGGCGGCTCGCGACGGTGCCGGATCCATTGGAGACCTACGCCCGCGTTTCCGGTCTTCCCTTCCCCATTCTGCTCGACAGCGCGGCCCGCGGGCCGATCGGTCGATACTCGTTCGTCACCGCTGATCCCATCGCCGTCTTCCGGAGCCGCGGCGTGCGCACCGAGCGCCGTGCGCGCGGCACGACGGGGTGGCTGGACGTGCCCGGAGATGTTCTCACCGCCGTGGCCCGCGAGATCGGCGGATTCACCGCTGCCGCCCTGCCCGGCGTGCCGCCGTTCCAGGGTGGCGCTGCGGGGTATGTCGGATATGAATGGGGTGGCACTCTCGAACGGGTGCCGCTGCCGGGCTACGACGATCTCCAGCTCCCGGACGTCGTGCTCGGGTGCTATGACTGGGTCATCGCATGGGATCACGAACTCGCCACGGCGTGGATCGTCTCGGCCGGGTTCGGGCAAGGGGACGCGGCCGCCCGTCTGGCCGAAGTGCATGCCCTCCTCTCACACTCCGCACCGACCCCGCGCGCGTCGCCCCCCGGCGGCAGCGCGCCGCGCCCAGCGTCGCACGCCGTTCCCGCCTTCGCTCCGCTGCCGGTGCAGTCCACATTCACGCCCGACGGGTATCGTGCTGCGGTCGAGCGTGTCCGGCAGTACATCCTGGCCGGCGACGTATTCCAGGTAAACGTGTCCCAGCGGTTCGAGTTGCGGGTCACCATGCCCGCGCTGGAGCTGTACCGGCGCATTCGTGCACGCCACCCCGCGCCGTTCGCAGCACTAATGGAAACTGAGGAGTGCGCGATCCTGAGTGCGTCCCCCGAAAGATTTCTCCGGCTCGACGGCCGGCGGGTGGAGGCGCGTCCCATCAAGGGGACCCGGCCCCGCGGCCACCGCCCCGCGGCGGACGACGCGCTCGCCGCCGAACTGCTCGCGAGCGGGAAGGACCGCGCCGAGAACGTGATGATCGTGGATCTGCTGCGGAACGACCTGTCGCGCGTCTGTCGCGCCGGTTCGGTGACCGTTCCGGAGCTCTGTGTCCTCGAGCGTCATCCGACGGTGCACCACCTGGTGTCCACCGTGACCGGCGAGCTGCGGGAAGGCGTCAACGGCACGGATCTCCTGCGCGCCGCATTTCCCGGCGGATCGATCACCGGCGCCCCGAAGGTGCGGGCCATGCAGATCATCGCAGAGCTGGAACCGGTGCGCCGAGGCGTCTACTGCGGCGCCATCGGCTATCTCAGCGCGACCGGCGCGATGGACACCAGCATCGCCATCAGGACGGTGGTGCTGCAGGGCGACCGGGCCTGCCTCTCGGCCGGAGGCGGTGTCACGGCGCAGTCGGATCCGGCCGCCGAGTACCTGGAGACGCTGGACAAGGCGCGGGGACTGATCGCCGCGATGGGCGGCGCATGATTCTACTAATCGACAACTACGACTCGTTCGTGCACACGCTCGCGGCGTACGTGCGGGAGCTGGGCGGCGAGCCGCTGGTTCGCCGGCACGATGCCATCACGCTGGACGAGATCGCCGCGCTCGGACCGTCGCACATCATCATTTCACCCGGGCCGGGCGCTCCTGCCGATGCGGGGATCTCCACACCGGCGGTGCGGCGCTTCGGGGCCACCATCCCGATGCTCGGCGTCTGCCTGGGGCACCAGTGCATCGCCGCCGCCTACGGCGGCCGGATCGTGCGCGGCCTCCAGCCGATGCACGGGCGCGCCTCGGCGATCACGCATGACGGCACCGGGATCCTGGCCGGGCTGCCGGATCCGTTTCAGGCCGCACGCTATCACTCACTGGTGGTGGAGCGGGCCTCGTTGCCGGCGGAACTGCGGGTGACGGCGACAGCGGGCGACGGGGAAGTCATGGCCATCGCGCACGACCGCCATCCGGTCACCGGCGTGCAGTTTCATCCCGAGTCGGTGTTGAGCGACCATGGCCACCAGCTGTTGCGGCAGTTCCTGTCGCTTTCCAGCCCGGTGTGAATTCGGCTCTGCCCTGCTTCCCGCTCTCATAGATCGCGACACAGAGGGCGGCGATCCCGCCGCCGAGGAGCCAGCCGGCAAGCACGTCGGCGGCCCAATGACGGTCGAGGTACGACCGGCTCACGCCAACCATCAGCGGCACGCCGGCCGCGGCCGGAACAACCGCGCGCGGAGCGCCGAGCTGCTCGCGGAGCAGCACGTAGCCGATCATGAGCGACACCGCGGTGGCGCCGGTGGTATGTCCGCTGGGAAAGGCCGGCTGGTGGCGCCCGAAGACGGCTGCGCCCGGACGGCGCCGGCTGTGAAACACTGACTTGATGGCGTGATGCGCCACGAATGCCGCCACCGACGAGAGCGCGAGTGGCATCGCCGGCCCGAAACCGCGTCGCCGGTGCACCCACGTGGCGGCCAGCAGGGCGCCTGGCAGGTGGACGGGAGGAACGCCGGCCCAGGTGATCGCGCTGAACGCCGCTGTCGCCGGCGCCGACTGATGGCGCCGCATCCACCGGCGCGCCCGCCGGTCCATCTGCCAGGTGCGCCCGGACCGCACCGCGATGGAGAGCGCCGTCAGCGCGGCAAAGGCCGCGAGGCCACCGGCAAGCGCGGCGCGCCCACGCGTCATGCCGGCACGCCCAGTTCGTGGAAGACGAAGCTCCAGCTGTCGGTGAGCTCGTCGAGCAGCTTCGACAGCGGCTTGCCCGCGCCGTGTCCCGCCTTTGCCTCGAGCCGGAGCAGGATCGGCCGGTCCGATCCCGTCGCCGCCTGGAGGCGGGCCGCCATCTTCCGCGCGTGCATCGGATCCACTCGCGTATCCGACTCCGCCGTGGCCAGCAGCACCGCCGGGTACTTCGCTCCGGCCCGCACATGATGATAGGGCGAGTAGGCGCGGAGCCAGCCGAACTGCTCTGCGTCCTCCGCCGAACCGTATTCCGGAATCCACAGGCGTGCGATCAGAAACAGATGGTACCGGAGCATGTCGAGCAGCGGCACCTGGATGATCACCGCGTGGAACAGATCGGGGCGCTGAGTGAGCAGCGCACCGGTGAGCAGCCCGCCATTCGACCCGCCCGCCACGGCGAGGCGCTCGGGCCTGGTGTAGCCCTCCGCGATCAGCCACTCTGCGGCGGCGATGCAGTCGTCGAACGTGTTCTGCTTGGCGCCCAGCATGCCGCCCTGGTGCCAGGTCTCCCCGTACTCGCCGCCGCCCCGGAGGTTGGGGACCGCGAGCACGCCGCCGTGCTCCAGCCAGAGCAGGAGCGAGCGCGAGAAGCCCGGCGTCATGCTGATGTTGAAGCCGCCGTACCCCGTGAGGTAGACCGGATTGTTCCCGTCGAGCACGATCCCGCTCGGCTGCACGACGAACATCGTCACCGGGGTCCCGTCGCGCGATGCGTAGGTCACCTGCCGCACCTCGAATCGCTCCGGCGCCACGTCCGCCTCCACGCGGCGCCAGAGGGTCTGCTTCCCCGACGGAAGCGCGACCCGATAAATGCTCGGCGGGACCGCATAGGATGAGAAGCCGTACAGGAGCTCGTCGCCGTCGGGTTCGGAGCCGACCCCGAAGACGCTGCCGATGGCGGGAAGCGGAATGTCCCGAGCGGTGCCGCCGTCGAGATCGGCCAGCACCAGCCGCGACGTCGCGCGCTCGAGGTAGTTGAGCACCAGCGCGGTCCGGGTGACGGAGACGCCTTCGAGAACCGCGTCGGTGCGGGGCGGCACCAGCGTGCGCCAGCCCGCGCGGCCGGGCTGCTCCGGATCTGTGACATACAGGCCGTGCGTCGGCGCGTCGAAGTTGCTGCGGATGTACAATCGCCCGCCCACCACCTGCCCCTCGAAGAACGCGGGTTCATCGCGGGCGACGGCGACGAGCGGACCGTCCGCCGCCAGGTCGCGGACATACAAGTCGGTCTCGTCGAAGGTGCGGGATACGACGATGAGCATCCAGCGGCCGTCCGAGGAGACGCTTACGCCGGGCCAGTGCTCCTTGGCCTCCGGCCGGAACACCAGCGGATCCACGGAGGGATCGTCGCCCAGGCGGTGGAAGTAAATGGTGCGGCCATACTGCTCGTCGCCATCGGGGACGGTGCCGGCAGCGGGATAGCGCGTATAGTAGAAGCCGCTGGAGTCGGGCAGCCAGGCGAGATCGGCGGCGCGGGTGTCGGGAATGCGGTCGGAAAGGAGTTCGAGCGTATCCAGATCGAGGATTTGGAGCACGCTTCGTTCACTTCCGTCCTCCGACAGGCCGTAGGCCAGCAGCCGGCCATCCTCGCTCGGATAGTACCAGTCGAGTGCCGTGGTGCCATCGGGGTTGATGACGTTGGGATCGATCGCGACACGGTCGGCGCCGCCCAGGCCATCGCGAACGTAGAGGACCGGCTGGTTCTGGGTGCCTTCGCGAAGCAGATAGAGGTACCGGCCGCGCGCCGGTGTGGGTACGCCGAGGCTGCCGATGGCGAGCAGCTCCTCGAGCCGCCGACGGATGCGGGGCCTGGCGTCGATCGCCGCGAAGAAAGCCTCGGTCTCCGCGTTCTGCTCCGCCGTCCATTGCGCCACGGCGGGATCGTCCGAATCCTCCAGCCAGCGGTAGGGATCGGCCACCGCTTCGCCATGGAGGATGTCCACCGCGTCCGACACCAGCGTCCCGCGGCGGTCAGTCGCCAAGGCTGATTCCGAGCTCCCGCGCGGTCATGATCGTATCGGAATCGAGCGGGACGTTCTTGGTGCGGCCGATGACGTCGGCGATCGGCACCCGGGTGATCGTCGGCCCGTTGAGGCCGACCATGCACCCGAAGGCGCCGTCGGCGATCGCCCGGACGGCCGCCGCCCCGAAGCGGAGCGCGAGCAGGCGATCGTAGGTGGTGGGCGAGCCGCCGCGCTGCAGATGGCCGAGGACCAGCGTCCGGACCTCCTTGCCGGTCACCTCGCCGATCGCGCGAGCCACCTGGCTGCCGATCCCGCCGAGCCGGTCCACCGTCCCCATGCCGCGGCGCTCGACCAGCGCGACCGTGCCGTCCTTCGGCACCGCGCCCTCCGCCACGACCACGATACTGAAGCGGCGGCCCGCCGCCTCCCGCTCGAGAATCTTCGCGCTCACGCGCGCCAGATCGAACGGAATCTCCGGAATCAGGATGACGTCGGCACTTCCTGAGATGCCGCTGTTGAGCGCGATCCAGCCGGCGTGACGTCCCATGAGCTCGACGACCATCACCCGGTCGTGGCTCTCGGCGGTGGAGTGCAGGCGGTCGAGCGCTTCGGTCGCGGTGCCGACGGCGGTGTCGAATCCGAATGTGCGCTGAGTACCGAACACGTCGTTGTCGATCGTCTTGGGCACGCAGACGACGGGCATGCCCTTGAGCGACAGCTGGTGGGCAATCTGCAGGCTGCCATCACCGCCGATCGAGACCAGCGCGTCGAAACCGGACGCGTGGAAGGCACCGACCAGGTCGTCCGACCGGTCGCACTCGTACTCCGCGCCCGACTCGTCGCGCCGGACGTAGCGGAACGGATTGCCGCGGTTGGTCGTCCCGAGTATGGTGCCGCCCAGGTGGGTAATCCCGCGCACCTCGGCCGGCCCGAGCGGGACGACCCCATCGAAGCTGAGCAGCCCTTCGAATCCGCGCTGGATTCCGTACGAGCGCCAGCCACGCTGGTGGGCCGAGAGCACCACGGCCCGGATGACGGCATTGAGACCCGGCGCGTCGCCGCCGCCGGTGGAGATCGCGATTCGCGTGTTACGCTCCTCTTTCCCTGATCAATCTGACGATTTCGCCGGGGGCCGCATGACGCCCGGCGGTTTTTTTTGAAAAGATGGGCACGTCGTCCACCGCCACATCGAACCGGCCGCCCGAGGCCGGAATCAGCTGGACGGTGACGCCCGGAAAAGCCTGCTCCAGCTCAGCCGCCAGACCGGCGGCTCGGGGCTGGTAGTTTCAAACGACGCAGTATTGTACGCGCACCCGCATGATGACCGCCTCGCTCGTGTGAATGCCGCTCTCGATGCGAATCGTACTGCGCCCGGTTGGTGCTGCCAAGTGCGCGCCTTGTCAGCCCGCCGTGCGCCACGTATCTATTGAAACCATGCGAACCTGCCTGCAACGAAGCCTGCTCGTGCTCGGCGCCGTGGCCGCCCTCGCGACCCGGGGCGAAGCCCAGCGCCGCCGCTACCTGCTCGAGGCGAGCGCGGGCGGCACCTACATGTCGTTCGACAACGCGACCAACCTCCATTCCGCCTTCGGCGGGGTCGGCCGGCTGGGGTTGTGGCTCCCCCTGCACCTGTCGGTCGAAGGCGAAGCGCTGCTCACGAGCCCCCGCACGACGATCAACGGTTTCGCCTGGACCGCGCGGTTCTTCACCGGTTCGCTTCTGGCCAACATCCCGGTCGGCAACACCAGCTCGTTCTTTCTCCGGGCCGGCTACGGCACCTCCAAGTACGACTCCGACCGCTGCTCGGCCGGAATCTCGTTCGTGGACATCGGCCCCTGCGGAAGCACGCCGGTGCTGATCGGGGGGCTCGGCTTTCGCGCCGGCATTTCACAGACGCTGATGCTCCGGATGGAGGGCGCGGCCAACCACAGCACATCGAAGAGTCTCACGAATTTCGGCGGCTCGGTCGGGCTCAGCGTGATGCTCGGCAGCAAGTCGGCCACGGACGTGGATCACGACGGCGTCTACGATACCGACGACCGGTGCCCCAACACGCCGCGCGGCGTGCTCACGGATCGCCGTGGCTGCCCGACCGACACCGATCACGACGGCGTCCCCGACGGGCTGGATCGCTGCCCGACGTCGGCGCCGGGCACGGTGGTCGATACAGCGGGCTGCCCCCGTGATACCGACCGCGACGGCGTGGCCGATGGCCTCGACCGCTGCCCGAATACGCCGGCGGGTGCCGCTGTGGATGCTGCCGGCTGCTCGATCGACAGCGACAAGGATGGTGTCGCCGACGGCCTCGACCGCTGCCCCGATACCCCCGCCGGCGCGAGCGTCGATCAGCTCGGATGCCCGGGTGACGAGGATGGCGACGGCGTGTTCGACGGGCTCGACCGCTGCCCGCACACGCCGCAGGGACAGACCGTCAACTCGCTCGGTTGCCCGCCGTCGGGCGGCGCGTCCGGCGGTCCGACCACCGCCCCTCTGGAAACGACCATCCTCCACGGCGTGGTCTTCGCCCCCGGCAGCGCGCGCCTGGGCCCGGAGTCGCAGCCCGTGCTCGACTCGCTCGCCCGAACATTGCTGGACAATCCCGCGCTGATGGTGGAGATCGGTGGGCACACCGACAACACCGGCAACGCGGCCGCCAACCTGAATATTTCGCGGCTGCGGGCGGAAGCGGTGCGCAACTATCTGATCGCGCGAAAGGTGCCGTTCACGCGGCTGGTGGCGAAGGGCTACGGATCCGCCATGCCGCTGTCGACCGCGAACACCGACGCGGCACGCTCGGCGAACCGACGCGTCGAGATCAAGCCGCTGCCGACCACTCCGCCATGAGCTCCTCGGCCGGCGTGCGCCTCGCGCTCGCCGGTTTGCTCGCCTCCGCCCCGCTCGCCGCCCAGGCGAGCTGGCGCTATGATCAGCCGGTCCGTGCCGTCCGCACCGCCTACTTCGCCAATCGCCGGGTCAACGAGAGCTCGGGCGTGGCCGTCAGCCGCACCCAGCCGGGCGTCCTGTGGACGCACAATGATTCGGGCAACGACCCGATGCTCTACGCGACCGATACGCTGGGCCACGATCTCGGGACGTTCCGCGTCGTCGGTGCGACAAACAATGACTGGGAAGCGATCCGCGTCGGCGCCTGCGGCAGCGGAAGCTGCCTCTACATCGGCGATATCGGGGACAACGCCGAGCGCCGTGGCGACATCGTGATCTACCGGATACCGGAACCGCGGGTGCGCGGAGACTCGCTCGGACCGATCGCCACCGCTCGCGCCGTCGCCTTGCACGTGCGCTATCCCGACCGGCCGCATGACGCGGAAGCGATGCTCATGACTCCGATCGGCGACCTGCTCCTGGTCACCAAGGGAATCGGCGGCGTGCGGCTCTATCGCATCTCGCTCGCGGCCTGGGACAGTGACGCGCCGGCGACGGCCAGCGCCACGGGCACGCTGCCCATCCCGGCCGACACGGCGTCGTTCCGCCTGGTCACCGACGGAGCCGTCGCGCCGGACGGCGTGCACGCCGTCATTCGCACCTATCGCGATCTCTATTTCTTCCGGCTCACCGCGGACAACCTCGTGCCCGATTCGCCGGCCCGCGCCTGCAACATCCTCGGCCTGGAGGTGCAGGGCGAAGGCGTGGACTGGCTGGACCAGCACCACCTCGTGCTCACCGGCGAGCAGGCGTTCGCCCTGGCCGGGTCCATCGCCGTCGTCACCTGCCCGAGCATGGAGCAACCCTGATGCAGCCGTATCCACCCCTCCGATCCGGATTTCGCATGCGATACGCAGTGCTCGGCATTTTCGGCATTTTCGGCCTTCTCGGCTGCGTGTCGGCTCCGCTCGCGGCGCAGCGTCCGGCGGCGGCGTCCGATGCGCGGGTCGCAACGTCCGCGAGCGCGGAGGTGCTTCGCGCGCACCTCGAGTTCCTGGCGGATGACGCCCTGGAAGGCCGGGCCCCGGGCACCAGGGGCGGGCTGCTGGCCGCGAAGTACATCCGCAGCCAGTTCCAGCGGCTCGGGCTGCAGCCCGCCGGCGAGGACGGGAGCTACTACCATCGGGTCCCGATCGTGTCGCTGACGCCGGCACCAACGCTGGCGCTGCGCATCGGTGGGGCGGCGCGCGCCCTCAGATACCGCGACGACTTCGTCCTGTGGTCCATGCGGAACGACTCCCTCGTCCGGTTCTCGAACGATGCGGTCTTCGTCGGCTACGGCATCGTCGCGCCCGAGTACGGCTGGGACGACTACAAGGGGCTCGACGTGAAGGGAAAGATCGTAGTCACGCTGGCCAACGATCCCGGCCTTCGCGATTCCACCATCTTCCGGGGCAGGATTCTCACCTATTACGGACGCTGGACCTACAAGATCGAGGAAGCCGAGCGGCAGGGCGCGGCCGGCATCATCATGATCCACACGACCGAAAGCGCCACCTATCCCTGGAGCACGGTGGCGTCGTCATGGACCGGCGCGCAGGTCCGGGTCGAACGTCCGGCGACGTCGCTCCTCGTCGCCGGGTGGGTGACGGAGCGCATCGCTGCGGGGCTCTTTCCTGCGGGCACCGACCTGCCGGCCCTGATGCAGCGGGCGGCGGTGCGGGGGTTCAGGCCAGTGCCGCTCGCCGGTGCCCTCGAAGGGGACGTGCGGAGTGCGATGGTCAGATCGGAAACGTTCAACGTGCTCGCACGGCTGCCCGGACACGGCCCTCACGCCGACGAAGCGGTGCTGATCGGGGCCCATTACGACCATCTGGGCGTCGGCGTGCCCGTGAACGGCGACTCGATCTACAACGGCGCCCTCGATAACGCGTCCGGCACCGCGGCCATGCTGGCGTCGGCCGAGGCGTTCGTGCGGGCGGGCGTTCGTCCGGCGCGCTCGATGGTCTTCATCGCCTTCGCCGCCGAAGAATCGGGGTTGCTGGGCTCGACGGCGTTCGCCGCCCGGCCGACCATCCCGCTGAAGCGCATCGCCGCGGTGCTGAACATGGACGTGATGAACCTGTCCGGCCGGACGCGTGACGTCGCCGCGCTGGGCGTGGACCAGTCCTCCCTCGGTGCGGTGTTTACCCGCGCGGCCAGAGCGGAAGGGCTCAGGGTCACGGTCAACCAGGATGCGCTGATCAAGGGGAGCTTCTTCCGTTCGGACCACTTCCCGTTTGCCCGGGGCGGAGTTCCCGCCCTCTCGCTCGAGAGCGGCACCGACTATCCGGGCCACCCGGCCGACTGGGGAACCAAGCAGCAGGACGACTATACCGAGCATCGGTACCACCAGCCCAGCGACGAGATCCTGGAATCGTTCTCGTATGATGGTGCGCTGCAACAGCTTCGGGTCGTGCTCCGCACCGCCGTGGCGGTGGCGGATGCCGCGGCGCAGCCCGCCTGGAACGCCGGTTCCGAGTTCCGGCAGGCTGGAGAAGCCCGCGTGCGCTAGCACAACTCGCTGTGCCGTGGTATCTTGCGCGCGTTTCGCGCAGGCCCACCAGCGTAAGGGAGCCCATCTGGAACTGCCCACACAGCACCGGATTCCCATTACCTGGCTGCTCGCCAACGCCGGGGAGTCGATTCGGTACCGCACCCTGTCCGAGCTCGCACCGGCCGGCGCCGTGGATCAGGCCACGCTCGAGGCCGCCCAGCATGCGGTCACGCAGTCCAAGACCGCCCTCGCCGTCGTGAAGAAGCAAAAGGAGTCGGGGGTCTGGGGTGGCAATCTCCTCGGACTCGCCCCGTCTCCCGCCCACGGAATCAGGGACGTGGGGACGATTCCCCAGTATCGCCGGTTGCTCCAGCTCGCCTGGCCACGAGGCACCCGCCCGTTCAAGCTCGCCGACCGGCTCCTGTTCCGGCTGCTGTCGCGCGACGAAGACCCCGCCCTCATGTTCGAGTTCCAGAAGCTGGCGAAGATCGCGCCGGCCGCGGTGCCGTGGGCGCGTGACACCATCCGGGAAGCGGCCAGCGCCGCGCTCGCGGAGGCGGGCTACGGCGAAGATCCGCGCCTCCGGGGCGCCGGGCACAAGATCGCCAATTCGGTCTCCCAGTTTCTCCGGAGCCCGCTTGCGGAAAAGCCGTTCGTGAAGGCGGGGAAGCAGATCGCGCTGCATGCCGACGCACACCCCCCCAGCTGGTACTCGGTCACCATGCTCGCGATGATGCCGAATCTCCGGCGTGAGCGCGCAGGCTTCACCGAACGCCTCGGCCATTACCTGGCCCAGCCGGCGCCGAAAAAGTCGTTCGTCGTCGCCGTGGGCAGGAAGACCGTGAAGCCGCAGCATCTCCTGCTCGGCGACCCGATCGAGGCCGATTCCAAGGGATGCCCAAAGGATATTCCGGTCGCCCTGCACTACATCGAATTGCTCGCGCGACTCGGGGCCCTGCAGTGGGCGCCCGTGGCGACGAAGGTGCTGGGCTGGCTGCTCCGCGACTGCGACGAGCAGGGCGTCTGGCGCCCAAAGAATTTGCGTTCGACGCCGAAGGCCACCAACAAGATCAGTTATCACTACTTCCCGCTGCAGCCCGACGGCAAGACCGTCGAGGGCCGCGAAGCCGACGTGACGTTCCGCCTGGCGCTCATCGCCAAACTGCTCGGCTGGGAGTTGCAATACCGCTAGCCGTCTTGCGTTACCGCGCAAAGTAGTTCACACTACTACCATGACGGACCTCGATCTCACCGCGTTCGGATTCACGCCGACGGAGGGCCTGATCTATCAGGTGCTCCTGACCAGCGGCCCCGGCACCGGCTACAGCATCGCACGGACGGCGGGACTCGCGCGCGCTAACGCCTACAGCGCGCTCGAGGGTCTGGTTACGAAGGGAGCGGCCCGCGCCGACGCCGGCCGCCCGCGCCGCTATCGTCCGGAATCTCCAACCGCACTGATCGCTCGCATCACCAACGATCACGGGATGGCCATCGACCGGCTGGGGGTCGACCTGGCCGCCATCGCCGTACCCAGCTCGCCCACGCTGGTGGAAATCGACACGCCGAGGGCGGCGCTGCAGCTGCTCGGTCATGAAATCGCCCGGGCCCAGCGGTCGGTCACCCTGCTCGCACCGGCCGAGGCGTATCCGGTACTTGCTCCGTCACTCCGACGGCCGCTCTCGGCCGGCGCCCGGCTCACGCTGCTTGCGTTCGAGCCGGTCGCCCTCCCATTCGTCGAAGTCGAGCAACTCGATCGCGGAGCCCTCGACTGGCCGGGGGCTCCGCTGATCGCGCTGGTGGACGACCACAGCGCGCTGATCGCCGCGCGCGACGGCGCCGGCGTTTCCGGCCACTGGAGCACGTCTGCCGTCTTCGTGGCATCGGCCCGGCTCCTCATCGATCACTTCCGGCGTCCCGGCTGACGCGCAGGCGCACGAAAAAGCGCCGCGGCGTGAGGCCGCGGCGCTTTTTTTCGTGCGGTGCTAGTGGTGGTACTCGGCGACGATCTGCCCGATCTCCGCCTTGCCCTCTTCCCCGAAGGAGAGCCGTCCTTCGCGGAACGATCCGCGCAGGGTGAGGGCGAGCACCTCGCCCAGGTCCTGCACCGGGAAGACCTCGATCCGGTCGCGGACTTCCTTCGGCAAGTCCACGAGATCCGGCTCGTTGTCCTTGGGCATGATGATGGTCGTGATGCCGGCCCGCACCGCACCGAGCACCTTTTCCTTCAGCCCACCGATCGGAAGCACCCGCCCGCGGAGCGTAATCTCCCCGGTCATGGCGATATCGTGGCGCGCCGGCCGGCCCGACAGCGCCGACACCACGGCGGTCGCCATGGTCACGCCGGCGGATGGGCCGTCTTTCGGAATGGCGCCGGCCGGCACGTGGATGTGCAGGTCACGGTCGAACATCTCATCGGTGATCTGCAGTGATGTCGCGTGCGAGCGGGCATAGGTCCACGCCGCACGCGCCGATTCCTTCATGACGTCACCCAGCTGTCCGGTGAGCACCAGCTCGCCCTTGCCGCGCATGGTCGAGGCCTCGACGAACATGATGTCCCCGCCGGTCGGCGTGTAATACATGCCGGTGGCGACGCCGATTTCGTCGGTGCGCGCCATCTTCTCCGGATGCACCTTGGGACGGCCGAGCAGGTCGTCGACCATGTCGCGGTCGACGGTGGTCCGCTCGACTTCCCTGGCGGCGAGCTTGCGGGCCACCTTCCGCGCCAGCCGGCCGATCTCGCGCTCCAGCTGTCGCACGCCCGATTCGCGCGTATACCCGGTGATGACCTCGCTGAGCGCCTCGTCGGAGATCTCGAGCTGCTCCGGGCTCACCCCGTTTTCCTGGAACTGGCGCGGAATCAGGTACTGCCGGGCGATCTGCCGCTTCTCGCGCTCGGTGTAGCCGGCGAAATCCACCACCTCCATCCGGTCCAGCAGCGGGCCGGGGATGTTCTGGATGAAATTCGCGGTCGCGATGAACAGCACCTCGCTCAGGTCGAACGGCACGCCGAGGTAGTGGTCCACGAAGCTGTCGTTCTGCGCCGGATCGAGCACCTCGAGCAGCGCGCTCGCCGGGTCGCCCTGGAAGGAGACGCCGAGCTTGTCCACCTCGTCGAGGAGGAAGACAGGATTCTTGGCTCCCGCCTGCTTCATGCCCTGGATGATGCGGCCGGGCATGGCGCCGACGTAGGTGCGCCGGTGGCCGCGGATGTCGGCCTCGTCGCGTGCGCCGCCGAGCGAGATGCGGACGTACTTCCGTCCCATCGAGCGGGCGATGGACTTGGCGATGGACGTCTTGCCGACGCCCGGCGGCCCGACGAAAAGCAGGATCGGGCCGCGTGCCCCCTTGTCGTCGTCGTTGCCGAGGACGGGCTTGTTGGGCTCGGGCACCGTGGCGGTGGCCACCGGCGCATCGGTGGACTCGCCGGAAGCCGGATCCACGCTGCGCGTGTCGGCCGCGGTCTCTGTCGCGGGCTCCGCCGCCGCCTGGTCGGCCCGGGCCGCGGCACGCTCCCGCGCGTCCGCTTCGGTCCGCAGCTGGCGCACGGCCAGGAACTCGAGCACCCGGTCCTTGACGTCGCCGAGCGCGTAGTGGTCCTCGTCGAGGATGCGGGCCGACTCCTGCAGATCCAGGTGCTCCGACGTCCGCTCGTTCCACGGCAGCTCGGCGATATTCTCCAGATAGGTGCGGATCACCTGCGACTCCATCGACTCGCGGCCGATGCGGCCGAGCCGGGCGAGCTCGCGATCCACTTCCTTGCGGGTCTCCGCCGGGAGCTCGAGTGCCTCGAGCTTGGCCCGGAGCTCGTCACCGTCATCGCCGGATTCATCCTCACCCAGCTCGCGGCGGATGGTCTTGAGCTGCTCGCGGAGAAACATCTCCCGCTGCCGCTCGCCCAGCTCCTCCTGCACCTGCGACTTGATGTCCTCCTGCGCGTCCAGCACGCCGATCTGCCGCTGCACGTGCACCAGCACGCGGCGAAGCCGCTCCTCGACCGACAGCGTCTCGAGAAGGGCCTGGCGCTGACCCGGAGTGATGTCGATGTAGCCCGCGACCAGATCGGCGAACCGGCCCGCTTCATTTACGCCCGCGAGCACCTGGTTCACGACCTCTTCGGGCAATCCGGACTTCTGCCCCAGTTCGGCCGCGCGCGCCCGCGCCTCGCGGTGCAGCGCGACGAACGCCGCATCCTCGGTGCTGATGGGCTCCATCTCCTCGGCCTGGCGAACGACCGCCTGGAGATAACCGTCCTTCTCGGTGTAGTGGATGGCGATGCCGCGATGCTCGCCGTGGAGCAGGAGCTGCATCCCGGCCAGGCCCCGCTGCAGCTGGCCGATGCGCGCCACCGTACCGATGGTGTAGAGCGCCTCGGGAGTGACCGCGTCGAGATTCTGCCGCTGGGAGACCGCAAACACCAGCTTGTCCGGGGTGGCCAGCGCAGCTTCAATCGCTCGCAGCGTGGCGGGGCGGCCGGCACCGATCGGCGCGGTCACCCCGGGGAACAGCACTACCTCGCGCAACGGCAGCACGGGCAGCATGAGTCGTTCGGACATCGTTGCTCCTTGGCCCCTGGTGATCGGGGCGAAATGACGAGCGAAAAAACCAATCTGCCTTTGCTTTGCACCTGCCATGCCACCCGTGAGCAGTCAAAGCCTGCTCATGCGGCGGGTTCGCGCTTAAATTGGCGGTCGCGCTAACGGCTGACTGCCAATATGGCTCCGCGACGTTCTAATCTGAATCCGTGGGGCGGTCGCGCCGTAGGGGGCTGCCGGATGTCACGTGTTGCCCGGCGCGCGTGGTGAGCGCAAATTGATGCGACCCATGCGACTGCCTCCCCGACTCCCCCAAGGCGAGCGTCCTGATGACCGATTCGAGCGATAGGCCGTTGCCGGCTCGCCTCGCCGAGGCGCTGGGTGACGCCTATACGATCGAAGGTGAGATCGGCCGGGGCGGCATGGGCGTGGTCTATCGCGCGCGCGACGAGCGCCTGCAGCGTCGCGTGGCAATCAAGGTCCTGCCACCCGAGCTCGCCTTCCAGTCGGAAATCCGGCAGCGCTTCACCCGCGAAGCGCAGACTGCCGCCAAGCTCTCACATCCGAACATCGTGCCGATCCATACGGTCGGCGAGGGCCAGGGGCTGGTCTACTTCGTGATGGGGTACGTCGACGGCGAGAGCGTGGGCGGACGGATCAAGCGGCGAGGGCGCCTGCCGGTCGAGGAAGCGCGCCGCATCATGAAGGAGACGGCCGACGCGCTGAGCGCCGCGCACAACCTGTCGATCATCCACCGCGACATCAAGCCGGACAATATCCTGCTCGAAGGCACCCGGGGCCGGGTGATGGTCACCGACTTCGGCATCGCCAAGGCGCTCTCGGCCAGCTCGGGTGCGACGCTGACCGGCGTCGGCGTGGCGATCGGCACCCCGTCGTTCATGAGTCCCGAGCAGGCGGCCGGCGAGCGCGAGATCGACGGACGCTCCGACCTCTACAGCCTCGGTATCGTCGCCTACCAGATGCTGTCGGGCGAGCTGCCGTTCCTGGCGCCGACCGTTGCCGGCATCCTGATGAAGCAGATCACCGAGCCCGCCCCGGACCTCAGGGCCCGGCGGCCGGACGTGCCGGAAGATCTCGCGCTGGCGGTCGCGCGCTGCCTGGAGAAGGATCCGGAAAACCGCTGGCCGACCGCCGACGCGCTCCGCCGTTCGCTGGAGAGCCGGGTCGTCACCGGCTATCAGCCGACCGGTCTCGGCTGGAAGGCAGGCCGGGGTGGCCCCGGCGCCTCGGCGCGGCCGGCCACCGGCGCGCAGCGGCCGCTGCGCGACCGCACCAGGCCCCCAGCGCTCGGTGATCCACGAAGCGTGCGAGGCCTTCCCGCCCCGCGGGCCGCGATGGACCGGCTGGACCGGCTGGACCGCGTCCGCCACTGGGACTCGCCGAGGCGGGGCCGCGAGGACACCCCGTTGCCCGATACCGGCGAGCCGAAGATCGTGCAGAAGGTGCGGGCGCAGTTCGCCCGCTGGGCGGCGGTGAGCGGCGGCCTCTTTCTAGTGAACCTCGCCGCCGGCGGGATTACCCACCCGTGGTTCGTGTTCCCCGCGGCCGCGATGGGCTTCGGCGTGCTGAACAACTATGCCAAGCTGTGGCAGGCGGGCTATACCTGGCGCGACGTGCTGAGCCGGCCGCCGGCGCACGATGCGATCGAGACGACCAAGCTGGGGAAGGATGGCAGGCTGCCCCGCATGCTTCCGGCGCCGAAGCCCGACGAGTTCGGCGCGCAGTACGCCAACGTGCTCCAGATACACGGCGACCGGCAGGCGATTCTGCGGGCGCTGGACCGGATGGATCCGACGGAACGGAAGCAGCTGCCGGGGGAGATCCAGGAGACGGCGGATGGGCTCTACAACAAGGCGATCGACCTGGCCCGCACGCTGCATTCGATCGACAGCGACACCAACGCCGAGGCGGTGACGAAGCTCGACGAGCGGATCGCGGCGCTCAACAAGGAACCGGACGACCCGGAGCGGGCGCGCCGGCTGAATCTGCTGGAGCGCCAGCGGAGCACCTATTCAGAGCTCCTGACGCGGCGGGGGCAGGTGGCCACCCGCCTCGATGAGTGCGTGCTGGCGATGCAGAACATGCGGCTCGACCTGATGCGGCTTCGTTCCGCCGGCATCGCCAACGTGCTGGGCGATCTCACCATGGCCACGCAGCAGGCCAAGGCGCTCTCCCGCGACGTGGACAACGCCATCAGCGCCGCGGCGGAGATCCGCGAAGCGCTGAGGTAGCACCGCCCTAAAAGGCGGCGAGCTCCTCCATGGCCCGGAGGATGCTTTCCGCCTGGGGCAGGATGACGTCCTCCAGCTCCGGAGCGTAGGCCACGAAGGTATCGGTGGCCGCGATGCGCTTCACCGGCGCATCGAGAAAGGCGAAGGTCTCGTCGGCCACGCGCGCCGCGATCTCCGCTCCATACCCCCAGCTAAGCGAGTCCTCGTAGGCTACGAGCACCCGGCTGGTCTTCCGCACCGAGTTGTAGATCGTCTCGTAGTCCACCGGACTCAGCGAGCGCAGGTCGATCACCTCGACGCTCACGCCATGCCGTTCCTCCATCTCCCTGGCCGCCACCAGCGTGCGCTGCACCACGGCGCCGTAGGTGACGACGGTGAGATCGGTGCCCTCGCGCACCACCTTCGCCTTCCCCAGCGGGATCATGAAGTTCGGCCCCGGATTGGGCGCCTTGTTGTAGGTCTGGCGGTAGAGGTGCTTGTGCTCGAGGAAGAGCACCGGGTCGTCACAGCGGATGGCGGTCCGGAGAAGGCCGTTGGCATCGAGCGCGGTGGACGGGCAGACCACGCGCAGACCGGGGATGCCGGTGAAGACGGCGGCACCGGTTTGCGAGTGATAGACCGAGCCGCCCCTGAGGTAGCCGCCGTAGGTGGTGCGAATGACGATCGGCGAGCTGAAGGCGTTGTTCGACCGCCACCGCATGAGCGCCAGCTCGTTGCGGATCTGCATGTAGGCCGGCCAGATGTAGTCGAAGAACTGGATCTCGACCACCGGCTTGAGGCCGCGGGTGGCGAGGCCAATGGCGCGGCCGACGATGTTGGCTTCCGCCAGCGGGGAGTTGTAGACCCGGTTGGAGCCGAAGGCTTTCTGCAGTCCCCACGTGACCTTGAAGACGCCGCCCTTCCCCTTCACCGTGCCGAGATTCTCTTCGCGGCTGCAGTCGGCCACGTCCTCACCGAACATGACGATGCGCGGATCGCGGGCCATCTCCTCCCTGAGGCAGGAGTTCAGCAGGTCCACCATCGTGGTCGGCTCGCCGGTGAAGTGCGGGTCGTCCTCGGTATCGAACTGCTCGCTGGTGGGATCGACGTCGGGCGAATAGACGTACTGGTAGATCGTGCTCGTCGCCGGCTGCGGCGCGGCGAGCGCCACGTCGGTCGCCACCATCACCTCGTCATCGACGGCGGCCTTGATCGCGTCGATCTCCGCCGCGCTCGCGATGCCCTGCTCGAGGAGATACGCCGGGAACCGGACCAGCGGATCCCGCGCGGCATCGGCCTCGCGCTCGGCGGCGGGGCGATAGAACACCTCGTCGTCCGACAGCGAATGGCTGTAGGGGCGGATGACCTTGGCGTGCACCAGCGCCGGACCCTTCCGCTGGCGGCAGTAGTCCACGGCGCGCGCGAGCGTGTCGTAGGACTCGAGCACGTCGCAGCCGTCGCACTCCTGGATGTAGAGACCGGGAAAGCCGGTGAGCAGCCTGGAGATCGATCCGCCAGGTGTATTGACCTCGACCGGCACCGAGATGGCGTAGCCGTTGTCCTCGACGACGAAGACGACCGGGAGCTTGAGATTGGTGGCGCTGCTGATCGCCTCCCAGAACTCGCCCTCGCTGGTGGTGCCGTCGCCGGTCGAGCAGAAGACGACCTCGTCGCCCCTGATCAGCGCATCCTTGTCCGCAATGCCGTCGTTGCGGGAGACCCGCAGCCAGGTTTCGGCGCAGCCGACGGCCTGGAGGAACTGGGTGCCGGTGGGGCTCGAGGCGCTCACGATATTGAGCTCCTTGTGGCCCCAGTGCGACGGCATCTGCCGGCCGCCGGAATTCGGGTCGTCCGCGGCGGCGACGGCGCTCAGCAGCTGCTCGGTGGCGGTCATGCCGAGACCGAGGCAGAGCGCGCGATCGCGATAGTAGGTGTAGAACCAGTCGTAGCCGGCGCGGAAGACCTTCGAGGCGGCAACCAGCACCGCTTCGTGGCCGGCGCCGGAGATCTGGAAGAAGATCTTGTTCTGCCGCTTGAGCTGGATCTCCTTGTCGTCGATCCGGCGCGACAGGAGCATCAGGCGGTACAGTTCCAGCAGCTCGCCCTTGTCGAGCTTGGTGGAGGCGGGTGCCTTGGCGCGGCTGGGGGTGCGAGTGGCCATGGTCTCGGGAGCTGGAGGAACGACTCGACGCTGGGGTGACGGGAGAAAGATAGCCCGGCGGACCGAGGGGCGGGAAGCAGGCTAGGTGCCCGCGAGGAGCTCCTTGAGGCGGCTGAAGCAGCCGACCGCGGCGCGCACATCCGGGTCGCTGTGCAGCAGGAGCTCGCCGCCGGCATCCGGCGGCCAGCGCACGAACGCCACCCGTGCCGCAAGCCGGCGCGCCATCTCCGCCGAGACGGCGCTGTCGGGCTGCGCCGCCAGTCTCAGCCGGGAGCGTACGCGCGCGAGGAACGGGGCCACGAGCCGGCCCTGCCACTGGCCGGACGCGCCGATCCACGCCGCCCGGCTCGTGGCATCGGCACCGAGCAGCTGCGCCACGCTATCGGCGACGGCGCTGTCAAACCCGCTGTCCACCGCCACGCTCCACCATGCCGGGAGCGCCGGGCCACCGGGCAGCACCACGTCGGGGGCGATGCCGCCGCCGCCTCGCACCGGGCGCCGATGATCGGTCAGGAAGACCTTCAGCGTGTCCTCGGCGATTCCCCCGGTGCCGGCAAAGGCGAAGTACTGCTGGATCGCGAGGCCCTGATACCGCCGCTGGATGAACCGGCCGCTCGGCGTGAGGACGTGTCCGACCGTGAGCTCGATGAAGCCCGAGGGAACCATAAAACCGGTCTGCATCAGCGCCTTGCCGAAGCTGCGACGGCCGAGAATGAGCGCGCGATCGTGATCCTGCAGTGATCCGGCAAGCGCTTCGGACGCGCTCGCACTTCCTTCATCGATCAGCACGATGAGCGGCAGGTCGGTGTAGTGTCCCCGGTGCGAGGTGCGGAAATCCTCGTCCACGCTCTTCTTGCGCCCGCGGGTACTGAACACGAGCACCCCGGCCTGGAGGAACTCCGAGGCGAGATCCACGGCCTCGGTGACGATCCCTCCGGGGTTGCCGCGGAGATCGAGAATCACCTGCCTGGCCTTCATCCCCTGGAGCCGCCCGATCGCGGCCGCGACGTCATCGGCTGCCTTCGGACCGAACTCGTCGAGCTTCACATACCCGGTCTGCCCGTCAACCATCCGAATGCTGGACACGGCGCCGGTCGCGCGCGGCGTTCCGCGCTTCACCGAAACGGTAAAGGTGTCGGGTTCGAGGCGGGGTCCGCGCTCCACCGCGATGACGACCCGCGAGCCCTTGGCTCCGGCGAGCCTGAGCGTCACCGCCTTCTCCGTGAGCCCCGCCACCGGCTGGCCATCGAGCCGCCGGATCCGGTCGCCCGGCAGGATGCCGGCCCGGGCCGCCGGTCCGTCCACAGCGTATGATGCCACGGTCGGGGCGCCGTCCACGAGCTCGATCTCGAGCCCAACGACGGCCAGCTCGCCGCGATCGAGCGCGGAGAGCTTTTCGTAATCCTCCATGGACGCGAACCAGCTGTGCGGATCGAGGGAGCGCAGCATGCCGTCGATCGCCGCGCGCACCAATCCGTTGTAGGTGACCGAATCCACGTAGTTGCTGCGGATCTGGTTGAGCACCGCCGAGAAGCGCTGGAGCTCTTCGTACGACGAGGCCTGCGCCCCGGCCGGCTGCGCCAGCGTGAGCGTGGCCGCGAGTGCCGCGGCCGCGACGCGTCGGATCATCTTCCCGTCTCTCGGGTGAAGTGGATGACGACGCCCGCCGCTACGGCGGCGTCGCCAGGGTCTGCCTGACTTCCCTGAGCTGATCATCGAAGCGGCTGGGGGCGATGGCGACGAAGCGCCGAAACGACTCCGCCGCCCCGGCACGATCACCCAGGAGCAGCTGCACCTTGCCCAGGACGTACGGAATCCGGGCGTTGAGCTGGTTGAGCCGCTCGGCCTGCACGAGCGCATCGCGCGCCTCCGGCAGCCGCTGCGCCTGCGCCAGCGTATACCCCAGGTCATACACGAGGCCCGCGTCTTCGGGATTGGTCTCGATGGCGCGGCGCCGTTCGCCCACCGCGCTGTCCCACTGCTGGCGAAACTCGTAGATGCTCGCCATGCGCGCGTGGGCCATGTACTGGCCCAGATCGTTGGTGAGCACCTGTTGGTACCCGGCGAGCGCGCTGTCCCGCTTGCCCGCGCCCTGGTCCAGCACGGCGAGCACGTATCGCAGCTCGGTGGACTCAAGCATACCGAACCGGCGGACCGAGTCGCTCTTCTCGCGCGCGAGCGCCCGGTCGAGCAGCTGCCGGAAATCGCTCGTCGCGACCTCGTATCGCCCGGTGTGGGCGGCGGCAAGGCCGTGATACCAGAGCAGCCCGAGCGGCGGATGCTTCTCGCGCTCCCGCGGCGAGATCGATCGGAGCACGAAATCGAAGCATTCGAAGGCCGCATCGTACTGTCCGCCGAAGAAGCCGTAGAACCCCTGCGCGGCGGCCTGGCCGGTACGGCTGGCCGATCCGAACATGAGCGGCGGAAGGATCAGTCCGTAGATCCGGAGATCCACCAGCGGGTCCACCATGAACGCGCGGTGAAAGAAGCGCGCCGACTCCTCCAGCCTCGGCTTCAGCTCCGGCGGCACCCGCCTGCGGTCGATCTCCTCCCAGAGTCGCGGCCGGCGCGCATACGGCAGAAAACTGAGCGCGAGCCAGGACGTGGCCGTCCTGGGCTCGATGGCGACCGAGCGGCGCAGCGCGCGCTCGGCGTCGTCCCACCGCGACGCCGTCCAGTAGCCGATGCCGAGCTCGTACTTCGCGATGGGATCGAGCGAGTCGCGCGTCGCGTGCGCGACGAGCGTGTCCAGGCTCACGGTCAGCCGTGCCCACTGCGCGTCGGCGGGGCCGGCGAGCGCCACCACCAGCGCCACGATCAGTGCCCAACAGCGGGCGCCGATCGATACCAACGGACGTTTCACGGCACTCCTCGCGCTACTGCGCCGAAAACACGACCTTGCCGCCCACCACCGTCATCCGCACCTTCACCTGCTCGAGCGCTTCCGGGCGGATGGTCGTCAGGTCCTGGTCGAGCACCACCAGGTCGGCCTTCTGGCCGGCCCGAAGCACCCCGCGCTTGCCTTCGGCGAACGCGGCGTAGGCATCACCGGCGGTGTAGGCGCGGAGCGCCTCGTCCACGCTGATCTTCTCCTCGGGCAGCCAGCCCCCCGGATTCTTGTCGTCGAGCGTGCGCCGGGTGACCGCGGCGTAGATCCCCAGCAGCGGATCCATCGGCGCGAAGGTCCAGTCGGAACCGAAGGCGAGGTGCGCGCGATTGTCGAGCAGCGTCCGGAAGACGTACATATTCCGGATCCTCGCCGGCCCGACCCGCTTCTCGGCCCAGCGGCCGTCATCGATCGCGTGGTACGGCTGCATCGAGGCGACGATCCCGAGCCGCGCCAGGCGGATCACGTCGGCGGGGCGGAGGTGCTGGGCGTGCTCGATGCGGAACCGGCGGTCGCGCGCGCCGTGCGCCCTGGCCACGCTGTCGTAGATGTCGAGCACGAGCCCATTGGCCCGCTCGCCGATGGCGTGCACCGCCACCTGGAGCCCGGCCGAATCGGCGGCGCCGATCCAGCGGCGGAGTGAATCCTCCGGCGTGGTGAGCAGCCCCGACGTGCTCGGGTCATCGGCGTACGGCTCGTAGAAGAGGGCCGTGCCCGAGCCGAGCGAGCCGTCCACGAATCCCTTCACGCCGGCGATCCGGAGAAAATCGTCGCCCGGACCGTTGGCCCTGAGCGAGTCGGCGGCGCGCCGCCAGCTGCCCAGCGGCACGTAGGCCGAGACGCGGGTGTGGAGGGTGCCGCTCCGGTAGGCGCGCTTGAGGGCGGCCAGCTCGCTGGCACCGACCGACACCGCGGAAATGCCGGTGACGCCCTTGGACGCGGCCCACGCGGTGGCGCGCACCAGCGCCGAATCGTACTGGGCCGGCGAGGGATCAGGCATCACGCGGTACACCAGGTCCGCCGCGTCGTCCTTGAGCACGCCGGTCGGGTTGCCGGCGGAGTCGCGGACGATCGTGCCGCCCGCCATGTCCGGCGTGCTCCGGCTCACGTGCGCCAGCTTCAGCGCCAGACTGTTGGCCACCGCCATGTGGCCGTCGAGCCGGTTGACGAATACGGGATTGTTGGGAGTGACCGAGTCGATCCAGTCGCGCCGCGGCAGCGGCGCGCCGGCCCAGCGCTCGTGGTCCCAGTCACCGCCGGTGATCCACTCACCGGGCTTGAGCTTCGCGGCATAGGCCTTGAGCCTCGCCGTGAACTCCTCCGGGGTGGCCGCGCTCCTGAGGTCGACGCTGGCGAGCTGGAAGCCACCGCTGAGAAAATGCGCATGGGCGTCGTTGAAGCCCGGCGCCACCATCGCGCGGCCGTTGGCGACGATTCGCGTGCGCGGCCCGGCGTAGGCGCCGACCGTCGCGCTGTCGCCCACCGCGAGAATCGTGTCGCCGGCGACCGCGACGGCGTCGGCCCACGGCCGCACCGAATCACCGGTCCACACGCGGCCGTACACGATGAGCGCGGCCACCGGCGCGGCGCTGCCGGTCGCGGCGGGCGAGCCGTTCGGCTGGCAGCCGGCCAGCAGGAGGGAGACGACGAGTGCGGCACGGGCGAGCGGCATCCGGAACCCTTTCAGCGGAGTTTGGTGAGGCGGCGCAGCGACTCGAGACGCTCGAGAGCGCTCCCGCCGGACGCGGCCGGCGCGACCGAGAAGAGGTCGCGAATGTCGAGCAGGATCTCCAGCATCAGCTGGTCGCGCATGTAGGAATTCTCGAGATCAGCCATCCGACCGGCGGCGCTTTCGGTCTTTGCGCGGTCGTAGGTTTCGCGGTAGATGCTCTCGAGATTGGCGAGAATCCGGTCCCGGGGTCGCATGGGCGCTCTGGGCTGACGGCTATGGGCTGAACGTGCGGGCACCGCTAATGTACGTTCGTGGTGACGGCACCAACAGGCGCACGGTGCGCCGGACAACTCACCTCCACCGCTCCCGCCGATGAACAACATGCAGACCCGTGTCGACGCCTGGATCAGCCAGTTCGAGGAAGGCTATTTCGATCCGCTCACCAACATGGCGCGCCTGGCGGAGGAAGTCGGCGAGCTGGCCCGCGAAGTGAACCACCGCTTCGGCCAGAAGACCAGGAAGCCCGGCGAACCGGATGCCGATCTTGCGATGGAGATGGCCGACGTGCTCTTCGTCCTGATCTGCATGGCCAATCGTGAAGGGATCGACCTGGACGACGCCTTCGACCGGATGATGCGGAAGGTGGAGGCCAGGGACGCGTCCCGCTGGACCCGCAAGGGTTAACGCACGCGCCGAGTCGGCCGCCCTACTCCCAGTGCGCCGGGGCGGTTTCCAGCTCCTCCAGCAGCGCCCGATAACTCTCGTAGCGGTCGGTC
>JBBQFH010000032.1:0-36567 GCA_038321865.1 Gemmatimonadales bacterium
CGACGTAGGCCGCGCCCCGGGGACCCAGCGTCACGACCATCAGGCGAACCCCCGCGCCGAGCGCATCGGCGGCCAGGGCGAGCGGATCGTCGGAGAGCTGGCGCATCTCGTCCTCGTTGAGTTGCACGACATCGAAGCAGCCGAACCACGATGGTGCGCTTGGCAGCGGACGCAATACCCGAACACCGTCGTGCTGGACCCCGAGGAAAAGGCTGTGGAGATCGGCGTACAGCGGCCCGTGGAACCCCCGGCGGAGTGCCTCCGCCGTGCCGAGACACATCTCGTACCCTGAGATGAAGTTCACGTACACGGCGTCCAGGTCCCGCACCATGGGGCCGAGCTCGGCCCAGTTCCAGCCGGGGACCCCACCCGCCATCCGCTCGCAGCGCCGCTCGGTCGATTCGTAATGCAGGACGACGCGGTTGTTGGGAACCGCCACCTCCACGCACCGTGCCCCCGGGCTCAACCGGGCGAGCGTCCCAAGAAACTCGGCCGCGCGGGCACTCATGTCGCGTCCGACCTTGATGAGCGGCACGATTTCCCAGTCTTCGGGCAGTGCGGCGTCCATGCCGGCGAGGGCATAGGCGATGCCGCCCCACTCCTCGACCGGGGCAACCTGCGGGTCGCGTCCGTGGATCACATCCCAGACCAGCGATCCCACGACGCCGATTCTAGGCATCGCCCCGTCCCGAGTCGAGGAACGCGCGGGCGGCACCATGCACGCCTGGCGCCTCGAGCTGGCCCGGCAGGATGCGACACGCCGCCACGGCCGGCCTGAAGGCGCGGCGCGCGACCTCGCGGCGGAGCGGCTGAAACAGCAGATCGCCCGCGCGGGTGACACCGCCGCACACGACGACGACATCCGGATTGAAGATGTTCACGAGGTTGGCCAGCCCCGACCCGAGAAACCGCGCGGTGTCGCCGACGACCTCCCGCGCGAGCTCGTCGCCGGCGTGCGCCGCGTCGTAGACCGTTTGCGCGGTGATGTCCGTCAGGCGCCCGTTCACCGACTGCCGCAGGCCCGATTCGGCGCCGGCTTCGATCGCCTCGATCGCCCGCCGCGCGATCGCCGGTCCCGACGCGTAGGCCTCGAGGCAGCCGTAACTGCCGCACTTGCAGCGGCGGCCGTTGGAATCGATGGAGGCGTGCCCGATCTCGCCGGCACAGCCCGAGGCACCGTGGTACAGCCGGCCATCCAGAATGAGCCCGCCGCCGATGCCGGTGCCGATGGTGATGCCGATCGCGTGACGGCTGCCGCGGGCGGCGCCGGTCCACCACTCGCCCAGCACGGCGCAGTTGGCGTCGTTGTCGAGCGATGCCCGGAGCCCCGTGCCCGCCTCGATCCTGTCGCGCAGCGGAAAATCCACCCATCCCAGGTTCGGCGTCAGCAGGACGATGCCGTGCTCCACGTCGAGCGGTCCCGGTGCCCCGATGCCGACGCCGAGGCAGATCGCGCCCGGCTCCGCCTCACCGGTGAGGCGGATGACCTCGTGCGCCACCGCAACGATCCGGCCGACCACATCGTCAGCGCCGCCCTCCGCCAGCGTCGGCTCGTTCCGCAGCACGATGAGCCGGCTCCCGTCCTCGACCACGCTCCCGACCGAGAAGCTGGTGCCGCCGATGTCGATCCCCAGCACGTAGCGCATCAGTCATCGACCTGAAGGACCGCGAGGAAGGCCTCCTGCGGAATTTCCACCGCGCCGATCTGCTTCATGCGCTTCTTCCCTTCCTTCTGCTTCTCCAGCAGCTTCCGCTTGCGCGTGATGTCGCCGCCATAGCACTTGGCGAGCACGTCCTTGCGGAAGGCGCTGATCGACTCGCGCGCGATGATCTTCTGGCCGACAGCCGCCTGGATCGCCACCGCGTACAGCTGCCGGGGGATCAGCTCCTTCAGCTTCTCGGCCACCTTCCGGCCCCATTCATAGGCCTTGTCGCGGTGGATGATGACACTGAACGCATCCACCTGATCGCCGTTGATCAGCATGTCGAGCTTCACCAGGTCGCCTTCGCGGAACCCGACGATCTCATAGTCGAGCGAGGCGTACCCGCGGCTGATGGACTTGAGGCGGTCGTAGAAGTCGAGGACGATCTCGCCGAGGGGAAACTCGAAGTCGAACTCGACGCGCGCCGGGTCGATGTAATGCATGCCGTTGTAGACCCCGCGCCGTTCCTGCCCCAGCTTCATGATGCCGCCGATATACTCCGACGGCGCCATGATCCGGGCCTTCACGAACGGCTCCTCGATCCGGAGGATCTCGGCCGGGTCGGGCAGGGCCGTCGGATTCTCCAGCAGCAGCATCGTCCCGTCGGTCCGGTAGACATGGTACTCGACGGTCGGCACGGTCGTGATCAGGTCGAGATTGAATTCGCGCTCGAGCCGCTCCTGCACGATCTCGAGATGCAGCAGCCCGAGAAAACCGCAGCGAAAACCGAATCCGAGCGCGGTCGAGGCCTCCGGCTCGTAGGCGAGACTCGCATCGTTGAGGCGAAGCTTCTCCAGCGCGTCGCGCAGCCCCTCGTACTGGTCGGAGTCGGTCGGATACACCCCCGCGAAGACCATCGATTTCACGTCGCGATAGCCGGGCAGGAGCTCGGTGATGCGGTCGTCCGCGTCCATGATGGTGTCGCCGACCCGCGCGTCCCGCACTTCGCGCAGGCTGGCCACCACGTATCCCACCTCGCCCGCTTCGAGCCGGTCGGTCTTGTGCTGGCCCAGCTGCAGGTAGCCCACCTCGTCCACGTGATAGACGTCCGCGGGGTGCGCGCCGAAGGCGATCTCCATGCCGGTCTCGATCGCGCCGTCCACGACCCGCACGCTCGGAATCGCGCCCCGATAGCGGTCGTAGTACGAATCGAAGATGAGTGCGCGGAGCGGGGCATCAGGGCGGCCACGGGGCGGCGGGATCCGGCTGACGATCGCTTCGAGGAGGTCCGGGACGCCCGTCCCTTCCTTGGCGGACACCGACAGGATCTCTGCCCGGCTGGCGCCGATGAGATCCATGATCTCCTTCGCGCGCCGCTCGGGCTCGGCGCCGGGCAGGTCGATCTTGTTGAGCACGGGGATGATGTCGAGGCCCGCATCCATGGCCAGAAACAGATTGCTGAGCGTCTGCGCCTGGATGCCCTGGGAGGCGTCGACGACGAGAATCGCGCCCTCGCATGCGGCGAGCGACCGCGACACCTCATAGGTGAAGTCCACATGCCCGGGCGTGTCGATCAGATTGAGCTCGTAGGTCCCACCGTCGCGAGCGGCGTAGCTCATGCGGACCGCGTTCAGCTTGATCGTGATCCCGCGCTCGCGCTCCAGGTCCATCGTGTCGAGGAGCTGCTCCCGCATCTGACGCTTCTCCACGGCTCCGGTCGCCTCGATCAGGCGGTCGGCGAGCGTGGATTTCCCGTGGTCGATGTGCGCGACGATGCAGAAGTTGCGAATTCTGGACTGAGACATGGCGGGAATATAAGGGCGGAGCCCCGATCGGCGGAGCATCGAAAATTCCGGCTCGCCGCTATTGTTCCCGCCCATGTCTCCGACCTCTCGCGCGGCGTCGCCGCGGTCGCTCAGCCTGGGCCTCACGCTCCAGCTGCTGTTCGTCGTGCTGATCTGGGGGCTCAACTTCAGCGTGTCGAAATGGGCGCTGCGTGAGCTGCCGCCGCTTGGCTTCACGGCGCTGCGCTTCGCCCTGGCCTCGCTTCTCCTGCTCGCCGCGCTGGCCTGGAAGGAAGGATCGGTGCGTCCGCCGCCGGGCGGCGTGCCGCGCCTGGCCTTGCTCGGCGTGGTCGGAAACTCCGTCTACCAGGTGTGCTTTATCCTCGGGCTCTCGCTCACCACCGCGACCAACAGCTCGCTGGTGCTGGCCAGTATGCCCGCCGTCGTCGCCGGCCTGGGCGCGGTGTTCGGCATCGAGCGGCTGTCGGCCCGTGGCGCCCAGGGCCTGGTGCTCGCGACGGTCGGGGTCGTCATGGTCGTCGCGGCCCGGGGGATCTCCTTCGGGTCGGCAACGTTTCGGGGAGACGCGCTGACCTTCGGGGCCGTCGTGTGCTGGGCCGGATTCACCATCGGCGTGCGGCGCCTGGCGTTGCCGATGTCGGCACTGGCGATCACCACCTGGACGATGGTCTTCGGCACGCCCGTGCTGATCGCACTCGGCCTGCCGTCACTCCTGCGGATGGACTGGGGTGCGGTCAGCGGTGTCGCCTGGGCCGGGTTGGTCTACTCGTCTGCGCTGTCGCTGGTCGTGGCCTACGTGCTGTGGAACAACAGCGTGCGCGTGGTGGGCAGCAGCCAGACCGCCGTATTTGCCTGCATCACTCCGCTCGTGGCCATGGGATCGGCCATCCTGATGCTCGGTGAGCGCCCGCTGCCGGTCCAACTGCTCGGCACCGCCGCCGTTCTAGGCGGCGTGTTGCTGGCGCAGCTCAGTCCGGCGGCGCCCCGGCCCCGGCCCTGAGCTCCTCCAGGCGCGCCATCGCCCGCCGCAGGTGTGGAATGACGATGCTGCCGCCCACCACGAGCCCGACCGAAAAGATTTCCAGAAATTCCTCGGGGGTCACGCCCTCCTCGTGGCAGCGAATGACGTGATACGTGATGCAGTCGTCGCAGCGAAGGACCATCGAGGACACGAGCCCCAGCATTTCCTTGGTCTTCGTTCCGAGGGCACCCGGTTCGTAGGCGCGGTTGTCGAGCGCGAAGAAGCGATTGATCGTCAGGTTCCCGGCGCCCAGGATCGCGTCGTTCATCCGGGTGCGGAACAGGTTGAAATCGGCGATGGAGTCGCTCACGGCGCGCGTTCTCTCCGAGGTCGGAGTTCAGGGTGAGGGGTCCGCAACTCCGAGCCGTCAGGGCTTTCGCCGGCGCAGCTCCGGCTCGCCCGTGCTCCGCGGTTGCGGATGGTCGGCGGGACGGGCGCGCTGCGGCTCGGCCCGCGGCTCCTGGCGCGGATGGTTCTCCCGCGCATCCGGCCTGGGGCGATCCTTCTGGGGATCCTGTCTGGGCGGTCGAGGCTGCTGCGGCTCCTGGAGCACTATGGGGACCGCCGTGGCCGGGGCCCGGCCGGCAAATCCGGCCGACAGTGCGAGCGTGGTCAGGAGTAGCGCCGTAGGTGCGATCATGAAACCTCCGAACTTGTCGAGACGTCGTACCGTGCGCTGCTTAGCATGCACCATGCCATGACGCGTTATTTCGCTAAGATGCCGAGCCGCATGACCTTGAGATTGCCGGGGCAGGACCGGTTCAGGCTGTGCTGTCCCTATCGGGTCACTCGCGTGTCCGAAATCGGACTCGCCGCGCGCGCGTTGACTCCTCCCCTGCCTGCCGATACGTTGCCCCCGGGATGAACCGAACCGCTTCGTCAACCGGTCGCGCGCGTCTCGACCTGCTCGACCCGCTCGAAGTCTCCCGTCTCGGTGGCCTCGAAGTCGTGACCGAGGGCGTGGTCGAGGGATTTCTCACGGGCCTGCACCGCTCGCCACGCCGGGGTTTCTCCGTCGAATTCGCCGAGCACCGGATGTACCAGCCGGGCGACGAGCTTCGGTACGTCGACTGGAAGATACTCGGGCGGAACGACCGGCTGTACGTGAAGCAGTTCGAGGAGGAAACGAACCTCCGCGCGGTCGTCGTCTGTGACGCCTCTCGCTCGATGGCCTGGTCGGGCGATCCGGCCGCGGTCCTTCCCAAGCTCGACTACGCCTGCCGGCTGATCGCAGCACTGTCCCTCGTCCTCCTGCGCCAGCGCGACGCCACCGGCCTCATCACCTTCGACGAATCGATCCGTTCGGTCACGCCGCCCAGCGCGCGCACCGGTCACTGGCATCAGCTCCTCCGGGTGCTCGCGGAGCTCGAGCCCGGCAGCGGTACGGCGGCCGAGCCCGCGCTGCGCCGCGTGGTCGGCGCGCTCCGGCGCCGGGGACTGGTGATCTTCGTGTCCGATCTGCTGCTCGATCGGTCGCTCGCGCTGAAGGCGCTGCGCTTTCTGCGGCATCGCGGCCATCACGTGCTCGTACTCCACGTCATGGACCCATCCGAAGCGACGCTGTCGGGCCCGGCCGAGGCGCGCTTCGAGGATCCGGAAACTCACGACGCGGTCGTGCTGCGGCCGCGCGACTGGGCTCGTGCCTATCGCGAGACGGTCGAGGGAGTGGTAGCAGCCTGGCGTCTCGCCTGCCGCAGCAGCGACATCGGCTACCATCGTGTCCTGACCAGCGCCCCTTTCGGCTCGGTCCTGCGGCAGGCGCTGGCGCCGTCCCGTCGCGGATGATCGGCTTTCTCCATCCGGGACTGCTCGCGGGGCTCGCCGCCGCCGGGATCCCCGTCGTCCTGCATCTGGTGGCCCGGCGCGAGCCGCCCACGGTGATCTTTCCCGCCGTCCGCTACCTCGTGACGACCACCCAGGAGCACCACCGCAGGCTCAAGCTGCAGCACTGGCTGCTCCTGCTGGTCCGGACCCTGCTCATCGCCGCCGTGGTCATGGCGGCTGCCGGTCCAACCGTCCGGCTCAGTGGCGTTCCGGGACACCCGCCGACCGCACTGGTCGTCGTGGTGGACAACAGCGCGAGCAGCAGTGCGGTCACCGGGGGAACGCCACGCATCGCGCAGCTCCGGGCCGCCGCGCGCGCCGCGCTCGAGCGCGCCACCCCGGCCGACGCGCTCTGGCTCCTGACTGCCGACGGCACGCCCCGGCGAGACGACCGCGCCGCCCTGCTCGCGCTGGTCGACAGCCTCACCCCCTCCCCCCGACGCGTCGATCTTGGCCAGGCGCTCCGTCTCGCCGATGCGGTCGTGGCGCAAGACTCCCGGCCGGCCGAAGTGATGCTCCTGACCGACCTGCAGGCCAGCGCAGTCGCGCCCGCCGCTCCGGCCGCGTCGCTCCTCGTGGGCCGGCCCGCCGACGAAGGCCCTCAAAACCTTGGGATCGCGTCCCTCGTCACCGGCCCGCAGCCCTGGGCGCTCGATGGGGGTCGGGTGGCGGTGGCACTGGCCGGCGATTCCGGACGGTCCGTGTCCGTGGCCGTGCGGCTGGGTGATCGGCCGGGCCGGCAGGCGCTCGGTGCGGCCGGCGGTGCCGTGACGGTTTCGCTTCCGGGTGCGCCGCCGGGCTGGTGGCTGGTGACCGCCGAGCTCGATGCGGATGAAATGCGGCTGGACGACCGCCGATCCGCATACGTGCGGATCGCGCCGGTCGCCCGGGTGAGCTGGAACGCCGGCGACCGGTTTCTCGGCTCCGCCGCGGAGGTGCTCGCGGCCAACGGACGAATCGCTCGCGGCGGCGACGTCTCCCTGGGTTCGCTGGGCCCGGGCGTCTCGATCATTGTGCCGCCCTCCGACCCCTCGGCGCTCGGCGCGCTCAATCGTGCGCTGGCGCGGCGCGGTGTCACCTGGCGGTTCGGGGCGCTGAGCGCCACCACCACGAACACCGACAGCGGCACGACGCTCGGCCGTCACACGGTGAGCCGCCGATACGCGCTGGAGAGCACCGGCAGCGGACGCACCGGCGTGCTCGCGACCGCCGGGGGCACACCGTGGGCCGTCCGCAGTGCGGGGGTGGTCCTGCTGGGAAGCCGCCTCGAGCCGGAGTGGACCGATCTGCCGGTGTCGGCCGAATTCGTCCCGTTCGTTGATCGCCTGGTCAACCGGATCGCGCGGGGTGAGCTGGCCATGGTCACCGGCATCGCGGGAGATCCGGTCACTCTCCCCGACCTTGTGACCGAGGTCCGTCTGGGGGCCCGCAGCTGGAGGGTGGAAGGCGGTGATTATTTCCGGCCCGCCGAGCCCGGCGCCCATCTCCTGCTGGCCGGGGCCGACACGGTGGGGGCGCTGAACGTCGGAATCGACCCGAGGGAGTTCCAGCTGCGACGGATGCCGGATGCCCAGGTCCGGGAGCTCTGGAAGGGCGTCCGGATCGTGCCGCTGGCCAAGGCGGGCGGCGCGGCCTTTTCGTCGCTGGCACTGGCCGATTTCAGAGGTCCGCTGCTCTGGGCCGCGCTGGTGTTGGCACTGGGCGAGTTGCTCCTGGCGAGCGCGTGGCGGAGACGGGGATGAGCCTCCGCCTCGTGATCGACGCCTTTGAGCGGTCGGCTGCCGCGTCGGAGCTCCTGTCGCGTTTGCCCGCGCGCGGGGCGGCGCTCCGCCTCGGCGGGCTTCCGGGCTCGAGCGGCGGCGTGCTGGCCGCCTGGCTCGCACGCGTCGAGGCCCAACGGCTGCTGGTAATTGTCGCGCCCGCTCCCGGCGACGCGGAGCGCTGGTTGACCGACCTCGGGCACCTGACCGACGCCGCGGTCGCCCTCTACCCCCAGCGCGAGGCGCTCGGCGAGGATGAGCCGCACTACGAGATCGCCGGCGAGCGCGCCGAGACGATCGAGTCGGTGCTGGGCGGCCGGCTCCGAATCCTGGTGACGACCGCCCGTGCGACGGCGGAGAAAACGCTGGTGCCCGCGGCGCTCGAGGCCATGCGCATGCGGCTCGCCGTCGGTGAGCGGCGACCGCCCGCCATGGTGGCCGCCGAGCTCGAGACGATGGGATACCACCGGGTGCCGACCGTGACGGAGGTGGCCGAATACAGCGTGCGGGGCGGGATTCTCGACATATACGGGTTCGGCATGGCGGGCCCGGCCCGGCTCGAGTGGTGGGCGGACGACATCTCGTCGATCCGCGGCTTCGATCTCACGACGCAGCGGTCCACCGACGAGATCATGGGCATTACGGTGCTCCCGATCGACACCCGGTCGCTCCGGAGCGATACCGGCGGGGCCGAGCCGGCCCGCCGGACGCTCCTCGAGCTGCTGCCGCCGGACGCGCTCCTCATCGAGGAGGCGACCGGCCCGGATGCGGACGAGGTCGCGCGCGCGTGGAACGAGGCCGAGCATCATCTCGACATCGCGAGACGGCTGGGCGAGGCGGTGCCGAGTCGCGACGAGATTTTCGAGGAGCCCGCCAGGTGGCGAAGTCGGATCGCGGCCTTTCCGCGCCTGGTGCTGCGTGACGAGGCCGCCGACCTCCAGATGGGCTTCTTCCCGCCCGAGAAGGTCGATCGCGACCTGAACCGTCTGCGCGCGGTGATCGCGGGCTCGCCGGCCACGCTGATTCTGTGCGACAACGAAGGCCAGCTTGAGCGGATGGAAGAGCTGCTCGAGGACGGCGGCCGGCGGGCCTCGAGTGCGACTCTCGCGGTCGGCGCGCTGGAGGGCGGGTTCGTCATGCCGTCGCTCCGGGTACTCACCGATCACGAAATCTTCCGGCGGGCGCGGCGGCTCCGCCGCCCGCGCCGTTACCGGCAGGCCGCGCCGTCGTCCGCGACCGGTGCCCTCACCGTGGGCGACTACGTCGTGCATCTCGATCACGGGATCGGGATCTATCGCGGCATCGACACGGTGCGGGTCGCCGAAAGCACCATCGAGGTGGCGGTCGTCGAATACGAGGGCGGAGATCGGCTCAACGTGCCGCTGTACCGGCTCGATCAGCTGGAGCGCTACCGCGCGGCCGGTGACGACGGCGACCACCCGCCGCCCAAGCTGCACCGCCTGGGCGGCTCGTCCTGGCAAAAGGTGCGGGACCGGACGCGCAAGGCGATCAAGCAGATGGCGGCGGAGCTGCTCGACCTCTACGCCCGGCGGAGCGTGACGGGCGGGTACGCCTTCCCCCCGGATTCCAAGTGGCAGCGCGAGCTGGAGTCCGCCTTCCTCTATGAGGACACCCCCGATCAGCGCAAGGCGACCGACGACATCAAGCGCGACATGGAGCAGCCGCGTCCGATGGACCGCCTGCTCGTCGGCGATGTGGGCTACGGCAAGACCGAAGTGGCGGTTCGAGCCGCCTTCAAGGCGGTGCAGGGTGGCAAGCAGGTGGCGGTCCTCGTGCCGACGACGATCCTTGCCGAACAGCACGGCCGCACCTTTGCCGAGCGCCTGGCCGATTATCCGGTGAAGATCGAGGTGCTCTCGCGGTTCCGCACCGCGAAGGAACAGAAACAGGCGCTGGAGCGAATGGCCGACGGACAGACCGACGTCGTGATCGGCACCCACCGGCTGCTGTCCAAGGACGTGATCTTCAGGGATCTCGGCCTCCTGATCGTGGACGAGGAGCACCGCTTCGGCGTGAAGCACAAGGAGCGGCTCAAGGAGATCCGGCTGCAGGTGGACGTGCTGACGCTCACCGCGACGCCGATTCCGCGGACGCTGCACCTGTCGCTCGCCGGCCTGCGCGACCTCACGCTGATCGAGACGCCGCCGCGCGACCGCTCGCCGGTGCTGACCTTCGTCGAGCCGTGGGACGACGGCCTGCTCGAGGAGGCCTTTGCCCGCGAGCTCGATCGCGGCGGCCAGGTCTTCATGGTGCACAACCGGATCGAGACGATCGAAACGATCGCGGCGCGGGTCCGGTCGCTGGCGCCGCGAGCCCGCGTGGCGGTGGCCCACGGCCAGATGCCGGCCGAGCAGCTGGAGCAGGTGATGCGCGGGTTCGTGGCGGGCGAGGTGGACCTGCTCGTCACCACGATGATCGTGGAGTCCGGCCTCGACGTCCCCAACGCGAATACCATGGTCGTCCACGATGCGCACCGGTTGGGCCTGGCGCAGCTCTACCAGCTGCGCGGCCGGGTCGGTCGCAGCCACCGCCGGGCCTACTGTTATCTCCTGGCGCCGGACGCGATCGACGCGGAAGCCGAGGAGCGGCTCAAGGTGCTCGAGCACCACACTGACCTCGGCGCCGGATACCGGATCGCGCTCAAGGACCTGGAGCTGCGCGGCGCCGGCAACCTGCTCGGGTCGGAGCAGTCGGGCCACGCGCACGCGGTCGGGTTCGATCTCTATCTGCGCTGGCTGGAGGAAACGGTGAAGGCGCTGCGGGGGCAGGGCGGCCGGGAGCAGCCGCTGCCGCCCGACGTGGTGCTCGATCATCCGTCGCACCTTCCGGATGCGTATGTGGCGGACGACGACGTGAAGCTCGACCTGTACCGCCGACTGGCGCGGGCGGTGTCGTCTGGCGACATTGATCAGTTGCGCGAGGAAATGCGCGAGCGATTCGGCCCGCTGCCGCCCGAGGCGGAGACGCTGCTCGACATGGCCCGGCTTCGGGTCGTCGGGGGTGCACTCGGCCTGCAGCACGTGCTGGTCCGCGGCGACGAGGCGCGCCTGACGTTTCGGCCGGGCACGGCACCGCGGATGGCCGGCCTCACCGCCGCCCTCGACGACGTCCAGCTGGCCGCTGAAGTGCGCCGCACCGTGCCGCTGTCGCTCCGGCTGACGCGGCTGGGCGGTGAACCGATGATTCCCGCGCTCGTCCGAGCGCTCAAGGCCGTAGCGAAGTGACTGCCCTTTTCCTGGAGACGTGATGCGCCGCTTGTTGATCGCCGTCGGTCTGATCGCCCTCGCCGGTTGCTCGAATTTCCGCGACCTGTTCTCGGCGCACGCCGACGTGGCGGCCAGGGCCGGCTCGCTGGAGCTCACCACCGGCCGGCTGTCCCAGATTCTGGCCGGGCCCAAGGGCGCGCAGCTCAACCGCGAGGCGTCCCAGTACGTCGGCAATCTGTGGGTCGACTACGCCCTGTTCGCCCAGGCCGTGGCCACCCGGAAACTGCCGTCGGACTCGGCGGCGATCGCCGAGGTGTTCTGGCCGGACATCGCCGATATCCGGTCGAAGCACTGGTTCGATTCGTTGCTCGCCCGCCGGAGCCACGTCAAGCCGGGTTCCGCCGACAGCGTGTACAACGGCAACGAGATCCGGGTGTTCCAGCACATGCTCTTCCGGGTGGAGCCGAACGCGGTTCCCGAGGAGCGGGCCACCGTCCACAAGAAGGCGGAGGCGGTGCTGGCCCGGGTGAAGGCGGGGGCGGATTTCGGCCAGCTCGCGTCGCAGCTGTCGGAAGACCCCGGCAGCGCGCAGGACCAGGGGTTTCTTCCGCCCCGCCCCCGCGGGGCGTGGGCCACGGCCTTCGACAGCGCGGGGTGGTCCCTCGCGCCGGGCGCGACGAGCGGGATCGTGGAAACGCCGTACGGGTACCACATCGTCAGACGGCCGGCCGCGACAGTCGTCCAGCCGCGGCTCGAGGCCTGGCTGCGTGAAGGCGCCGGCGTCCGGCTCGACTCGGTCTACCTCGACAGCCTCGGCCTGCAGCGGAAGGTGAAGATCGCCGCGGGCGCGCCGGCGACGGTGCGCGCGGCGGTCGATGACATCGACGCGAACAGCACCTCCCGCAAGACGGTGGCGACGTACGACGGCGGCGAGATGACGGTGGGCGACGTGCTCCGGTGGGTGCGGCAGATCCCGCCGGCCTACATCGCGCAGATCAAGGAGGCGAAGGACTCACAGCTGGTGCAGTTCATCCGTCAGGTGACCAACAGCCAGCTGCTCGTGCGCCAGGCCGACTCCGCGCACGTGGCGCTGACACCGCTCGAGTGGCAGGAGATCCGCCAGCACTACAACGGGCAGGTCGACTCGCTCCGCGCGGACATGGGCATCGCCGGCGCGGATTTCAACGATTCGACGCTGTCGGGCGGCGACCGCGTGAAGGTGGCCGGGCTCAAGCTCGACCAGTATTTCGATGCGCTGCTCGCCGGCCGGACCCGGCTCCGCCCGCTGCCGTCGACGCTGGCCGCCGTGTTGCGGCAGCGGACGCCCCACAAGCTCTACGAGGCCGGTTTGGCCCGCGCCCTCGAGCAGGCAAAGGCCGTTCGGGCCAAGGCCGACTCGGCCGCCGGGCTGCCGGCGCAGGGCACCACGATGATCCCGCCGGGCGCCATGCAGCCCGCCCCGGGCCCGTCGCCCGCGGCGCCCGCGCCATCCTCGCCAAACACCGCGACGCCCGCCTCACCGGCGCCGAGGAAGTGATCGCGTCATGAGGATGCCGTACCGGACGACGCTGGCCTTGGCGGCCGCGGCCCTTGCCGGCGCGGGCGGAAGGCGTGTCGACGGACAAACCTCGCCGGCGACCGTGCACACGCTCCGCGACACCACGCTGGTCACCGACCGCGTGGTGGCCGTGGTGGCCAACCGCCCGATCCTGCTGTCCCAGGTGGATGAGGAGATCTTCACCCGCCAGTCGCAGCAGGGCCTCAAGCTGCCGCCGACCGATGCGGGCATCGATTCCCTCCGGCGGTCCATCGTGGCCGACATCATCGATGACGAGCTGCTGGTGCAGGAAGCGCAGCGTGACACCACGATCAAGGTCACCGAGGAAGAGGTGGTGCAGGGCGTCGAGGCGCAGGTCAAGAGCGTGCGGGGGCGCTTCACGTCGGAGGTCGATTACACCGCGGAACTGCGGAAGGCGGGCTTCGATACGCCCGACGAGTACCGGCGCTGGACCGCCGACAACATTCGCCGGAGTTTCTACCGGACCCGTTACCTCGAGCACCTCAAGCAGCGTGACCGGCTCAAGCCGGTCGCGCCGACCGAACGCGAGATGCGGGCGTATTTCGAGGCCAACAAGGGCTCGCTGGAGCAACGCCCGCCGACGGTCTCATTCAAGCAGATCATCGTCGCGCCGCGCGCGACCGACGCGGCAAAGGCCCGGGCCCGGGCCCAGGCCGACTCGATCGTGGCCGAGCTGCGCAAGGGTGCCGATTTCGCCACCGCGGCCCGGCGCTTTTCCCAGGATGCGGGGACCAAGGACAAGGGCGGGGACCTGGGCTGGCAGCGCCGCGGCACCTTCCTGCCGGAGTTCGAGCGGGTGGAATTCCAGCTCAAGCCCGGCGCCATCTCGGATCCGGTGGAGACGGCGTTCGGCTACCACATCATTCAGGTCGTGCGGGCGCAGCCGACCGAGACCAACGCCCGCCACATCCTGATCATGCCCGCCGTCACGCCGGCCGACGTGGACAGCGCGCACGCGCTGGCGACGCGGATCTCGCAGGGGCTGGCCGCCGGCCAGTCATTTGATTCGCTGCAGCGGCTCTATCACGACCGGTCCGAGGAGAAGGAAGGCCAGTCGGTGCCGGTCGACCGGCTGCCCCCGGCCTACGCCACCGCGATCGGCACCGCCGATTCGGGCGCGGTGATCCCGCCGTTCGATCTCACCGGGCCGGATGGGCGCACCAAGTACTCCATCGTGAAGGTGACGCTCCGCCGCCCGGCGGGCGACGTGTCGTACGAGGACATGAAGGAAAAGATCCGCTCGAGCCTGGGCGATGAGTTCGCCCTCCGGCGCCTGCTGGCGCGGCTTCGCGCCTCCACGTACGTAGACATCCGCGGTCCTTGACCCCCCGCCTCGCGGTCACCCTCGGCGACCCGCGCGGCATCGGACCGGAGATCGTCGAGCGCTCGCTGGCCGAGCCGCTCGATGCGGAGATCACGCTGATCGGCGCCGAGGACCAGATCGCGGCGATCCCGGCCGCCCGCAGGATCTCCGTGGGGAGCTGGAAGGGCGGAAGCGGCGATCGCGCGGATCATGCGCGCACCCTTCGCGCCGGCCGGCTCGCCGGGCATGCGGTCGAGACGGCAGCGCGCCTCGCACTCGCCGGCGAAGTCGACGCGATCGTGACCGCCCCCGCCCACAAGCACGCCCTGCACCTCGCCGGCTTTCCCTATCCCGGACACACCGAGTGGCTGGCCCACCTCGCGGGCGACGTGGACGTCGCGATGATGCTCGCCGCCGAGGAGCTTCGCGTCGTGCTGGTCACGACGCACGTGCCGCTTCGGGACGTGCCGTCGCTGCTCACGACCGATCGCATCGTGCGGACCGGCCGCGTCACCCTGCTGGCCCTGCGCGACTGGTTCGGCATCGCGTCGCCCCGGCTGGCGCTCTGCGCCCTGAATCCCCACGCCGGCGAGTCGGGGCTGTTCGGCGACGAGGAGATCCGGGTGCTGCGGCCGGCGGCCGAGCTGCTGGGCGCGGCCGGGCCGTTCCCCGCTGATACCGTCTTTGTGCGTGCGATGCGGGGAGAGTTCGACGCCGTGCTGGCGCCGTATCACGATGTCGGAATGACTGCGATCAAGGTCGCGGCGTTCGGGCGGGCGGTGAACGTGACGCTTGGTCTGCCGTTTCCGCGAACGTCGCCGGATCACGGGACGGCGTTCGACATCGCCGGGACCGGTCAGGCCGACGCGGGAAGCATGCGGGCGGCCCTGGAAATGGCCGCGCGGCTGGGGAGCCGTCGAACGTAGCGTTGCCCAGCGGACAATGTCAGGCCGGCTTCTGCTCCGGCTTGATGGCGACGACGCGCAGGGCCTTCACCCGGCGGCCGTCCATCTCCGCGACTTCGAAGGTGCGGTCTCCCACGGTGACGCGATCGCCTACCTTGGGCAGGCGGCCAAGGAGCCCAAAGACGTAGCCGCCGATCGTCGTGTAGTCGGAATCGTCGATCGTCGTGTCATACTCCGAATTGAATTCCGTGATCGGCAGCGCGCCGTCCACCTGCGGCGCCCCCTCGGCGGGCTTGGCTCCGTCCTGGGGGTCGTATTCGTCGTAGATCGGCCCCACGATCTCCTCGAGGAGGTCCTCCATCGTGACGAGGCCGGCGGTGCCGCCGTATTCGTCGAGCACGATCGCGAGGTGCACCTTGAGCCGCTTCATGTCGGCCAGCACGTCCTCGACTTCGCGCGTGCCGGGGACGAACAGCGGCGGGCGCATGATGGCGCGCACCGTTTCCTGCGGCCGGGTCCGGATGGCGCTGAGGATGTCCTTGGCGTGGACCACGCCGACGATCTCGTCCACCGTTTCCACGTACACCGGGTAGCGGGAGCGGCGCTCGGCGGCGACCTCGTCGGCCGCGCCCTCGATCGAGAGTTCCGCGGCCAGCCCGATCATCTGGGTGCGAGGCGTCATCACCTCCTGGGCCGTCTTCTCGCTGAACTCGAACACCCCCTCGAGCAGCCGGGCATCCTGCTTGAGGAGCGTGCCACCCTCCTCGCTCTGCTCCACGAGCATCCGGATCTCTTCCGGGGAATGCAGCCGGTCCTCCTGGCCGGGCGGAGTGATCCCCGCCAGGCCCAGCAGCCAGTTCGACACCCCCTTGAGCACGGCGATCGGCCCCGCCATGACCCAGGCGAACCCCATCAGCGGGATCACGGTCCAGGTGGCGACGACCTCGGGATGGACCAGCGCAAACGCCTTCGGCACCAGCTCGCCGAGCACGATATGCAGGGTGGTGATGCAGGTGAACGCGATGACCGACGCGATGGTGTGCGTGGCGATTCCGGCCACGACCGGCTGCATGCCGGTGAACCAGCCGCCGATCACATGGGCGAGCGCCGGTTCACCTACCCAGCCGAGGCCGAGGGAGGTGAGGGTGATCCCGAGCTGCGTCGCCGAGATGTAGCGGGCGAGTGATTGAATGGCCCGCCGGGCGAGGATAGCTTTGCGATCGCCGGCCCGCACCATTTCGTCGAGGCGGGTCTTCCGCGCGCTGACCAGCGAAAACTCGGTCGCGACGAAGAATGCATTCGCGATGACCAGCACGAATACGGCGGCGAGACCGAAACCGGTCGAGGTGGGCTGCGATGCTTCCATGGGGCTTAAGTCTAACGGAGAAACGGTTTTACCGCGAGGCCACCGACCTGGACCCGTCAAAGGTAGGGGAGTGTTCGCACGCGGGCATTACGGGGCGGGGGGCGGCCACGCCCTCGCGGCGCCTCCGCTACGTCCTGTTGATCACGGCCGTCTTCATGATCGTCGAGGCGGTGGGCGGGTGGCTCAGCGGCTCGCTGGCGCTGCTGGCGGATGCCGGCCACATGCTGACCGATGTCGGCGCGCTCGGATTGACCCTCGTCACCGCTTCCGTCGCGCAGCGGCCGGCGGACGATCGCAAGACCTACGGCTACGTGCGCTGGGAAATCCTGGCCGCGCTGGTGAATGGGGCGGCGCTGGTCGCCATCGCGGGCTGGGTGGTCTTCGAAGCGGTGCACCGGCTGGGGGATCCGCACCCGGTGCAGGCCGGCCTGATGCTGGCCGTGGCCGGTGCCGGCCTGGCCGCCAACGCCGTGGCGCTCTGGCTGCTGCACGGCACCCACCAGCACAGCCTCAACACGCGGGGCGCCTACCTGCACATCCTGGGCGATCTGCTCGGCTCGGCCGGCGCGATCATCGCCGGCGCCGTGATTGCCCTGACCGGGTGGACCCCGATCGATCCGATCCTGTCGGTCGCGCTCGCACTGCTCATTCTGATCGGGGCCTGGCGGCTGGTGAGGGAGAGCACCGATATCCTGCTCGAGGCGGTGCCGCGCACCGTTTCGATGCCCGAGGTGCAGCGGCGCATGCTGGAGGTCGACGGCGTGACGGCGGTGCACGACCTCCACGTCTGGGCCGTCACCAGCGGGGTGATCGCCATGAGCGGCCACGCCCTGGTGCCCGACCTGGCGGCGCATCCCGGCGTGCTGGACGGCATCCGGCGCGCGATGGGACAGCTGGGCATCGGGCACGTGACCATTCAGCTCGAAGTCGAGGGCGCCTGCGAGCCGGTCGAAACCGCCTCGGCCCATGGTTCGCACGGCCATGTCCATCATTAGAGGGGAGGCGCCTTTCCCCGGGTGACGCGGCGTCTTGCGGCATCGCGTTGGGCCGTCTATATATGCGCCCCTCAGGGCCCGCCAGTCCGGGCCCCTTTTCAGTCTTTCTCGGAAGTGCCGAATGTTGATCAGGAACATCGCCATCATCGCTCACGTCGACCACGGGAAGACCACCCTCGTGGATCAGATGCTGCGCCAGGCGGGCGCGTTCCGCGCCAACCAGCAGGTGGCGGAGCGCGTGATGGATTCGAACCCGCTTGAGCGGGAGCGCGGGATCACCATTCTCGCCAAGAACACCGCGGTCAGCTGGCACGGAACGAAGATCAACATCGTGGACACGCCGGGCCACGCCGACTTCGGGGGCGAGGTCGAGCGCATCCTCCGCATGGTGGATGGCGTCCTGATCCTGGTGGATGCCGCCGAGGGGCCCATGCCGCAGACGCGATTCGTGACGCGGAAGGCGCTGGCACTGGGTCACCGGCCGATCGTGGCGATCAACAAGATCGACCGCTCGGATGCGGAGCCACTGCGGGTGCACGACGAGGTGCTGGGGTTGTTCATCGATCTCGACGCGACGCACGAGCAGCTCGACGCGCCGTTCCTGTACACGTCGAGCCGCGCCGGTACGGCCACGATGGAGCTGGATCATCCCGGCACCGACCTGGCGCCGCTGTTCCAGACGATCCTCGACTACGTGCCGGCCCCGAAGAGCGACGCCGGGGGCCCGTTCCAGATGCTGGTCTCGACGCTCGACTTTTCCAGCTTCCTCGGCCGGATCGCGATCGGCCGCATCGAGCGGGGCCGGGTGGCCGTCGGCGACCAGGTCGCGCTGCTCCCGATGGGCGAGGCGGGAATGGTCGGCCCGGAGGAGAAGGTCGAGCGGAACAAGGTGACGCGGCTCTACACCTTCGACGGACTAAACCGCATCGAGGTCGAGCAGGTCGACGCGGGAGACATCGTCGCGCTGTCGGGCTTCGAGGGGATCGAAATCGGAAAGACCTTCACCTCGGTGGACCACCAGGAGCGCCTGGAGGGTATCGCGGTGGAGGAGCCGACGATTTCGGTGGACTTCATCGTGAACAACAGTCCGTTCGCCGGGCGTGAGGGGAAGTTCGTCACCAGCCGCCAGCTCCGGGACCGGCTCTACAAGGAGCTGGAACGGAACGTGGCGCTCCGGGTCGAGCCGACCGACAGTCCGGACACCCACTCCGTCGCCGGGCGCGGGGAGCTGCACCTTGGTATCCTGATGGAGACGATGCGGCGGGAAGGGTTCGAGTTCCAGGTCAGCCGCCCGCGGGTGATCACCAAGGAGGGACCCAACGGCGAGCGGTTCGAGCCGTATGAGGAGTTGATGATCGACGTGCCCGAAGACTACATGGGTGCGGTGATGGAGAAGCTGGGCCCCCGCCGCTCCGAAATGACCGAGATGCGGAATCCGGGTCAGGGCATGGTGCGGATGACGTTCAAGATCCCGGCGCGCGGTCTCTTCGGATACCGGTCGGAGTTTCTCACCGACACGCGGGGAACGGGTATCATGCACCACCGGTTCCTGGAGTACGGTCCCTGGGCCGGTCCGCTGGCCGGCCGCAAGCGGGGGGTGCTCGTGGCCGATCGCGAGGGGCCGGTGGTGGCGTTCGCGCTCGGAAACCTGCAGGAGCGGGCCCAGATGTTCGTGGCGCCTGGTGACATCGTCTACGAGGGCATGCTGGCCGGGGAGAACTCGCGGCCGGCCGACCTGGACGTGAACGTGACGAAGGAAAAGAAGCTGACCAACATGCGGACGACGGCGACGGACGACAACGTCATCCTGGAGCCGCCGCGCCAGATTACGCTGGAGTACGCCCTCGAGTACATCGAGGAGGATGAGCTGATCGAGGTCACGCCGAAGACCATCCGGCTGCGCAAGCGGCAGCTGGCGGCGAACGACCGGAAGAAGGCCGCGCGCGCCGCCGCGCGGGTCGAGAACGCGTCCTAGGGCGCGGCACTGGAATCTCTCTGAAGGCGGGAGGACACATCATGCTGGCCTGGGAGACGTCGGTCGAGGCCCTCGAGATGCGTCGGAAGTTCGATGACGACGAGGGCGAATTCGAGGACGGATTCACCTTCGACGACGACGACGATGACGAGGATGACGACGAGGTGGAGGACGATGAGCTCGACGATGACGACCTCGACGACGACGAGGCCGAGGAAGACCTGATTCTCGACGATGAGGAGGAAGACGAGCGCTAGCCGCCGGCCCGTCTGCCACACTAGATTCCGGCGCTGGCGGTCATCTTGTCCGGCCCCGGAGGCCGGGCCTGTAGCTCAGTTGGTTAGAGCGCACGCCTGATAAGCGTGAGGTCGGAAGTTCAACTCTTCCCAGGCCCACTGTCCACTCGACGGCGCACCGTGAACGCGGTGCGCCGTCGCTCGTTCGGGCCCGGCGCCGGTCACGCACTGGATGTGAGTGGGGCCACACCCCGAGCCCGGTCTGCCCCACCGCGCCGCCGCCGTTAAAGCGCCATCTTGTCGTCGAGGATGGGGGTGGCGCATGGTGACGACGAACTGATGGCGAGTGCCTCAGGACAACGCGGAAGTGCCGGGGCAGGGGTCCGCGAGGCGCGTGTCCTGCCGCAGCATGCTCGCAAGTATGTCGACGTCGTCGCCGATCACTGGTATCCAGCCGCCGTTCTCGCCGATTATGTGCGCGGCACGTACCACCGGGCGTCGCGGGCGGTCCGCGAGCTCGACGAGGCCCATTTCGAGTTCCGCGGCGGATCGCCGAGAGGCGAGGCCTGGCATCCGACCCGCCGGGTGGACGGGCCGCGGAACCGTCGGCCGACCTGACCGGAAGTCAACCATTCATCGCTGCGGAGGCCACACATGTTAGCCACGATCGCACTGATTCTGCTCGTTCTGTGGGCCCTGGGGTTCTTTGCGTTCCATGCGGCGGGCGGACTGATCCATATCCTGCTGATCGTCGCCGTGATCGTCGGCATCATGCACTTCCTCCGCGGGCGCGGCACGACGGTCTAGCCTTGCTGACCGCATCCGCGGCCCCCGCCCGGTCTTTGGGCGGGGGCCGCGTGCGTCCAATTCCCTGTAGTGGCGTGGATCACGACGAGCGGGCAGCCCGGCCGCTAGGCTGGCATTGTCCCCAATGTGGAGGCCACATGAGCAAGAAGGGTTCCAACTACGATCAGCAGCGCTTCAAGGTGGGAGCATCGACCCAGCCGGGCGACACCGTCACGCCCGATCGGGAAAAGCAGAAAGTCGCCCGGTCGGACGCGGCGGTCGATCGCGAGGAGGAGCTCCGAACCGCGATGGGAAAGGGCGAGGATTCCGACAAGGCGGAGCCGCGCGATCCGCACCCCGACAGCTGAGGGCCTCAAGGGCAGCCGGGTTCATTCCCCCAGCACGAGGGCGAACACCAGCGGCGCCACGATCGAGGCGTCCGATTCGATGATGTACTTCGGCGTGTCGACGCCGAGCTTGCCCCAGGTGATCTTCTCGTTGGGGACGGCGCCGGAATAGGAGCCGTAGCTCGTCGTCGAGTCGCTGATCTGGCAGAAGTAGGCCCAGAGCGGCACGCCGGTCCGCTGCAGATCCTGATGCAGCATGGGGACGACGCAGATCGGGAAGTCACCGGCGATTCCGCCGCCGATCTGGAAGAAGCCCACCGGCGCTTCGGCGGTGGTGCGGGTGTACCAGTCCGCCAGCGAAATCATGTATTCGATGCCGCTGCGAACCGTGTGGACATTGCCGATGTCACCCGCGATGCAGTGGCCGGCGTACATGTTGCCCATGGTGGAGTCTTCCCAGCCAGGTACGAACATGGGGAGATTGCGCTCCGCGGCGGCGACGAGCCAGCTGTTCTTCGGGTCGATCTGGTGGGACGGGGCGAGTACGCCGCTCCGGATCACGCGGTACATGAATTCATGGGGCAGCAGCTGCTCTCCCCGCTTGTCCGCGCCGACCCATTCGGCCAGCACCGCGCTCTCCAGGCGGCGCATCGCCTCCATCTCGGGGATGCAGGTGTCCGTCACCCGGTTCATGTGCCGGGCCAGGAGCCCGGCTTCATCGGCGGGGGTGAGGTCTCGGTAGTGTGGCACCCGCTCGTAGTGGTCGTGCGCCACGAGGTTGAAGAGATCTTCCTCGAGATTGGCGCCGGTGCAGCAGATCGCGTGCACCTTCCCGCGGCGAATCATCTCGGCCAGCGACAGCCCCAACTCGGCGGTGCTCATGGCGCCCGCGAGCGTCATGAACATCCTGCCGCCGGCACCGATCAGGGCGGTGTATCCATCGGCGGCGTCGATGAGCGCCGCCGAGTTGAAGTGCCGGAAGTGGTGGCGCAGGAAGGCTGAAACGGGGCGGGCGTCAGGCATGGCGAAAACTAGGGCGCGCCCCCCGGGCTGGCAACCACAGGCGCCACGGCCCCTTCCACCCCCCCCCGGGGCTGTGGGAGGCGCGGATTCGACGTATATTGCCCAGGTACAGCCGACTCCATCGTTCAAACCCTCGCGGAGGATCCGCATATGCATCGATTTGCCTCAAAGCTTTCCGGCGCAGTGGCGGCCGTCGCCTGTGTGGCTGCGCTGGCGTCCTGCAGCAGCAGCGACAATAATTCGGGCACGGTGAAGGACTACTTCTCCGCCGTCTCCGCCGTCGTCGGCACCGGACCCGTCGCGCAGGCGAGCGTCGGTTCGATCACCATCGTGAAGGCGCCGAAGACCGGGGGCAATCGGCCCTCCTTCAGCTCGGCGGCCATCACGGTCAACGCGACCTTCCACAGCGGGAACGCACCGACTGGCTCCAGCGGCCCGACCGCTAATGGTGAAGCCGGCAGCACGCCGCTGCTCGGACAGCCGTTCCGCTATTCCATCAGCGGCAGCGCGGCGTTCACCTCGGTGTTCGTGTGGGTGGACGGTGCGTCCGGCTACTGGCAGCTCGACCTGCCGGCGTCGACCACGCTCGTCGACCTGATCCTTGCCCTGGCTGCGAATCCGCCCCAGAACGCCTTCACGATCATGTCGGCGGTCGGCTCGTCCAGCTCGGCCGGACCGGCTGAGTCCACCGCGCTGACGGCGACCGACCTCTCATCGGCCGACGTCGCGGTCACGGTCAAGTGGACTGGTGCCAGCGACGTGGACCTGCACGTGTTCGATGGCAAAGGCCAGGAAGTCTATTACGCGAATCCGGTGACGGCTGAGGGCGGGCGCCTGGATCTGGACTCGAACGCGGGCTGCGCCATCGACAACATCAACCAGGAGACGATTTCCTGGCCGCAGGGCACCGCGCCGACCGGGACCTACACGGTCAAGGTCGACCTGTACGACGATTGCGGCCAGCCGACGGCGCCGTTCACCGGCACGATGGCTGTGACCGGCCATTCCAGCAGGACGTTCAGCGGCACCTTCACCGGCGTCGCGGGCACGAACAACCCGATCAAGACTGTCGGGACGTTCACGTTCCCGGGCGGCGTGTTCACGATTCCGTGATCTAGCTGCGGAAGCAGGCACGCCCCTCTGCCGATCGATTCGGCGGAGGGGCGTGCTCTTTTCCGGCCCCTCTTGCGTGCGGACGGCTCGCGGGGACAAGATCATGGTGTCGGCAGCCCACCCCCACATTCAGCAAGAGGCGGTTTCGATGCGGACACGCTATGTCGTGATGGGCCTGTTGGCGTGCGCGGCCCCGAGGATGGCAGGCGCGCAATCGGCGCAGCGCTTTTCGGTGCAGGCCTCGGCGTTGTACGCGGCGCTGTTCGGAAAGGTGTACGCCTACGTGCATGACGGTATCGGCGCGGAAGCCCAGCTGCGCTATACGCCGGGCGCCATCTCCATCGGCGGCGGCGTGCAGTGGACCAGCCACAGCACCACCATCGCCAATCCGCGGCTCAAGCTCGTCGGCATCTTCCTCGAGCCGCGGTACGTCATTCCGACCCGCAGCAACACCGTGGCACCCTATGTGTCGTCGCGCCTCAGCATCCTGCGCCAGCGCCTGAGCGACCCGTCCGGCGACTTCCGCTCCTCCGGCTTCACCGGCAACCTGGGCGGAGGGTTCCTCTTTCGGCTGGGGTCCCGGATGAATCTCGACGCCGGCGCGAGCTTCGGGTACACCACCTTCGGCGATCTGACCTTTACCGACGCGACCGACGGCAGCAAAAGCTCAACGCCGGGCGGCAGCGGATCGAACCTGGTGGGCCGTCTGGGTATCGCGGTCGGCATCTGACCCTGCACCAGCCCAGCGCCCGGCCGGACTAGAGGTCGGGCGTTCCCTGCAGGCGGCATCCGGCCGGCTCCCAGCCGCCGCCGGCTGCACGCTGCACCTCGGCGCGGAAGTTGAGCACCACGTCACGCCGATTGCCGAAGCTGCTCTTCCACGTCACCTGCGCCATGAAGTCCGCGAAGGCATGGTCTCCCGATGTCTGGGCCGCCGGGGCCACGCCCGCCGTGGTGGTGGCGAACGCCCACTCCTTCCGCCGCATCAGCGTCAACAGCTTCTCCGAATTCTTGCGGTCGCGATCGGTCGCGGGCTGATACAGCGCCGCCAGGCGGCCGGCGTCTACGGCCTTCAGCGCCGCGAAACAGTCGTTGGCGGCGGCGCGTGCGGCCGACTCAGCGCCGGCGGTGCTGCCCGCGGCGGGTGGTGTCACGGCCGCCGGTGCGGGGCGCTCCACCGCCGGCTTCGGGACGACGGCGACGAGCAGATCGCCGCTGACCCCGTCGATCGTCGCGGTGATCGTCGCGCGTCCGGGCCGCCGCCCGACGACGGTCCCGTTGGCCGGGTCGACGGATGCGACCGCCGGCGCATCCGAGCTCCAGATGGCTCGGCGGCCCGTCATCGCTCGGCGACCCGAATCGCGCGCGGCGGCACGGAGCGAGACCGTGTCGCCCTCGGCCACCGACGCCGAGCCGGTGACCGCCACGCTCGCAACCGCCGCCGCGGACGCGACGCCGGGCTCCGGCTTCCCTGCCACGGTCACGACGATCGTCGCGCTGTGCGGTCCGGCCAGCGCGGTAATCGTCGCCACACCGGGCCGGCTGGCCGTGACGCGGCCGGATGCGTCCACCGCGGCGGTGCGGGCATCGCTCGATGACCAGACGGGCGCGTCGCCGCTCAGGGCGTTGCCGCGCGCGTCCAGCATGAACGCCCGGAGCGGCGCGCGCTGGCCCGCTGTGAGCACCAGCGTGACCGGCCGGATGACCAGCCGCGACGCCGCCGGCCCGGGCGCCGACGAGTTGCCTGCCGGCGAAGCCGACGGAGTGGTCGGGGCGGGAGCGCCGGTCGACGGCGGGGCGGGCGGAGTGATGACCGCGTGCTCATCCGGCGTGTCCGCCCCGCGGGTGAGGAGCAGGACGGCCCCGGCGATGCCGATCACCGCCAGCACACCCCACACCACGGCGCGGCGAGGGCGCCAGCGTGCCGGCGCTGGTGTCACCCCCGCCACAACGGGCGCGGCAGCCACGACGATCCGGGCGGTGCCCGATACCCCTTCGGCCGTCGCCGTGAGCTTCGTCTTTCCCGGTGCGACGGCGGTGACGACACCGTCCGGGGTCACCCGGGCGATCCGCTCGCTTCCGCTGGTCCATCTCACATGGCGCTCGAGCGGCGCGCCGGCCGCGTCGCGCACGCCGACATTGAGCCGGACCGACTGGCCGATCTCGAGCGGTCCCGCCGGCTCGCCGATCACGACGGTGGCGACCGGGACCTCGGCCACCGCGACCACGGCTGACGATTCCCGATCCTCGCATGTCGCGACGATGGTGGCGGAGCCGGCACCGCGCGCCGTCAGCGCGCCACTCTCGTCCACTTCGGCCACCGCCGGATCGCTCGAAAGCCAGTGGACCATGCGGTCAGCCAGCCGCTGGCCGCTCGCATCCACGGCGTCGGCGGTCAGTTCCGCGCGTTGCCCGACCAACAGCTGACGCGGCACCCTGCCCAGCCGCACCTTGGCGACGGCGACTAGTCGGACCGCCAGCTCGACGGACGACTCCAGCTCGCCGACCGTCGCGGTAATGCGCGCCGACCCCGGCGCCGTGGCGACGGCGAGACCGGCCGCCGAGATGGTGGCGATGGCGGGGTCGCTGGTGGCCCAGGCGACTACGGGCCTGAGCGGAATGCCCCGGCGATCCTGCGCGATCACCGAGAGCTGCGCGCGGGCGCCGACGACCAGCTCCGTGACGTCAGCGACAACCTCAAGCTCGGCCGGCCGCGCGGGCCGCACCTCGATGCGCACCGACTCGCTCGCGTCGCCGGCCTGCGCCGTGATCGTCACACTGCCGGCGTTTCGGGTCGCGACCGCACCGTCCGTCCCGACTGTCGCGACGGCCGGCTCGCTCGACGTCCAGCTCACCCGGCTCCCGCGCAGCTCGGCGCGGGTCGCATCCAGCACCTGCGCGGTCAGCGTGAACGTGTCGCCGGCTTCCACCTCGTCCGGCGCGCCGCCCAGCGTGATCAGCGCGGCGCGGGGGCTGGGCGTCGTGGGCGGCGTGGCGATCCGTGCGGCCCGCAGCGCCTCGGCCGGCGATGCGGCGACCCGGCTGCCGCCGACCAGCGCCTCGAGCTCGAGGCGGAGCGGATCATCGTCCGTGAGGGGGACTGCTCCCAGCGCCTGGAGCGCAGCGGGCATCGTGGGGAATCGCTCGGCCGGGGTCTTGGCCAGCATCCGGAGTACGGCATCCGCCAGTGAGGGGGGACAATCGGGTCGCACATCGGCCAGAGGCGCCGCGGTCTTCTCGAGGTGGCCCTGCATGATGGCGTAGCTCGACCCGGCGAACGGCGGTGCGCCGGTGAGCAGTTCGTAGGCGACCACGCCGAGCGAGTACTGGTCGGACGCCCAGGTCACCGTCTCCGCAACGCACTGTTCCGGACTCATGTAGGCCGGAGTACCCACCATGGTCCCGGTCTTCGTCTGGCCCGGCACCTCAGCCACCTTGGCGATGCCGAAGTCGGTGACGATCGCGTTCCCGTCGCGGTCGAGCAGGATGTTGGCGGGCTTGATGTCGCGGTGGATGACCCCGCGACGGTGCGCGTAGGCGAGCCCGCTCCCGACCTGGAACAGGATAGAGCGGATGATGGGGATCGGCAGGATTCCCGCCGCCTGCAGCACCACATCGAGCGGCTGGCCGTCTACGAACTTCATCACGAAGAAGTGCAGGTCGTCGAGCTGACGGACGGTGTGGATCGTGATGATGTTGGGGTGACTGAGATTGGCGACCGTCACCGCTTCCTGCCGGAAGCGGTCCACCATGCCCTCGCCCATCATCATGCCCGGGGCCATCACCTTGATCGCCACTAGGCGATTGAGCGTGACTTCCTGCGCCAGGTAGACGGCCGCCATTCCGCCCCGGCCGAGCTCGCGAAGGACGTGAAACTCGCCGGTCGTGGCGGTCTTGAGCCGCTCCTGGACCTGGGCCCACGGCGAATAGGTCGGCACGGCGGCGGTGGGGGTGGCCGGCGATCCCGACGCGATGCCGCACTTGGGGCAGAACCGGTCGTTCGCGGTGAGCGGCTCGCCGCAGGCGCGACAGCTGGTCATCGAATGCGCGCCCGCCGCCGGGCCGCGGCAGGCCGTCCGAAGGTGCCGACGTCAGGAAGGCGGATCGGGATGGAGGTCATCCTGTCGGGTGGAGGAAGTACGTCGGGTGTGCGCCCGGGGACCATTCCGCTGGCAGGCGCAGACGCGAAGGCACTAAGTTGCTGTGAGGCCAGACGTTCCGCAAGCGCACAGCCGGGTTCGCACCGGGGGCGCATCGTGTGGACGCGGAGCGATGATCGCCTTAACTTGAGCGTTCCCATTTCACATCCGACCTCCGCCGGCCCTGGCCGCGGCGGGTCTACCAACGGAGCCGGTCATGCTGCGTGATAACGGGCCCACCAGACTGAACGTGGTCCCGAATCGTTCGGCGCCGCAGGCCGACGCGCTGCTCGGCGCGGTCAAGGAGGCCGCGGCCGCCGATTTCGACGTGCTGGGCGAGATCGGCCGGGGCGAGGCCGGGGTGATCATTTACCTCGCCAGCGAAGCGTCCAGCCGCCGCCTCGTGGCGCTCCGGCTGCAGCGTGACGGGCAGCTGGCCGACGAGTTTACCCTCGAGATCGTCCGACATCTCGACAACTCCATGCCGGCGCCGGAGAGCAAGTGCGTGCAGTGCGGCAAGGCGATCAAGGGATGGGCCCGCTTCTGCAGCTACTGCGGCGCCGACTTCACCGGCGTCGCGCCGAAGGAAGGCGACGCGGTCGAGCGCGCGCTCATGCTCGAGGCCGTCAAGGATGCGGTGTCCGACGAGTTCGATGTGCTGGGCGAGATGTCGCGCACGGAAGGCGGAGGCGCGGTGTATTTCGCCTGCGACCGGAAGACGGGAAAGATCGTCGCGCTCCGGCTGCAGCGGGAAGGCGCGGGCGAGGAGTTCTCGGTCGGACTCACCACCGCTCTCAAGCCGATCGCGCGATCGCTGGGCGTGAAGTCTCCCGCCACGCAGGCGCTGTCGGCGTTGTCCCGCCCGAACGAACCCGCGGGCCTGCCGCCAGTGGTCCCGCCGGCCGCCCCTTCTGTGCCGCCGGCGCCGAGACCGGGTCCGGCGGCGCCGCCGCCATTGCCGCCCGCCGCTGCCGGCATGAGCGGCCGGAATCGGCTGATGCTGGCGGGGGTCCTCGCCGTCGCGGTGGCGACCGCGCTCATCGTCATCAGTCTGCCCAAATCCGCCCCGGCTCCGATCGCGCCGGCGCCGGTGGTCGACTCAGTGCCCCCGGCCCCCAGGGTGAACACCCCGGCGGCAGTCGTTCAGCGACCGGAGTCGACGGTGTCCCGGGCGGCTCCGCCGCCCGTCGTGGCAACGGCACCGGTGGCGGCGCGGCCGAAGGATGCGACGATCCGGATCGCCGGGCTGCCGCAGGGTGCCGAGATCAGGGTGGACGACCGGATCCGCCCCGGCCGCAGCCTCTCGGTGGCGCCGGGTCGCCACATCATCGCCGTCTCTCTCGGTGGCTATCTGCCCCGCACCGACACGCTCCGGCTCCGGCCGGGCGAGGCGTACACCTGGGCCCCGACGATGGTCGGCGATACGCCGAAGGCCGTCGTGCGTGCGCCGGACTCCCGGCCGGCACCCAAGCCCGTGGCTTCCTCCGGCCCGACCTGCGCGGCGAGCGTGCAAAGCGAGCAGTGGCCGGCGGCGTTTGAGTCATGCATGCGCGAGGCGCTGGCGGGCAGCGCCAGCGCCAAGCGGAGCGTGGCGCTGCTGTATGAGCGGGGCAAGGGCGTCGCGCGGAGCGACGAGAGTGCCGCGCGCTGGCTCGAGGATGCCGCGAACGCCGGCGATCGCGATGCGATGGATCAGCTTGCCGCGTGGTACGAACGTGGTCGCGGCGTCAAGAAGGATCAGGCTGCGGCGCTCAAGTGGTACACGCGCGCCGGCGACGCGGGCCAGGTCAGCGCCCAGCTCACGCTGGGCGAGACGTACGAGAAAGGCCGGCTGGGCGTCATTAAGGACAAGGCGAAGGCCCTTGACTGGTACCGCAAGGCCGCCGCCCAGGGGAACAAGGCCGCGGCCGACAAGGTGCGGGACCTGGCGAAGTAGCCGAATGCAAACGCATACCGTCGCTCCGGGGGAATGCCTCGCCAGCATCGCGGAGCGCTACGGCTTCGGCGGACAGCCGTTCCTTCGACTCATCGAAGACGTCGAGGTCTAGTCGATGCCATCGTACGTCTTCGAGGTCGCCACGGAGCGAGGTACCGAGCGGTACCCGTTCACGCTGGACGACGACCGGGCGCTCGGGCCCCAGATCACGCAGGTGCTCGAGGAGCTGCGGCAACGCGGCGTCATCCTCAAGGGTGGGGGAGACGACGAGCTCGCGGCCTTCTGGGGCGGAGGCGAGCTCGACCTCACGCGCCGCGCGGCCGAGCAGGCGATGTCGCCGGCCCGTCCGATCGAGCTGCGCATGCGGCAACGATCGGCTCCCGCACGCACGCAGCCGGCCGACGCGACGCTGCCGAAAGGTGTGCTCGCGTCGGCGGCGTGGGGATATGCCGGCGCGTTCGCCGCATGGGTGATCATCTCCCGCTGGACCGACACCGGTGCCGTGATCACCGATTACGTCCGGCTCGACCAGGCCACCATGCTGACGCTCGGTGCCTTGGTCGGCGCGTCGGCGTTGGCGGGAATGGCACTGCGGCAGCGCCGCTCGGTTCCCCTGGGCTTCCTGATCGGGCTGTGTCTTGCTTCCGCCGGTGCGGGGATCGCGGCCTCGCTTGCCCTCCTCCTTCCGGCCGTCGTCTCGCCGCGGGGATTCATTGTGGCGCGCGTGCTCGGCTGGGCCCTGTGTGGCGGACTCGCTGCCGCGTTGCTCTCGCTCTACGGCGCCGTGATGGACCTGCGCGGCTCAGCCGAGAGTCTGGCACTGGGCCTGGTCGCCGGTGCCGTGGCCGGTGTGGTGTTCACGCTGCCGGGCCCCTCGGATCTCTGGCAGGCGGTGGCGTTCATGGCCTTCGGCAGCGGCGTTGCCGTGGCCGCGTGCGCGCCCGCATTGTGGCACGCGGCCGCGATCGTGGAATGGGCGGGCGGCCGGCGGAGGGCCGGAGTGCTGTCGCTGCGCGAGTGGCCGGTTCCCGACCGGGGAGCGGTCGCTCTGGCAGCCTCCCGTCTGGCGTGGCACGACGGCCGCGTGGCGTTGCATCCCGCGCCGTCGGGCGCGTCGGTCGATGGCCTGGCGGTGACCCAGCCCGTGTATCTGTCGGAGGGCCCGCTCTCGCTCGACGGCGTATCCTACCGGCTGCGCGTGCGGGCCGACGCATGAGGCTGTGGCTGACGGCGGCATTGGTGCTCGCGGCCGTACCCGCCGGCCTCGCCCAGGGACCCCGAGCGGCCGCATCACCGGTCCGGCTGGTGCGCTGCGTGGCTGGCCGAGACCTGCCGTGCCTGATCGCTCGTGTCGTGCTGACGGGGGCGGGGGCCGCGAGTGTCGCCGCGCTCGATTCCGCGGCGGAGGCGCATGCGTGGACCGGTGTCCTCGGCGGCGCGCGGCTCATCGGGCCCGGCGTCGTGGTACCACGCCGCATCGATCCGCCGTTGCGGCTCCTGGTGCTGCTGGACCGCAGCGGGAGCATGATCGGTGAGGGCATCGCGTTCACCCGGATCACGCTTCGCGGGTTCATCCTGTCGCTGGACAGCGCGACGACGCGTGTGGCGGTCGCCGGGTTCGAGAGCCGGGACGTCGCCCGCGGCATCCAGGCCGCCCGCTTCGTCGCACCGGCCGAGGCCGCCCGAATCCTCCAGCAGCTTCCGGCGCCGGACCCGACGGCCAATACCGCCCTCTACAGCGGGCTGGTCAACGGGCTCGAGCATCTCGGCGCGGCGAGGACAGCGGCGCCTGGAACGCAGGGTGCACTGCTGCTGGTGACCGATGGCAGGAACGATGTCGGCCATCCGCGTGACGATCCCGATCTGCTGGCCGGTGAACTCGGGCTGAAAGAGGCGGCGGCGGCCGCCGCGGCGAGCGGCGCGGGGATCTGGATCATGGGCGTCGGCGAGCATCTGTCGGCGTCCGAGATCTCCACCCTCGCCGGCACGCGCGGCAGTGCGACGACGGTGAGTCTCGACCCGAATGCGATGAGCGCGCGGCTCTCCGCCATCGCCCGCGAGCTGCGAGGCTCGAGGGATCTGACGTTCGGGGTCAGCGGAGGGGCTGCGTCGGCGCTCGCCCGGGCGCCCTGGGCGGGAACCGCGGCGGCATGGAGCGGGGGCAAGCCGGTGGTGACGGAGGCGCTCGCCTGGCGGCCGCCGTTGTTCGCGCTTCCGGCCTATGAGGGGGTGGCCGAGCCGGCCTCGCTCCCGGCGGCGCTGCGCGATGCCGGCACCGCGGCGGGCGCGCTCGCCGGACTTCGCTGGCTGATGGCGGGGTGTCTGGTGCTGTTCGGTGGGCTGCTGTGGTTCGCCGCGCCGCGCTATCTCTGGCGCCGCGACGAAGTGCTCGCCGATACCGGCCTCGCTCCCGCCCCTTCACGCCGGGCGCCACTCGCCACGAGTGCCGACACCAGTGGGCTGCGCCGAGACCTGCAGGAGGCACCGCCACGGAGGCCCGAGGCGATCACCGCCGAATACCCGGCAGTCAGCGCTTCTTCCACTCCCTCGCGTCCCGATCGGGAAACGTGACCTTGCAGCTGCCGGGATCGACGCCTTCCACGCGAATCCGGCCAAGGTTGTCGAGCTTGCCGGTGACGTATTTGCCGTCCGCGAGCTCCACCCTGAACGGTTCGCCCGCGATTGGCGACCCGTCACGCTCGGTCAGCGCGATGCCGATCCAGTCCGGCTTCGTAGGGTCGGCGACCATAACGGCGGCCAGTGGGGCCGACTCGCCTGCGATCTTGGGTGCGGTCGCTGGCTCGCACTCCTTGCAGCCGCCGAGAGCGTCGGCCTGCGACTGACTGATCCGCATGTTCATTGGCGTCGCACGGTGACTCGGGGCTTGCTGGGCGTCGGGGTCTCGAGCCAGCGCCGGGTCACGAGCGTAACGCCGTACGTCTCGAGATCGGTCACGCCGTACGCGGAGACCGGCCCGAAGAACTCCGTCAGCTGCGGGGCATCGCAGGTGGGGAGGAACTTCGCGAGGACGCGCGGATCATAGAAGCGGAAGTACCAGGTATCGCCGTCGGGCCCATCGACGAGCAGGCACTTCCGAAAGTGGGCGCGTACGACCTGGATATCCGCGTCCGAGACTGCGAAGATGCCCCACGGATCCGTCCAGAGCGTTTCGGCCAGCCAGAGCAACGTCGTCGGGAGCAAGCGAACGAGGTACGGGGCGATGGCCGCGAGCTCCTGCTCCGCCGGAGGGCGGTACAGGGAGACTGCGAGCGCGGGGCCGAGTTCGGCGACTCGGAGCGGCACAGACGGCTCGTCGCAGGCGTCGAGCACGGCGTAGAGCGCTCCGCGCTCCGCCTCCCGCCCAAGGTCGGTGACCGAGACGGAACGGGTCGTCATGAGATCGGGCATCCCCGCAATATCCAGCATGCCGCGGCGATGGCAAGGCGGACTGGACGGTGGGTTGTCTGGGCCGCAGATTCACCAGTTGCTCCTCACACGCAAGGTCTGCATGCTCGCGCCGATCGCCCGCGTCGAAGATCTGCACGCCTGTCCCATGGCCACGCCCGCCGTGGTGCCGGTGCCGCACGTGGGCGGCCCGGTGAAAGGCCCGGGCGCCATGACGGTGCTGGCCGGGGGGCAAATTGTTTGTGTGGCCGGGGACATCGCGATCTGCGTAGGTCCTCCTGACGTCATGTGCATGGGCTCCCCGACGGTGATGGCGATGGGTCGTCCGGTCGTCCGTATCTGCGATCAGTCGGTCCACGGCGGCATGGTGCTCATCGGATTGCCGACGGTCATGGTCGGCGATTCGGGCGGGAACGGAAGCGCACAGGCGGGGACCATGAGCGCCGCGAAGGCCGGCGGGTCGGCATTCACGCGGGCCGAGTGCAACGCCAAGGCCGCTGCGAGCGTCGCGCGAGGGGTACCGTCACCGCCGCCGGCCACCGGACCGGCGTGGGTCGAAGTCGAAGTGGTCGCCAGCGATGGCAAGCCGCTGCCGTACCAGAAGGTGCGCGTGATTGACGGCGGCGGCACCGCCCGCATCGCGTTCAGCGACACCAGCGGCATCGCCCGCGTGGACGGCATGGCCAAGGGCGAATGCCAGATTACACTGGCAGACCTCGACCGGTCGTCGTGGGAACCTGTCGGGTGACGACACACACCGTCCGGCAAGGCGAATTTCTGGCGCGGCTCGCCCAGGCTTACGGGTTCACGGATCCGGATGTGATCTGGAATCTGCCGGAGAATCAGCCGCTCCGGGACGCCGGCCGGACCCCGACCACCCTGGCACCCGGTGATAACCTGTTCGTGCCCGAGCGCGTGGATCGTACGCTGCATGGCCCCACCGAACGCCGCTACACGGCCAAGGTGAAGCTATCGGTGGTGAGACTTCGTGTGCTGTTGCAGACCCTGGGCGGCGAAGCGCTCGCCAGCGAATCCGGGACGCTGCACACCGCGGCAGGCGATTCCAAGTTCACCACGGACGCCAAGGGTCTTCTTGACGTGGTCCTGACGGGCGTCACCGAGGCGGGCGAGCTGCGGCTCGCGGGCGACGGAACCACACTGCATCGCATTGTGATTCCACTCCACATTGGACACCTCGACCCGATCACAACGGTTCAGGGGCAGGAAGCTCGGCTCAACAGCCTGGGCTATCGCGCGGGCCTGGGAGGAGATGCATCCGCGCCGGCGTTTCGCTCCGCCGTCGAAGAATTCCAGTGTGATGAGCGGTTGCGGGTTGACGGGGTGTGCGGGCCGGCGACGCAGACGAAGCTCCGGAGTGCACATGGGAGCTAGTCCCGTGCCGCCCGATCAGGACGTAACCGAGACGCCAGTCGCGCTGCCGGTGCTGGTTGCCCCGACGACCGGGACGGGGTTCAACACGATTCGCGAGCAGCTCGCGGCCGCGGCCGCGTGGCAGCTGGACGACATCCGCTTCGAATTCGACTCGTCGGTGATCTTGCCGGACGCGGAAGAGGAATTCGGGTTTCTCGCCGTGTTGCGCGCCGAGCACCCCAAGGCGCCGCTGGCGCTCTTCGGCCATGCGGACCCGACCGGCGATGATGACTACAACAAGGCACTGAGCGGGCGGCGGGCCATCGCCGTGTTCGGGCTGCTCACCCGGCGCGTCGCCTTGTGGGAACAACTGTTCTCGAAACCAATCGGCAACGACAAATGGGGTGATCGGGCACTCACGCTCATGCGGTCGGTCGTGGCCGGCGACGGGGATCCGCCACCCCCGCCGGCATCACCGGCAGAGCGCGCGCAATTATTCCGCGCCTACATGGACGAGCTCTGCCGTGATTTCAGCGGCACGCCATATCAGCTCGATGCAACGGCGGACTTCCTCGCCGGCGGGAAGGATCCCGGCGGCAAGGGGGACTTCCAGGGCTGCAGCGAGTTCAATCCCGAACTGATGTTTTCAGCTCAGGAAAAAGCCGCGTTCGACCGCAGCGGCGACAAGGACGGGCGGGACCGGGAGAACGCCCCGAACCGGCGGGTGGTCGGGTTGCTGTTCCGGCCCGGTACTCGAGTTGACCCGGTCCGATGGCCGTGCCCGCGGGCCACTGAGGGCCCGGAGGCGTGCCATCGCCGCTTCTTCGCCGATGCCAGGGTGCGCCGTTCATTCCAGGGGCAGCGCCGGACTCACGCGGTCAATGGCGACACGTTCGCCTGCCGCTTCTACGAACGCATCGCTGACAGCGCGCCGGGCCCACGGCTGACGCGCCGGAATATTTTTCAGTACGGTGTGCCGCTCGGCAAGGGCGCCCCGTTCACCGAGACCGCCACGGTCCGCATCGTCAGCGAAGACGGCAAACAGATCCGCACCTTCAAGGAAGCCGATGGGTTCCTCGCCGGCACGCATCGCGTCTTCATCTTCACGCGTGTCCGCACCGGTGTCCGGTACCGTTGCGAGGTGACCGACGGCGGTTTGACGTTCGAGCTGTTCAGCTTTACCGACTTGAGCAGGGTCCTCAATCCCGGAGACCCGCTGAACCTGCTGCAGCAGCCCCAGCCGGCCGGCCTTGTGGCGCTGCCGCCGCCGCCGCCCGCCAATTTTCAAGCGTTCACCGGTCCGCCGGATGCGGTGGACTTCACCGCGGTGGACGACGCGACTGTGACGCGGGCTCCCATCACTACGGCCATCGTGTGACGAGCGCCCGCTAATGGCAATCTTCGTGGTCATTCGTGTTATCGACACCGCCTACGCGCAGCTGGACGGCGCCCTCGTCCAGTTCAAGGTCGGAGGCGGCGCGTTCGTGACACTGCCTGCCACCAGCATCGCCGGGGCGACCGGCCACGAAACGGTGGTCAACGCACTGGCCGGCACCACGACGCGCTGTACCGTTCGGGTGACCAAGGCCGGCCTCTTTCCGGTCCAGCAGGACCTGGTGCTTTCCACCATCGAACGGCCGGCATCGCTCGCGTTCGATGGTGCGCAGGATATCAATGTCCGGAACATCGACCGCCACTCGCGCGACTCCGGCGACATCAACTTCGATGTGTTCGTCGTGCCCGGGGAGTTGCGCGACGCGAGCAGCTCCATCCCGCCGGTGCTGGCCCAGGCCCCGCCGCTGTTTCCCGCCCCCAACCCGACCGGTCAGCGGCGGCCGGCAATTCCGCAGCCGATCCTCGATCCCCGCCGGGTGCAGAACGTCGTGGACCTCGCGGCGATTATCCTCAGTACCCCAACCAATCCGGCCGCCGGCCAGCACAAGCAGGTCACCGCGAGGCTGGCCGGAAAGCTCTTCTTCATCGAGCGGACCACGGTCCCTCAGCTGCTGGCCGTCTATGTGCCGGACGGGCTCGGGTTTATCAAGCAATTCTCGACCACGACAAAAGCGCCCATCCCCCGGGCCTACCACCTCTTCTTTCATCCGTCCATTCCGGACCACTTCACCACCCCCTACCCGTTCAGCTACAGTTACATCGACCTAATCGCACGGTATCTCCGTGCCGAGCAGCACTGGGCGATCGGCAAGGAGCTGATGTACCAGCACGAGGCATCCTCGAAACGGTGTATCCTGGTGTTTCCGGTCGGGGCGAAGGGCGCCGGCTTCGGAACGCTCGCCACCCAGCGCAACGTGCTCAAACTGCTGCACGAGCTCAACTACTGGATCCAACGGATGGTGGGGGTGGCGGTGCCGTCACAGCCTGAGCCGGTCGCGCATCTGGCCGTGTCGGGGTTCAGCGCGGGGATCCGGCAAGTACAGGGTGTGCTGAGTCAGGACCGGGTGACCGCATTCAATGATAATGTGCTCCGGGAGGTATACAGCTTCGATGGCATTTTCGTGACGCGAGATGCCAACAACAAGGAGGTGCTGGACGTTCCGTCCACCGACGCGTGCTGCGCGGCGATGCGAGCCTGGTTTCGCCGGGGCCAGAATGCGCGGGCGTTGCGGGTCTATACCCAGGGGCGAATCTGGTTCGACCGGCTGAGGGACGTGTTTCCCGGCGCCGCCTTCATCCAGGGCCGCGACGGCGCGCTCGAGATGTCGTCAGCGCAGAACACGATCCTCTTCGCGCCGTCGGTGTTCTGGACCGGACTCAACGAGCCGCTCCGATCGCAGGCCGTGAGCACCA
>JBBQFH010000033.1:0-31498 GCA_038321865.1 Gemmatimonadales bacterium
CAAGCTGGCCTCGATCAAGACCGACCTCCGGAACCTGGAGACGGCGCAGGAAGCCTACTTCTCGGACAACAACACGTACGGGACGTTCGCGCAGCTCCAGACGGCGTCGAACTTCACGCTGTCGGCCGGCAACGCGCAGACGGCCCAGGCGGCCGCGGCGGGTGGCTATTCGATGACGATCGGCAACACGTCGATCTCCGGTACTCCGGCCGCGTGTCACGTCGCGGTGGGCGTCGGCGCCCCGGCTGGCCAGGACGGCGTCATCATCTGCCCGTAAGGCACCACGCGATCGGGAGGGCTCACGGGGGGCGGCGGTCTTCGGACCGTCGCCCTCTTGTCTTGCCCCAACCCGCCCCACCCATCCGCACCGTGCGTGAATGTCGGCCGCCCTCCGTCGTCTCCACCCCCGGCAGCACCCTGTTCGTTCACCCCTCTGGAGGGCATGCCCATGCTCGATGAAGCGGTCATCAGGAATCTCAACGGCGGATACATCACGGCTTTCATGACGTCCAACACGGAGTGGTACGAGCGCCATCTCACTCGCGACTTCACCTGCGCGGTACCTGACGGGCCGGTCCTCGATCGCGCGGCTTTCATCGCCCGCGCGGCCGCCGGCCCCGACATCGTGGAGTATCAGCTCGAGCGCGTGCGGGTCCGGGTGGACGGCGACACCGCCACCGTAGACGGCAGCGGCTCGTACCTGGCCGCCGACGGCACCCGGGGCGTCAGCCGCTACACCGACGCCTACCGCCGGGTCGGCGGGGAATGGAAGGTGTGCCGGGCGATGTTCGCTCGGTTCCCGGCGGACCCCGGACGACGCGCCACCGGCTGACGCCGGCCGTCACACCACCCGGGGAACCACTCGCCGCAGCTGCGCGCGCTCAACCATCGGTCGTGAGCTGCCGGCGATGATGTCTGGTGTGGATTTCCTGGAGCCGAACCATGTCGGTGACCGGCACCTGCCCGAAAAACGGATGCTCGATGCTGCCGCTCCGCTTGCCCGCTTCCGCCTCGAACTCCCGGGCCGCCGCCTCGATCTGCGCGATCACCACCGGCTGCGCCGCGGGTGTGGGATCCGGCTTCATGATCGCGGGTGACCTGCTGCCGCGGGGAAAGTCGCCTTTTCGGAGCACCATCCCGAGCAGGAACCGGCGCACCAGCGGGCGGAGGAATTTGGGAAGCCCGCCGGGCGCTTCACCGCGGAAGAGCGCGCCGTTCACCTCATAGGCCCGCGCCACGTGCTCGGCCACCTGGCCGGGCGACCACTTGCCTGGGGCGCGGGGTACCGCCCAGGCTCCGGCGGGTACACCCCGCGCGGTAGCGAGGAACTCCTCCACCGCCAAGTGGTTCGCATTCAGCACCACGTTCGCGTCGGTCATCGCGCGTCAGCGCTTCGCGTTCCGTGGATCGTCCGCCGCCCGCACATAGTTGAACATCAGCGGGCCCCGGCCGTGCACCTGAACCACCGTCGGCCCGACCGCCATGGCCCAGTGATGCGCATCGGCGGGCGCGGTGATGAACCCGCCGGCCGAGAGGCGCGTAGCCGACTTGCGGTCGACGTCGTCGCCCATGCCCAGCATCAGCTTGCCAGAGATGACGGTCACGTGCTCGTCGGTCGGGTGCGAATGCGGAGCCACGGTGTACCCGTTCGGGAACCTGAGCCGGACGACGAAGTCGCCTTCCGCGCCGGGACTGCCGTGCAGCACGGCAAGCCGGGCGCCCGGCGCGAGGAACGGTGGTGCCGGCCCCCACTTCGCGGCGGCGGCCGACGCGAGCGCCTGGGGGTGGAGCGGCAGGGTGAGCAAGGGGAGGAACAGGAGGGGGAGAAAGGCACGACGACGCATAGGGACCTCGCGGAGTCGGGGGGCACGATCGGAGACCGCATGCACAATATGCGGCCATCCGATCGAGCGCCAGCGGACACCGTCTACTTGCGGCTCACGACGTAACCGAGGGCAGGCCGGCTGCCACGATGATCAGGAATGCCGCGGCGCGTGATAGGGTGAGAGCGGATGCGCCAGGCCGAAGAGAAACTCGAACTTGTTCCCGCCACCGGTTCCGTGGCCCACCTGCACGAACGGCGTCACGTCGTGCAGCGGCGAGCGCCACGCAGCAGTTCCCTCGAGCCAGCCGGTGAGCCGGTCGCCACTCGCGCTGTGGCCGGTAATGAGCCCCGCGCCGGCGTTGACGTAGAACCGCGACCCTTCGGCCAGCGGAGCCAGCTGTACCACGGCCGACACGTTGGGCGTGGCACCGCGGGCGGGCAGGAAGAGCAGATCCCAGGCGATCTCCACGTGACGCATCGACCCCGGCGAGTACTGCAGGTGCATCCGGACGGCGGCGTCGGTGGTGCCCGACGTATGCCAGACACCGGCGTTGAGATCGAAGTGCGGCGTCCCGAAGAGGCCGCCCTCATGTCCTTCCGTGAACGGCGCAATGTGGCCGTGCGGATGGGCCATGGTGTCGGACGACATCTGGGCGACTGCCCGGGAAGGAATGGTGGCGATGGTCAGGACGAGTGCGACGAACGGCATGCGGCTCAAGCAGGAACCTCCGGAAGCGGGAATCATGGACCACGAGCGCCCAGACTATCTCCCGGAGGCGGCGCCGGCGGTGTCGTGAGTCACGTCCCGGCGATGAGGCGTTCAAAGCGGGGATTGCCCTTGAGTGCCGCCCACGTTGGATCGATGCGGAGCCACCCCGGCGAGAGCAAGTACGGCATCTTCAGCAGCGGCTCCAGCATGTCCAGCGCTTTCGCGGGCTCGCCGGCCAGAAGGTAGATCCGCGCCATCAGCTGCTGGTAGTAGGGTCCGTTGACCGCATCCCGGGCGATGGGCAGCAGCGCCACGCCCTGCAGGCCCTCGCTGATGGCGTCCGACTTGCGGCCGAGATAGGCGAGCAGCAGACCGTGGATGACGCGGCGCTGCGCGTCCTTCGGCGCGTCGCGCAGTTGCTGTCTGGTGGCCACCTCTCCCGAATCGGCGTAGGCCCGGGCCTTCGCGTGATCGCCCCGGAGGTCGTACACCTCGGCGAGCACCGTGCCCCACGTACCCCGATCCTCGTCGAAATCGGCCGGCGTGAGGGTCAGGAGCAGCGCCTGGCGCGGCTCGTCCAGCACCCAGTACATGTCCCAGTAGGCCGCGAAGAACGCCGCGAGCGCGGCCGGCTGCACCGCCGGCGAGATCTGCCGGATGACTTCCCGGGCGGCGGGCAAATTCCCTTGGCCTACATAGGCCATCGCCTTGTCCTGGCTCACGGTCAGGTCCCCCGGGGCCAGCGCGAGCGCTTCGTCGCTCGCCGCGAGGGCCTCGGGGTAGCGGCGCAACCAGACCAGCGCATTCTGCAGGCTGACGACGACCCGCAGTGACCGGGGGTCGAGCCGCTTCGCCTGCTTCAAATGATCCACCGCCGCGCCGGCCTGCCCGAGGCTCCCCTCGATGCGGGCGGACGTGACGAGGAGCTGCGCATCGTTGGGCGCCGCCTTGAGGCCCAGCGCGACATGCTCGCCGGCCCGGACCGGATCCCGTTCGACCAATCGGTAGTATTCCCCAAGCGCCGCCTGGCCACCGGATCCCGACGGGTCGAGCGCCAGTGCGCGTTCGGCTGCGGACTTCGCCCGACCGGCGACGGCGGGATCCGGTACGCTGTTGCTGTACAGATAGCTGAGCGCCCTGCTCAGCTCCCCCCACGCCTCGGCAAACGTCGAGTCGAGCGAAACCGCCTGCCCCAGCAGGTCCGCCTTCCGGCGCAACGCCGATGGCTCGTTGGCGACGATCGCGCGCGCCTTGAGGAAGGCATCGTAGGCGGCCAGACTCTTCGTCGGCCGCTCGGCGAGCTGCTGCTTCTGGTCGGCGCCGAGCGCCAGGTCGAGCGCGCCGGCCACCTGCCCCGCGATGTCCGCCTGCACCTGGAAGACATCGGTCAGCGCCGCTTCGAACGGCTGCTGCCAGCGCACCGTGGCCGTGCCGCCGGAAATCTGCACCAGCTCGGGTGTCACCCGAACACGCGGCTTGCCGTCGGCGCCCGTCGCCCAGCGCACCTTCGCGCTCAGTATGTAGTCGACCCCCAGCTCGGCCGCGACCGCCGCAAGAGACTTGGTGGTCCGCTTGTACTCCTTCGAGCTCGCGCCGGCGATGACGCTCAGCGTGGGCAGCGTGGCCAGCTTGCCGCGCACCTCGTCGGTGATGCCGTCGGCGAAGTACTCGTCGGCCGGTGTACCCAGATTCTCGAACGGCAGCACCGCGACGAGGCGGGCGCCGCCGGCCGGCCGGTCGGCGTGCCGCTGCCGCCAGGCGAAGAGCACGCCGAGGCCGAGGGTGAAGCCGATGAGCAGCGTGAGGAGCGCCGGAGAAAACCGTCGCCGTGACGATGGGGACGCGGCCACCGGTGCGGTCTGTGGTGCTGATGTCGCGACGGCGGGCGAGGCCGCCGTCACCGGCGGCACCGCGAGCGCCCTGGCAAAGTCGGCGGCGCTGGCCCACCGGTCGGCCGGCACCACCGCCAGCGCCCGCGTGATCGCCTGCTCGACCGCCTCGGGCACCGCGGAGCGGGTGCGCCGGACCGACGGAATGTCGCCGCTGAAGCGCTTGGCGATCACCGCCTGCGCCGTCGGCCCCGTGAACGGGGCCTCGCCGGCCAGCATTTCGTAGAGCACCGCGCCCAGACTGTACACGTCGGTGCGCGCCGTGACGTCGTGCTCCCCGCTCGCCTGCTCGGGACTCATGTAGGCCGGCGTCCCGACGGCGAGCCCGGTCTCGGTCAGCTTCTGATCACCCGCGGCCAGCGAGCGCGCAATGCCGAAATCGGCGACCAGGGTGTTGCCGTCCTCGGTGAGGAGCAGATTCTCCGGCTTGATGTCGCGGTGGATCACGCCGTGGTGGTGCGCGTATTCCAGCGCCTGCGCCGCCTCGCGGGCGATCCGGACCGCATCGTCCACCGGGAGCTGGCGCTCGCGGGTGATCCGATCCCGGAGCGATTCACCCTCGATGTACGGCATCGTGAACCAGAGCTGGCCGGCCGTCTCGCCCGAATCGAACACGGTGAGGATGTGCGGATGCTGCAGCCGGGCGGCGAGGCGGATCTCGCGCTGGAAGCGCTCGGGGCCGAGGGCGTGCGCCAGATCGGGATGCAGCACCTTGAGCGCCACCTGCCGGTCGTGCCGCAGGTCGCGGGCAAGGAACACCGTGGCCATGCCCCCACGCCCGAGCTCGCGCTCGATCGTGTGCGTGACCAGGGCCGTCTCCAGCGCGGTTCGCAGGTCCGTCAGTGCGGGCCTTATGAAGGGGTGTGGCGGAACTTAATCACCGGTCGGAGCTCCCGCCAACCGGCTCGGCTCCGACGCCGGCGGCCGCAAATATTCCGGCCCCTGTGTCATACCGGACCGTCACAGGCGCATCGGCTGAATCCGCCAATACGTCAGCATCCGCCAGAGCCACTCGAGCGGCCCGAACCGGAGCCGCGCGAGCCACCGCCGGCTGAGCCACAACTCGGCGGCAAAGATGGCGCCGGACAACAGCAGGCAGGTGACCGCGCCGAGATGGTCGAGGAGCCCGAGCGCGTAGCCGAACAGCACGGTAGTGATGACGATCCATTGGAGTACCACGTTGCTCAGCGTCGCGCGGCCAGCCGGCGCGAGCGGGGCGAGCGCCCTGCTCCACCGGTCCTGCCGACCGTAGAGCAGCACGACCGCGGCGCCATACGCAAACGCGAGCGACGTGTCACCGAGGTCGAGCACGGCATCGAGCAGCGCCCCTCCCAATCCCGCCACGCTGCCTGGCTCCAGCCACGTGAGCGTCACCAGGTTGGTGGCGAGGCCGGCGACCCCGCCCCACACGAGCACCCGGCGAAGCGCCCGGCTGTGCTGGAGCGGGTGCTCCAGTATCCGGCTTCGCGCGAGAGCCGCGCCGACGAGGAAGAGCGCCAGCGGACCGAGCCCCGGCCCGGTGTACCACCACGTCCCGCCGAGAATCAGCGCCAGCTGCCGGGCACGCGCGCCGACGAGGGCGCCATAGGCGTTGCCCCGCTTGAGCACCTCGATCTGCTCGTTGTTCGCGTGCTGCGTCGCCTGACGGGCGCGCTGCTCCGTGACCCTGGCGGCCGCGCCGGCATCGATCTCGGTGCGCGCCCGGTCGCGCGTCATCAGCGCGTCCCGCGCCTGGGGCACGACGACCGCCGTCAGCAAATAGACGATTCCGGCGGAGACCAGCAGCGTACGGGGTGATGCCCGGCGGAACGGCAACAGCGCGAGCCCGGCTGCGGCGTACTGGAGAAGCGTCCACCACGTCGTCAGAAAGCACCAGATCGCGACGCCGAACAGGGCAAGCCCGGTCAGCCGGCGCAGGTAAAGGCGGAACGCGGGCGCGCCCTGCGCCTCCCACCGGGCGACCTGCATCACGAAGCCGACGCCGAACATCGTGGCGAAGAGCGGATAGAACGAGCCCGTTAGCAGGAGTTCGATCCACCATTCGACGCGCTGATCAATCGGGCTGGTGGGCTTCCGCAGCGTATCGGAGAAGTTGACGACCAGCACGCCGAACAGTGCGAAGCCGCGCAGCACATCGAGCACGACGATGCGCTCCCCCGTCCGGCGGGGGCTCGGCGTTGTCACGGCGCCGGCGCGAACGGTCAACGACCCACGGCGGTCAGCTGTGTGCGATGATGCCGGGTGTGGATTTCCTGCAGGCGAGGAAGGACCACCGACTTAGCTCCGACCGAGCACCAGCAGCGCGAGCCGCTTCTCGGCCGCGCGCTCGCGCGCGCCGCCACCGCGGTTCTGGCCGACGTCGACGAGGAATGCGGTCTGCCCCTTGCGAAACGTGATCTGACCGCCGGAGTGGAATGCCTCGTCGCCGATCCCCGTGAGCGGGGTGGCCCCGTCGTTCCGCTCGCCCTGCTCGGTCCGGTACTGCGCGAAGAGGCTCGCCGCGTTGCTGCCGATCGGGAACCGGATGACCCTCACCTCGGTCCCGAAGAAGCAGATTTCGGCGTGCCCCGGCCGCCCGGGCAACGACATTTCCAGCACTTGCCGGCGCCCGGCAGGCACCGACGAGCCGAGGGCGGCAGCGGCCTCCTCCCGCGTGATCAGACTGCAGACCGCCGCGGGTGCCCGACCAGTCGATCCGAACGCCAGCAACGCCGACGCCGTCAACCCCAGATATACTCGCATGCCGCGGCCTCTTCCGAATCGGGTGGGTGAACTGAGTATATAAGGCCCGGGCCTGCGGGAGTCCACCTCGGTGGCAAACGCCGCAACCCGGAGCGCACGACAGACCCATCTGCTCGCGGGGTATCACAGCGGGCTCAACCGGCGGCTGCCGTTCCGTTATCGGGGCGCTGATCAGCGCGGGGTGCCAAGAAACGCCGCCGCGATCGCCAGCGCCTCGCGTTCCCCCGCTTTCGCGAAGGCGTTCGTCGCCAGGGCGACGACGAGCCGCTCGGCCGGATAGACCAGCAGGAAAGCCGCCCCGCCGTTGGAGGTCCCGCCGTGATGCAGGTATCGGCGGCCGGCGGAATCCATCCCGACTCTCCACCCGATCCCCACTGCCGTCTCCTCGCCCGACGCGAGCCGCTGCGGCGTCGTCATCAGCCGGAGCGACTCCGCGCTCAGCAGGCCTGGCAGCAGCATCGCGCGTCCCAGTCGCGCGAGATCGTCGGTGGAGGACAGGTATCCGCCGCTGGGCCACCGGCCACTGAGGTCGTCCTCGGGCGCCCCGGCCACGCTGGTTCCGGTGATGGAATAAGTGCGCGCGCGCCGGGGAATAACCGCGCCTTTCCGGTCCGGCACCGTCGAGGACAGGCCGAGTGGCTCAGCCACCTGGCGGCGGATCACGTCGGGAAACGGCTGGCCGGTCACCTCTTCGAGCACGGCGCCAATGAGGTTGAACCCGTAGCTCGAATAGAAGTACCGGGTGCCCGGCGCGCCGACCAGGGTGTCACTGGCGTAGACCGTCATGGCGTCGCGCAGGGTCGGATACGGCGTGTCGGAGAGGAACTCGTTGCCGCGGCGGTAGTGCCTGATCCCTCCCTGGTGGCCCGCGAGCTGGCGAAGCGTGATGGGACGGAGCCGCTCAGGAAGCCCCGTCATGTATTTCGAAATGGGTGCATCCAGATTCAGGCGCCCCGTCTGGACCAGCCGCGCGAGCGCGGTCGCCGTGAGGAGCTTCGACACGCTGCCGATGCGGAACTGCGTTTCAGGTGTGACCGGGACGCCGCCGGGAAGGTCCGCGAAACCGAATCCCTCGTGCCAGACGCCGACGTTCCCGCCGAGGCCGATGCTCACCGTGACGGCGAGACCCGGAAGACCCTCACGCGTGACGAGGGCGGCGGCGAGACGGCGGGCGCTGTCCGCGGCGGAGGCCGGGACGACGCGGGGCGGCGCGTTGACGGGGGGCCGAGGTGCGCACGCCGCGATGATGACGAGGACCTGCAGGAGCGAGACGGCGCGTCGCGTCATCGTGCCTCGCCAGGAGTGGTGTTGGGAGAGATGCCGCGGACTTCGTCCACCACCTGCCGGATCGCGCTGACGACCAGCTGCGGATCCTCCAGGTGGATGTTGTGGCCCGCGTGCGGAGCGACCACGAGCCGTCCCCGACTGGAGAGCGCCGCGAGGTCGGCCTGCAATCGCTGTCGCTCCGCGTCAAGCGAGTCCGTGGAATCGGCGCTGCGGCTGAGGACGATCAGCGGAAGATCGCCCAGCGCGCGGCGGTTGCGCCGGCGTTCCGCATGCAGCCGCGCCAGGTCCTCGGGCGACCAATCCATCTCAGCGCCGGCCGCGGCACGGAGGATTGGCTGCGCCGACGCCCACCGCCAGGCGTTCTGCACCTCGGGAGGCAGCCGGTCGAGCGGCGCTTCAAGGGAACCGGTATCGGCCGATGTCGCACGAAGGGGGAAGCTATCGGCGAGGGCGCGGTCCGGTCTTACCTGAGGCATCGGGGCCGTTCGTCCCTTCGCCATCTCGCGCAGCCGGACCGGCCGTCCGCTGATCTCGATCCGCTGATCCTCGTGCACCGCATCCACCAGCACCATGCCGACGACAGCAGCCCTGAACTGCTCGGCGTAACGCCGGACCAGGAGCCCGCCGTACGACTGGCCCACCAGCACGAACGGGCTCTTCTCCCCTGCCCTCGACAGCGCGTCATGCAGCTCGAGATTGATCTGCGCGTAGCTGCGTGGCCGGGTTCCGGGCGTACTCCAGACGTAGCCTCCGCGGTCGTAGCTGCAGACGCGGGTGAGGGTCGCGACGCCGGGCTGAACCAGCGCCCAGACCAGCGCGAAATCCCCCACCCCGCTCTCGAGCACCACCGTCGGCGAGCCGACACCGGTGCAGTCGAGATGGATCGTCTGGCCCCCGATGTCCACCATGGTACCGCGCACGGAAGGCGGGCGGGCGGCGGAGCTGTGCGTGGCGGGCGCGGCGGTGCAGGCCCCGAATTCCAGGGCAAGCACGCTCGGAACGGCCACCAGCGCGCCGAATGCACCGAACACGACGCGGCGGACGACATCGAGATTTCTGGTCTCGACCCGCGTCATTTCCTTAGCTTCGCCTTCAGCTCCTCCAGCCAGTTCTCCGCGACGACGAACGATCCGACTTCGTCCGGGCCGCCGCTGACGGCCCGGGCCATGAGGAACCGGCCGTCCCGCGCGACGTCCCACGGCGTGTAGTAGAGGTACTCGGCGCCGAGCAGCTCGTCCCGCACGTGGAAGAGCACCTGGGGATCACCCACGGTCGCGCCGGCCGTCACGCGCGCCGCCATCATGTTGTGATCGCCGCTCAGATAGAAGAGCTCCTTCCCGTCGCGGGACCACAGCGGCGCCGCGCCGCCGCCGCTCGACACCTGCTGCTTGCCTTCGCTGGTATTGGGAAACGGCCGCACGAAGATTTCCGTGCGTCCCGTTTCATCCGACTGATACGCCAGCCACCGGCTGTCGGGCGACAGGGTCGGTGCCTCCTCGTCGAACTCGGTGGCGAGCACGGGTCTCGGCACCGTGTCCGTGCCGATCCTGAGGCCGGTGATGTTGCGGCCGCCGGCCACCTGCCCCAGCGAGCCCTGGCGCAGCACGATCCACCGGCTGTCCGGCGAGATGAAGGCTTCGTCCACTACGCCCTTGAAGAGGAGGGAATCCGTGCCGGCGCCATCGGCCCGGTGAAGAAACACCCCGCCGACCGCGCGAACCCCCACGAACGAGATGAACCGGCTGTCCGACGTCCAGTGCGGCCGCATGTCGGACTGGGGATCGAAGGTCACGCGATACGCGGCGCCCCTCGGAAGCGGCTTGACCCAGATGTCGTCCCCCGCGCCCGTCGAGAGCCCGATCGCGACCCGCGAGCCGTCGGGAGCGAGCGACCAGCCATGATTGTTCGCGATCGCGGTGAGCCGGAAGGTCCAGCCGGTGTCCACCGGCGTCTCCCGTCCGGTCCGGTCCACCCAGACCAGTTCGAAGGTCCGGCCGGTCACGTTCCTCCCGCCGAGCGCCGTCGTCAGCGTGCCGGAACGCGAGATGTGGAAGAGACTGAGGCCGGCCGTGACGGCGAGCTGTTCACCCAGCGGAATCGGCGCGCCGGACACCGCGAGCCGGCCGAGGTCGAACGGGGCCGCGGTGAGCTCGCCTGCGTCGGTGCCGTATACCAGGTGTCCCGTCGGCAGGTACACCGATGAATTTCCGCCCACGACGAGCATGCGCGCGGTGTGTGGCTGCTTGAAATCGGCAACCCAGACCTGGCTCACCGGGCACCCAGGGAGACAGGAGAGGAAGAGCACCCCTCGCCCGCCGGGAAGCGGGCTGGGCAGCATGGAGGCCATCGAGTCGGAACGCCACACGAGCGAGGGCGTGCCGCCATCGGCCGACACGCGCATGAGGGCTGCCGCGCCACGCAGACTGTAGACAATGGTGTTGTCGTCGAGCCACGCGACGCCGTATACACCGCCGACACTGTCGCTCACCAGCGGAACCGCGCTGCCACCGGCCGTGGGCAGTTTCTTGAGCTGGCCCAGCAAGGTGAATGCGATCCACTTGCCGTCGGGCGAGATCGCAAAGCTTTGCGTGCCACCCGAGCCGGCGATTGCTGTCGCCGTGAAACTGTCCCGCCGTTTCATCCAGAGCTGATTGCCGCCGGGCCCCGGTCCGACATAGACCATGAACGAGCCATCCGGTGCCGGCGTGGGCGGCCCCGATCCGAGCACCGGTGCCTGGGCCGCCGGAAGCGCGAGGCCATAGCGAATGACCGCCGGCCGCGGCACGCTCAGCCGGCTCCAGACGAGCGCGGCGAGCAGCAGCACCGCGATCGCCGCCGTCGCCAGGAAGGCGCGCCGGAACCCGCGGCTCTCGCCACCCTGCACGCCGGCGGACGCGCTCTCCGACGTTCGAAAGCCCGGATCGGCCAGCGCCCTCGCGAACGCCCCGGCGGACTCGAATCGGTCGGCCGGAAGTTTCTCGACCGCCCTCGCGACGGCGGCGGCGACATTGGGCGGTACCGCCTTCCTGAGCTTCGTGACGGGGGCGGCCTCCTCCGTCACGATCTTCATGATGATTTGCTGGGCCGACGAGCCGGTGTGCGGCGGATCGCCGGTCAGCATTTCGTACAGCACGCTGCCGAGCGAGTAGATGTCGCTCCGGCCGGTGATCTCCTTGTCGGCGGTGGCCTGCTCGGGGCTCATGTAGTGCGGCGTGCCGAGCGACATGCCGGTCTCGGTCATCCGCCCGCCTGCCGCGGCAGAGAGCGCGAGCGCGATGCCGAAGTCGGCCACCATGGGCCGGCCGTCGTGCAGCAGGATGTTCTCCGGCTTGATATCCCGGTGGACCACCCCCTGCCGATGCGCGTAGTCCAGCGCGTCAGCCACGTTGGTGGTGATCCGCACCGCCTCGTCGATGCCGAGCTGCGTCTCGCGATCGAGCTTGGCACGAAGAGTCTCGCCCTGGATGTAGGGCATCACGTAGTAGAGGAATCCGTCGGCGGTGCCCGAGTCGAAGAGCGGCAGAATATGCGGGTGCTGCAGCGCCGCGGTCGTCTTGATCTCCTGCACGAAGCGCTCGGCCCCGATCACGGCGGCGAGCTCGGGCTTCAGCACCTTCACCGCGACCTTGCGGTCGTGCTTCAGGTCGTGGGCCAGATAGACCGTGGCCATGCCGCCCCGGCCGAGCTCGCGCTCGAGACGGTAGCGGTCGCCCAGCGCCTCGGCGAGACGTGGGAAGGCATCGCTCATCGTACCGCCATCCTCCGTTTGAGCTCGTCGAGAAAGTTGAAGACCACGACCACGCCAAAATCGGTGCCGGCCTCGCGCCGCTGCATCACGAACCCACGCCCGTCGGCCGAAGGCGCGTACTGCGTGTGGAACACCGTCGTGTGGAAGTTCGTCGCGTCGAACAGCGCGGCCGGTGCGCCCACGTGAAACGCTCCGCCTGCGATCACCGGCACGGCGATCATGCGCTGCGCATCGTCCACGAAGAAAAGCTCCCTTCCGTCCCTGCTCCACACCGGCGACTGGCCCCCCGTCGAGGAGATCTGGTAGCGCGCCTCCGCGGCATCGGGAAACGGCCGGACGTACACCTCGCGGCGGCCCGACTCGTTCGACGTGTACGCCAGCCATCGCCCATCCGGCGAGATCTCCGGTGACATCTCCTCGGCCGGCGTCGCGACGAGGACGCGCGCCACCGAGTCGATGCCGGGACGGATCGCCAGGATGTCACCGCCGCCGGGCTCCTGATTGTCGGTGCGGATGATGAGCCATTTCCCGTCGGGTGACCAGGTGTGGCCGCCGACCGCGCGGGGATCGCCGGTCGCCAGCCGGCGCACCGCGCCCTGGCCCCCCGCGGCGCGCTCGTAGAGCCGGAGCTTGAGCGAGCCGACGGCTTCGCGATCCGAGGTGTAGGAGATGTCGTTCGTGCCGGGACGCCAGCGCGGACGGAGGTTAGAGGTGCCGTCGAAGGTGAGCCGGACCTTCGGACCCCCGCCGGCCGGCTCCAGCCAGAGCATCACCGTGCGGTCCTCGCCGCCGACCGCCTCCACCAGCCAGTCGCCGTCGGGCGAGACCGCCAGGCCATCGACGAGGTTGTACGCGTTTCCGTCACCCAGCGCCCGCCACACGCCGGCCCGATCCACGGTCACGGTGTGGACGGTCCCCTCCCCGCCCGCCGTGTAGGCCAGCGTGCCCTTCGGGTCGAGCGCGAACTCCACGATCCCGGCCCCAATGCCCGAGCGGACCGCGACAGTATCGGGGAGGTCCCGCGGTGTCCCGCTCGGCCGAAGCGTTCCAAGGTCGAACGGAACCGCCTGAAGCACGCCGGTTGCCCGGGCGACGATCAGGTGCCCGGTCGGCGCGTAGATCGCCCGGATGCCCTGGAGGATCGTCTCCACCCGTCCCGTGGCGAAGGTGGCGATGCCGATCGAGGTGCGGGCCGGGTCGGTCGGTGCGTCCTTCCCGACGACAGTGACGATGGCGGCCCTTGCACCGGGCAGCAGGTGGGGCCAGAGAAAGAGCAGCTCGCCGCGCGCGGTATCCGGACGCGCCAGCAGTTCCTTCGTCGCACGGGCGGGATCGATCCGCAGCAGCCCTTCCGGTCCCACCGCGTACAGCCGGCCATCCGCACCCCAGTCCAGTCCGCCGCCCAGATCGCTCACCGACGTGAGTCCGAGGTCGGGCAGCGTCGTCGGTACCCCGCCGGTCAGCGGCAGCAGATGCAGCCGGCGAGGCGATGAGAGATAGGCGACCGTGTCGCCCGACGGCGAGAAGGTGGCGCAACAGCTCTCCGCCTCGGACTGCGCGAGCCGCTGGGCGCCGAGTTGATCCCAGCGCCGAAGCCAGAGCTGGGTCAGACTGGTCGCGCCGGGGCCGCGGTAGATCAGCCCCGAGCCGTCGGGCGCGACGGCGAGGTTGGGGTACGGGTCGGTGCGAAGCTCCTGCCCGGCCCGGAACCGGAGCAGCACCCGGGCGACCGGAGCCGGCGCGCGCTCCGGCCGGAGCGCGCGCATGCCGAGCGCGCCCAGCAGGAGACCGGCGGCACCGATCGCCAGGCCGAGGGCGACGCCGCGCGCGGTCCGGTGAGGGGGCGCCGCAGCGCGCGCGCCCGGCCGTGCTGCCCGCGTGCCGCTCGCCGCGGCCGATCCGTTCAGCGCCTCGGCAAAGGCGCGCGCGCTGTCGAAGCGGTCGGCCGGGAGCTTCTGCAGGGCCGTGTGCACCGCGTCGGCCACCGGCACCGGCACAGTCTTCCGCAGCGTCGTCACCTCGGCCGGCTCCGCCGTCATCACCTTCGCCACGATCGCCTGGGCGGTCGGCCCGGTGAACGGCGGCTCGCCCGTCAGCATCTCGTACGTCACGCACCCCAGCGCGTACACGTCGCTCCGCGCGTCCAGCTCGCGCTCCCCCATCGCCTGCTCGGGACTCATGTACTGCGGCGTCCCCAGCGACATGCCGGTCTCGGTCATCCGGGTACCGGCCTTGCTCGCCGCCAGCGCGATGCCGAAGTCGGCGACGAGGGCGCTCCCGTCGTGCAGGAGAATGTTCTCCGGCTTGATATCGCGATGGATGACGCCGTGGCGGTGCGCGTAGTCCAGCGCGCCGGCGATCTCCGACGCGATCCGGACCGCCTCGCCGATCGGGAGCTGCTTCTCGCGGCTCATCCGGTCGCGGAGCGAGATCCCCTCGACGAACGGCATCGCGTAGAAGAGAAACCCGTCGGCGGCGCCGGAGTCGAACAGCGGCAGGATGTGCGGGTGCTGCAGATTGGCGGTGGTCCTGATCTCGCTCAGGAAGCGGTCGGCGCCGATGACCGCGGCGAGCTCGGGGCGCAGCACCTTGATCGCGATCTTCCGGTCGTGCCGGAGATCATGCGCGAGGTACACCGTCGCCATGCCGCCCTGCCCCAGCTCACGCTCGAGGCGGTAGCGATCGGCCAGGGCGTCGGCGAGGCGCTGGGGCGCGCCGGTCACGCGAACGCCTCGACGGCGCCGGGATGCAGAGGGACGTATGGTCGCATCAGGATGCGGGGAGGATACCGTGTCTGGGGCGGTCCGGCCAGTGTCACCGCTTCTTCTTCGGCCGGTTCACCGTGCCCCACGCCGTCTCCTGCAGCAGCTCCGCCTCGGTGTCGGTCACCCGGGCCGCATCACACTCGAGGCCGACCGGACTCTCCCCGAACAGCACCGCGAAGAAGACGCAGGCCGCGAGATATGTTCCCGCGGCTGACGGGTGGCTCTGATCCTTGTCGTGGAGCTCGGGCGTGTCGTAGTGCTTGCGGTACGCTTCCCAGGCAACTCCCACCGGCACCAGCACCGCGCCGGACTCCTTCGCGATCCCCGTGTACGCGTCGGTCAGCGCCTTCTGCGATGCGGGGGCGTTCTTGCGGGCCCACGTGAGGTAGAGCGCCGGCGTGGCACCCGATTCCCTGATGGGCTCGATGTAGAGGCGGACGTTTTCGTGGAAGCGGACCGGATTCCTGACGGGGAGTGTGCTCTGTTCCTGGAGGACGACGCAGTCGTGGCGGTGCTGCCGGATCGCCTCCAGCGCCGCGCCCTTGTTCCAGTGCGCCCGGAGCGACGCACCGCCGGCCGAGATCAGGTCGTGCTGGAGCTGGTGGCCGCGCGACGCGGCGAGCCGGGCGAGGAGGCCGGGCAGGTCGTTCCGGGCGGTGAAGCTGTTGCCGATGAAGAGAACGCGCATGCGATCAACGCGATGCGATCAGCCGCTCGAACCGCGCGTTCCCCTTGAGCGACGCCCAGGTCGGATCGATCCGGAGCCACCCCGGCGAGAGGAAGTACGGCATCTTGAGCAGCGGCTCCAGCATGTCCAGCGCCTTGGCGGGCTCGCCGGTCATGAGGTAGATCCGCGCCATCAGCTGCTGGAAATAGGCTCCGTTGATCGCATCCCGGGCGAGGGGCACGAGCGTCACGCCCTGGAGCCCCTCGCTGATCGCTTCCGGCTTGCGGCCGAGATAGGCGAGCAGCAGCCCGCGAACGACGTGACGCTGCGCGTCCTTCGGCGCGGCGCGCAGTTGCTCTCTGATGGCCACCTCTCCCGAATCGGCGTAGGCCCGGGCCTTCGCGTGATCGCCCCGGAGGTCGTACACCTCGGCGAGCACCGTGCCCCACGCACCCCGATCATCGTCGAAATTGGCCGGCGTGAGGGTCAGGAGCAACGCCTGGTGCGGCTCGTCCAACACCCAGTACAAGTCCCAGTAGTTCGCGAAGTACGCCGCGAGCGCCGCCGGCTGCACCGCCGGCGAGATCTGCCGGATGACGTCCCGCGCGGCCGGCAGGTTCCCCTGCCCCACGTAGGCCATCGCCTTGTCCTCGCTCACGCCCAGGTCCCCCGGCGCGAGCGCGAGTGCTTCATCGCTCGCCGCGAGCGCCTCGGGGTAGCGGCGCAGCCAGACCAGCGTGTTCTGCAGCTGGTCGAGTACCCGCACCGACCGGGGGTCGATCCGCCTCGCCTGCTGCAGATGTTCCACCGCCGCGGCGGCCTGCCCGCGGCTCTGCTCGATGCGGGCGGACATGACCAGCAGCTCCGCATCGTTGGGCTCCGCCTGGAGCCCGGACGCCACGTGCTCGCCAGCCCGGACCGGATCCCGTTCGACCGACAGGTAGTAATCCCCAAACGCCGCCTGGCCACCGGATCCCGACGGGTCGAGCGTGAGTGCCCGTTCGGCCGCGGACCTGGCCCGGGTGGCGACGGCCGGATCCGGTACGCTGTTGCTGTACAGATCGCTGAGCGCCCGGCTCAGCTCCCCCCACGCCTCGGCAAACGTCGAGTCGAGCGAAACCGCCTGCCCCAGCAGGTCTGCCTTCCGGCGGAGCGCCGCCGGCTCGTCGGCGACGATCGCCCGCGCCTTGAGGAACGCATCGTAGGCGGCCAGACTCTTGGTGGGCCGCTCGGCGAGCTGCTGCTTCTGATCGGCGCCAAGCGCGAGGTCGAGCGCGCCCGCCACCTGCCCCGCGATGTCGGCCTGCACCTGGAACACATCGGTCGTCGCCGCCTCGAACCCGTCCTGCCAGCGCACCGTCGGCGTGCCGCCGCTCACCTGCACCAGCTCGGGGCTCACGCGGACGTGCGGCACCCCGTCGGCACCCGTCGCCCACCGCACCTTCGCGACCAGCAGATAGTCCACGCCAAGATCTGCGGCGATGGCGGACAGGGACTTGGTCGTGTGCTTGTACTCCTTCGAGCTGCCGCCGGCGATCACCCGGAGGCCGGGCAGCTTCGACAGCTTGCCCCGCACCTCGTCGGTGATGCCGTCGGCGAAGTACTCGTCATCCGGCTTGCCGAGATTCTCGAAGGGAAGGACGGCGACCAGCTTCGTCCCGGCCGGACCGCTCTCGCCGTGGCGTTGCCGCCAGGCGAAGAGGGCGCCCGCTCCGATCGCGAAGCCGAGCACGAGCATCACCAGCGCGGGTGAAGGCCTGCGGCGCCTGCCCCCGGCGTCCGGGCGCATCGCGCCGGGTACGCTCATCGGCGTCGTCACCGCCGCGTCCGGCGCCGGGGCGAGGGCGCGCGCAAACTCCGCGGCGGTGGACCAGCGATCGGCCGGGACCACGGCCAGCGCCCGCATGATCGCGTGCTCCACCGGCTCGGGCACCGCGGGGCGGGTGCGCCGGATGGACGGGATCTCGCCACTGAAGCGCCTGGCGATCACTGCCTGCGCCGTCGGTCCCGTGAACGGCGCCTCACCGGCCAGCATCTCGTAGAGCACCGCCCCCAGACTGTAGATGTCGGTCCGTGCCGTCACATCGCGCTCGCCGCTCGCCTGCTCGGGGCTCATGTAGGCCGGGGTCCCGATCGCGAGACCGGTCTCGGTCAACTGCGTCTCACTGCCGCCCAGCGAGCGCGCGATGCCGAAATCGGCGACCAGCGTGCTGCCGTCCCGGGTGAGCAGCAGGTTCTCCGGCTTGATGTCGCGGTGCACCACGCCGTGCTCATGGGCGTAGCCGAGGGCCAGCGCCGCCTCGCGCGCGATCCGGAGGGCGTCCTCCACCGGCAGCTGCCGCTCGCGCGTGAGCCGGTCGCGAAGACTCTCCCCCTCCACGTACGGCATGGTGAACCAGAGGAGGCCGGCCGTCTCGCCCGAATCGAAAACCGTGAGGATGTGGGGGTGCTGCAGGCGGGCGGCAAGGCGGATCTCGCGCTGAAAGCGCTCGGGACCGAGGGCGTGGGCCAGGTCGGCGTGCAGGACCTTGAGGGCGACCGGGCGGTCGTGCCGCAGGTCGTGCGCGAGGAAGACGGTGGCCATGCCGCCGTGCCCCAGCTCGCGCTCGATCGTGTACCCCTCGAGCGACGCGGCCAGGATGCTCCGCAGATCGGCCATGCTCAGGAGGCCTGCACCAGCTTGTCGAAGCGCGGATTCCCCTTAAGCGGCGCCCAGGTGGGATCGATGCGGAGCCACGCCGGCGTGACGAAGTACGGTTCCTTCAGGATCATCTCGAGCAGGTCCACCGCCTTGTCGGGCTCGCCCGTCATCATGTAGATCCGCGCCATTATCTGCTGGTAGTACGGCCCGAACCAGTGATCGCGCTCGATAGGCGAGAGGGCCAGCCCGCGGAGCCCGCTAGCGATCGCGTCGGACTTGCGGCCGAGCACGGCGAGCTGAAGTCCCGCGATGAGCGGCCGCTGCGGATCCTTCGGCGCGGCCTTGACCTGGGACACTGTGGCGCGGTACGCGGTGTCGGCGTAGGCCCGGGCCTTCCCGTGATCACCGCGGAGGTCCCAGACCTCCATCATGACTGTCGCCCAGGCGGCGCGATCGTTGTCGAACGCGGTCGAGTCGAGTGCGAGCACCCGCCGCTGGGCCGCGTCGTCCAGCACCCAGTAGAGGTCCCAGGCCTGCGCGAAGTACACCGCGACGTCGACCGGATCATTGGGCGGCGACATCGTCGCCGGCACGGCACGAGCCGCTGCGAAATCTCCACGTGCCAGCGCGATGAGCGCACCGTCCCTGCGTGCCGTCATGATGTTCGGAGCGAGCGTGATCGTCGCCTCGTTGGCCGCGCGCGCTTCGGAGAGCCGGCGCATCCAGAGCAGAATCTGTACCTCGTTGATCGCGGCGCCGACCGAGCGCGGATCGAGGCTCCGCACCTGCTGGGTATGCCGTAGTGCATCCTCGAGCCTGCCCGCCGCCCGCTCGACACCGGCGGCGGTCGTGAGAAAGATCGGCGCGCTGGCCGCCGACCGCGGCGCACGGCTGATATATCGCTCCGCCGCAGCGGCGTCGTTCTCGACCTGGAGGTAATAAGTCGCGATCGCGCTCAGGGCGCTGGGCTTCGTCGGATCGAGCGCCATCGCGCGTTCGGCGGCCGCGCGAGCACGCTGCGCGACGACCGGGTCGGGCACGCCGTTGGTGTAGAGCTGGCTCAGGGCGGCGGCCAGTGCACCATAGGCGTCCACGTAGCTGGAGTCGAGCGCGATCGCCTGCTGCAAGAGCGCGATCTTGGTTCGGACGGATCGCGCGTCGGACGAAACCATCGCCCTGGCACGCAGGAACGCGTCGTACGCTGGCAGGCTCTGCGTGGGCCGCGCGGCGAGCTGCTGCTGCGCGTTGGTCCCAAGGGCGAGGTCCAGCGCCCCTGCCACCTGTCCCGCGATGTCCGTCTGCATCTGGAATACATTCGTCAGCGGTGCGTCGAACGGCTGCTGCCAGCGCACCGTGGAGGTCGCTCCATCCACCTGCACCAGCTCGGGGCTCACCCGCACCACCCGCGACCCGCCGGCGCCGGGCGCCCAGCGCACCTTGGCGATGAGCAGGTAATCGACGCCCAGCTCCGACGCGATGCTCGCGAGCGACTTGGTGGTGTGCTTGTACGACTTCGAGCTCCCGTCCGCGATGACCCGGAGGCCCGGAAGCGCCGACAGCTTGCCGCGCACCTCATCGGTGATGCCGTCCGCGAAGTACTCGTCGTCCGCGGTGCCCAGGTTCTCGAACGGCAGCACGGCCACCAGCTTGCCGCCGCCGGGCGCAGTCTCGGCCCCGTGCCGCTGCCGCCAGGCGAAAAGGAGGCCGAGGCCGAGGACGAAGCCGATTCCGAGCGTCAACAGCGCCGGCGAGGGGCGCCGCCGGTGCGCCTGGGCGATCGGCCCCGCGGCGGCCGCGATGGCCGCCGGTGTGGTCACCTGGGAATCCGCCGCCGGGATCAGCGCCCGGGCGAACTCCGCCGCGGTGGACCATCGGTCCGCCGGGACCGGTGCCAGCGCGCGGGTCACCGCCCGCTCCACCGATTCCGGCACCGCCGGCCGCGTCCGCCGCACGCTCGGCACCTCACCGCTGAACCGCTTGGCGATCACCGCCAGCGCCGTGGGCCCGGTGAACGGCGCCTCCCCCGCCAGCATCTCGTAGAGCACCGCGCCCAGACTGTACACGTCGGTCCGCGCCGTGATGTCGTGCTCTCCACTGGCCTGCTCGGGGCTCATGTACGCCGGCGTCCCGATGGCGAGGCCGGTCTCCGTCAGCTGCTGGTCGCTGCCAGCGAGTGAGCGCGCGATCCCGAAATCCGCCACCAGCGTGTTGCCGTCCTGCGTGATGAGCAGGTTCTCCGGCTTGATGTCGCGATGGATCACGCCGTGCTGGTGGGCATACTCCAGCGCCTGCGCGGCCTCGCGCGCGATCCGGAGCGCGTCCTCCACCGGCAGCTGCCGCTCGCGGTCGAGGCGGCTCCGGAGACTTTCGCCCTCGATGAAGGGCATGGTGAACCAGAGATTGCCCGCGGCGTCGCCCGAATCGAAAACGGTGAGAATGTGCGGATGCTGCAGGCGGGCGGCGAGGCGGATCTCGCGCTGGAAGCGCTCGGGCCCGAGGGCGTGGGCCAGGTCGGCGTGGAGGACCTTGAGGGCGACGGGCCGGTCGTGCCGCACGTCATGCGCGAGGAAGACGGTGGCCATCCCGCCATGGCCCAGCTCGCGCTCGATCGTGTAATTGGCAAGCGCCGCCTGGAGCGTCTGCTGCAGGTCCGTCAGCGTCGGGCCTTGGTGGGGGATGGTGGAATGTAGCGCCGGCGGGAGGGTTCAGCCAACGCCGATCGCCCCTAGTCCGCTCGCGCCACGTGGATGGTGAAGCTCGATGCCGAGCAGGCGTTTCCGGATGTGGATCGGGAGAATCAGGTCTGGGTGGCGCAGCCCTGGTAGCTCATCGTATCGATCCGGACCCGGGCCTGGTAGTCCCACGCCCGGTCCGACATCCCGTCGCTGCACTTCCCCGGCCAGAGCCGCACGTCCACCGAATCTCCGCGTGAGCGAAGTGTCCAGCGGAGCGTGTCGGCTGAGCGGAGCGGCGGCACGGGGGCAAACGGCCGGCCGCTGGTGTCCGCCGGTGTTCTGAACCGGAGCTCCTCGCGTGTGATGTCGAGCGCCCAGAATGGCTCAGTGCCGACCGCATGAAACCGCGGGACGGCGGACTGCACCAGCCGGCGGAGCGCGGTGTCGGCGGTCGGCGCGCTGGTCGAGTGCGCCGCCGCACCGGCGATCCGCTCCCGCCCGTCGCCGCAGGCGATCGAGCAGAGCGCGCCCAGCACGATCAGGGCGCGCCCGAGGACGGATGCCCTCACCGGCGACCCTGCCGCCTGCCGCGCGGCGGCTGTTCGACGCGAATCGGCTTCACCATTCCGCGCATGACATGCGGCTGCTTCGACGCCGGATCGGTGACGAGGCAATAGATGACGTAGTTGCCCGGTGGCAGGTCCACCGGCAGGTATGCCGCTGCACCCGGGCCCATCCGCGCGACCCCTGCGATCGGCTTCGCATACGCAGCCGGGTCCTCCGCGACGAGCCACTCGCGCGCGGTCGCCCCCTCCCGCAGGCGGTTGATCCGGAGCTGATGGTCCTGCTGTCCGATGTTCTCCACCCGAAGGATCCGCGGACCCGGCTGCCACCGTTCGGCAGTGATGTACGCGAACTCGGCCATGCGGACGGTGTCGGCGACGCGCGGAGGCGTCCCGAGGCCGGCCCGGCCGACGACCGTGACGATCCGCGCCTCACCACTCCGGCCGTGGCGGTGACCATCCGCGCCCCTTCGGACACAGGTAAAGACGTACCGGCCAGGCGTGAGCTGGAGTATCACTTCGCCGGTGTCGCCGATCTCGGGGCCGCCGATCGCGAGTGCGGCCGGCGGCGTCATATCCGTCGCATCGAGGTCGGCGAGAAACCGGCCCATCTCGACCGGCCCCGAGGCATCCCGCATCCTGAACGCGACGACGATGTGGCCCGCGCCATCTTCCTCGACCCGGATCCGCCGCCAGCCGGAGGCGATCGAGTCGGGCATTACCAGGCGGCCGTCGCGCACGGTGATCACCGGGTCGGCGGCCGCGTGCGCGATCGTCCCGCCGCTGAGGACCAGCATTAGTCGCAAGGCGACCGCAGGAATGAGCTCCATCGCCGATCTCCCGCGCCGCTCAGGCGCCCGCGGCCCTGATCTCGTCACCCGGCTCCGCCGCCTGCTGCCCGGCGGCGGCCTCGCTCCCGGCCGCGCTCTCCGCCGGAGCCGATTGGCCACGGTTCGTCTTCGAGCCGTACTCGCTCAACGCTGTCGCATGGCGGATGGCGGTGTCCCCCGCGTGCGTCAGCAGCGCCCACACGCGCATATAGGCGCTGCCCATGCCGCGCTCGGCAGGCTGCGTGCGCATGCTGTACACCAGTCGCTCGGCCTCGAGCTGAAACAGCTCGGCCACGAGCATGTCGAGGGTGTAGCCGCCGTTGGCGCCGCCCAGCTCGAAGCTGACCCGGCCCCGGGCCAGCTCGCTGAGCAGGAAGCGGCGGCGCGCCGACATCTGGGTCCGCCGGGACTTCATCGCCGGAGATCCATCAGAAAAGGGCCTTGAGGGAGACGCCGACAAGGTAGCGCCCGGCGGCGCGGAGGGCTACACCGTGGCCCGGATGGGCCCACGGAGCAACACCGCGAGCCCTGCCGCGGCGGCGATGTCGTAGGAGGCGCAGAAGGCCGGCCACCAGCCGGGCACCCCGCCGTTGGCGACGACGTGCCCGTGCACCGAGTCGAGCAGCCCGTGCGCCGCGAGCCCGGCGACGACCCACCAGAGGCTGGCCCTGAACCCCCAGTGCATCAGGACGAAGAACGGCAGCGCGATCGCCACCTCGGTCCCCACCACGCGGGTGGACCCCGTCATCGCCGCAAAGAGCACGTAGATCAGCGCGACCACAACGAGCACGACCGGGTAGAGCGCCCGGTCGCGGTCGAGGCCAATGACGCGGCCGGCGAGGATGGTCAGCAGCGCGAGCGCTACCCCGATCAGGTAGGGCATGAAGCTCCGTTGTGGTTTGAGAGAGGCCCGGAGCCCGAATATGCGCCGGGCGAGGGATCAGCGATACCTGCGGGTCGCCCAGCCTCACTGCAACCCCGTCCCGCAGCGCTGCAGCTTCGCTCCGCAGCCCTGACAGTCCGTCCGTTTCCGCTGCAGCGTCGTCCCGCGGTGCTGCAGTATCGTCCCCAGACTCGTCAGCATCGTGCCGGGTCACCGTAGCGTCGTCCCGCGCCATCATAGCGGCGCTCCCGGCTGTCGCAGCTCCGTCCGGCGGCGCATTTCGGGCGTGCCTCAGCGCATTCGCGTGACCCGTTTCGGCATTTCGGTCCCCCCGGTCCGCATTTCGGTCACGCCGGTCCGCATGTCGGTCGCCCCGCGCTGCATTCCGGTCGCGCCGCGCTGCATTCCGGATGCGCCGTCCCGTTTTCGGGACGCACCGGTGTTCCGTTTTCGGGACCGGGCTGTTCCGAATCCGGAACACTCAGGCCTTCGCGGGCCGCCGCACCGCATTCGCCGGGCGTCGTGCTGCCGGCGTCGCTTACTATTATGGCGCCGCGCCGAACCCCTTCGCGCACTCCCCCACCTGCAACATCTGGCACGCTCGATGCTTCTCCCCTCACCGACCGCCGCCCGGGCGGGGGCCATCCCGAAGTGCGCAGTCTCACGCAGTCGGTCCAGTCCAGTCCAGAAAGGGGTGCCATATGTATTTCATCGTGCGCCGCAAGCTGGCGATGGCGGCCGACGTCCGGGAATTCATCCGGGCGCACGCCGACCCGAACCCGGGCTTCATCGCGGCAGCCTCGCGATTCGAGGAGCGCTACACCCGCGCCGAAGAGCTGGCGCGGCAGGAAGTCTCCGGCCGCCAGGCGGTGGCGGCCGCGATCGCCAGCAGGGATCTGATCAAGGCGCAGGCCTACGATGCGCTCCGGCTGCTGGCCGGCATCGCGCGGGCGGCGTCGAAGGAAGAGCCGGAGCTCCTGGTCGGCATCGCACGCCCGAACGCCGATACCGGCAACCAGACCTTCGTGACCCGGGGGCGAGTCGCCCAGGCCACGGCGGTCGCCCACCAGGCGCTGCTGGAGAAGTACGGGATGCCGGCGGCGTGTCCCGCCGACCTCGGCGTCCTGCTCGACCGGTTCGAGGCCGCGATGCAGGACAAGTCGAGCGGCAAGGCGTCCCACACCGGCGCCCGCGCCGATCTCGCCGCCGTCACCTTCGAGCTGATGGACCTGGTGCGGCAGCTCGACGCGCTGATCCGTTACCGCTTCAGGAATGACCCGGAAGCACTCGGCGCCTGGAAGAGTGCGCGGAACATGGCGTGGCCCGAGAGGACCGCCGGCACCCCGACACCGGCGGAGCAGGTGCAGTCGCAGGTACAGCCGGCGAAGTAGTGCCGGGGCAAGGCAGGTGCAGAAACAGCGCGGGGGTCCGGATGACGGGCCCCCGCGTTGCGTCTGCCCATCAGTCGCCGCAGGTGGTCCGCACCCAGCCACCCCCGGCAGCCGCCAGCAGCGTCTGATCGATTCGCTCCCGACCCGGAATATCCGTTACCACTTCGGCGGCCGCCTGACTGCGGAGCAGCAGGTCATAGAGGCGATTGACGCCGTCCGGGTCCGGAAAGCGGATGTCCACGGTGCCCGCCATCTGAGCCGGCTGAATCGATTCGATCGGGAGCTCGAGCAGCACCGAATCAGGCGACGCGGCAAGGACCAGCCGGAGGCCGGTGACATGATATTCGAGGTCCACGCCAACGAGGGTCCACCGAAGCGAGCCGGCGGCCTGATTCGATCGACCCTGGCTGAGCGTGACATCCATCCGCTCGATCCTCCGCACTCCGGCCGGCGAGAACAGGGCCTGGGCGGCAGTGGACCGGTACACGGTGCCGCAGTATGGTCCGAAAGGAGAGACGCAACCGTGCAGGACGATCAGCGCCGCGATGAGAGCGGTGGCTGGGGCGAGGCGCATGCGGGTCTCCCGGCGATGAGTGGTCGACGATCAGCGACGCGACCACGATGCGGCAAGGGCGTGACCTCGCCGTGACCGCGCTACGCCCAGATCGATGCGGCCGCCGCGCGCTCCTGGGCCAGCCAGCGCTCATCGTCCACTCCGCGAATCAGGAACCACCCGATCTTCAGCGCCGCCCCGATGAGGGCGAAGATGGCGATGTAGCTCGCGAAGCGAAGCCCGAGCGGCAGCCAGAGAAAGGTCAGCCAGGCGAACCCGGCGACCATCCCGAGCCAGCCGAGCCAGCTGGGCAGGAACGTCGAGCGGACGACGAGCCAGCCGCTGAGGATCGCGTAGAAGCCGAAGAAGACCATCGCGAGCCCGGCGCCCTGGGCATTGATGTGGAGGAACGCCTGGGAGAGCGCCAGCCCCTGCGGCCCGGCGAACGGGCTCAGCGCGTCGGCGTGGCCCAGCAGGAAGAACGGCGCGATGAGGAAGAGGCGGCTCATCGTCTTGATGGTGATGGCGACGAGGCTCAGCAGCACGGCGAGCCGCGAGACGCTCCGGCTGACCGGCTTGAGCAGGTCGTACAGGAGTGCCGTCATCACGACGTTGCAGGTCATCTCGACCAGGTACGCGGCCCAGCCGGCGCGGAGCAGGTCACCGTGGGCGAGGATGTTGCTCGCGGTGGTGGCGGCGTCGGTGAGGTTGATGAGGCGGTTCTCGATCGAGGTGCCGATTCCCGCGAGGACGATCGTGAGGAGGTAAAAGATGCCGGCAAGGCGCGCCGTGCTGGTGGGCGACATCTCGCGGAGTGTCGCCGTCATGCCATCGGTGCTCATCGCTCTGTCTCCAGCCGGTTCGGGACGTTCGGGTGACCGCTGCGGAAGGTCATACGGGGCGTTGAGCAGAGGGTTTCAGGTTGAATCATGGAAGATTGGACCGATCCGAACGGCGCTCTCCGGAGTATACGAGTCACGCACAGCTGATTCACGACCCTCCACCCGGAGCATCGCATCATGCGATCTGTACAGTTTCGCACCCGTGTCCTGCCGGCGGCGCTCGTCCTGGCCATCGGCGTCTCGGGCCTCGCCCTGGCGTCCGATCACCAGGATACGCCCGAAGTCGAGCTCAACCCTTCCATGGACATGACCGACGTCTATGCCTTCCCGGGCTCGCAGCCGGGTCGCATCGCGCTCGTCATGATGAGCCACCCGTTCCTCACGCCTGCCGCGGCCGCCGGCGCGAGCTTCGATCCCAACCTGCTCTATCAGTTCAAGATCGACACCGATGGTGACGCCAAGGAGGACAAGGTCATCCAGGTGACCTTCTCCGGCACCGGCGTGGACCAGACGGTCAACGTTCGCGGTCCGGTGGCCCCGGTAGTCGTGGGCGCCATGGAGAACCAGATCGTCAGCGGCAACACCACCGTCTCCGGCAAGATCAACACGACGCTCGGCTCGGCGACCAAGATGCAGGTCTTCGCCGGCCCGCGGGACGACCCGTTCTTCCTCGATCTCGAGCAGTTCTTCCGGATCCTGCCGGACAGGAAGCCGGCCACCGGCGACCTCTCGATGCTGCCGTCCACCCCGACCGCCAGCGCCTTCCGGCCGGCCGGCTCGGCCGTGGACTACCTCGCCGGCTTCAACGGGCTCGCCCTCGTCATCGAGGTACCCGTCGCCGACCTGAGCGCGAGCAGCGCCAAGCTGGGCATCTGGGGCACCATCAGCCGCTGATCGTCGACCGTCACCGTCAATCGGTCCCCGCGGGGACCCGGAGTCTTTCATGTACGCACGTATGCTCGGGCTCGCGATCACCGCGATCGCCCTCACCATCGCCGGCTGCAGCGGCGACTCGACCGGCCCCTCCGGGGGGCGGATGTACAACCAGGTCCAGCGGCTGGGCAACCCGCTGGTAAGCGAGGTCTTCCTCGCCAAGCGGAACCACCCGCTGCACGGCACCATCGGACCCGATCGCGACGTCGAGCTGCTGACGGCCGAGCTCAAGAACTTCGTGGCCACCGTCGCCGGCCGGAATGCCACGGTGCAGAACACCCTGGCCGCGGTACTGCTGCCGGACATGCTGATCGTGCAGCCCAACAAGGACCCGGCGACCGCCGGTTGGCTCTCGTGGGCGCTGGCCGATGGCTACGGCGGCCGCAAGCTGAGCGATGACGTCGTGGACGCCGGCCTCCAGGCAACCTTCGGCGCGCTGCTGGATCCCAGCAACACGTCGCCTGGGCTCTCGACCGACAACGTGGCCAGCGACTCGCCGTTCATCACCACGTTCCCCTACGTCGCACCGCGGAACTGACCCTCACCGCCGGGCCGGTGGCAGTCGCCACCGGTTCCGGCCGGAGTCTGCATGAAGCGCTACCCCGTCATCGCACTCGTCGCCCTGGTCCTCGCCGTCACCCTCGGCCTGAATGCCAGGGCATCCACCCGGGACCGCTCGACCCGCGCCCTCAGGGCCGCGGCCGCGGCGCGGGAAGAAGCCCGGATTCGCGATGCGGACATCGATTTCTACCTGGCGCGCGCTGAGCGGGACACCGCGAGCGCCGGCGACCGGGCGCAGCTTGCCGGCCTCTATCTGCAGCGCGCCCGTGCCACCGGCAGCAACGACGATCTGCTGCGCGCCGAGCAGGCGGCGCGCGCCTCCATCGCGCTCCGCACCGCCCACAACGGCAAGGCGCCGATGGCGCTGACGTCGGCCCTCATGGGGCAACACCGTTTCGCCGAGGCGCACGCCGTCGCCGCGGCGCTGCTGGCATCGGACCCGGCGCGCGTGGCGTACCGCGCGCTGGTCGCCGAGATCGCGATGGAGCTGGGACGCTATGACGAGGCGGGCAAGCTGTACACCGGGCTGACCTCGTCGCGCACCGACCTGGGCGTGGCGCCGCGTCTCTCCCGCTGGGCCGAGCTGCATGGGCGGCTCGACGAGGCACACGCGCTGATCGTCAACGCGCGCGACTCCGCCCTGAGCCGGGCGGCGATGCCCACCGAGCAGGTGGCGTGGTTCCATCTCCGGGTGGGTGACCTGGCCCAGCGGAACGGCCACCTGGCCGAGGCGGACCGCGAGTTCAGGGCCGGGCTCGAGGTGGCGCCGGACGACTACCGGCTGCTGGGCGCCACCGCGCGGCTGGCGGCCGACCGCCACGACTGGCCCGCCGCCATCGAGGCCGGCGAGCGCGCGATTTCCATCTCGCTCGACCCCATCACCCTCGGCACCGTCGGCGAGGCCTATGCCGCCCAGGGCGACTCGGCGCGCGCCGAGGAGTACTTCCGCACCATGGAGGTGGCGGTGAGCCGCCAGGCGGGAGCGTTCCATCGGGCCTGGAGCCTCTTCCTGCTGGACCACGATCGCCGGGTGCCGGAGGTGCTCGCGCGGGTGCGCGCCGAGATCGTCGAGCGGCCCGACGTGTACGGGTACGACCTGCTGGGGTGGGCGCTGTACAAGGCGGGGCGTCCGGCCGAGGCGATGGCGGCGGCGCGGCAGGCGCTGGCACTCGGCTCGAAGGACCCGCTGCTCCTCTTCCACGCCGGGATGATCGCGCGGGCGGCGGGTGACAGCGCGTCGGCGATCGGCCGGCTCAACCAGGCGCTCGAGTTCAACCCGGCGTTCGACCCCATCCATCCTGCCGAGGCGCGGGCGACGGTGGCCGCGCTCCGGGACGGGCTGTAGCCAGTGGGTGACCTGCTGACGTTCATCGGCCTGGGCTTCCACCACATCGTGGACCTCGACGCGGCGGACCACATCCTGTTCCTGGTGGTGCTGGCGGCGATCTACCGCCTGCGGGACTGGCGGGAGAGTATCCGCGTGATCACGGCGTTCACCATCGGGCACTCTCTCACGCTGGTGCTGGCGGTGACCGGCGTCCTGCGGCTGCCGACGTCGCTGATCGAGTTCCTCATCCCGCTCACGATCATCGCGACCGGCGTCGAGAACATCATCGTGCGGCGGCGGGAGGGAGACCGGTGGCAGGCGCGGCTCCGGCCGCTCTTTGCGGGAACGTTCGGGCTGGTGCACGGGGCGGGGTTCGCCAACTACCTGCAGAGTCTCTTCGGCACCCACATCGCGCTGCCGCTCTTCGGCTTCAACGTCGGGATCGAGCTGGGCCAGGTCACGGTGCTGGCGGTGGTGGCGGTGGTGCTCACCGGAGTGGACCGGCTGGTGGCGCACCGGGTCCGGGTCATCGGCGTCTCGGCCGCGGCGGTGATCGTGGCGGCGATGATGGCGGTGGAGCGGCGGCCGTGGTAGCGCCGCGCATCGCGGGCGCGCTGGCCGGGGTGTTCCTCCTCACCGGCGCCGGTTTCCATCCGATGCACACCAGCTCGGCCGAGCTGACGTACGCCCGCGGCGGGACCGGTGCGGTGGTCACCGTGCGGGTCTTTACCGACGATTTTGCGTCGCTCGGCGGGACCGATCCCGAGCGCGCCGGCCGGGTGCGGGATGCGATTCGGCTCACCGCGCGTGGCGGGGCTCCGGTGGCGCTGCAGCTCCGATCGGCGCGGCGGGTGGAGGATGTGGTGGAGCTGACGCTCGTCGCGGCGCCGGTGGCGCTGGCCGGCGGGCGGCTCCGGGACGAGGTGCTGTTCGGGCGGTACGGGGATCAGATCAACATCGTGCGGGTGACGGTGGATGGGCGGACGTCGACGATGTTGTTTACTAGGGGGTCGGGGGGGAAGGGGTTGCCGTAGGGAAATCATGGGAGTGGCGCGGCGGGTTGAAGCACTCGCGGCTGCCGCCCCTCGGCCGTCGCGGTCTGGACAGCTACTAACTCAGGTCAGACGCGATCGCTCGGCCGCCACGATCGGCCAACAGCACTAGGCGCTCCGGAATCGCTAAGCCCAATCTGCATCAATACGTCTTAGGTCCCCGCTCCGGAACCAACTTACGGCAGTGTCAAAACTCGACGTCCAACACAAGCTGTCCAAGGGTGCGACTGGCTGATATTTCAGTATGCACTTCGAATCCGCTGGATCGGGCAACAGCCAGGCGGCAACAGTGTAGACGAAAACTCCCCAATTACCGCGGGAGGGTCCCAATGACACCGCCAAAAGGTCAAATTCGCCGAAACGATAAGGCCGGGTACTCTCCCCGGACTTCTCGCCCTTACGACTCTTTTGGACCTCCACGACGAAATAATTAGCCGGCCATTTCACCGACGTTTTCCAGACCTGACTCGCGAGCAAGGGGACTTTTTTTGATGAGCGTTGCATCTTCACTTGCAGACGAACTCTTGAATCGGCAGAGGAAGCCGCATGCTCGACGTCATCCGTCAACAGGAAGTCAAATGGGGGATCACCGGATGGGAGGTCGACTTGTCGCCACCGCCCTTCCAAACTAGGAAGAACGTCGGACGCAAACGCAGCCTCAGCGAAAATGCCTCGGACCATACGAACGGTAAAATCGCCGGCCCGGGCGAATGCCTCAAGCATTCCCTCAGCCGAAATCATCATTTGCTCTTCAACCGCGTGTCGGGGAAGCAGCTGCCGGACGTATGTGGCGACTTGACGGCGCTCGGCTTCCGTCATCGTATCCAATAGTGCCCGGACTTGGTCAACTCGACTCATCGCTCTGCCTCGCCGGAGTTAGCGCTGCTTTCACGCGCCCTAAACCCATAGCTTCTTGCGTCACCTACCTCAGACCGAACGGCACTTCTCAGGTTCGCTGATTGCGTAAAAAAGGTAACGCTAACCGCGACAAATCGACTACCTTTCGGGTGTCCCCTGCTGGCCCTCGAATTGGATCGCCTATGTCACAGCCAACACTCGCGTTTCGGGATGACCCTCACCCGGCGGCGCTAATACCCGACCTTGCTGCGTTCTATCGAACGGAGTTGGGAGCTGCGTACCTATCGGACTCCAGAGACATTCTTCGAGCGTTGCCCGATCGATCCGTAAACATGGTTTTTACTTCACCTCCATATGCACTCCACTTTAAGAAAGAGTACGGCAACGTTCATAAGGACGACTACGTCGATTGGCTCCTGCCATTCGCACATGATATTCTCCGCATCCTAACCGACGACGGAAGCTTCGTTTTGAACATCGGTGGAAGCTATAACAAGGGATTGCCAACACGATCGACGTACCACTACAAGGTGCTACTCGCGCTTGTCGAGGAAGTCGGCTTCCACCTGGCGCAGGAGTTCTTCTGGTACAACCCTGCAAAGATGCCAATGCCAGCGGAATGGGTCACCGTTCGCCGCATTCGGGTGAAAGACTCTGTCGAGTATGTCTGGTGGTTCTCGAAGACACCGTGGCCTAAGGCTAACAATCGTCATGTGCTAAAACCGTACAGCGCCGACATGATCCGACTGAATCGACG
>JBBQFH010000034.1:0-31024 GCA_038321865.1 Gemmatimonadales bacterium
AGCGCCTTCGGTTCGCCGCCATCCGCGGGCACGATCCAGATCTTGGACACGTTGCGGTCGTCGGCCAGCGTCGCCGTGCTGACCGTGAAGGCGATCAGCGCGCCGTCCGGGGAAATCTGGGGATCGCCCAGCGTGCGCAGCGAGATGAAATCGTCGAACGTCATCGGCCGGCGCTGCTGGGCGCTGGCGGGAGACGCCGCCAGGGCGAGCAGGGCAGCGGCGATCACACTCCAGCGCGCCGGGCGCAGGCCGTGGAGCGGCGGGCTATGCAATCACGCCACCGCCGAGCAGGCGGTCGGATGCGCCATACAGCACGCCGGACTGCCCCGGAGCGATCGCCCGGACCGGCACCGTCAGCGCGAGGTCGATCGAGTCATCAGCCCGGCCGATCACGGTGGCCGGCGCGGGGCGCGCGCGATAACGGATCTGCACCTCACAGCTGTCGCCGGCCTGCAGCGGGGGGGCCAGCCAGTTGACTTCCTCCAGGCGCACCCGGTGGCCGGCGAGCTCGTCCGCCGAGCCGACGACGACCTCCCGGCTCTCCGGCCGGATGGCGACGACGAACCGGGCCGCCGACGACCCACCCGGCAATCCGCGCCGCTGCCCGATGGTGTAGCGGGCGTAGCCCCGGTGTTCCCCGATCCGCTCGCCCGACGTCGTGACCAGCGGCCCCGGCGACAGGGCCGGCGCGTCGGCCGGCAGGTGCTGCTGCAGCACGCCGACATAATCGTCATCGGGCACGAAGCAGATCTCCACCGACTCGGGCTTCTCGGCGGTGGTCAGTCCGAGACGACGCGCGTACTGCCGCGTCTCCTCCTTGGTCATATTCCCGACCGGCGTCAGCATCCGCGCCACGACCGAGCGATCGATGCCCCAGAGGAAGTAGCTCTGATCCTTGGCCCGATCGAGCCCGCGATGCAGGGCGCCGTCCCGTGCGACGGCGTAGTGTCCCGTCGCGATGAATGCGCAGCCGAGCGCGTCGGCGTGGGCGAGCAGGTCGCGAAACTTGGTGAATGAGTTGCACCGGACGCAGGGAATCGGTGTCCGGCCGCGGCTGTACTCGGAGACGAAGTTCTCGATCACGTGCAGCCTGAAGCGGTCTTCGAGGTTCAACACGTAGTGCGGAATGCCGATCGCCGCCGCGACATCGCGCGCGTCGTTGATGGAATCGAGCGAGCAGCACGGCCGATCGGGAACCGAGTCACCGTGGCAAAACAGCTTCATCGTCGCGCCGACGACGTCATACCCCTGATCGACAAGGCGCGCCGCCGCGACCGAGCTGTCGACCCCGCCCGACATGGCGACCAGCACCCGCTCACCCACGACCGAGCACTCCGGCAAGCGTCCGGACCTTGCCCACGACGCCGGGGAACACCTCCACCGCGCGGTCGAGGTCGGCCTCCGTCGTCGAATGCCCCAGGCTGAACCGGATTGCGCCGAGCGCGACGTCCCGCGGGACCCCCATCGCGGTGAGGACGTGCGATGGCTCGATGGCCCCGGTGGAACATGCCGATCCTCCCGAGACGGCGAGGCCGGCGAGGTCGAAATGCATGAGCAGCGCCTCGCTGTCGGCGCCGCCGACGGAGATGCTCAGGATGTGCGGGGCGCGCGGCCCATCCGCGGCGTTGACCGAGACGTCCGGTGCTGCCGACAGCAGGCGGAGCGCGAGGGCGTCACGCAGGACCTGCAGGCGTTCGGCCTCCGCCGCCTGCTCCGCGGCCGCGAGCCGCGCAGCGCAGCCCAGCGCCACGGCGCCGGCGACATTCTCGGTGCCCGGCCGGATCCCGAACTGCTGTCCGCCGCCATGGATGATCGCCTCGACGGCCTTCCGGTCGCGCACGATCAGGGCGCCGATCCCCTTCGGCGCGCCGATCTTGTGGCCGGAGAGCGTCAGCAGCGTGCAGGCGGCGGCATCCGACAGGGCCACCTTCCCGAATGCCTGGACCGCGTCGCAGTGGAACACGACGCCGGCATCCCGGCACCGCGCGGCGATCTCGCCGATCGGCTGCACCACGCCCACTTCGTTGTTGACCCACATGATGGAGACCACGGCGGGGCGGTCGACCAGGGCACGGTCCAGCGACTCGAGATGCACGATGCCGGCGGGCCCCACCGGCAGGATCACTTCCTTGCCGCCGAGGTGGCAGACCGCGTGCGCCGCGGCGAGGATCGCCTTGTGCTCGATGGCGGAGACGACAGCGCACATCGATCCGCCACGCTCGCGCGCCGCGAGCGCCGCTCCCACGACGGCGAGGTTATCCGCCTCCGTACCGCCCGACGTGAAGATGACCTGATTCGGCTCGGCACCCGCGGCGGCGGCGACTTCCCGCCGTGCCTGCTCGATCCCGGCGCGGGCCGCCCGTCCAAAGCGGTGGCCGCTCGACGGATTGCCGAACGCCTTGTCGGTGAGGTAGGGCAACATCGCCTCGAGAACTTCCGCCCGGACCGGGGTGGTGGCGGCGTGATCGAGGTAAACCGGAGGGCGCATGGGGATAAACATAGCGCTGGGGCGGGGTTATCGGAACGCCGGCCACCATGGACCGGCGCTACATCGACCGGACGCCGAGTGTGACCACGTCGTCCACGGCCATCGTCTCGTATGTGTAGTACGGCTCGCCGTAGCGGGCCCGGATCAGCGAGCCGTAGTGGGTGCTCTGCGACTCGACCAGCGCGTAGAGGTCCTGCCCGGTGGGGAACAGCTCGCCGGCCCATTGGGCGCCGTCGAACTGGCTGGCGTAGGCTCGCACCGCGGCCATCTTCCGCTCGAATTGCCCGCTGATGTCCACGACGAACGTGGGCTTCACCGGATCCTCGCGATAGGCCAGCGAGTACAGGATCTTCGCCGGCCGGTGCGGGTCCCCGGCAGCCTCGTAGCGGGCCAGGCCCGACAGAAAGCACGCGTCCCGTCCCAGCTCGGACGCGACGCGGTGATCGGGATGCCGGCCCACCGGAAAGGGCAGGATCACGACCCGAGGCCGGAAGTACCTGATCTGTTCCACGACGGCCCGCCGCGTCTCTTCCGAATTGTGCAGGTGTGCATCGGGGAGGCCGGCGTTGCGGCGCTCGGACACCCCCAGCAGCTTCGCTGCCTTGGCGGCCTCATGGCCCCGGACGGAGGCGTCGCCCCGGGTACCGGCCTCGCCGGCCGTCAAATCGAGGATCCCGGTCGCGTGCCCCGCGTCCGCCGCCCGCAGCAGCGTGCCGGCACAGGTGAGTTCCACGTCGTCGCGATGGGCGGCGATGGCGAGCAGATCAACGGCCACGTGCGGGTCCCGGGTGAAAGGTGTCAGCGCGAAAGATAACGATTCGGACGCGCCTGACGCTGCGCTTCACTCGTATCGCAGCGCTTCGACCGGATCCATTTTCGACGCCTTGTTGGCAGGGTAGAGCCCGAACAGGATGCCGGTCACCGTGGACGCGGCGACCGCCGCGATCACGGCGTTGAGGGGGACCGCCGCCTGGAGCGGCGTGAACGAGCGGATCCCGAGGGCAATCAGCGCGCCGAGGATCATGCCGATGATGCAGCCGACCAGCGTGAGCGTGGCCGCCTCCACCAGGAACTGGAACATGATTTCCCGGCGGGTGGCTCCCAGCGCTTTCCGCACGCCGATCTCGCGCGTCCGCTCGGTGACCGAAATCATCATGATCGCCACCACGCCCACGCCGCCGACCATGAGGCCGACGCTGGAGAGCGCGATCATCACCAGGAAGAATGCGCGGGTGACGCTGTTGAAGGTATCGAGCAGCTTGTCCTGCGTGACCAATGCGAAATTGTTGTCCTGGCTCGGCTTCAGCCCGCGCTTGATGCGGAGCGCCGCGGTGACTTCGTCCATCGTCTGCTGCACGCTCGCCGATTCGGTCGGCCGCACGGCGAACATCATCCAGCCCTTCTGGTAGTCCGCCACCTTGGTGAAGGTCGAGTGCGGGATGACCATCTCGGGCGAATCGCTGTCGCCGAAGAGGCCCTTGGCCTGCACGTAGAGGCCGACCACCGTAAACGGGACGCCGAAGATCTTCACCTGTCGCCCGACCGGATCCCGCCCCGGAAAGAGATCCTCGGCGGCCTTCTCGTTGATGACCGCGACGTACGCGTTCGACGCTTCCTCCAGCTCGGTGAAGTTCCGGCCGGCCTCGAGCGTGCCCCCGACGCTGAGGATCCAGGCCGGGCTGAAGCCGATGATCTCGACGCTGCTGAGCTTGATGTCGCCGTTGCTCACCGCCCCGCCGGAACTTTCCCGGTAGGTCACGTTGCGCACCGAGGGCAGCTTCCGGATGAGCTCAGCCTCCGCGACGGTCATCCACGGATTGCGGCGCCAGGGCGACATCTCGTCCGACCCGTCGTTGATGTTCAGCCCGCCCTGGAAGAAACGCTGGACGAAGAAGGTCTTCGGGCCCAGCGTCTCCAGCTGCTCCTGTACGCCGCGGTTGATCCCGGTGATGGCGGACGCCATCGCGATCACCACCATCACACCGACCGCGACGCCCAGGATGGTCAGGAAGGCGCGCACCTTGTTGGCCCGAATCGAGTCCAGCGCGATCGAAATGCCTTCCAGCAGCCGTGCGAGCGACATGGTGGCTCCGTTATTCCGCCCGGAGGGCGGTGATGGGATCCAGCTTCGCGGCGCGCGTCGCCGGGTAGACGCCGGCGATGACGCCGACGCTCACGCCCAGAATCACGGCGACCACGATGGACCATGGCGCGACGGCGGCCGGCATCGGCGTGACCGCCTTGACCACGAATGCGAGCCCGATGCCGGTGGCGATGCCCAGCGCCGCGCCCGCGAGCGACAGCGTCGCCGACTCGACGACGAACTGCGCCAGGATGTCCCGCCGCTTGGCGCCGAGCGCCTTGCGAATGCCGATCTCGCGGGTTCGCTCGCTGACGGCCATCAGCATGATGTTCATGATGACGATGCCGCCCACCACGAGCGAAATCGCCACCAGTCCGGGCAGGGCAGTCATCAGGATGCCGGAAATCTTCTTCCAGCCCTCGAGCGCGGCCTCGGGAGTCTGCAGGTAGAAGTTGTTCTCCTGGTCGGGCCGAAGCTTTCGGCGGCTCCGCATGAGCGCCTCGACCTGGCCCATCGCCGCCGGCACGTCGGCGGGACTGCTGGCCTTGATCTCCAGCTCGTCTAGCACGTTGTGCGGACAGATCCAGCGACGCGCCGGGGCGGTGAAGGGCATGACGGCGAACTTGTCCATCGAGAAACCGAACAGCGTGCCCTGCTTGGTCGCCACCCCGATGATGCGATACGGCAGCCCCGCGATGATCACGGACTTCCCGACCGGGTCGAGCCCGGCATACAGCTTTTCCGCGATCAGGTCCCCGATGACGATCACCGGCTGTCCGGTCTTGACCTCCTGCTCGCTGAAGGCTCGACCGGAGGCGATGTCGATGTTCTTGATCCGGAAATACGCGTCTTCCGTTCCCCGCAGGTCGATGTCCTTCGCCGTCTTGCCGTTGTAGCTGAGCGCGGCGCGGTCGGCGCAGTACATGGCGAAGGTCGCCGGCACGGTGACCCGCTCGCGGATGAAGCGTGCGTCCGCATAGGTGATGCGCGGCCGGCGGAACCACCCGCGCCAGACGTCATCCGGGACGTTCCCCGTGACGATGTCGGGGCGCTGCCGGAGCGAAAAGGTGTTGAGGCCGACCAGCCGGTTGGCGAACTGGTCTTCCATGTAGACGTTCATGCCCTGAATGATCGAGACGACGGCGATGAGGAATGTGACGCCGATCAGGACGCCGATCAGCGAGAAGAAGCTCTTGAGCTTCTGCGCCATGATCGTGCTCAGCGCCATCCGGACCGCCTCGAAGAACGGCATCAGGCCGCGGCGCCCCGATTGAGCCGGTCGCTCTCGACCCGGCCGTCCCGGAGCACGACGACGCGCTCGGCGTGCGCGGCGATGTCCGGCTCGTGCGTGACCATGACCACGGTCTGCCCTTCCGCGTGGAGTTGCCCGAACACCTGCATGATCTCCTCGCTGGTCGTGCTGTCGAGGTTGCCCGTCGGCTCATCGGCCAGCAGAATGCTGGGCCGGTTGACCAGGGCGCGGGCAATGGCAACCCGCTGGCGCTGGCCGCCCGAAAGCTCATTGGGACGATGACCCATACGATCGGCGAGGCCAACTCGTGTCAACGCCTCGACCGCGCGGTCACGGCGCTCCCGGCCCGTCGTGCCGGAATAGACCAGCGGGAGCTCCACGTTGTGCAGCGCTGTGGCGCGCGGCAGGAGATTGAACGTCTGGAAGACGAACCCGATTTCGCTGTTGCGGACGCGCGCGAGCGCATCATCGGAGAGCCGGGATACCTCCTGGCCATTGAGCCAGTATTCCCCGGTCGATGGTGTGTCGAGACACCCGAGCATGTTCATCATCGTGCTCTTGCCCGACCCGGACGGGCCCATGATGGCCACGTAATCGTTGCGCCGGATCTCAAGCGATACCCCGCGGAGCGCGTGAATCGTCTCGCCGCCCATGTCGTAGTGGCGCGTCAGGTCACGGATGCGGATCACGGTGTCCGTCATGATTTCTTGGCGCCCTTCGCGACGGGCTCGACAGCGGCCTTTACCTTGGCTCCGTCCTTCAGGTCGCGAATCGCCTGGTAGGTGCCGGCCACGATCGTCTCCCCCTCACGGACGCCGTCGGTCACCTCGAAGTATTCGTCTCCGGCCACGCCGACCTTGACCGACCGGAAGGTCGCGATGCCGTCCCGCACCACGAACACCCCCTCAGCCTCCTTCTTCCGGTGGCCGGCCGTGTCGCGTGGAGCCGTCGGAACCGGCGCGCCGGTCTTGGTTTCATTCGGCACCGGCTGGTGGTCGCGGACGGTCAGTGCGATGATCGGCACGCTGAGCACGCTCTTCCGGGTATCAGTGACGATTCTCGAGGTGGCACTCAGGTCCGGCCGAATTTCCCGTGGCGGGCTGCTGAGCGTCACTTCGACGTCGAAATCCACTGCGCGATCGGTCGAGCCGCCGGAGGTCTGCGTCGGCGTCAGCTGCGCGCTGTTGCTGATTTTCGTCACCCGGCCGACAAAGGCCGAATCGGGGAACGCGTCGATCGTGACCTCGACCGAATCGCCGATCGCGAGCCGCACGACGTCGGTCTCGTCCACCTGCACCTTGGCCAGGATCACGGAGAGGTCCGCGATTGTCATGAGCAGGCCCGTCTCCCGGGAGAACGTCCCCGGCACCGCCACCTCGCCTTCCTCGACCGCCAGACGGACCACGCGTCCCGCCATCGGTGCGATCAGGCGGGTTTTCGACAGCTGGTCGCGGGACTCGCGGAGTCCGGCGCGTGCCTGATCGAGCTGAGCCTGGCTGGCCCGAAAATTCGCGTCGGCGACATCGAGCGCGGTCTGCGCCTGTTCGACCGCTTCGGGCGAGATCAGCGTGCTGCTCGACTTGGCCAGCTCCCGCGCCCGGCCCAGCGCACGCTCGGCCTGGTCGCGGTTGGCCTTGGCCTGCACCGACGAGGCCTGGCTCGACGCGACCAGCCCTTCGGCGCGCGCGACGCTGGCTTCGTACTGCGATGGATCGATCTGGAGCAGGAACTGGCCCTTGGTGACGAGGTCGCCTTCCTTCACTCCGATGCGGATGATGCGGCCCGTGATATCGGCACTGATGTCCACCTTCGACTTGGCGTCGATCTGTCCGCTCGCCGTCACCGCGCTCACGAGGTCGCGCCGGCCCACCTTCTCGAGCCGCACCTCGGTCGCCGCGTTGCGCTTCTTGGCCCGGCCGGCCAGCACCACGCCGGCCACACCCACCACGAGCACTGTCAGAAAGATGCCAAGCTTCATACCGCGGGACATGATCGCTCCTGGTCAGCGAAGAGGGCGTCCGACCGCGGCTTCCAGCGCCGCGATCGCGATGTGATAACTGTAGATCGCGTTCACGTAGTCACCTTCGGCGCGCTGGATCGCATTCTGGGCATCGGACAGCTCGAGGGCCGTGCCGCTGCCAAGCCGGTAGCGATCCTGCGCCAGCCGCAGCTGCTCGCGTGCGGCCTCGCGGTTGGCCTGCTGCACCGCGATCGTCCGGTATGCGCTCTCGAGCGCGAGATAGCGCCCCTGTACGTCGGTGCGCACCTGGAGGGCTCGGCCCCGCACGCTTTCATCGGCATCCAGCTGCTGGGCCCGCGCCTGGGCCAGACGCAGGTGCCGGCTGAAGCCGGTGAAGATCGGGAGCGACACCGTCATCCGCGCGCTGAACGGCTGCCGGGTGAAGTTGAAGGGAAAGACGCTGTTCTGCGCGCGAATGCCGTCCGCGATCGCCGGATCCAGCGCGCCGCCAGTGGTGAGCCCTGAGGCCGCGTAGCAATCCGGCGTCGTGGAGAGGCCCGCCGAGCTCCGAATCGCGTTGTTGTCGACGCAGCTCTGATACTGGCCCTGCGCGCCGGAGAGCGCCTGACCCAGCAGCAGGTTCTGGTTGGTGAACTGCTGCGTGAACCCATTCCAGCCGGCACTGAGCGACAGGCTCGGAAGGAAGTCCGAGCGGGCCGCTCGCACCGCGGCGCCCGCGGCGGCTTCCCGCGCCTGAAGCGCCCGGAGCTCCGGATTCTGCTCGGCGGCCAGCGCCAGCAGCTGGTCCAGCTTGAAGTCCGGCGCGGTCACGGGAAACGAATCCGTCAGCTTGAGCTGATCGATCGCGATCGGGGCAACGACCCCCATCCGGCGCAGCATTTCCAGCTTCGCCTCATTCTCCGTCTGAATTGCCCGCAGGAGGCTGACCTCCGACGTACCCTTGGTGACCTCGGCCTGTCGGACATCGAGCAGCGTTGCCTGTCCCACCTGATAGCGGGCCTGCGCCAGCTTCAGGAAGTCCTCGTTCCGGAGCACCTGCTGCCGTGCGACATCCACCTGCGCGCCGGCCTGAAGCGTCTGGAGATACTGCGTGGTGATGGCCTGCTTGAGCTGCGTACCGGCCGCGCCGATGTCCGCGTCCGTCGCCCGCTCCAGGGCCTTCGCCTGTCCCGGCGCCGTCAGGGTCCGCCCGCTCACCTGCATCTGGAGGCCGATGCTGTAACTCGAATTGTAGGACGGGGACGTCTGGCTGAAGGTCGTGCCGCCGAAGCTCGACTGACCCGAACCGGTATACCCGAAGCCCGCCGAGACGTCTGCCTGCGGCAACAGCGATCCGTACGCATTCCGCACCGCCCACCGCGCGGGACCGGCGTCGTTCAGGGTCTGCCGGTAGGCCGGGCTGTTGGCTCGGGCGGTGGTTAGCGCTTCGGCGAGCGTGAGCGTTGCCGTGGGCGTCCGGGCGGTGGTCGTGTCCTGAGCCGCAGCGGCAGCGGGTGCCGCGACCGACAGCGTGAGCAGCACATGCCAACGAGTCATGACCAGTCCCTGTGTGGGTGAGTGACAGGAAGCTTGTACGGCCACAGTGTCGCGAAGGTTTCACCTTGCGACACTGTGGCCAAACGCGCAATCACATAACGACTTGGGGGAGGGGTGCTAACCGGCCAGTTAACGACTGATGCCGGCCGTGATGCCCTGCGCAGGCAGATCCACGCGCACCAGCCGCCCGGCCTCATCCACCCCGAGCGATCCGGCGAGTTCCCCGGAAAGCAGGATGCGCGAGCCGTCTTTCGTGGCGACGATGGCTGCGCGCCGGCCGGTGCGCGGATAGATCGCGGTCAGCCGGGTCCCGGCTGGCGTCGCCAGGTCCGCCACGGCCTGGAACAGGCCGAGGGCGCTCTCATCGAGCAGGACCACGTCGGGTCCGCCAGGTGCTTCCTGGGACGCATCAGAGCCCTTGGCAATGGTCTTCAGGACGATGCGCGCGCCGGCGCCTGCCGCCAGAAACGTGACCGGTCCGTCGGGTCGGTCGACATCCAGCTGGAACAGCGCGAACTGTCCGTCGGGCGAACGCTCGAGCCGTGCACCCAGCTGACTCGTGGGCGCGGCGGCGGGATACTTCGCCGAAATGGTCAGCGTGGTGCCGGTGAGTCCCCGCCGCCGCCCCTGTTCGAGCGTCATCTGCTCCCGGCCGATCTCCGCGCCGTTTCGCCGAACGACGAGCGTGCTCGCGTTCTGCGCCAGCAGCGGCGTCGCCTGCAGCAACAGCAGTCCGGCCAGTAGGGTCCGCATGACGGCTCCATGAAAGGTCAGCAAGATCAGCATTGTACTAGGCAGCGGGCCACCCGCTCGAGGATCACTGAATATACGCGCTCGCCCTTCTGCGCGGATGCCAGGCTCGGGTACCCTACAGAACCGGGCGAGCCGCTTGGCAGTTCCCGGCTCTGGCCCGGCCGATACCGCTTCCGGCGGCCGCCGCCGAGGGTAAAGTCCTGGGCCAGTTCCATGTGGACGAGATCCGGGGCGATGTACAGCATGAGGGACGTGTCCAACTCGCCGCCGTGCACGGGCCCGCCGGGCCGCTCGATGAGCGCGGAGAAATCCATGGCGAAGACGTCCACCGCCACCACGCTCGCGGCATCGGCGCGGATCGTGCTGAGCGCCTCCTGATGCGCGTCATTGTTCTGGGCGGTAAGGATCAGGAACTGCTGCACGCCTGCCCCCTCCTCCCAGGATTCGATAAGTTCGTTCATCACGCGGTGCAGGGTCTTCCGGCGCAGCGCCGCTCCGCCCGGGAATGATGGTGCCGGCGTGTGCACTCCGTACTCCACGGTGGGCGCCCGCAGCACCCCGGATTGGGCGGACAGGTCATCGGCCAGGCGTTCGACGATGATCGTGTCGCAGCCGAACGGCAGGTGGGGGCCGTGTTGCTCGGTCGTGCCGACCGGCACTATCAGCGCGGGGTGGGCGGCCAGCCGCTCGCGGACCGCAGTCGGCGTCATTTCCTTCAACCGCCAGGGACGTCCGTCTTGAGCCATCGGGACCGCTGGTTGGGGGTGTGGGTGACGGCCGTGGTGGTCACGGCTGGAGAGTGGCTGCGTGCGCCCTCGCTCGGCGCCGCCGCCGCTGCGGTGCTCACGGCCGTTGGGGCCGGCATCGCGCTATGGCCCCCGGGCGGCTGGCGTCACCGTCTGGGTTCGGTCGTATTCACCGGGCTGGCGGTCGCAGTCGCGCTGACACAGCGCCGCGTCACACTCATTGAGACCCGCTGGCCCGACCAGCTCGAAATGCGCATCCGGGCGGCGTCGGGCCGGCTGAGCGGTGATCTCCACGGCGCCTTTCGACTGGCCGAGCAGCTCGCGGCCGCCGGCGCAGTCGCCGCGAGCGGGAGCCAGGCTGCCGCGTTTCGCTCGCTCGCGTCGCGCGTGCCGTCGTCGGGAGCCGAAAGCGGCGTCGCCATTCTGGATCCCGGTGGCGCGCCGTGGGCCTGGGCCGGCCGGCAACGGCTCGCTCCGCTGGCATCCGGTGATTCGCTGGCGGCGCGCAGTACCGGATATTACCTCGTGCTGGAGACCCGCCGCCACTCCGCCAACGGCCGAATCGTCGTGGCGAGCGTGCTCATCTGGGCGCATGCGGCGGTTGCCGACCGCAGTCGCAGCCTCGCGGAACTGTTCCGGGCCCGCACCGAGGTCGGGCTCGAGGTCTATGCGCCCGGCGCTGCCCCGAACACCGCGAACGTCTTCGACTACACCGAGCCCACGACCGCGGGCGACCGACTCCTGTTCAGCACGCAGCCGGTTCCGCCCAGTCAGAGCGAGGCGCGAACGCTCGCGCAGGCCGATGGCGCGCGTATCGTCGCGTGGCTGTTGCTGCTGGGGATCGGGCTGGCCTTTGCCGTTGTCCAGCACGCCACGCTGCGGTTCGGCCTGCTTCCCCTCGTGGTCTGGCTCGCCATCCGCGCCCCCATCGGTCCCGCGCTCGGCGTGCGCTCGCCGTTTTCCGCCGCGACGTTTTTTCTCCCGCTCCTCGGGCCGCTGACATCGTCGTCGGCGGCACTGGCGCTCGGAGGTGCACTGCTCGTGGTGGCCGGTGCAGCGCTCCTCCGCGTCAACAGCCGCGCCGGCTGGCTTGGCCTGGTTGGTGCGGCCTTCTGTTCGGTGGTAGCACCGCTCTTCATCGCGCTCGTGGGCCCGGGGATCACCCCTCCGACTGACGGCGTGTCGATGCCGCTGTGGCTCACCTGGCAGCTCACGCTCTTTCTGCCTTCAGCCGGACTGGTGCTGCTTGCGGTCGCCGGACTTCGGCGCGGCGGCTCGGCGAGCGCCCCGGTGTGGCCAGCCGCACTCGGCTGCGCACTGGCCATCGCTGCGGGGATCGGCGGGTTGTGGGGGTGGCAGCCCGCGAGCGGCCTGCCCGCAGGGTATCCGCTGCTCTGGCTGCCCGTCGTCCTGCTCATCCTCCTGCCGGCACCGCGCTGGGTCGCACTGGCGGCGATCGCGACCGGTATCGGATCGCTGGCGGCCGTGATCACCTGGAGCACTGCCGTGGCCGGGCGGCTCGACGTTGCCGATCACGACCTGTCCCGTCTTGGCACCGCCGCCGACCCGTTTGCTGTCCCGTTGCTCGAGAGCTTTGCGACCGATCTGGGGCGGACGCCTTCGCTCTCACGTCAGGCGGCAATGTACGCGCTGTGGCGCCAGTCGCCGCTCTGGGGCCAGCGCTATCCGGCGCGGCTCACGCTCTGGAACGCAGCCGGCGCTCCGACCGCGGAGCTTCCGCTGGACATGCTGGGCGTACCCGATAGCGCGCTCGCGCCGCTGGTTCGCTCGCTTCCCGTGACCGTGGCGCGCCGCGTGACCGCATTTTCGGGCACGCCCGGCATGCACTATGTCCTCGTGGCCCGGGTGGACAGCGCCAGCATCCTGACGGTCGTCATCGGCCCGCGGTCGGCCCTGGTCGCCCCCAGCCGGCTCGGCCGGCTCCTGCATCCGATCGTGCGCTCCGCGCCGCTCTATCGCCTCGCACTGGCTCCCCCGGATGCGGTTCCTGCCCGCATTCCGGAAGGAGGACACTGGCGCCGCGACGGGTGGACCGCGCGCGCCGAACGGCTGCTCGAGCTGCCGGGGGGCGCCCGCCAGGTTCGCGGCGTCGTTGATCTGCGCGGCCCGGTGCCGCTGCTGGTCCGCGGCGCGCTGGTGCTCGCGGCGGATTTCGCCGTCCTCAGCCTGCTGGCGCTCGTCGCCGACCTGGCGGCCGTCGGAGTGACACGGCGACTGCGATGGCGCCAGTTTGGGCGCTCGTTCCGCCTCCGTCTCACTGGCGCGCTGGCGGTGTTCTTCATCGTCCCGACACTCGCCTTCGCCGCGTGGACCGTCACGCATTTTCGGGAGGAGGCGCAAACCGGCCGCGATCTCCTGATCACCGAATCGCTTCGCGATCCGGCGCTGTCCGAAGCCGCACTGACGCTGCCGCGTGGCCTGGCGCTCGACTCCGCGCTTACCGCGCTCAGCGACCGTGTCAATGCCGATCTCGCGCTCTATCGAGGGGGTACCTTCAATGCCGCCAGCGCGCCGATCCTGCCGGAGCTCGGCGTGATCGGTCCCCTGATGGAGCCGGGTGCCTATCGGTCGCTCGCGCTGGACGGCGAGCTCGAGGTGACCCGGGACGGGGCGATTCCGACCCTCGCCGAGCGAGTGGGCTATCGGGTCGTGCGGCCAGGCCCCCCGGATCAGCTCGGTGTCGTGGCCACGCCCCAGGTGGCCGACATCGAGTCCGTCGGCACGCCCACAAAACAGGCCGATCTCGCGCTGGTGCTGCTGCTGGCGACACTCGCCGGCGCGTGCGCGGCGGTGCTGTCGGCGGGCGTCGCGGGCCGGGCGCTTTCACGGCCGGTGTCCGATCTCAGGCGCTCCGCGCTCGCACTCGGGCGGGGCGACCCGATGCCGGGCGACATCGCGTCGCCCCCGTTCGAGTTCGAACCGGTGTTCGGGGCGTTCAGGCGCATGGCCGCCGACATCAGTCTCAGCCGGGCCGCACTGGAAGAGGCCCGTCGGCGGACCGCGACCGTTCTCGCCACGGTCGCGACCGGTGTCGTCGGGCTCGATACCGACGGGCGGGTGCTGATCGCCAACCGCCAGGCGATCGATCTGCTGGGGACTCCCCTCGACGAAGGGGCGGCGTTCGCTGCGAGCCTGGACGCCCGCTGGGGTGAGCTGGTCCGCGTGCTGGCAACCTTTCTGCGCGATCCGATCCACGCAGCCTCGGGGACCGAGCTGACGGCCGGTGGCCGGCGGATCGCCCTGCAGCTCGCGCCGCTTGGCCCGGAAGTGAGCGGTGTGGTGCTGGCGCTCAACGACGTGACTGATCTCTCCCGCGCCGAGCGGGTGTTGGCGTGGGGGGAAATGGCGCGGCAGGTGGCGCATGAGATCAAGAATCCGCTTACCCCGGTTCGGCTCGGCATCCAGCACCTCCAGCGGGCTCATCGGGATGGGCGCCCCGACTTCGACCGCACGCTCGAGGAAACCGCGCAACGGATTCTGGTCGAGATCGATCGGCTCGATACCATCGCACGCGCATTCAGCCGATTCGCCGCGCCCAGCGCCGAGCAGCAGGCGCTCGAGCGGCTCGATCTTGCCGCCGTCGCGATGGAGGTGGTGCAGCTGTACCGGCTCGCGGGAGAGGGGGCGGAGGTTGCGCTGGATGCGCCCGAGCATACGTGGGCTGCGGCGCGTCGCGACGAGGTCAAGGAGGTGCTGGTCAATCTGCTCGAGAACGCCCGGAATGCGGGTGCGCGCGCCATCACGATACGCGTGCGTTCGGGGCGGCTCGTCGTCCTCGATGATGGCGCCGGGATCCCTCCGGAGCAGATGGCGCGGATCTTCGAGCCACGGTTCTCCACGACCACGAGCGGCTCGGGTCTCGGGTTGCCGATCGTGCGGCGGCTGGTCGAGGGATGGGGGGGAGAAGTGAGTGTGACCAGCGAGCCGGGGCAGGGGACGACCGTAACGGTGACGCTCCTGCCCTAGCGAGCCGCCATCGGATTTTCGGTGAGCGCAATCAGCGAGCGCTGCGTTGGCGCCCGTCGGAGGAGCACGGCCGCACTCCGCACGAGGCGATCGTCCGCTGCCCTGCGGCTCACCTCGCCCGCCTCGCCCCACCGCTGCCGGGCGATCACATAGCCGAGTTCCCGGCTCACCAGTCCCGACGCCGCATCGAACACCCCCCACCTGACCGGCACTCCGCGTTCAGCGAGCGCCCGCCAGAGCTGGTTGCGCATGTGATCGCTCACGGTGAATCCGCCTGAGGTGATCGCGCCCTCGCCGATGATCGCGGCCGCGCTGGCGGCGAGCGCCGCCCGATAGGCGTTGGGCGCCAGGCGCACCTGCCGGACGAAGGCGACGTCCGACGGCTCGCTGAATCGCGGGCGGACGAGGAGGTCGGGCTGGATGGCACGTCCGGCGTCCATCGGGCGCCCGCCCGCCGACCGGTAGACGCTGTCGTGTGCCGCACGAATGGAATCGGCTTCGCGCTGGATGGTGCGTCCACTGGGAGCGTACCAGCGAGCGGTCGTGAACTTGACGGCCACCTCACCCTCGAGCGGGAACGTGGTCTGGATCACGCCCTTGCCGTACGTGGGCGTGCCGATCACGACGGCTCGGTCGTGGTCCTGCAGCGCGGCCGCAATCACTTCCGCCGAGCTGGCGGTCTGGCGGTTGACGAGGACGACCAGCGACAGGTCGGGCCACGGCTGCGCGAGCCGGGCGACGTGCGCCTTCACCGGCATGCTGCCCCGTCCGCGCATGACGGCGATCGTGTCACCGGGGTTGAGGAACAACTCGGCGATCTCTACCCCCTGCGAGATCAGCCCGCCGGGGTTGCGTCGGAGATCGAGCACCAGCGAGCGCATGCCCTGGCTCCGCAGCGTGACGACGGCATCCATCAGCTCACGTGCCGAAGCCTGCGTGACGGCATGGAGGGCCAGGTAACCGATGTTCTCCCCAAGCATCACCCCGGGCGACACCGCCGGCACGTGGACCGCCGTGCGCTCGACCCGGCGCAGCACGGGGGTGCCGCCGCGGGGCCGAATCAGGAGGTTGATGACACTCGCGGTGTCGCGCGCGAGAAGATCGGCGGCTTCGGCATCCGTCATGCCGGCGGTCGAGCGTCCGTCGACGGCCAGGATATCGTCGCCGGGATTGATGCCTCGCCCGGGGGTCGTGAACCCGAAGCTCCAGCCCGACACGGCGCCCCCCTCCTGCGCTACTGTGGGCGCCGCCAGCTGAATCCGGGTGCCCGAGAGCTGCTGATTGAACCGGCGAAAGGCGTCGGCAAGGAGGAGTTCAGCGTAGGGATCGTGAAGCGAGCGGACGAGCTCGCTGGTGGCGCGGAGGTACAGCGAGTCGGGCTCAACGGGATCGACGTAATTGCGGCTGATCGTCTCGACGGCGCGGCCCAGCACCCGGGCATCCCGGGCCCGCGCCCGATCGACGCCGGCTGGCCGCGTCATGTAGCGGGTCGCGAGCCCGCCGACCCCGAAGCTCACGATGGCCAGCGCGACGACCGGGAGCCAGCGGGCACGCATGGCGCTAGGCGGCCATCCCGGCCGCAGGGAGACCGTGGCGTTCGAGCAGCCGGATTGCATCCGGGCCGTCGATCGTCTCGAGCTCCAGAAGGGACTCGCCCAGCGCCTCGAGCGGGACGCGGTGTGCTTCCATGAGTGCCACCGCGCGGCCGTAGAGTCCGTCGATGATCGCGCGCACCTCGCGGTCCATGGCGGCGTGAAGTTCGCCGCTCACCGGTCCCGTCGAGCTGTCGTAGATCATCAGCCCCGTTGAAGCGCCCATGCCGAGATTGTAGACCATTTCCTTGGCGATGCGCGTCACATGCTGAAGGTCGCTGCGCGCGCCGCTCGTGATTGCATCGTTCCCGAACATGACCTGCTCCGCGGCACGGCCGCCCAGGCCTTTGAGGATCTGACCTTCCAGATACCGGCGCGAATGCAAGTGCTGATCGCCGTCCGGGGAGAAGAACGCGACGCCCATCGCCTGGCCGCGCGGCTGGATCGTGACCTTGTGCAGGCCGTCCTCCGGGCAGCACAGCACTCCGGCAAGCGCGTGGCCGGCCTCGTGCATCGCAACGACGCGCCATTCGCGGTCGGAGGCCCGGAACCCCGTCCGCTCCTTGCCAAGCAGCAGTCGGTCACGCGCCGACTCGATGTGTCCCCATTCCACTTCCGCGGTACCGTTCCGCGCCGCGACGATGGCCGCTTCGTTCAGCAGGTTCGCCAGGTCGGCCCCGCTGGTCTGCGGCATCAGGCGCGCAAGGCGCCCGAGGTCCACGCCCGCGTCGAGCGGCACCTGCCGTTGCCTCGCGTGCAGGCGGAGAATCGCTTCCCGCTCCGTGGCACTCGGCAGCGAGACCGAAACCGACCGGTCGAACCGTCCGGGACGCATGAGCGCCGGATCCAGGTCCTCCGCGCGGTTGGTCGCCGCGATCACCACGACACCATCGGTCGGCGAAAAGCCGTCCAGCTCGATCAGCAGCTGGTTGAGCGTGCGATCGTCCTCGTTGTGGGACTGGTTGCGGCCGCGCCGGCCACCCAGTGCGTCAATCTCATCGATAAAGATCACGCCGCCGCTCTTTCGGGCCTTCTTGAACAGTGACTTGAGGCGCATGACGCCGAGCCCGACGATGAACCCGGTAACCTCGGAGCCGGAAATGCTCCAGAATGGGACGCCGGCCTCACCCGCCACGGCGCGCGCCATGAGGGTCTTGCCGGTACCCGGAGGTCCGAACATGAGGACTCCCTTTGGCGTGCGGGCGCCGACCCGGCCGAACTTGGCGGGCGTCTTCAGGAACTCGACGATCTCGCGGAGTTCGGACACGGCGCCCTCATTCCCGGCGACGTTGTCGAAGGACATGTCCGATTGAGTCGTCTTGCCGAGATCGGTGCCGCCACCCTGTCCGCCTCCCATCTGTTTCCGGACGACCGCAGCGAGCGCGAGCACCAGAATCAGGGTGATGGCGATGTTGGCGTACGCCATCCTGTCGGCGCCCGCGTTGCGGAAGGTGATGTTCACGCCCGCTGCCTCGGCCCGCCGCACCAATCCATCCACGTCGCTGGTCGAGTAGACCACCCGGAAGGGCTTGTCGGTGGAAGCCGCGCTGGTCAGCCATCCCAACACCTGCTCGCCGGGCACGATCGCGATCGAGTCAACGCGCCCCTCGCTCATCGCGGTAAGGAGGGTGGAGTAGGTCAGCGTCGCGGCGCCGGTGCGCGTTGACGGGCGATGCATGCCGTACGCGAGCGCAGCAGCCAGGATGATCGCCAATCCGAGTGCGCCCCCGATGAAGCGGGTGCGCCGACGGGTGCGGGCGCCGTTACGTGGCAGCGCTGATTCGGAGTTGGGGAGCTGCATCAGTCAGTATCCGGAGTATCTATTTGACGGCGCGTGGCGTTGAGCCACGGAGCCGGGGCGAGCAGCGTGCCCGCAAGTGGGTGATAACGGTAGATCGGTTGTGCAATCAGGCGCCGCGCCATCGCGCGGGTGCCGGGGACCAGTCGCTCATACGCTCCCAGGAGGTCCAGGGCAGCGTCGGCCGGCAGATCGGCCGCTGCCGAGGTCTGCAGGAAATGGACCGCGAATGCGACGGCCTCCGCCTGGTGCTCGTTGTCGTTGCCGTAACCGTAGCGCAGCGAATCGCGGATGGCGGGGATTCCAACCCAGAGGGCAGCCACCTCGTCGGGGGCGGCCCGCTGCCAGCGGTGCGCGAGCTCGTGCGCGAGCGCATGGCGAAGCTGGGCACCGTTCGTCATTCGTGCGGGGGACAACGAAACCGAGTCTCGCGAACCCATGAACTCGCCCAGCCGGCCTGCGCGCTGGCCACGCTCGCCGACCAGACCGATCGCCCGGGTCGGGCTGCCGAAAAGTCGAAACATCGAGTCGGCATACCCGGAGGACGCCAGCTCATGGATCAGGGCCAGTTGCGCGCTGGTATCGCGCGAGTCGGCCAGCGCGACCGCGTCGCTGGCCCAGGCGTCGCCCAGACTGTCCACCCGGTCCGGATCGGTTGCCAGCTGCTCCAGGATGCCGGGGGAAGCGGTCTCGAGGACGCCACCGTCCAGGTGCAATACGTAGACGGCGTCTCTGCTGCTGCGATCGACCTCAAGGATGGAGACTGCCGCGCGGCGCGCGATTCCACCCTGTCGGGGAACCAACCGGAACAACGGATACGCGACCGCCGCGGTTCCGTCAGCCGGCCGAAAGACCAGCGCACCGCCGGAAACCGTCATGGTTCCCGGCGTCGGCGGTAGGCCGCCAATCGAGAGCAGTCCCTGGCGGGAGCCGGCGGAGCGCCAACCGATGCGGAGCCGAGCCGCGATGGAGTCGTGCCCGGCCGGGCGAACCGTAGCCACAGGTGGCGCGTCCGCGGCGGCGCGATACCCAGCGGCGGCCATGGGCCGGACCGGCTCCCTCAGCCCCGCGAATGCCACCAGCGCGGCACCGATCAGGGCGGCAGCGGCGCGACTCATGGCGTGGCGTCAGGGCTGCGCGGAGCCGGCGCGCGCCAGCGTCGACTGTGCCACCGGGCCGGACGAGTCCACGTCGTCGGCCCAGGTGATGTCGATCAGGTGCACGGTCAGCGACAGGATCATGACCAGCAGCGTGGTCATGACGGCGCGCGGCCACAGGGCACGATCAGGGCGGGTGAAATCGATGCCGGCGGGCGGTGTCAGGTCGTGCTGCGTCATACGGGGTACCGGTTGGCGGTCGGACAGGCTCGGGGGGAGTGTCAAGTTATACGACAGTAGCTGTCGCGCGTCTCAGGAGTGCAGATTCCGGGCCGCGTCTGACGTAGCTTCCGAAGCAATTGTGTATGAATGATTTATAAGATATTAAACGTGCGGCAGGCGTCAAGAGGCCAAGAACCGACCGTCACTTCGCAGCAAAATACGCAAAAAGTTGGCGGTCACGGGCCCCAGCAGCCGCCCGGTGCGGTTTCCCGGTCAGCGGCGCGTGGGGACGGTCCCGGCTTCAGCCGGGGAACTGCTAACGTCAGCCGATCGCCACCCACGGGGCCCAATGCTCGCTCGTGTCCGATCCGCCGCCGTGCTCGGCGTCGATGCCTACATCGTTGAGGTCGAGGTGGACATCGTGAACGGACTCCCCTCGTTCTCCACGGTGGGGTTGCCGCACGGAGCGGTGCGGGAGGGCCGAGAGCGGGTCGGGGCCGCCATCGCGAACGCCGGGTTCCAGCTTCCCCTCAAGCGGATCACCGTCAACCTCGCCCCGGCGAACCTCCCATCACACTAAAGAGACCAATACCCGGAACCTGTCGGATTCGAAGGGTGAGAGTCCGCTTGTGCTTATCAACGGTCGCGGAGGCGAGCCACGGCCGCACCAGCTCGCGGAGCGCGGAACCGGACAGGCGTTTGGCGACGGTACTGAAGTCGGCGGCGAGCTTCATGAGGGAGTTCCGCTCACTCGCAAATCCGGTGGCGCGCTGGCTGGCGAATCGCTGGCGCTCGGCATCGGCTTCAAGCTGCGACTCCCGCGCCCGCAGGGTCGCAATTCGGTCCCGCACCTCCTCGTCGGACAGCAGCTGCCGGGCGACAGCATCCACCAGCCGTTCGCGCTCGAGCTTGATGCGGGTGCCCTCGGCCTTTCGCTGTGCGCGCTGCGCGTCGGGATCCGGTAGCACCGCCGCTGAGGCCGCATCGAAGGCGCGTCCGATCGCCTCCTGGACCGCGGGCTGGCTGACCACCTTCGCGATCGCCTCGATCACCTTTGGTTCGATGATTCGACGTTGCAGAGTGCCAAGCTGACCCGGACACCCGCCGTACCGCCGATCTCCGCCGCGATCGCGATAGAAGCGGTACCGGTCGGGGTCAGTCGGCGGCCCCTTCGGACCTCCTGATCCGATATACGGCTGCCCGCAGTGCGCACAGGTGAGCACGCCGGTTAAGAGGTATTCGGAAGGCGCCGCTTGCCGCCGGGCACCGTTCGCGCTGCGCTGGGCCTCAACACGTGCGAACAGATCGCGCGTGATCAGAGGTGGATGGGCGTCGCGGCAGATCACCCACTCGGCTTTGGGACGCACGGCGCTCTCGAGGCGCTCTTCGGCGTCGTGCGGCCGGCGGCACCAAATCACGTCGCCGACGTACGCAGGATTCCGCAGTACCGCGTTGGCCGTCGCACGGGACCAGGCACGGGATGGCCACCGCTGTTCGAGCTCTCGCACCAGCGCGCCCAGGGACACCGCGCCACTCGCGTAGCGCTCCATCATCCAACCGATCAGCGCGACTTCTTCGGCAGGGCCAGGCGTGAGCCGCACCCGCTCGCCGCCACCCTTCCGCTGCCCGACGTTTAGGATCCGGCGTTGTCCCGTGCCGCTGTCGATTGCTTCGCGGCGATAGCCGATCGGCGCTTCATTCTGCCAGAATCCGAGTGCCGCGGTCCCCCGTGCGCCGCGCTTGGCGTTCGCCTTGATCGCTTCGCGGTAAATCGTGGCTTGGCTCTGATGCATGAAGCGGGTGATCCCCCGCACGAGGCTATCACCGGACTCGTCGGCCTCCGCAAAGCGGACGATCCACCCGTAGCGCTTCTTCAGCTCAAAGCGCCACCACGTCGCCTCCTCCGGGTCATCGAACCGCCCCCACCGGCTGTCATTCAACACGAGCACCGTGCCGGGAGACCGCGTCGGGCGGGGATGGGCTTTGCAATACGCTTCGAGCGCCATGAAGCCTGGGCGATTTTCGGCGCGACCACCCGAGGCGCCGGGATCCTCGAAGGTGGCCACGAGCGCGAGGCCGGAGCGCAGCGCGAGCGCGTCGATCGCCTGCCGCTGTTGGGTGAGGCTCGTGCGATCGTCGCGCGCCTGTTCATCGGTGGACACGCGGACATAGCCGATGGCAGGACTGCTGGCGTCGGGCAGTGGGGCAGGGTTCATGCGGCTTCCAGGGGTGTGGCCGGCTGGCCAGGGACAGGCAGACCTTCCAGCTCAAGAATAGCCGCGAAGTACTGCTGTGCCCACCGCTCGAGGTCGATCGGAGCGGCGTCAATCACGAGATCGATTGAGACGGCTGGACGCCGGCGGCGCGCACTCACCGTGGCGGCCCTGCGCCGAGCAACGCACTGATAGGCAGAGGGGCAGTGGCCGGTCGGCGGAGTCGGGCGCGCGGTGCATCGAGGATTACACGCCAATCCGACGCGGTGTCTCTGTCCTCCCGCCCATCGTGTGCGATGGCTCTGTCCTCCCTCTCACACTCTCCCTCAGAGGTCAGAGCGTTCATTCGAACGGGGGAGAAGTCAGAGATCCTCGTTTGAGAATCCTCCGGGTCACCCCCCCGGGTGACATTCGAGCCTTCGGCGGCGCTGACGGGGGTGACGATCGCGCCCGAGACGCCGCTCCGGGGGGTGACATTCGCGTGCGGCGCCGGCAGGCTGACAGTCACCGCCCCCGGTGACATTCCGGATCGCTTCTCGCCGCGCCGCCCATGGAGCATCGTCACCACCCCCGGTGACATTGGCTTGCGTGCGGACCGTGCAGCAGCCACGGCGCGATCGAGGCGCGCGGCCAAGAATCCGACCTGTTCGACGCTGAGCTCTTTCGTCGTCGGTTCACATCCATCCGGCAGGGTCACGTACCATGACGCAGTGCGCCGGCCGCCGCGTGCGGCCACCAGGAGGCCGAGGCCGATTAGCTCCTGCCGGCGCTTCTCGACGGCCGGTTCCGAGAGACCAATACGTGCCGCCAGGCTCCGCGCGGAAATGAACGCCCCCTGCTCGCCTTGGTCGAGCGTATGCAGCTCGAGCCAGATCGCCTTCTGCGGCCAAGTGAGCTTCGTGGTTGCCTTCACCACCCGCGAGGCGATCCACAACGGCTTATCGGGGCGGCTCACCACGGTTGCTCACCGGAACGGTCCGCGCGTGGCTCCGACTGCGGCAGTGCAAGGCCGTTGATTCTCCGCGTCACGCGGAGCGCTCCGCCGGCCAGTACTCGCCGGCGGCCACGTCGGTGAGGTGTCGAACGGAAACCCCGTGCCGATTGGCGATCTCCTCGAGCACTGCGAGGGGGGCTGGAGCCGCTCGAAGCGCGCGCACGGTAGCGAGCGTCAGCTTCGCGCGACCGTTACCCGCGCCGGTGCAGAGACGGCCTTTTTCCTTGGCGTCCCGCATGTTGTCAGTCGCGGTGCCAAGAAACAGGTGCGCGGGCCGGACGCAGAGCCGCACGTCGCAGCGGTGGCACACCTGAAGCTCCGCCGGCGGCCACTCGCCCGTCGCCATCCACCACGCGGCGCGATGCGCGTTTTCAGTGCGCCCGCGAAGGCCGACCGAGCCGTACCCGCGGCTCTGACGCGCGCCGCGCCACAACCAGCATTCGCCCGCCTCTCGATCGATGTGGCGCACGAACCGTTCGAGTTCGCGAGCCGTGGGCGGCGTCTGCGGTGGCGCCGTCCGCCGCGCCGGGCCAATGCGTCGAGGCGCCGAAGACTCCTGACTTGGATCGGTCAGTGTGAGCTGGCGCAGCGTTCGCGATTGCGCGGAAGCCGTACGCCGGCGCTCGGCTGAGAGCGCGTCGCGGTAGTTCATACCGGCCGTGCCGGTCGAAACAACGCACCCAGGGCCGCCGCGCAGGATTCAGCCCGGCGCAGCCGCGCCGCGGACGACCTGGCTCGGGACGCGGCGCACGTCATCTCAGGCGGCCGTGCTGGCGGCCGCGCGCGCAGCGTCGCGCAACACGCGTTCGACGTCTTCCTTGGCTACGAACCAGCGGCTACCGCGCCGCTCGGATCGCAGCAGGCCAAGCTGCACCAAGCCATGGACCGACTGCGACCGCTGCTTCAGGGCAATCGCTGCGTCGGGCAACGGTATCCACGTGGGCCTGCGCATTGCAACCTCCGCGAGAGAGAGCGAGCGCGAAGGTGGCAGGCGGCGGCAAGTGCCGCAAGCCGATAAATATCGGCGTCGGCGAGCGTGCTACTGTAGCACGCTCTACGTGCGACTTTTGTTACAATGCAACAGGGCCATTGGCCCTATCGATTAGGCACCAAACGACTGAACGGCCGACGAGCCCACGGAGACCGTCAGTGCTCAAGGCGGAGAATCGGCGTCGATGGGGCGGACAGCCCAGCCCCGTCGGCGACATCGTTGCGCGCCACGATCTCATCAAGCGACTCGCGGTGGAACGCGAGCAGCTCGAGCAGCGTCTCAACGTCGAGCGCGACCTCAACTACGACGGGCCGCCCCTCGCGCGTGCGCCGATACACGATCAGTGACCCCGCCGGCAGGCGTAGCTGCGGGAGGTTGATATCGGTGAGCACTTCGTAGATGGCGTTGATTGGCGCCACCGCATGCGCGGGCTCAGACATACGCGCCTCGTCGAAAGGGGAAGGGGTCACCGCGTCGAGTTCTCGGCGCGAGCCGCGTAAATCTTGACGACCATCGCGTAGTCCACGCCGTTCCAGCCGAACGCCATTTCGACCGACCCTGCGCCGCGCGGCGCAGGCGAGTGGCCGCCGTGCCTGGGTACCGAAGGAGGTTCAGCCAGGCAGTAGGCGAAGGTGCGTCCGCGTCTCGGCAGCGCCGCGCTCAACGCCTTCCACGGAGCTCCCGGAGATCTGCTCAATGTCCAGGCGCCGGGCGAGGAGTTCGCAAAGGTCCGCGCGACTGAGCGGCACTTCCGCGACCACGTCCCGAGTGGGATGGCCGGGGCGATAGACGATAAGCGTCTGCGCCGGCCACAGCTGTCCGCCGACCCGGATGTCGCGCAGTACCTCGTAGACCGCCACCACTTCCTCAGTCTCCTGCCGCATGGCTGCCTCCGGTGCTATCGGGTGAGTGGGGAATCCTGGTCGAGCGGCCCGCCGACCTCGCGCGCCTTCCACCAGGCCAGCACTTCGCTCGCGTAGTAGACGATCAGCGTGCGGCGCTTCGGGCCGTTGCCGACGTACCGGTGCTTGGGACAGTCGGAGTTCCGGATGAAGCGCACGCTCACGCCCAGGAGGACGGCCACCTTCCACGACTTGATCGGCGGCTCGCCCGGGATCATGGGTTCACCACGGGCGCCGTCAGCTCCCGATAGATAGCCGGCGCCATCGCGGCCACTTCCAGCAGGTCGGCCCTCAGCGCCCCTGAGAGGCACGCGGCCCGGCCGTGGGCCTCCGCGTCCACCGCGACGCGATTGCGCCCGCCACGGGCCGCCGGTGCGGCCATTCGGCCGTGATCGGCGGTGTGGGCGAGGTCGCGGGTGCGGAGCTCGTCCTCGAGGCGGAGCAGCTCCTCGTCGATCGCGCGGGCGCTCGGTCCGACTGGTTTACCATCCTTCCCTGCCTGCAGGGCGAGGATCCGGCTACACTCCATCAGCGCGGTGATGCGGCCGCAGAGTTGCGGGTGGGTCAGCTCGGCGCGATAGACGGTCGAGTCTGATGGGTCGGCGCCGGCGGGTTCGTCGCGGCCGAAGCTGGACACGGTCGGGCTCCTCTGGTTCCGAAAGGCGCCGACCGTTATACTGTCGATGCCCCTCAGGGGGGTGTTGGTCAGAGGCGGTCCGCTCTTCCTTTGCCGGGGTGCGGGCCGTCTCGCTTGATGGGTGGAATATAACCAGATTTGGTAACCTGGCAATATCGGGAATAGTGCCTAGTATGAGAACTATGACACTTCGGGTGCAGGATCTCGCGGACGCGAAGGGCATCACCGCCTATCGACTGGCGGCCGATTCCGACAGGCGGATCAGTCAATCGGCCGCGTACCGGCTGCTTGACGGCTCGAAAAGCACCGTGAGCGCCCTCGAGGTTTCGGCGTTGTGCGAGGTTTTGGAAGTCGAACCCAACGACCTGTTTGTTTGGGATGCCGGCAAGCCGAGGAAGAAGTCGTGAGACGCCGCACATTGGTTGCGGGCAGGCGAGTCGCTTGATGACAAAACGGCATATAGCGGCCGCGGACCTCACTCCGCATGTCGCGGACGACGAGATCGTTGCGGTCACCGCGCTGATCCGAGCGAAGATCCTGCCCATGACGCGACTTGCCGCCGTCATCGAGCAGGTGGGCTCCGCAGTGAAGCTGGTGCAATTGTCGGAGGCGGATCGCCTCTTCGCACCTGCGGATGCTTCGCACGACCTGGTCGGAGCCGTCACACCCGCCGACCTGACAAAGGCGGTCCGGGACCTGAGTGAGTGGCGATCCGAGCCCTATGCTATCTCGACGGTGCTCGACGCCGGCTATCCGGAAGCATTGCTCGCGATCTTCAATCGCCCGCCCCTCCTGTTCATTCAAGGGAGCTGGATGGCGCCGATTGCGGAGCGTGCCGTCGCCGTCGTTGGGACGCGACGGGCAACACCCGAAGGAATCCGGCGTGCCGAACGACTCGCGAGCGAGCTTGTCGCTGCTCGTTTCACGATTCTGTCGGGGCTCGCGGCAGGGATCGATAGTGCGGCCCACCGGACGGCACTTCGAACTGGCGGACGTACGAGCGCCGTCATGGGCACAGGCTTGCGGCGGCGTTTCCCGGCGGAGAACGTGCAGCTCGCGGACGACATTTTGGCGTCCGGCGGAGCGCTAATCTCTCAGTTCTTCCCGAATCAGCCGCCTGCCACGTGGACGTTTCCGATGCGAAACGTCGTCATGTCAGGCCTCTCATTGGCGACGGTGGTCGTCGAGGCCGGCGCCACGTCCGGCGCGAGGCTCCAGGCGCGGGTGGCACTGCAACACGGCCGTACCGTGTTCTTGTTGGGTTCATTGGTGAAGGAACACGAATGGGCGCGCCGGTACGTCACCGAGGGAGCGTACGGCACTCGTGCGATCGAGGTGCACTCGCCCGACGACATTATCAGCCGGCTTGAGGGTGCGGTTGAACTTGACGCTATTCTTGCCGGGTAGTTGTGGCTACCGCGGCCGAACTTTTTGCCACGAGCCGGGCCGTCTTCGGCTCGATCCCTCACCAACGTGAATCTTACGTCTGTCCGACGTGCCTCGGCCCGGTCACCAACTATCAGCAGTGTTACGGCTGTAACCGCCTGTTCAATTCGGGCGTGCCGGCGCGGCTCTGGGATGTCATTGTGCCGATGACTAGCGTGCTGAACCCGAGTCCATGGTACGTCAAGCTATCAACGTACAAGCGCGGGTTCACTGAGCATGGAAAGACACTGGTTTCGCTCGCATATACCTACCTGACGGCGAACGCGACCCAAGTCGCTGCCGTACTTGGCGGCGACCCCGATGTATTCACGATCGTTCCCTCGAAGCGCGGCGTGGACTTCGCAACGCAGCCGCTGCGACGCACGCTCGCCCGCATCGAGTGGATTAAGGCGAGGCTAGCGCAAACACTGGTCTATCATGAGGGGACCGGCGCACAGCGGTGGGCGTACACGCCGAACGCCTTCACCGCCGGCCCGTACGACGTTCGCGGGAAGCGCATCGTACTGATCGAGGATTCTTGGGTGACCGGTGCGACCGCCGTGAGCGCCGCGGGCGCACTGCTCGACTTCGGCGCGGAATCCGTGCTGGTCATGCCGATGGCGCGCGTCGTAGATGCGGGTTACTGGCCTGACGATCATCCATATCGGATCGCGATGGCTCGGCCATACGACGTCAGCGCGTGGCCCCGATGAGCGATTCGATCACCAGGCTGAATAGTTTGCGGGTCCACCCAACCCGCGCAACGGCGCACGTTCCCCCGCGGCGTGTTGCGGCACCGACATGAACGAGTGGGGGTTCGCTTCAGAGGTGAGTAAGTGGTGGGACGATGAATGCGCTCGCCATCCCGAGTGGCGGCTCTCGAGTGTGCGCGTCGAGGAGGTCGTGCCCGGGACTCGACTTCGCAGCGACTTGCTCGTGTTGGGCGATCGACCAGTGCTCTGCGGCGAGCTGCGGCTGCCGGACCATCCGCAATCCGCACCGTGGGACATCATTAACCTTCAAGATGCGGTGAATAAAGCGATCTCGCGAGGCAGCCGTTGGGCATTCACGTCGGACGCGAACGTTTTGCTTCTAATCGACGTGCAACGGGAAGGCCCGATCATAACGCGGATCGTCCACCAAGTTGAGCTCGAGCACTTCGAACGCCGCACGGAACTTGATTCGGCAGTCTTCCTGGAACGCATTCAGGCGAGTTGGCGGGCGGCGTTGCAGGACATCGCCCCAATCGTCACAGGGTTGGCGCGTGCTCCGGGGATGGCTCCGGACGAGTTGTTTATCAACGCCATGCGGGCGCTCCTCAGTGCGCCGGCGTCTGCCATTCGCGACGCCATCAATCAGCGTCGCATTGCCGATCGCGGTTTCGAGCAATCGCTGGTGGAGTGGATGGTGGATGACCAGGGATGGGCGCATGACCCGGCGAAGTGGGAGTCCGAGATTCTGCTCGCGGCGCGGCTCACCACATATGTTTTCGCCACGCGCCTTCTCTTCTACGAAGCCCTTCGACGGTCGCAACCGCTTCTCAGGCGGCTCGACCTGCCGGCAGGGGCGCCGGCCTCGGTCGGCGCCGCTACGCTCGGTGCGTATTTTCAGGATGCTCGGGATCAGTCGGGCGATTACGCGACACTGTTCGTATGGGACCGCGTATCCGAATACGCCATGGTGTCGGATGCGTCGGCTCACCTGTGGGCGCGAGTCATTCAGCACATCGGAGATTTCGACGTCAGCAGGATAGGATACGACATCCTGGGACGGCTGTTCGAGCGGCTAATCGAGCCGAGCGAGCGCTACAGATGGGGGCAACACTACACGATGCCGGACGTCGTGGACTTGATGCTGAGTTTTGCAATTCCCGATGGCGGAGGAGCAGTCCTTGACCCCGCCGTTGGTGGCGGGACGTTCCTTGTGCGCGCGTACGTGCGAAAGGTTGTTTTGACTCCCGGGCGAACGCATCAAGAGCTCTTGTCCGAACTCTATGGCATCGATGTCTCGGGGTTCGCTGCCACCATAGCCACAGTCAACCTCGCAGTGCGCCAGCTCGACTTTACCGACAACTACCCACGTGTCGCACCGCGAAGCTTCTTTCGAGTCGAGCCAGGTGTGGCCGTGCTTCAGATTCCCGGTCCGCCTAACGTATCACTCAGCGGCCGAGCCTTGCATCCGGTCAGCATCGAACGCGTACAGGCAGTTGTTACGAACCCCCCGTACATCCGTCTGCATGAGTTGGGCGAGGAACGACAGCGGGAGGCCAAACGCGTGCTGAACCGCACCGGCGGCGTCACAACCCCGCGCTCGCTCCATGGTCTTTCGAACTACCACGTCTACTTCTGGCTGCACGGGGCGCAGTTTCTGAAGCCCGGCGGGCGACTCGCCCTAATCACGGCCGGCGAGTGGATGGACAGCGATTACGGCGCCGGGCTCCAGGAATGGCTCTTGAATCATTTCTGTATCGAGGCATGCATCGAGAGCGCGAAGGAGGCGTGGTTTTCTGAGGCGCGCGTCGGGACGGTGGTCACAATTGCGCGGCTCTGCCCGGACGAGGCAGAGCGACTGGCGCACCAGGTGCGGTTCGTGTGGCTCCGGCGGACGCTTCGTGAGCTGTACGGTGGCGTTTCATCAGATGGTGAAGATCCCAGTCATATTATGGCCGTCGATGCGCTGCGAGATCGGCTCCTCGCCCTCACCGGAGAGGGTGAGGGCGCGGACTTCAATTGGAGCGTCGTCTCGCAACGCCAGCTGCTGGCGCTCGGGTCGCGCCTGATGACGGCGGTCTGATGGCCGACGAGGAACCAGCGATGGTTTATGTCGGCGCGACTTGGCGGTCGCGTTTCTTGCGCGCGCCGAAGATTGGACTCGCACTCGCGACTGAGCCAGATTTTGTTCCACTCGCGGCGCTGGCGACTGCACGCCTTGGCCTGAAGACGGGTAAGGATGAGTTCTTTTTCCTCTCGCGGAGGGTCGAAGAAGCGGCGCATGCCGAGCACTCTCTGAGTCTGGTTCGCCGCCGCAAGGTCACGAAGGTGACGGGCATGGATCGATGGTCGGGCGAGCTCGCGAGTCAGGACCTCAGACCTGCCGCGCTGAACCCGCACGAGCTATTCGCCCAGCATGGACGTCGATTTGCTATTCCGGAGCTGACGCCTTCGTTGTACCTCTATCCCGGGCCGGGCGGACTCAGAGCAGACCTTGGGACGTACATCGAACTTGCAGAGCGTGCTGGTGTGCCGCGCGGAAAGCTGGTGGCGAGTAACGGGAGTGAGGATGCATGGTACCGTCAGGTTCGAGCGGTCGTGTCCAGCCCATGGGCGCTACCGTATAACTCCGCGTACGACTATGGCGCGTGGGACAACCGGGTTGGCGCCGTACTCAATGGTCGTTTCGTAGGATTAGACCCGCTCCCCGCGGTGGATTCGGACCTGCTCGGGGCAGTCTTGAACAGTACTTTCGCGATCATTGGCAGGCTTGTCGAAGGGACGGCTACGGGCGTCGAGGCGGCGCTGGACGTTGGCCCGCCCGCTGTCCGCCGCATACGCGTTCCCGACGTTCGATTGTTGAAAGGTGAGGCGGTAGCGGACATCCGCGAAGTGCTCGCCGAGATGCGCCGGGCGGATTCCATGCCGCCGGCCCCTTCCCGCACCCTCGATGTCTCGGATGAACGGCGGCGACTCGATCTGGCGCTGCTTCGCGGGCTTGGCCGGACCGCCGGGCAGGCTAGCGTGCTCGTTGGCAGAATGTACGAGAGTTATGCTCGTTGGCGAGCCGACGTCGAAGACGTTGAGCAGTTGATGCGACAGAATCGTCGCCAAATGCAGCGATCGGGGCAGTCGCGCACGACACGCCCGGCGGATCGCGTTGGGCGCCGTGTCTGGGAAGAATTGCAGGCTTCTGTGGCCCTCTTTCCCTCTGCGCTTCTGACGCCTGCAGACGCGGTGGACGTGGTGACGTTCTCCAAGCCGCTAGAGATATCTGCGTCCGAACCCCTATTTGATGCCGGAATGATCCCCGTGCATGGGGGTCGGCCGATCGATCTAGGCTCGTTCGAGCGCGTGCGCTATGTTGGCATGCTTCGACAGCTCGGGTTCGAGTCCCCGCTCGCGGTGCCGCGAGACGCGACACGAGCAGGCGCGATGGTTGACAGGTTCGAGCAGGAAAGACGCCGTTTTGTCGGCGAGGCCAAACGCCGCGTCGCCGCGTACATGAGCGATCCCGATGCCAGCAAGGACGCTGTGAACGCCGCAGAGCGTCACTGGCTCACCGCGTGTCGGGCCGCGGGGTCGCATGCCGCTGATATCGTTCGAGCACCAGCGGC
>JBBQFH010000035.1:0-23866 GCA_038321865.1 Gemmatimonadales bacterium
GATCACGCTCGACCATGTGCGCCCGCGCCGCGGCCAGACCGCGTATGACCGCCCGGACAATCTCGTCCTGGCTTGTCGCGAGTGCAACGCCGCGAAGGCGGATACGCCGCTGGTGGCGTTTCTCATGCAGAAGCGGGCGCGAGGCGTCTTCCTGCTCCATTATGGCGATCACCTGTCGGAGCCGCTGAAGGAGCTGGCGAAGCAGGCGTCGGAGCGGCCGATCCTGGCGAAGGACGCGTAGGCAGAACGCGTTGCCGGTGATCAGAAGGAAAGGGCGGCCCACTCGGGCCGCCCTTTCGGCATTCGGAATCCCCTGTTTCACCCCGGCCGCGGCGGCGCCCGGAACCGCCGCGACTGCCGCTCGTAGGCGTGCGCCAGCGACAGGACGCGGGCGTCCTCGCCCGGGAGACCGACGACCGACAAGTTGAGCGCCGGCATCCCGTCGGCGCCGAGGCCGGCGGGGACCGATACCTCGGGGAGGCCGAGCCAGTTGCCGTAGCCCAGGGTGGTGCGGATGTCGGGCCACTCGTCCACGGCGCGCGGCGCGTTGAAGGGCATCGTCGGATAGACCATCGCCACCACCCCCGCCGCCCGCATCGACGCCGCGAGCCCCCCCACCACCTCCGCGCGTGACTTGGCGAACGACCGGCCCGCCGGGTCCGACTCCATCGGCTGTTCGAGCAGCGGCTCGCATCCCTCGTAGGTGGCGGGCAGCACGTCGTAGAAGGCACGATACGCCGGGTAGCCCAGGCGCACCGCGGCGCGCGCGTCGTCGGTGCGGCCGGCGAAATACCGGTAGAGCGCGTTGGCCGTGGCCGCGGGCGACCGCGAGTCGGGGCGCACGTCGCCGCGATCGGTCGCGGCGGCGGTGAAGGCGTTCCGGTAGGTCGCGAGAGTGACCGACGGCACGAACGACTCGACGACGGCACCGGCGGCCTTGAGGTCGTCCACCGCACGATCCCACGTCGCCACCGCTTCCGCCGTCATCTTCGCGCGCGGGACGTGGGCGTCGACGAGGCCGAGCCGGACGCCGGCGAGCGCGTCGTCGCGCAGCGCCGGCAGGGGCGCGCCGTTCCAGGCGCCGGCGAGCGCGAGCGGATCGGAGGAGTCGGCCCCGGCGATGGCGGCGAGGTAGAGCGCCGCATCGGCCACCGTCCTCGCCAGCGGCCCGTGGGTGTCGAGGTACGGCCATGTCGGGATCACGCCGGTGCGGGGCACCAGCCCGAAGCTCGGCTTCATGCCCACCACGCCGGTGAACTGCGCCGGAATCCGGTTGGAGCCGCCGTCGTCGGTGCCGAGCGCCGCGAACGCCATCCCACCGGCGACCGCCGCCGCGGAGCCCGCGCTCGATCCGCCGGGGGTGCGGGTGCCGGTCCGGTCGTGCGGATTCAGCACCTGTCCGGTGTGGCTGCTGGTGCCGTTGCCGCGGTAGGCGAAGTCGTCCGCCGCGGTCTTCCCGAGCACGATGGCGCCGGCCGCGCGGAGCCGCGCCACCTCGAGCGCGTCCCGCCGCACCGGCTCCGGAAAGAGCCGAGCCCATTCGGCGCTGGAGCCGGTGGTGGGGAGGCCCTTCATGTCGTAGATCGCCTTGGCGAAGACGGGAACGCCGTCGAGCGGCCCGCGGGAGTGGCCGGCCCGCCGGCGGGCGTCGGCCGCGCGCGCGTCGGCGAGGGCGGTGGGGGAGAGCACATCGATCGCACGCCACGCCTTGCCGTCGGTGCCGCATCGCTCCAGCGCCCGCCTCGTCTCCTCGGCGGCGGTCCAGGCGCGGCGATGGAGGCCGGCCTGGTAGTCGGCGATGGTACCTTCCAGCGGGTCGGGGCCGGCGGCGCTCCAGGCCGAACGAGGGAGAGCGGCACACGCCGTCAGGGCGGCAAGCTGGGCCAAAGCTTCGCGTCGAGTAGGATTCATGACTGGAACATCACATCCAATCGGCCCGCGTCAATGGACGAGCCGGCGAGGAACCCGATGATCCGATCATACGCAGGATCGAAAGCCGCAGCGCTGGTCGCGCTTGCGCTGATGCTGCCCGCGGTCACCGTGGCGCAGTCGCCTTCGCCCCGCGCGGCGCGCACCCGCGTCGTGATGCTCGGCACCGGGAACCCCGCCGCCGATCCCGACCGCTTCGGCCCCGCGGTCGTGGTGCTGGTGGACAGCACGCCGTACCTCTTCGACATGGGCGTCGGCGTCGTCCGCCGCTGGGCGGCGGCGCTCCGGAATGGCGTGGCACCGCTGGATCCGGCGTCGCTTCGCACCGCGTTCGTCACCCACCTCCATTCGGATCACACACTGGGCTACGCGGAGCTGATCTTCAGCTCGTGGACGATCGAGCGGGGACCGCACCGGCCGCTCGAGATCTACGGGCCGAAGGGCCTCCAGGCGATGACCGATCATCTGCTGGCGGCGTACGCGGACGACCTCGCCGTACGTACCGGGAAGGACGGGGAACGGGAGGGAGACGCGCCGCCGGTGGTGCACGTGCACGAGACGGCGGCAGGTGTGGTCTACCGCGACTCGCTGGTGACGGTGACTGCATTCCCGGCGCATCATGGCAGCTGGGCCGATGCGTTCGGGTACCGGATCCAGACGCCCGATCGCGTGATCGTCCTCTCCGGTGATGCCGGTCCGCCGTCGGAGCTTGCCGCCCAGTGCCGAGGCTGCGACCTGCTGCTGCACGAGGGCGGCTTCCGCACGGCGGCGGAGGCGACGCCCTACTACCGGAAGTTCCACACGACGACGGAAGATCTGGCACGGATCGCGGCGGCGGCGCAGCCGAAGCTGCTTGTGCTCTATCACCAGCCGCCGGCCGGGCCGGTTCCGGAGCGGGGCTACTCGGCGTTCAGGGCGCTGTATGCGGGGCCGTTCGTGGTGGCGAGGGACCTCGACGTCTTTCGCTGATCCTGCCTGCCGTGGGCTACGGCAGCGCCGTCACCGTCAGATGAGACGGATACCGCGGCGTGTGCCAGACCCGGTGTGTTTGCGACCGGAAGTCTCCAGGCTTCGCGGCGAAGATGTTGGGGACGAAGGTCTGCGGGTTCCGGTCGTAGAGCGGAAACCAGCTGCTCTGGACCTGCACCATCAGCCGATGCCCCTTCCGGAAGCGGTAGAGCTGCTCGTGCAGATCCACCGTGAACGGTGTCACGGTGTTGGCGGGAACCGGCACCGCCCGGGTGAATCCCTTCCAGTATCGGCCGCGTATCACGTCGGCGTTGACGATCAGCTGGTAGCCGGCGACAGCGGGGTTGCCGCCGCTGTCGGGCTGGACGTCGATCAGCTTCACCACCCAGTCGGCATCGGTGCCGGTGGTCGAGGCGAAGAGATGCGCCACCACATCCCCCGCGATCGTCAGATCCTTCGCCAGCGGCTCCGAGACCCAGCTCCGCACGTCGGGCCGGCCGTCGACGAAGCGCTGGTCCTGCTGCAGCCAGGTGCGCCAGCCGTTCCCGTCGTCGGCACGCGGCATGAACGGCACCGGGTGCGCCGGATCGGATACGTACGCATCGTACGCCGGCGCGCCGGCCGGCGGCGGTTCGAAGGAGAGCCGCCCGCCGGCCCGCAGGTACAGCTGCTTCGGCGCCGCGTTCTTCGGCGGCCACGCGTCGAAGGTGCGCCACCGGTTCCCGCCGGTCTCGAAAACCCACGCCTCGGGAAAGCGGCCATCGCCCGCGCCGTGCAGATAGTGGGCGAACCACGGCCGCTGGATGCTCGCGCGGAAATACTCCGCTGTGTTGCTCCCCAGCCCGATCGGGCCGAGTGAATCACCGCCGGGCATGGCCCACTGTCCGTGGAACCACGGGCCGAGCACGATCCGGTTCCAGCCGTGCGTGTCGGTCCGTTCCACCGTGTGATACGCCAGCTGCGCCCCCAGGATGTCCTCCTGGTCCCACCACCCGCCCACGAACAGGATCGGCACCTCGGCCTTCGTGAGCACGTTCTGCATCGCCTTCGCCTGCCAGTAGCCGTCCCACGCGGGATGCGTGCTGTACCCGATCCACGACGGGAGGTGCGTCACCCCCATCGCCTTCGCCAGCGAATCGAGCGTCTGATAGCCGAGGTAGAAGGCGTACTGGTCGACGTCGGGGATCGGGAGGAAATGCGGCTCCGCCTTGTCGAACTCCATGAACGCGGCGTACACCAGCGCCTGCGTCTGGCGGAAGGCGCCCTGGTGGAAGAAGTCGTCGCCCAGCCAGGTGTCGGTGGTCGGCGCCTGCGGCGAGATCGCCTTGAGCGCCGGATGCGCGCCCACGCCGGCCAGCCCGGCGAGCCACCCGCCGTACGAGATCCCCATGACGCCGACTCGACCGTTGTTCCCTTCGACGTGCTTCACCAGCCAGTCGATGGTGTCGTAGGCATCGGTCGACTCGTTGGTGCCCTTCGGATTCTTCGGATCGTTCTGCGCCCGGCTGATCACGAACTCGCCGTCGGACCCGAACCGCCCGCGCACGTCTTCCACCACGAAGATGTACCCGTCCTCGGCCAGCTCGCGGTACGCGGCGGGCAGCTCCGCGCTTCGGAACGCCTGGGCCGCACCATACGGTGTCCGGATCAGGATGATGGGGAGCGGATCGCGCGCGGCCTTCGGCATCAGCGCGACCGCGAAGAGCCGGCTCCCGTCGCGGACGGGAATGGTGAGCTCCCGGCGCTCGTACGAGGGCGGCTGCTGCCCGCTGGCCGGGGCACTTCCGCCCAGCACCACGAGCAGCAGGAGGGACATGCGTCTCAGGTTCCGCTCCTCAAGTCACCCCTCCTTCGGGACGCAGACTGACAGGGTATCCGCGAGTTGTGATGGACCAGCCAGCCCGGCTGAGCCGATTCCGTGACTAAAGCTATATCAAGCCACCACTTGAGGCATGCCCCGTCCCGGCTCGGATATTGCTTTTCCCCTGAGGTCCGTCACCCCCAACAGGCCAGGCATGGAAGCGTCCCGCTCAGCCCGAGAACGAACTCCTGCCGACACGACGCTGTCCCGGAAGCTCGCGGACTTCCTCGTGGAGTTCTCCATCGCGCTGCACAAGCGGTCGATCTACCCCGCGGGACACCCCTACCTCCACTCGTCCTCCGACCGCTTCGCCGGCCGCGTCGCGATGCTGCTCGAGTCGCGGGAGTCGGTCACCATCGGCGTGGCGCGCGACCGGCTGGTGATCGAGTCGGCGACGACCGACCCCGCCAACGCGCTGCTGCGCGAGCTGTCCCATCGGCTGCACCGCCACCAGATCGCCTCGCTCAGCTTCTCGCACGGCGCCACCCTCGACGAGATCGAGGGGCTCCTCTCCGCCATCAGCGGCGACCCCGACCGCGCGGACGGGCCGCTTGGCCGCCGGCTCGGCGCCGCGGCCTGGGAGCACATCCAGTTGCATGCTGCGGGCTACGACCGGCTCGCGCTGGAGGATGGCGCCGGCGACGGTGAGCACGACCCGGAGCGACACGACTTCTGGCTGTCGCTCGCGCAGGCCGCGGTGGCGGGAGAGCCGATGAGCGCGCCGCCGGCCGACGCCGACGACGAGCTCATCGTGACCGCGACCGATCGCGAGGCCCGCGACGCTCCGTACGATTCCGTCGTGCTCGGCTACCTGTCGCAGGTGGCGGAGGAACAGTCGGGGCGCGCGGGAGTGGGAGAGGCCCGGCTCCGGCGGCGCGTTTCCCGGCTGCTGAATGCGCTCGATCCGGAATCGCTCCGCGGCCTGCTCGAGACCGGTGCCGACCTGTCGCAGCGGCAGCAGCCGCTGCTGGCGGCATCGCAGATGGTGGCCGTGGACGCGGTCGCCGAGGTGCTCGAGTCCGCCGCGACGGCGCCGCACCGGACCATCTCGCACAGCCTGCTCACGCTGCTGCACAAGCTGGCGCACCAGACCACCGGCGCCGCCGCGACCAGGGTCGAATCCGACGTGGCGCTGCGCCGGAACGTCGCCCGCCTGATCAGCAACTGGGAGCTCGACGACCCCAACCCCGGCGAGTACACCGCGATTCTCCAGGGCATGGTGCGCGAGATGCCGGTCGTGGGGCAGTACCAGTCGGAGACGCACTGCGACCCCGAGGTCCTCGTCAGCATGGCGGTCGAGGTGGACGGCATCGGTGCCGCGGTCGCGGCGGCCGCGGAAGCGATGGCCGACGGCGGACAGCTCGCTCGCCTGGCCGGCATCCTCGACGCCGCCCCGGAGAGCATCACGGCGGGCGAACTCTGGCCCTGGATCGCGACCGCCGAGCGTCTCCGCGCCGCGCTCGATCGTCCCGCGCCCGACCAGGGTGACGTGGCGATTCTCGCCGAGCACCTGGGTGCCGCCGCCATGGAGCCGCTGCTCGATGCGCTCGGGCACGCCACCATCCGCGCGCACCGCGCCGCCATCCTCAAGCACATCTTCGCCCTCGGCCCCGGCTGCGCCGGCGCGGCGGCGGCGCGGCTTCCCGGCGCGCCCTGGTTCGTCCAGCGCAACATCCTGCTCCTCATTGGCCAATGGCAGACGTGGCCCGACGGGTTCTCGCCGCTGCCCTACGCCGCCGAAGGCGACGTGCGTGTCCGCCGCGAGGCGATCAAGCTGCTCGTCGCGTCGGATATCCACCGTAGCAAGGCCATCGTGTCGGCGCTGGCCGACCGCGACGACGTCATCGTGACGCTCGCGCTCGATGCCGCGATCGAGGCGTGCCCGAGGGAGGCGCTGCCCCTCATCCGGCAACTCGTCGCCGCCCCCGGTGGCGACCAGGCGCTCCGCGCGCGGGCGGTTCGGGTCCTCGCCCGGTGGGGCGGGCCCGAGACGCTGGATCTCCTCGTCGGTCTGGCCCGCGCCCGCCGGTGGCTGCGGCAGCCGCTCGCACCGCGGTCGCCCGCGATGCTGGCCGCGATCGGCGGGCTCGCCCAGCGCTGGGCCGGTGAGCCCAGCGCGGTCGCGGTGCTCCGCGACGCCCTCCGCCACCGGGATCTTCAGGTCCGGAACGCCGCCCGGGGACACTCGTGAGCGATCCGGTCCTCTTCCTCCAGGGTCTCTCCCAGGCGCTCTCGACGCTCGGTCTCTACGGCGCCGGACATCCGGCGGCCGCCCGGACGGCCGAGGCCGCGTACCTCAAGCTGATCGACATGCAGGGGAGCCGGCCGCAGATCCAGTTCACTTTCCTGGCCGGCGAGGTGCTGTTCGGCGACGAGCTGCAGCCGGCGCTCGCGGGCTGGGAGTGGAGCGAACGCCTCGCGGCGGCCGGGATCGAGCGGATGGAATTCGTCGAGGCGGTGGAGCTCGCCGATTTCGAGTGGCTGCTGGCGCACCTCGCGGCCCGCGTCGGCCTCGGGCTGGAGCCGGCCGACCCGCGGCAGACGGGGCCCTCGTCCATCCGGCTCGGCCGGCTCAAGCTGTCCGGCGGCGGCGAGCATGACGCGGCGTCCGGCGCGGCCCGCCCGGCGGACGGCACGCCGACGATCGCGCGCCTGAGCTACAACCTGCACGATGAGCGGGAAATGCTCAGCTGGATCCACGACGAGGTGCGGAACGGCAGCCCGCTCGCGCTGGCCGAGGCCGACGCGGTGGTGCGCTCGCTCTCGCTGGCGATGCACGCCGAGCAGGTGATGGTCCTGCCGCTGCTGCAGCTCAAGGAGTTCGACCAGTACACCACGACCCACTCGATGAACGTCGCGGTGCTGGCGATGGCGCTCGGCGAGTTTCTCGAGCTGGGCCCCGCCGTGGTCCGCTCCCTCGGGTTCGCGGCGCTGCTGCACGACCTCGGCAAGGTGTGCATCCCGCTGGACATTCTCCACAAGCCGGGCCCGCTGGATGCGGCCGAGCGCGCCGTGGTCGAGCGGCACCCCGGTGTCGGCGCGAAGATCCTGCTGGAGAGCCCCGATGTGATCGCGATCGCATCGGTGGTGGCCTACGAGCATCACGTGATGATCGACGGCGGCGGATATCCGCACCTGCCGAATGCGCGCGGCGCGCAGTACGCCAGCCGCCTGGTTCACGTCTGCGACGTCTACGATGCGCTCCGCACCCGGCGCCCGTATCGTGAGGCCTGGGGATCGGAACAGGCCCTCGCCTACATCGAGGGCCGGGCGGGACTCGAGTTCGATCCGACCATTGTGCGGGCATTCGTGACGATGATCCGGCGATGGGACCTGCGGGTGGCGCAGATGACCGCCGCGTCCCTCGGCGGCGGACGGGATCCGGCGGAGCTCGCCGTTTCCCCGGTGTCGTCGGTGCAGCCGGATATGGGTCCGGGGTTCCACCACTCGCGACGGGGCTGACGCGCCCGCCGGTCACTTCACCGTGATCGGCGCGGTCCAGCGGAAGGTCCCCCACCCCAGCACCAGCAGCCCCGAGCGCTCGCCGTTGGCCGTGATGCTGATGGTGAACTTCTCCTCCGGTGAGGCGGGCGCGGTCGACGTGAGCGGCGTCGTCCCGATATCGTACTTGTCATCGTGCTCGGTGCCCCACTGGCCGGTCTGGCGGTTGACGACGAGGCCGATGTGCCCGGCCTGCGGCGCGGTCCACAGGGTGTAGCTCCCCGGCGCCAGCGCGATGCTGCCGAGCGTGATGTCGGCCGAGGTGGTGAACTGGGTGGCGGCGTTGGCGCCGGTGCGCCAGATGTAGCCGTAGGGGATGACGTCGCCGAGCAGCGTGCGCCCCCGCGCCAGCGGGCGGCCGTAGTCCACGGTGAAGGCCGCCTTGCCGATGCTGGCCCGGAGCGTGTCCCTCACGCTCAGCGAGACCACTCCGCCGCGGGCTCGCTCGGCGGCGGCGAAGCGATCGCCGATCGCCTGCACGTCGGGCGGCGTCGCGAGGCGGACCACTTCGACCTTGTAGGTCGATCGCGCGCCGGAGTACGACAGCAGGCGCCGGTTGCTGTCGAGCATGGCCACGCCGGTTCCGGACAACCAGTCATGCCGGATCTCCGCGCTGCCGTTCGCGCCCGCCCGGACCATTCCCCGGTGCATCGGCACCGGGTAGTGGGCAAACTCACGGTCCGGGTAGAACTGCCGGACCGTGACGTCGCTCCCCGGCGCGACATGGCCGGCGGCTCCGCGCGCGAGCGCGGCAGCGAAATACAGCTCGATCAGGCTGTACATCTGCGGCACGTGCGGGATGGTGAGCATCCCGTCGGTGGCGAGCTTCATGGTGCGCGTGCCGCCGCCGTCGGTGAGCGAGACGCGCACGGTATCATGCGTGAAGTCGGCGACGATGCGGCGCTCGCGCGAGCGCGCCGGGGCGGAGGGAATGCGCACCTGCATGTCCATATGTTGCAGACTGCCGTCGGCTGCCAGCTTCAGGTCGGTGTGCCGGCGGCGGACGTCGGGGAAGCGGTCCAACTCCTCGCTCACGATCCGGTCCCGGTAGCGCGAGACGGCTTCGACCGAGACGGTGTCGCGTCCGAGCCGGGCGATGAAGCCGTAGCGCTCGAGCGGCGGCGCGGCCGTGCAGCCCGGCAGGAGCAGGACGACGGCGAGACTGAACGGGGCGAAGACTGGGGAGAGGCGGGTCATCTCATACAGCTGACGGAAGCGGCGGCGGGAAAGTTGCGACCTGGTGATGCGGAGTGGCGATCGGAAACGTTCACGGCCTCCGCGAGGTCGGGAGCATTTCCGGGAGCCCAACGCGCCGGATCAGAGCGGTGAACCGCGGATCGGAATGCAGCGACTCCAGCTCGGGCCAAATACTGAGGCCCGCGGCCAGCACCGTGCGATCGGTGACCGCGCGCTCCAGCAGCGCGAACGCCTGGTCCTTCTCGCCCAGACTGGCGTGGATCGCAGCCAGGAAGAGCGGATTGACGTAGTGCTGCTCGGCGTACGCTTCGAGACGACCGAGCAGCTCCCTCGCTTCTCTCGTCCTGCCCATGCGGGCGTAGGTGATCGCGTACCCGTGGAGAGGCTGCCCGCCCATGAAACTCTGGGCGCGGGCGTATTCCGCCAGCGCCTCTGCATACCGTCCCTCCTCCCGGTACGCGGCACCGAAAAACGAGTCGAGATAGATAAAGGTCTCATCAAGGGCAGCCGTCCTGGCATGCTGCGCGATCACCTCGTCATATCGGCGATCCAGGTACAGGCACCACTCCCGGACGAAGCCGCCCAGCGGAGCCAGGCGATCCAGCAGGATGGCCCGATCGGCTTCGGCGATCCCCCGGTCGATCTGGCCCGCGAGACACAGCCAGTTCGCGTAGAGTGACGCGACGTCGGCCGAGTTGGGGCTCATCGCGACGGCGCGCCGCATCTGGCGGTCGGCGTTCGCTGCATTCCAATCCACTACGTATGTCGAGTACGCGAAGATGACGACGTTTTCCCCGGCCTGGCTGCCCAGCTTCATGGCCTGCTGTGCGGCCGTTCTCGATGAGTCGTACGCGACCGCGGAGACCTGGTAGGCATCGGCAAGGTAGGCGTAGGCCCACGCGATTCCCACGTAGGCCTGGGCATAGGCGGGATCCTTCGCCAGCGCGCCCCGGAAATATTCCAGCGAGCGCCGCAGCGCCTGCTCCGTGCTCTGATGGACCAGCGCCAGGCCCTGCAGGTACAGGTCGTGTGCCTCTGGACTGGTCGTGCGGCCGGCGAGCGTCGCGGCGAGCGCTGCTCCGCCCAGCTTGAGCGCCAGCTGGCTCACGATCGCCTGGGTGATCGAATCCTGCACCGCGAACACGTCCTTGACCGCCTGGTCATAGCTTTCGGACCAGAGCTCCACGCGCTCGCTCGCATCGATGAGCTGAACGCTCAGCTTGATCCGGTCACCGACCCGCCGCACCGATCCCTGGAGCACGACGGCGACACCGAGCTTCTGGCCCACCTCACGGACGTCGAGGTCGCGCCTGCCCTTGAATGCAAAGGACGAAGTCCGCGCCGCCACCCGAAGCCCGGGCACCTTGCCCAGCGCGTTCGCCAGCTCTTCGGCCATGCCGTCGGCGAAGTATTCCTGGGTCGAGTCCCCGCCGATATTCACCATCGGGAGCACGGCGATGGACTTGGCCGTCTCAGCGACCGATACGCTCGCCGGGCGCCTGCCGATGACCAGCCAGCCCAGGATCGCCACGATGGCAAGGCCGGTGAGGGCGGCCGCGACGAGCCAGCCGCGGCTACGCGGTGCCGGGCTCGCGGCCAGCGCGCGCGCAAAGGCGCCGCAGCTCGGAAACCGGTCGGCCGGAGATTTGGCGAGTGCCCGGGCGACCGCGAGATCCACCGCGGCCGGCACGCCGGGCCGGGTCGCGCGCAGACTCCGGGCCTTCTCGGTCATCAGCCGCGCAATGATGGCCTGCGCGGTCGGTCCGGTGTGCGGTGGCTCCCCGCTCAACATCTCGTAGGTCACCGCCGCCAGCGCGTACTGGTCGGATTTCGCATCGAGGTTGCGCTCGCCGGCGGCCTGCTCCGGGCTCATGTAGTGCGGAGTACCGAGCGAGAGTCCCGTCTCCGTTACCCTGGAGCCGCCGGCGTGGGCCACGGCCAGCGCGATACCAAAATCGGCGACCACCGGCTGGCCGGCCTGGAGCAGGATGTTCTCGGGCTTGAGATCGCGGTGGATGACGCCTTGGGCATGGGCGTAGTCCAGCGCATTCGCGATCAGGCCGACCAGGCGAGTGACATCCTCCACCGGCAGCTGACGCTCGCGCTCCAGCCGGGCGCGCAGGGTCTCGCCCTCGACATACGGCATGACGTAATAGAGAAAGCCACCCGCGGCCCCGGAGTCGAACAGTGGCAACAGATTCGGATGCTGCAGGTTGGCCGTCACCTTGATCTCCGCCAGGAACCGCTCGGCGCCGAGCACGGCGGCCAGCTCGGGCTTGAGGACCTTGACGGCGACCTTGCGGTCGTGCTTGACGTCCTGGGCGAGATACACGGTGGCCATGCCGCCGGCACCGAGCTCGCGCTCGATGCGGTAGCGATCCTCGAGCGCCGCCGACAGTCGGTCGGCCGCGTCAGTCATCGGCTGGCCGCATCCACCGCCGCCTTCATCTGCCTCACCCAGTCGGGGATCACGCGGAGATAGCTGCTGCTGTTCTCTGCCGGCCCCTGAACGTAGATGATCCCGCCGTCGCGCGACGGGCGGTTGGACCAGCCCGATGTGTCGGAGAAGCGCGGGTCCCGCCCCCAGAAGGTGGGCGGGCCGGCCGGCTCCCCGGTGTCGGGATTGATCCGCACCAGGTACCACGCCGTGCCGACGCGATAGAGCACCTCCGTTCCGGAAAGCCAGAGCGGTTCCACACCTTCCGACGCCAGCCGCCAGCGGCGCCCCGGCACCGGGAAGCCGGTGACGATGATCTCGTTCCCCTCGAGCGTCTGGTAGAGAATCAGCTTCTGACTCGGCGCCACCGACGCGAACCGCGCGTTGGTAAGCACGGTGTCAAAGGTCGGGTGCGGCACGCCGGGATCGAAGCGCGCCACGATCGATCCGGCCCACACCTGCGCGAGCGCAAGGTGATCGGTCAGGTAGTCGATCGGGTCGAAATTGCTGCTGCCATCATACGTCGAAGTCAGCAGTGTGTCGGGCTGGCCGCCGGAACCGGGCGCGCCCCGCAGGACGCTCCAGCGAGTGGAATCGCGTACGCCGAACAGCAGCTGATCACCGGCGGGGTTCCACAGCGGATGCCGGATCGTGCCGGCCCTCAGCCACGTGAAGTGCTACCCGTTCTGCAGGTCGTAGACGCGGAGCTCGCTTCCGCCCGTGCCCTGCACCGAGGCCGCCATCCAGCGCCGGTCGGGGCTCAGGTCGAAGCGCTGAAAGTCGCCAGTCTCGATCGACAGCGGCTGGGGCGCGCCGCCCGCATGCAGGGTGACCAGCCGGCCGACGGTCGCGTCGACGCCCGGCGCATACACGAGCGTCCCGGTCGCCGCGATGTCGAACTGCGCATCGCCCAATGCCTCCCGCCGCACGCCGGCGAGCAGGGTGACCGGCGCGTAGGCCAGGCGCTTCGCCGCATCGTAGCGCGCGCCGAGGAGTGCGCCGTCGGCGCCGCTGTACACCAGGTAGCGCTTGTCGACCAGCGCAAACGCGCTTCCGGCCAGCAGGTCGCCGGGGGTGCCATCCGGTCGTGCCACGCGAATGTTGCCGGTCGAACCGGTTTCGGGGTCGAGCAGCGACCCGCCGCGGTTGTAGGAGCAGAGCAGCTGGCCGAGTTCCGGGATCCAGCGGCCGAAGGCACAACGCGGGATGGCTTTCGTGCGCGACGCGCCACCGCCCGCGTCGATCCAGTTGAAGTTGTTTCCGTCGTCGGTAGTGGCGGCCAGCCGCACGTTCGACATCCAGCCGAGCGCGTCGGCGTTCCGTCGTTGGAGCAGCACGCGCGGCTCTCCGCCGGCGAGCGTCAGCAGGAGGACGCGGTCGGCCTGCACGAAGGCAACCCGTTTTCCATCCGGCGAAATCCGCGGTGCGGTGGCGCCGCGGGTGCCCGGCAGTCGCCGCACATCTCCATTGCTGAGGCTCCGATACCAGAGCTCCGTCGAATCTCCCTGGCGCGCCGCGTAGACCGCGAAATCGCCAGCCGGCGCAATCGAGAGGTTCCTCAGTGGCGCGCCGTACGAGATGGCGGAGGACGTCACGGCGAAGCCTACGCCCGCGCTGTCTGGCAGCGCGGCGTCGTACACGGAAGGCCCGGCCGATGGCTCGCGCCGCATCGCCCAGACGGCGAGCGCCAGCAGCGCCACGGACACAACGCCGAGGCCGATGCTGATTCTCCGCCACGGGGCGCGGCCCGGTTGAGCAACGCGCATCGAACGGGTGGTGGTCCGGCCGGTTGGTCCGCCGCTCAGCGCCGCGGCGAACTCCGCCGCCGTCGCGAAGCGGTCGGCCGGGAGCTTCTCGAGCGCGACCATGACGGCATCGTCCACGGCGGCGGGCACGCTCCTTCGCTGCGCCGTGATGCTTGCGGGTTCGCTCGTCATCACCTTGGCGACGATCGCCTGCGCGGTCGGGCCGGTGAAGGGGGGCTCGCCGACCAGCATCTCGTAGGTCACGCACCCCAGCGCATAGACGTCGGACCGTGCGGTGATCTCGCGTTCGCCCATCGCCTGCTCGGGCGACATGTAATGCGGCGTACCGAGACTCATGCCGGTCTCGGTCATCCGGCTGCCGCCGGCGTTGCTGGCGGCCAGCGCGATGCCGAAGTCGGCGACCAGCGCCCGTCCATCGTGCAGCAGGATGTTCTCGGGCTTGATGTCGCGATGGATGATGCCGTGCCGATGGGCGTAGTCGAGGGCGCCGGCGATCTCGGTGGCCAGGCGCAGGGCATCAGCGATGGGAAGCTGCTTTTCCCGCGTCAGCCGGTCCCGCAGCGACTCACCTTCGACGAACGGCATCACGTAGTACGCGGTGCCGCCCACCTCGCCGCTGTCGATCAGCCCCAGGATATGCGGATGCTGCAGGTTGGCGATCGTCTTGATCTCGCGCAGGAAGCGCTCCGCGCCGATGACGGCCGAGAGCTCGGGCCGGAGCACCTTGATCGCGACCTTGCGATCGTGCTTGAGGTCCTGCGCCAGATATACCGTGGCCATCCCGCCGGCCCCGAGCTCGCGCTCGACGCGGTAGCGGTCGGCGAGGGCCGAGGTGAGGTGATCGAAGTGTCCGGTCACGGCTTCACCACCTCCGCCACGTAGACGTCGCTCTCCCGGTCCTCGACCGGGAAGTAGAACCGCTTGCCATCGGTAGCAAAGAAGGGGCGGCTGGACTGCCAGGCAGGATCGTCCAGGCGGACGAGCATGCGCGGCTGGCCTCCCGCCGCGTTCACCGCCCAGAACGACGTGCGCCCCTGCGAGTCGTGCGACTTGAAGTACAGCGTTCGACCGTCGGGTCCCCAGATCGGCTTCTCGGCCGGCGGGGCGGTGGCCGCGTCGAAGACGCGGCGCGCTTCGCCGCCGGCGGCAGGCATGACCATCAGCCCGGGTCGTTCCGATGGCGCACCCGCGGCAAGGATGGGCTCGGCCGTGGCGAAGGCAAGCTCCCGTCCATCGGGAGACCAGTCGGGGAAGACGCCGGGTGACGTTACCCGCTCCGGTGCGAGCCAGCGCTGCCCGGGTCCCCGGCGTGCGATGAAGACGGTATACGGCGGCAGCTGGTCCCAGTAGACCAGCGCGCGCCCGTCAGGGGACCAGACCGGGAAACTCTCCTGCCCGGGCCCGCCGGCAACCGGTTCCACCGGTCCGCCATTCAGCGGCTTGACCTCGATATCGCGGGATCCGCGGCGCCAGGTATGGTAGGCGACGGCCCGCCCATCCGGCGAGAGGTCGGGCCCGAACTCGTCCGCGGGATCGCTGGTGAGCTGCTCCGCCGGTCCCCCGCCCAGCGGCATGCGGTAGACATCCGCATTGCCCCTGAGATCGGAGTCGTACAGCAGCCAGTGGCCATCGTGCGAGACCCGCACGTTCTCGATAACCTGGTGGCTGCTGGTGACCTGCGTCGCCCCGGTCGAGCCCGCAAGGATCCCGGCATCGATGGGAACCGACCAGAGGTTCGCCTGCGCGGAGTAGACCGCGTAGGTGAGCCGGCGCCCATCGGCGGAGAGTGAAACGGAGATCGCGCCAAGTCCCGTGGTGAGTCGTACCGGCGCGCCTTGCGCCCGCCCCGACGACGTGAGCCGGAGCGCGTAGATGTCGCGCGGTCCATCGCGGTTCGAGACCAGGAGCAGTCGCGTTCCGTCGGGGGACCAGGCCGGGCTCTGATTGAATACGTCGGCCGCGAGCAGGCTGGTGGCTGCGCCGCCCGCTGCCGGGAACAGCACCACCGAGCTCGGCGCGAGGTTGCCGAATCCGCTCCCGGGCGAGACCGACTCCGAATTGCCCGACACGCACGCGATCCACTTCCCATTCGGTGACCACGCGCAGGAATGCAGGTCGTAGGCGCCGGTTCCCACCAGCCGCGCCGGCCCGCCGGCGGCGGGGACCACCTGGACCGAGTCGCCGCGGGCAAAGGCGATTTCCTTCCCGCTCGGCGAGAAGCTGGCCGTGGTGACGATCGACTTCGCTCCCGGCGGCACGATGGCGGTCGAGCTGCCGCCCAGCGCCGGCGCGATGGAGACGCCGCCGCGAGTGAGGAAGAGCAGGCTGGCGCCGTCTGGCGACCACTGTGGATGCGTCTCTACCGAGGTGCTGTCGTCGGAGAGCGGGATCGTGCGCCCGCCGCCGACCGGCCGCATGAAGACTCGCATGCGCGTCGAATTGCCGGCCGAATAGGCGACCAGCCTGCCGTCGGGCGAGAGCGCGGGCTGGATCTCGAGACCAGGATCGGCGGTCAGCTGGTCCGATCGGCCGAGCTCGAGCCGGTCCGGGGCCCGGCTCCGTGATGCCAGGAATGCTACCGCGAGGACGAGGACCATTCCAATCGCCGCCCAGGGCAGCCAGCGGCGTGGGACGGCATTCCTTGCGCGCGGTGCCGCCGGGTCTGCCGTTCCCAATGCGCGTACGAACTCTCCCGCACTCGAGAACCGGTCGGCCGGCACCTTGGCGAGCCCCTTCTGCACCGCGAGGTCCATCGCTTCAGGCACCGTGTTCCTCACTACATGCAGGCTCACCGGCCGCTCGGTCATCAACTTTGCGATCATGGCCTGCGCGTTGGGACCCGTCACCGGCGGTTCCCCGGCCAGCATCTCGTAGACCACCGACGCCAGCGAGTAAATGTCGCTGCGCGCCGTGAGCAGGCGGTCACCGGTCGCCTGCTCGGGACTCATGTATTGGGGCGTGCCGAGGGAGAGGCCGGTCTCCGTCAGGCGCTCGCCGCCCGCCTCCCTCACGGCGAGGGCGATGCCGAAGTCGGCCAGCATCGCCTCGCCTTCGTGCAGCAGGATGTTTTCCGGCTTGATGTCGCGGTGGATCACGCCCTGCTTGTGGGCATGATCGAGCGCGCCGGCCACCTGGCGGGCGATGGCCAGCGCCTCATCGATGGCGAGCTGCTGCTCCCGGCGCAGCTTGTCGCGCAGCGACTCGCCGCGGATGAACGGGAGTACATAGTACAGCAGCCCGTCCGCCTCGCCCGAATCGATGAGGGTGAGAATGTGGGGATGATCGAGCGCCGCGGTGATGCGGATCTCGGCCAGGAAGCGCTCGGCTCCGAGCACGGCACCGAGCTCGGGGCGGAGGACTTTCACGGCGACCTTCCGGTCGTGCCTGAGGTCCTGGGCGAGGTAGACCGTGGCCATCCCGCCGGCCCCGAGCTCGCGCTCGAGGACGTAACGATCGGTCAGTGCGGCGGTCAGGCGATCGGATATGGAGGGCACTACCATATAGAATACCGCGGGCCGGAGGGGGGCGGAAGCGTCGTTGCGGGCGGACGGGCTCTTGCCTTCCCCCCGCGCCGGGCCGAGCATTGAACGCCGTAGCGATTACCGCCACTCACTGGATGCCCCGATGACTCGTTTCGTGCGCTGGCTTGGCCTCGTCCTCCTGCTCCTGCTCGTCGTTGCCTTTGCGTACGGCCGGTCGAAGAACCCGGAGCGCCTTACGCTCGACGCCGCCGCCCGGACCGGCGTGCCGGGGCGATTCGTCGGCTCGACGCTCGGCACCACGCACTACGAGGTGTCGGGGCCCGACAGCGGACAGGTCGTTGTCCTGGTGCACGGCTTCTCGGTGCCGATGTACATCTGGGACTCGCTGTTCACGACCCTCGGCCAGGCCGGCTACCGGACGATCCGTTACGATCTCCTGGGTCGCGGGTGGTCCGACCGTCCGGACGCCGCGTACGACGGACCGATGTACGACCGGCAGCTTGATGAATTGCTCGACTCCCTTCGCGTGACCGGGCCGATCAACCTGATGGGGCTTTCATTCGGTGGCCTCGTCACGGCCCACTACACGGCGAGCCACCCGGCGCGCATTCACACGCTCACGCTCATCGATCCGGCGGCGGTCACTCCCCGGATACCTGGCCTGCTCACCCTGCCGATCGCCGGCCTGTGGATCTGGCAGACCCTGCGGGTACCGCGGATGGCTGATAACCAGGCATCCGACTTCCTGCACCCGGAAGCATTCCCGACCTGGGCCGCGCAGTACCGCCCGCAGATGCGATACCGCGGGTTCGGACGCGCGATCCTGCGCTCGGCCGGAACGGCATCGAGAACCGACTTCGATTCCCTTTACGCCGCGGCCGGGAGAACCGGCGTGCCGGCACTGCTGGTCTGGGGCAGGCAGGACCGCACCGTGCCGATCGCCACGTCGAGCGTCGTGCGCGGCGGGATCCCGCAGGTCGAGTTCTTTCCGGTGGATTCGGCCGGGCATCTGCCGCACATCGAGCAGGCGCCGCTGGTCCGGGAGCGGGTGCTGCGGTTCCTCACGGCACATGCGCCCCGGCGTGACGGCAAATGTCAGGCGGGGGTGTGCTCGTACGCGGACAGCAGCCAGACCAGCAGGATCACGGCGCCGGCCGCGAGGTAGAATGTTCGCGCGACGCCCACCCAGCCCGCGGCAATGGGGAGCGCCAGCAGCGCGATGCCGACACCGAGCTCGATGATGCCGTGCAAGCGGAGGGGAACGAGCCCGCTGGACGACGCCGGGCGCCGGGTGACGAGCGTCAGCAGCAGGTGGATTCCGGCCAGCAGGTAGGCCACGATCGCGGCCACCCCCGTGAGGCCGAAGACGGTCGGTGCCAGCGCGAACCCGGCGACGGTGACAAAGTCGAGCGCCCGGTGAACTCCGGGTGAGAGCATGTGCATGACTACCTCCGGGGAAGAGAGTTCAATGGACGCACGCCTGAAACCTTCACGGCGCGGCGTGCGTCACGATAGCCTACGACTCCGTAGAGGATCTCAGCCCTATCGAGGTGGTCCTGTCATGCCCGTCATCCTGACATCGCGCCTCCTGGCCATCATCCTCCCCGTCACCATCCTGCCGGGCCCGCGAGCCCGCCCGCCCGCGATGGGCCCGGCGGACACGACCGCACTGGTCAACGTCAACGTCGTGCCCATGGATCGCGAGCGCATTCTCACGCGCCGCGCGATCCTCGTCGCCGGCGGCCGCATCATCGCGCTCGGCTCGGTCGACAGCGTCGCGATCCCGGCGGGTGCGCGTGTCCTCGACGGACATGACCGATGGTTCGTTACCCCCGGTCTCGCGGACATGCACGTGCATCTGCGCTACGAGAGTGACCTGACGCTGCTGCTCGCCAACGGCATCACCCTCGTTCGCAACATGCGGGGCACGCCATGGCACCTCGACATCCGGCGACGCGTCGCTGACGGCACGCTCGCCGGGCCGCGCATCGTCACCGCGGGCCCGGTCTTTTATGGCTACCGAGGCGCGGGTGCCACCGCCGAGGAAGCGCGGGCGCTCGTCGACAGCCAGGCGACCGCCGGCTACGATTTCATCAAGGTGTACGACCGGCTCCCTCAGCCGGCGTATCAGGCGGCGGTCGACGAAGCGGGGCGGCGAGGCCTGCCGGTCGCGGGTCACGTGCCGGGAGATGGCACGTATGGAACCGGCCTCGCACGCGCGCTCGAGCTCCACCAGGCGTCGATCGAGCACGCGGAACAGTTCATCTACCACTACTTCGGCGACGATCTCGATCCGGCGCGAATTCCGGAAGTCGCCCGCGCAGTTCGTGCCGCCGGTACTACCGTCACGCCCACACTCGTGACCATTCCGGGACTCATCGCCCAATGGGAACGTCACGACAGCATGCTCGCCGCCCCGGCGTCGCGGTACCTCACGCCCGAGACCTACGCCTGGTGGCGCACCGACCCCGGCCACTCGTCCGCCATCAACCGGACGTTCGTGCCGTTCCTCTCAGCGCTCGTGGCCGGCCTCCACCGGGCCGGCGTGCCGCTCATGGCCGGCACTGATTTCTATCTGCCGGGCACGGTCGCCGGCGCGTCGCTGCACGAAGAGCTTCGCCTCCTCGTCGGCGCCGGGCTCACGCCGTTCGAGGCGCTCGCCGCCGCGACGCGCGTGCCGGCCGAGTATCTCCGCGACACGGTGAACTCCGGCACCATTGCCGTCGGCCGTCGTGCCGATCTGCTCGTGCTCGAGGGGAACCCGCTCGAGGACATCACGCAGACTACCCGCCGCGTGGGCATGATGGCCGTGGGCCGCTGGCACTCGCAGCGCGAGCTCGACAGTGCCACGGCGGCGCTCGCGCGACGCTGGGCGCCGCAGCACCGCGCGATTGACGACCTGGTGGCGCACGGCGCTGATGCAGCGGTCCTTCGGGCCCGGGCGGGCAGCAGCGATCATATCGCGGTGGACGAGAACGCGCTATCGCAGCTCGTTCCGTATTTTACCGCACAGAAGCGAACGCGCGATGCGATCGCGGTGGCCGAGTGGGGCGTGCGGCTGCATCCGGCCGACAGCACCGCGCGGCTCCAGCTGGCCGCGACGCGGAAGGCGGCCAGCGGCCCGGGGGCGCCGAAGTAGCAGCGAGCCAGCTCATGGCCACAGCCGCAGCCCCGCTCTCCGCAGGATGGCCGCGAATCCCGGGTTCCCGTGTAGCGGCCTGAATCTCCAGTTGCGGTTGATCTGCGCCATGTTGGCCGCCTCCGCATCGAGCCCGCGTCCGAGCCACTCCAGTGTTCGGGCGGTATCCCCCAGCGCGAGGTAGACTCCTGCGACGTTGTCCTCGCGGACATAGCTCGAGCCGGCGGCGGCGAGGGCCGCCGCGAGCTCGCGGCGCGCCGCCGCCGAATCGCCGGTGCGCGCCAGCGCCTCGGCGAAGAACATCATCTGGACCGGCGTCGTCGGCGGGCGCGCTTTCCACTCTGCGACGACCTCCGCGGATCGGCCCTGCTGCATCAGCAGCGCCTCGGTGCAGGTGTCCGGTGCTGATCGGTTCAGCACCTGGCAAAGGGCCGTCGCGCTGTCCACCGGCCCGGCATTGCTGAAGACCGTGATTGCCGCATTGAGCGGTGCGAACGCGTACGGATTGTGCCGCCGGGCCCGGCGCAGCATGCCGAGCGCCGAATCGTCCATGCCGCGGCTATGCAGCAGCCACGCATAGTCCCCCACGAGTGGAGTCGTGCTGTCCAGCGCCGCCGCCGTCTGGTACTCCTTCTCGGCGGCAGGGAAATCCAGGAGGTAGGCGCTGAGCAGGCTGCCCTTGAGCGCGTGTGCCCAGGCCGATGTCGGATCGAGCGCCAGCGCCTTCTCGATCGCCGCCCGCATCGGCGGCACGGTCGCGCGCGGGGCCAGGTAGGTATCGGCGAGAAAGAACCAAGCCTGGGCGATCCCGTTCCACGGGTCGGCGTAGGTCGAATCGAGGGCCGCAGCGCGTTCGAACAACGCGATCGCCTGATGGAGGCCGGCCTCGGAGTTCTGGTCGGTCAGGAACTGGCCGCGGAGGACGAGATCGTGCGCCTCGGGGTTCGCCGTGCGGTGCGCCGCGAGCGCCGCATCCTCCCGCCGATCGAGACCGACGCCGAGCGCCGACGCAATCGCCTTTGCCGCCGAGTCCTGCAGGGCGTAAAGGTCCTTCTCGGTCACGTCGTATCGCTGGCTCCAGAGCACCGCCTCGTCCGCGACGTTTACCAGCGACACCGTCACCCGGAGCCGGCCGTCGACCTTGCCGACCGTGCCCTCCACCATCGCATCGGCGGTGAGTGCGGTTCCGGCCTCCCGCGCCGTCTTCCCGCGGAGCGCGAACGCCGAGCTCCGCGAGACGACGTGCAGGTCCTTCATGCCGGCGAGCGCGGTCGTCAGGTCGGTCGCCATGCCGTCGCCGAGGTAGGCGTCGGAGGTGTCGCGGCTGCGTGACTCGAAGGGCAGCACGCCGACGCGCCTGGCGATCGCGGCCGCCGGCGCCGCCGCCGATCCCGCGGCGACGGTGTGGCGGGTCACGCGCCAGGCACCATACCCGAGCAGGAGCACCAGGAGGCCGAGCCCCGCAGCGCCGATGATCCGCCGGGACCGAGGTGGCGCTGCGGCGGCGACCGGCCTCGTCGCCGTGGGCGTCATGCCGCCACTGGGCGTCAGCACCGCTTCGAGCTGGGGGATCAGTTCCTCCGCGCTCTGCGGGCGGTCGGCCGGCCGCTTCTCGAGGCAGCGCATCACCAGCGCCGCCAGCGCCGCCGGCATGCTCCGGTGCGCCGTGACCGGCTCGGCCGCGGTGGTGACGTGCGCGGCCAGTACCTGCTGCGGGTTCATGCCGGTGAACGGCGGGCGCCCGGCCAGCAGCTCGTACGCCACCACCCCGAAGGCGTAGAGATCGGCGCGGTGATCCACGTGAGGATCGGCGACGGCTTGTTCCGGCGCCATGTAGGTCGGCGTGCCGAGCGCGATCCCGACCGTGGTGAGCGACTGCCGTCCCGTCGCGTCGCTCAGCGCCTTGGCCACACCGAAATCCATGACCAGCGCATGCCGGCCGCGGATCATCACGTTCTCGGGCTTGAGATCGCGATGGACGACCCCGTGGCGATGGGCTTCGGTGAGCGCGTCGGCGATGTCGCGGAGACTGCGCACCGCGTCGCCGATCGGCAGCTCACCCTCCTTCACCAGCTTGTCGCGGAGCGACAGCCCGTCCACATACGGCATCACGTAGAAGAGCAGCCCGTCGGCGGCGCCGGAGTCGTAGAGCGGCAGGATGTGGGGATGCTGCAGCGCCGCCGCGACCTTGATCTCGCGAAGAAAGCGCTCCTTCCCGAGCGAGGCCGATAGCTCCTCGCGCAGCACCTTCACCGCGACCTGCCGGTCGTGCTTCAGGTCCTGGGCGAGGTACACCGTCGCCATGCCGCCGGCACCCAGCTCGCGCTCGATGCGGTAGCGGTCGGCCAGCGCTGCGGCGAGCCGGGCACGAGGGTCGGTCTCAGCGGTCACATTGACGGTTCTCTTTGGGGGGGATACGACCGGAAGCATACCGCCGCCGGTTGAGCCCGGCCAGTAGCCGGTGCGCCTGCTAACCGACCGAAAGCGCGTGGCGGAACACGAGCGCGTGGCGTCGCACGTCAGACATGCTGGTCCACCAGAATCGTATTGCCGTCAGGATCGGTCACCATGAAGCTGGCCGGACCGGTGCCGCTCTCGTCGGCCTCGGTCGCGAACGCCACACCAGCCGCCTTGAGCTCGCGCTGCAGCTCGCGGACGTCGGTGAAGCCGGGGACGGGCTGGGCGTTCTGGTCCCAGCCCGGGTTGAATGTCAGAATATTCCCGGTGAACATCCCCTGGAAGAGCCCGATGATGTGGTCGCCGTTCTTCAGGATCAGCCACTTCTGCGCGGCAACGCCGGCGAAGCTCGTGAAGCCAAGCTTTTCATAGAACTGCCGGGAGGCCTCCAGATCCTTCACCGCGAGACTGACCGAGAATGCGCCGAGCTGCATGAGCTCCTCCGTCGGTGGTGGGAAAAACGGCGTTACGCGAGTTCCACCCAAAGGGCGGCGACGAGCGCGTCCACGTCCTGCTCGGTGTTGAACAGATGCGTCGACACCCGGATGCCGTTGAGCCAGTTCTTCGGCACCACCTTCAGCTCGATCTGGTGCCGTCCGAGCATCAGCTGGTGGAACGCGCGGCTGTCGATGGCGTCGGGCAGCGTGAACGTCAGCAGCGCCGATGCGAGGGGGCCGGGAGGCGCGCTCACGACGCGGAGCTTCGGGGCGTCCTGGAGTGCCGCATACAAGCGGTTTCTGAGGGCGAGGTTGTGGATCCGGATCTGGTCGATGCCGATCGCCGACAGGTATCCGACCGCCGCCCCGAGCCCGAGCACGCTCGGAATGCTCGACACGCCGGTCCCGTCGGTGTAGGCGGCGTGGCCCGCCGCGAGCGACAAGATGTCGATCCGGGTGCCCAACTCCTCGCTGAGATAGAGCAGGCCGGTTCCCTTCGGCCCCAATATCCATTTGTGGCCGCTCGTCGCGTAGACGTGACAGCCGAGCGCCTTGACGTCCACCGGGGCGGCGCCGGCGGCCTGGGCACCATCCACGATGGCGAGACATCCGTGCGAACGGGCGAGCGCCGACAGCTCCGAGACCGGCAGGTACAGGCCGGTGGAGCTGAGCAGATGCGAAAACGACAGCA
>JBBQFH010000036.1:0-23679 GCA_038321865.1 Gemmatimonadales bacterium
AGGTGCGGATCTACGTCTCGATTCCCAACGCCGGCCAGACGCTGGTGTCCGGCCTGTTCGCGCAGGGTCGTATCGCCACCGAGACGGCGCGCGGCCTCTCGGTCCCGGTCTCCGCCGTGGACCAGCGCGGGACCTCGCCCAGCGTACTCCGGCTCCGCGCGTCGCGGGTGCAGCGCGTGCCGGTCGAGACCGGCGTGCGCGACGACATCGCCGAGCGGATCGAGATCACCAGCGGGCTCGCGGCGGGTGATACCGTGCTGCTGGGCAGTGCGCAGGTGCTCAGCGAGGGCACCGTCGTCCGCGTGCGGAAGGAGTAGCCGTGTTCATATCCGACTTCGCCATCCGGCGGCCGATCGTCACCATCACCGCCATGGTGGCGCTCGTCGTGTTCGGCATCTTCGCGCTGATCAATCTCCAGACCGATGAGTTTCCCGACGTGCAGCAGCCGCTCGTCGTCGTCACCGTTCCCTATCCCGGTGCCTCCCCGGCCGAGGTGACGCGCGAGATCGTGGATCCGATCGAGGACGCCGTGTTCAGCATCAGCGGGCTCGACGGCAGCAAGTCCACCTGCTACGCCACCGACGGGCTGGCGCAGTGCACCTTCTTCTTCGATTTCGAGAAGCCGGTGGCGCAGGCGTCGCAGGACATCCGCGACGCCATCTCGACCAAGCGGGCCGATCTGCCGCCGGAGATGAAGGAGCCGATCCTCACCCGGTTCGATCCGGGCGATCAGCCGGTCATGACGTTGACGCTGACCTCACCGACCCAGACGGCGGCGCAGCTGACCCGTCTCGCCGATCCCACGGTGACGCGCGGGCTGCGAGGCATTCCGGGCGTCGCCCAGGTGGACGTGGTGGGCGGCATCAAGCGCGAGATGTCGGTCGAGCTGAAGCCGGAGGCACTGCAGGCCGCCGGGATCAGCGTCGCCCAGGTGGTACAGACGCTCCAGGTGCAGAACCTGGCGGCGCCGGTCGGTCGGGTGAACGGCGCGCTCGACGAGCGCACCATCCGGCTGCGGGGGCGGCTGGAAGGCCCCACGGATTTCGCCAACGTCGTCATCGCGGAACGGAACGGACAGACGGTCCGGCTGGGCCAGGTCGCCAACGTGCGGGACGGCGCGGAGGAGCCGCGCAACATCGCCCTGTTCAACGGGCGCGAGGCGGTCGGGATCGAGGTGCGGAAATCGAAGGGATACAGCACGACGGCGGTGAGCGACCGCATCCGGGCCCGCGTCGTGGAGCTGGAAAAGCAGATGCCGGCCGGCACCAGGCTCGAGCTGGTCCAGGACGCCGGCCAGCGCGTGGCCGCGGCCGTGCGAAACGTGCAGGAGGCGCTGATCGAAGGCGCGCTGCTGACGGTGCTCGTCGTGTTCCTCTTCCTCAACTCCTGGCGCTCGACCGTGATCACCGGTCTGGCGCTTCCGGTGAGCGTGCTGGCCTCGTTCATCGCCGTGTGGGCCTTCGGCTTCACCCTCAACACCATGTCGCTGCTGGGCCTGTCGCTCGCCATCGGGATCCTGATCGACGATGCCATCGTGGTCCGCGAGAATATCGTGCGGCACATCGAGATGGGGATGGACCACGTCAGGGCATCGCACGAGGGCACCGACGAGATCGGGCTCGCGGTCGCCGCGACCACCTTCTCGATCGTGGCCGTGTTCGTGCCGGTCGCGTTCATGTACGGCGTCGCCGGCCAGTGGTTCAAGCCGTTCGCGCTGACCATCGCGTGCGCCGTGCTCGTGTCGCTCTTCGTGTCGTTCTCGCTCGACCCGATGCTGTCGGCCTACTGGCCCGATCCGCAGACCGAATCGCACGAGCGCCGGAACCCGATCGCGCGGACGCTCGATCGCTTCAACCGGTGGTTCGACCGGCAGGCGGAGCGGTACACCCGGCTCATCGGCTGGGCGCTCGACCATCGCGTGGCCGTCGTGGGGCTCGCGTTCGTCGCTTTCTTCGGCGCGATCTTCCTTCAGGCCACGGTCGGCGGCGTGGGCTTCGTCCCCGAAAGTGATCGGAGCGAAGTCAGCCTGATCATCGAGACCCCGCCCGGCTCGAACCTCGACTACACCCGGCTCAAGGCCGAGGAGGTCACCCGCATCGCGCTGGCGCATCCCGAGGTGCGCTACACCTACACGGCGATCGGCACCGCGATTCCGTTCCGGGCGCCGGGCGTGGACCAGGCACTGGTCTACGTTCGCCTGACGCCCAAGGCGACGCGCCACATCAGCCAGGACAAGCTTGGCGCCGTGCTGCGGGCCGAGCTCACGAAGGTGGGCGGCGCCAGCATCGCCGTCTTCACCAGCGGGTTCGGCGGCGCGATCAAGCAACTCGACCTGCAGATCAGCGGCGAGGATCCGGCGGTGCTCACCCACATCGCGCAGGTGATCGCGGATTCGATGAAGCACATCCCCGGCGCCGTGGACATTGGGCTCTCGACGCGGGGCGAGAAGCCGGAGCTCGACGTGCAGCTCAACCGGGGGCTGGCGGGCACGCTGGGCGTGACGGTGGGGCAGGTTGCCCAGTCGCTCCGGCCGGCCTTTGCCGGCATCGACGCCGGCGACTGGGTCGATCCCAGCGGGGAAACCCGCGACGTGACCGTCCGCCTGACGCCCGAAGCGCGGGAACGCGCGGCCGATCTCGCCATGCTGCCACTGGTCGTCACCGGCGCCAACGGCCAGCCGGTCACCCTTCCCCTCGGCCAGGTCGCGACCATCACCAAGGGCACCGGCCCCGCGCAGATCAACCACCTGGACCGCCAGGCGGTCGTGAACGTGCAGGCGAACACCGAGGGCCGGGCGCTGAGCGAAGTCCAGCGGGAGATCGACCGCGTGGTGGGGACGGTCCGCTTCCCTCCGGGGTACAGCGCCACGTGGGGCGGGCAGGCGCGGGATCAGAACGAGGTGTTCACCCGCATCTTCACCGCGCTGGCGACCGCCGTGCTCCTGATGTACCTGATTCTCGTCGTGCAGTTCGGATCATTCCTCGATCCGCTCGCCATCCTGGTGTCGCTCCCGCTCTCGCTCGTCGGCGTGGTGCTGGCGCTCATCATCACCGGCGACACGCTCAATATCATGAGCCTGATCGGGGTGATCCTCCTGATGGGCATCGTGGCCAAGAACGCCATTCTGCTCGTGGACTTCGCCAAGTGGTCTCGGGAAAAGGGCCTGCCACTCCGAGAGGCGCTGATCGAGGCCGGCCGCATTCGACTGCGCCCGATCATGATGACCACACTCGCCCTGATCGCCGGCATGATCCCGGTGGCGCTCGGCCACGGTGAAGGCGCCGACTTCCGGGCACCGCTCGGCCGCGCCGTCATCGGCGGCGTGATCACATCCACATTGCTGACGCTGATCGTGATTCCCACCGTCTACGAGATTCTCGACCAGACGCGTGCGTGGGCGGCCGGGCTGCTCGGCAGAAAGCCGAAGCCGCACCCGGTGCAGGGCGCGGCGGTGACGCAGGGGGCGGGCGTCGCCCCGCGGGGCGAATCGGTGTGAGCCCGGCCGCGGGCAGCGTCGGTCAGCCCCGCCCGCGCGCCGGCTCCCGGTAGATCAATTCGTAGGGTGAGCGCTCCGCGATCGAGCGAAACCAGCCCCGTGCCTCACCGGCTCGCCCCACCTCCTCCAGCAGCTCCGCCCGCATGAATCGCTCGAAGGCCTGCGAGTAGAACGGAGACGCGACAGTGAGCTGGAACCACGATTCGCTCCGCCCGCCCTCGAGCTCGCGGAGCGCGTCCTCCGCGCGGCCTTCCGCGCGCGCGACCCGGGCTCGCGCCCCCCGGCCGAGGTGGCCGGCGAGCTCCGTCCCCGCAGCCGGCGGAGGCAGGCGCCCCAACGCCTCCGTGTGCGATCGCGCCGCCGCGACGTCGCCGAGCCGGGCCTCGATCAGCGTGAGCAGATAGAGGCGGATGTGCGGGTGGAGGCCGTTGTGCATCGCAAAGATGAGGAAGGAGCTGGCCGGCACCGCATCCGCGTCCCACGCCACGAGTGCGTCGCGCGTCGCCCGGAGCGCGGCCGGATCGACCGTCACGAACGGCAGCGCGCTGAACAGGCCGCGCGTGGCGAGGCCGTGGGCCTGGTCGAGCGATTCCGCGGCCGCGAGCTCGGTCCAGGCACCCGACTGATCACCGGCGGCGAGGGCGATATGGGCCAGCAGCAGATGACACAGCGCACGCATTTCGGCCGAGCGCGTGGCCTCGAGGAAGCTGCGCCCGAGCCGCGCCGCCGCGGCAAGATTCCCCGAATAGAGCGCGACGTCCGAAAATGCGACCGCCACCGTCACCGCTCGTGCCCGCTGGAGATCGGCGACGGCGGCGCTCTGTGCCGGCACATCGCCCCGCAGTGATGCCAGCAGCGCCCGGAGCGCCAGCGCCTGATCGGCGTCGGGTCCCACCTCGAGCGCGCGTGCCGCGAACCGCTCGGCGTCGTCGCGCCGGCCATCGATCGCGGCGATGCGCGCCAGGTGCACCAGCGAGCTGACATGGTCGGGGTCGAGCGCGATGGCCCGCTCGAACGGACCGCGTGCCTCCGAGGCCGAACGGCCGCGCAACGGGTTGGAGTGGAAGAGCAGGTCGCCCAGCAGGAACCAGGCTTCGACATCGTCCGGGTGCGTGCCGGTGATGGTCCCGTAGTGACCTTCGGCTTCCGTGACGGCGCCGTGGAGCCAGGCCCGCTGGGCGTCGAGCAGCAGGCGGTCATGGCCCGAGAGCCGCTCACGGTGTTCGTGCGCGGAGTCGGAGACCTCCCGGGCCAGCTCGGGCATCGCCGCACCCGCGGCGGCCGACGCGAGCCGGTAATACGCGAGCGCGAACGAGGGATCGGCTGCGAGGGCCCGCTGCATCGATTCCATCGCGTCGAAATAGCGGCCGGCGCGGAGCTCGGCTTCTCCCTTCAGGTAGGCTTTCAGCGCCGGCAGCGATTCCGTCGTGACGGCGGCGAGCCGGCTCAGACGGGTGCCTGGCCCGACGCTCAATCCCGCGACGAGCTGCCGCGCGATGTCGTCCACCACGCCGAACAAACCGGCCTCGGCGTCGGCCGAGGCCTGTGCCGTCGCCTCGGGCCGCCCGCTGGAGCGGTACAGCGAGGCGGCGGCCTGCACGCGGCCGCCCGAGCCGGTCACGCTGCCGAGCACGAAGCGGCCGGCCCCGAAATGAGCGGCGATCGCGGCGGCAAGGGTGGCGTCCCCGTCGCGCCAGCCTTCCTGCGCGAGATAGCCGAGCAGCGCGCGCGGATCCACGGTCCGGATGGGACCCGCGCCGTCCAGCTCGGTCGCGAGAAGGTCCACCATGCCGTCGCCGAGGTAGGCAAGGTGCGCGTCGCCGCGGATCGTGAACGGGAAGACGGCGATGGTGTCGGGAGCGACCGCGAGGACCGGCGCGGCCGGCGCCGCCGCAGCCGGCGGCGGCCGCTCGGCGCGGGTGCGGACCGCCTCGATCAGTGTCCGGGTCTCGGGTGACGGCTCGAGCTCGAAGTCCGCCGCGAGCCGGCGGGCAAGCTCCTCGTAGGCCCGGAGCGCGCCGGACCGGTCGCCCACGCGGTCGAGCACCGCGATCAGGCGGCGGAATCCCGCCTCGTCCTCCGGCGCCAGGCTCGCCGCGCCGCGGGCGCGCCGAGCCGCCTCGGCCACATCGCCGCTGACGGCCGCGCGATCGGCGAGCGCCCAGGCGGCGGTGGCTGCGCGCTCCCGGAGCCGCCCGCGTTCCCGCTCGAGCCAGCGCTCGTATTCGGGCGCGCCCGCCACATAGAACCCTTCCAGCAGATCGCCCCGATAGAGCTCGAGCGCGCGGGCCGGTTCCCCCGACTCGCATGCCTCGTCAAAGGCCGACGCATCGCACCAGAGCGCGTGCTCGCCGATGCCGACCTCCTCTTCGCCCCGTCCCACGATCACGCCGGCGCCGATGGCGCTGCGTACGAAATAGAGCGCCCGCCTGAGCGCCGCCCGCGCCCGCTCCTGATCGAGGTCGGGCCAGAACATGGCGAGCAGGGAATCACGACGGTGGAAGCGGCGGGGCGAGGCGATGGCGAGGAAGGCCAGCACGCCGAACCGCTTGGGCTGCTGGAGCACGGCCCGGCAGTCGGCGTCCTTGGGCCCACGGAGGTCGAGCACGCCGAGAGCACGCAGTTCGATCATGGGCCGGATGGTAACGCCAAGTCACGGCGAGGGCCACGCCTGCGCCACGCCTGATGCATAGGGTGCGCGGACCGACCCGGCGCCCCTGTGGGCGTCACCGATGCATCCACGACGGAGGAGCGATGACCATCGACCTGCTGTACGCGCTGCTGGTGGGACTTCTGGCCGGGCTGCACGCGGCCACCTGGGGCTGCTACAAGGATTCGCCGCATGAAGGCTTCGAGCTCGGAAAATATTTGCGGAGCGTCGGCATCGGACTGTTGAGCGCAGGTGGGATCTACGCGGTGCTGGGGCTCGATGCGTCGACGGCCGCCGGTGCCGTCATCCTCTTCGGGTCCGTCTACATCGTCGAGCGCGCGGTGACCGAGATCTACAAGACCTTCTTCCGCCAGCAGGCTCAGGAGAAGTACACCATCCCAATGCAGTTCGCGATCCTTGGGCGGCCCGTTACGCACCGCGGGACCCGAGCTCTGGCTGGCCTGGGGTACGGCGCCGTGATGCTGACCGCGATGGCCGGCGTGCTGGCCTATCAGCGCACACTCGGCAGCGCCGCTCCCCGGCTGATCGAGGTGGTGCTCTTCGGCGCCATCGGCGGCTGGATCTCGGCGTTCGGTGGCGCCTGGAAGGACGCGCCGATCGAGGGCTTCCAGCTGCGCAAGTTCTTTCGCAGCCCCGTTGTCGCGATGGCGTTCGCGGCGCTGCTGTCGCTCCTCTCACACAACCTGGTGCCCATCGCGCTCGCGGCGACCGGTTACACCGTGGCGTCGATCGAGACGTACAAGACGTTTCTGGCCAGTGGTCCACCGGGCAAGTTTGCCGATAAGCCGATTCGGTTTCCCGAAATGATCCGCCGGCGGGTCGCGCTCGTACCGCTCTACACCGGGATCTGGCTGGCCGTACTCGCGGCGGCCGGCGTCGCGTTCAGCGTTGCCGGTGACTAGCCTCGCGCGCCCCGCTGCGTGTGGGCACTCCGACCTTCCGGTGCGGAGACACGATGTTCGCGATCAGCATGCCGGCCACCAGCGACATCGCGATGAGAATCATGCGGAACGCCGTCTCCACGCCGAGCACGACCTCGCGGTCGAGCAGCGAGGCCAGGCTCCGGTAGCCGATGCTGCCCGGCACCAGAAGCAGGATACTTGGCACCAGCGCGACGGTGGCTGGCCGGTCGCGGATCCGTGCATAGACGTTGCTCGCGATCCCGACCGTGAGCGCTCCGACGAACGTCCCCAGCTCCGGCCCCAGCGCGGCGGTACCGAGCCGGCTGCCCACGAATCCCAGTGTCCCGGCGCCGATGATCCACGGCGCGTCGACCGGCTCCGCCCGAAGCAGGACGACGAACGCGAGCGGCGCGATGACCAGCGCCACGGCATTGGTCCACCCCGGCAGCAGAATCGGCTGCGCGGCCGCGGCGGCGCCGAAGAGGTGGCCGCCGAGCGAGCTGCCCAGCGCGACGCCGAAGCAGATGCCGAGAAAGACCATGAAGGCGCCGCTCAGCCGGGCGGTGCCCGACACCAGATGGCGCGTGGAGATCTCGGTCATGGCGATGGTCAGCGTGAGGCCGGGCACCAGCGCGATCAGCCCCGCGAGCGTGGCCAGAAAGACCGACAGCGGCGTGATCCGAGCGCCGATCGCGGTGGCGGTGAACGACGCGATGAAGGCCGCGATCGGCTCGAACACCCGCCCGATGCCCGGCACCCGCTCGGCCGCGAGCGCCAGCAGGCCGATCAGGAGGCCGATCGCCGCCGCCGCCGCGATCTCGCGGCCGCCGCCGCCGAGGAAGCGCGCGGCCGCGCCCGACGCGATGCCGAAGGCCGCGGTGCGCATCCAGGCGCCGTACAGCGGCACATCGGCCACGATGCCGTCGATGAGCCGGGACCCATCGCCGGGCGGAACTTCGCCGCGCAGGACCGAATTGCTGACCGCATCGATCCGGGCCAGCTTGCCCAGGTCCACGTCACCCGGTTCTACGCGAAGGAGGTAGGTGCGCTGTCGCTCCTGCTCGCCGAAGGCGGCCGATATGGAGGTCGGGGTGGAAAAGAACTGGCCTGCCAGCCCCAGCCGGATCGCGGCGAGCTGCATGGTCTCCTCCAGCTGGTCGGCGGCGTAGCCGTAGGTGTGCAGCGCCCGCGCCAGCCGCAGGATGAAGCCGATCGCCTCCCCGCCGGATGGCGCGCGGCGCCGCCGCCCGCTGCCGTCCGGCTGCAGCCATTCGCCGCTCCATTCGCCGCTGTCGTGACGCGCCATCCCGCCTGCCTTGGGCCTGAGGATCCGGGCCCCCCGAGCGGGGCCGGTCGTGCAGTTCGCCGAGGGACCGGCAGCGGGCGGCGGAAGCCCGACCGGCTGCCGGCCGCGATCCCCTCTCCGTACAACGACTTAGCGGGGTTCGCCGGTAGGCGTAATAATTGCCTCGATGCCGGGCATCAGCAAACCCCCGGGTCCAATGCAGAAGCTCATTTCAGATTTATCGGTTGCGCTGCACAAGCAGACGATGTATCCCGGCGGCCACCCGCTCGTCGACGAGGCCGTGGGGACGCTGCTCGTTCGCCTGCGCCAGACGCTGGCCGATCGGCCCTCGCTGGCCATCGGGGTCGCCCCCAGCCAGCTGATCGTCTCCGGCCATCCGCCCCGCATTACCAGCGCGGTCGAGCGCGACCTCGCCTCCAAGCTGCACCGCCGGAACGTCGGCGCCCTCAAGTTCCAGCGCGGCATCGATCGGGACGAGCTCGCCGAGTCGCTCGGCGCGCTGACCCGGGAGCAGGCCTGGGCGGTCGGCCAGGCGTGGCCGCATGTCCAGCTGGTGCCGCTGGCGTACGATCAACTCCAGCTGGACGAAGATCCCACACCCAAGCCCGAGCCCGATCTCTGGTTGGGCCTCGCCCAGTCGGTGCTCGATCTCGAGGGTCGCGAGCCGAGTGAAGTGCTGGCCGATCCCGCGCTCATCGCCCTCGCGATCAAGGCCCAGCAGCACGATCCCGGTTTCGACGAGCGCGTCATCGACTACGTCGAGGAATTCACCCGCACGTCGCGCCATCGCGGCAGCGCCGACGCGGTGGCCGCCGAGCGGATAATCGGCGCGATGATCGGCGTGCTGGACCCGGAGACGCTCCGGCGGCTGCTGGGATTCGATGGCGATGTGAATCGCCGGCGCGAGTTCGTGACGGGTCTCATGGCCGTGGTCGGGGTCGAGACCGTGCTGGCCCTGACCCATGCCGCGGCGCAGGTCTCGGACGAATCGATCTCGCCGGCGCTGGTCAAGCTCTTCGCCAAGCTGGCCGAGAATGCGGGGCGCGGCACCACGTCGTCGCGGGCTGCCTCGGACCAGGCGCTCCGCCAGCAGGTGATCGGGTTGGTCGAAGGCTGGACGCTGCCGGAGGGCCAGCTCGCCGGCCCGACCGAGTACGACGGGCTGTTCGCTGGAGACCACACCAGTCGCGCCGCGGAACGCGCTCACCTGTGCGAACCGTCGCGCATCGTGAAGATGAGCCTCGAGATCGGGGAAATTTCCGCCGCGGCCGAAGCGGCGGCGGACCGGATGGTGCTGGAGGGCCACGTTGCCGAGCTGCTCGAGCTGCTCGACGCCGCGAGCGAAGAGGTCGCGTCGCTCGCCGCACTGCGCCGGCGCGTCGTTTCCCCCGACACCATTCGCGAAGTCCTGCATCACCTGCCCGTCAACTTCGACGCGCTGTCCGCGCTCACCAGCGCCCTCGGCGTCGGGGCGGCGCCGCCGCTGCTCGACGCACTTGCCGCTGAGGAGGACCGCACCACTCGCCATCGGCTCCTCGAGCTGATCAGCGGACTGGGTGCCGGGGTCGGCGCCGAAGTGGCAGCGCGCGTCGAGGGCGGCGTCTGGTACGTGCAGCGCAACATGCTGGCCCTGCTCAATCAGCTGCCCGAGACGCCGGCCGGCTTCAATGCGCAGCCTTTCGCCCGGACGCCCGACTCCCGGGTCCGCTTCGAAGCGGTCAAGCTCCTCATGCGCGATCCCGCCACCCGGGACCGCGCGGTGTGCGAAGCGCTGAGCGCCACCGACGAGCGCATCCTCCGGCTCGCACTCAATGCCGCCGCCGAGCGCTGCCCCGCGCCCGCCGTGACGCTGCTGGTCCGGATGCTTACCGAGCCCGGCCTCGCGGCGGGGCTGCAGCCGATCGCCGCGCGGGCGCTGGCCCAGTCGACCTCACCCGCGGCGGTGGAGTGCCTTGTGGGACTCTGCATGGCGCCGCGCCGCATGTTTCGGCGGCCCGGCCTGGTACCCAGGTCTCCCGTGCTGATCGCCGCGCTGGGCGGCCTGGCCACGCGCTGGAGCGGCAGCACGCGCGCTGCGCCGGTGCTGCAGCTGGCCGCGAAGCACGCCGACCCCGAGGTGCGCGCCGCCACGCGGACCGACGCGGCGGAGACGGCGGGCCCATGAGCGCGCCCATCCGGTTCCTCAACGCGCTGGGCCAGGCATTCGCGACGATGGGTCTCTACTCGCCGGGCCATCCGTCGCGTACACGCGTCGCTGATACCGCCTACCGCCACCTGCTCGAGCTGCAGGAGACCGATACCCGGCCCCACTTCAGCTTCCTCGAGGACAGTGTCGTCTACGGGCAGCGCGCGCTGCACGAGATGCGGAGCTGGCCCTGGGGGGATCGCCTCGCCGGGGCCGGCGTGGAGCGCGTCGAGTTTGCCGCCGATGCGACGCGGGAGGACTTCGGCGGGTTCCTCAACGACATGATGGGCCTGCTGGGCCTGCCCGGGGCGGACCCGGCGCTGGCGCGGGCCGAAAACCGCGGCAGCGTGCGCTACGGCGCCATCGGCATCCGCGGCACCGACGAGCCGGAGCCGGAAGGCGATGACCCCAACGCCCCCTGCGACCTGACGCGCGAGTACGACGTCGCCCGCTGGCTCTACAATGCCGCGCGGGAAGACCACGCGGTGCCCATGACCGAAGCGGGCGCGCTCGTGCGCTCCCTCGCGCTCGCCATGCACTCCGACGGGGCGATGCTGGTGCCGCTGCTCCGGCTCAAGTCGTACGACCAGTACACCGCCATGCATTCACTCAACGTCTCGGTGCTGGTGATGGCGTTCAGCGAGCACCTCGATCTGCACCGGGCCGATGTGCACGCCTTCGGCGTCGCGGGGCTGCTGCATGACATCGGCCTGACACGAATTCCGGCGGATCTTCTGGACCGGTTCGCGCTGAGCCGCGAGGAGCAGTCGCGGCTGGAACAGCACCCGATCGAAGGAGCCAAGCTGCTGCTCAAGGGCGGGCCCGACGCCGATATCGCGGCGGCGGCCGCCTACGAGCATCACATGCGGGCGGACGGCGGTGGCTACCCCGCCATGTCGTTCCCCCGCGAGCGCCACTACGCCAGCCGCGTGGTCCAGGTGTGCACCGTGTACGACGCGCTGCGGAATCCGCGGCCGTTCCGCCCGGCATGGCCGGCGGCCGAGGCACTCAGCCACATCGAGCGGGGCGCCGGTACCGAGTTCGACGGCGACGTGGCCCGGGCGTTCGTGGTGATGATGCGCGAGGTGCGCGCCGAATCCCGCCTGCTGGTCCTCGACGCGGAGCCCGCCCCGGCGCTGTAGATTCCGCGCGACTCGGTGGCGGAGGGCCGGTTGGGCGAGCGAAACGAAGCAGGGCCGGTCGTCGTGATCGGGGCCGGCGCGGCCGGCATGCTGGCCGCGATCTTCGCGGCGGCCGGCGCGCGTCCGGTCGTCCTGCTCGAGCGCACCCGCGACGGCGGCCGCAAGATTCTCATCAGCGGCGGCGGGCGCTGCAACATCCTCCCCTCGCGCATCGATCCGTCACGGTACGTCACCGATTCCTCCGCTGCGACCCTCCGCAACATCCTCCGCTCCTGGCCGCTTGACGAGCAGATCCGCTTCTTCGCCGACGAGGTGGGGATCGATCTGGCCCTCGAAGCGGAGACGGGCAAGCTCTTCCCCGTGTCGAACAAGGCGCGCGACGTGCGTGACGGGCTGTTCGCGCTCGCCGGGCGGCGGGGCGTGTCGGTTCGGTTCAATACCGTCGTGACCGGCATCGAGCCTTCCGGGCGGGACTGGCGCGTCACCCTCGATGGCGGCGGTACGCTCGCGGCGTCCGCCGTGGTGCTCGCGACCGGCGGCCTCTCGGTGCCCAACACCGGCAGCGACGGGATCGGGCTGGCCATCGCGCGTGGACTGGGCCACACCATCAATCAGACCTACCCGGCGCTCACCCCGCTCACCGACGAACCGGCTCGGTACGGTGCGCTCGCCGGGATCTCGCCGGTCGTCGGGATCGAGGCGCCGGAGGGCCGGCGGAAGTTCACGACCGAGGGCGGCTTCTTGTTTACCCATCGGGGCTACAGCGGGCCGGCGGTGCTGGATGTGTCGCATCTCGCCGTCCGGTCACGGCTGGCCGGCGGCCCGCCCCAGCAGATTTTCGTCCGGTGGACGCCGCTCGGCGCCGGCGACTGGGAGCAGCTGCTCGCCGGCCGGGGAACCGGGACCGTCGCCAACGTCGTCCGCCGCCATCTGCCGCAGCGGCTGGCCGATGTGCTGCTCGCGGAGGCGGGCGTGGAGGAGTCGCGTTCGCTGTCCCAGCTTCGGCGCGAAGAGCGCGTGCGACTGATCGCGGCGCTCACGCACCACCCGCTGCCCTGGACCGGCGACGAAGGCTACCGCAAGGCTGAAGTCACCGGCGGCGGCGTCAGCCTCGGCGAGATCGACCCGCGCACCATGGAGAGCCGGCTGCATCCCGGCCTCTATCTCTGCGGGGAGATTCTCGACGCGTTCGGGCCGATCGGCGGGTACAACTTCGTGTGGGCGTGGGTGACCGGAAGGGCAGCGGGGATCGGACTCGCTGTGGGGGCGGGGGGCTAGGCTCTAGCTCGCAGGCCTCGCCTCGACCGGGGTCCGGCGCTATCCTCAACCCGTGCTCCCCGCCCTCCGCTCCCGCTTCGACCGCATCGAGCGCCAGCGCGCCGCGCTGCTGGCGCCGCTCCGCCCGGTCGGCGACACGACGCTCCGCTTCCAGCCGCCAACCGGCGGCTGGAGCGTGCTGCAGGTGGTCGAGCACCTGGTGCTGGCGGAGGAGCTGACGGTGGAGCAGATGGCCCGGATCACGCCGCGGCCGGTGCCGCTCCGCAAGCGGGTCCGGACCGGCGTCATGATCGGCGTCATCCGGACCGCATTCCTCGTGCGCGCGCGCATCAAGGCGCCGAGCAGCGCGCTCGAACCTCCGGTCACCGACGTCACCCTCGACCAGTTGATGCAGCGCTGGGCCGAAGCCCGATGCCGCATGGCCGAGCGCCTCGACGCCGTGACCATGGCGCAGCTGCCCGACCGCGTCATGCGGCATCCCTACGCCGGCTGGTTCACCCACGCGCAGATGCTCGACTTCTTTCACTATCACACCGTCCACCACCAGCGGCAGATGGGGCGGATCCAGCGCGCCCGTCGGCTCGCCGCGGCACACTGAGAGGAACCCGATGGTGCTTCCGGCGGAGGTGCGGAACGGGACCCGCGCGCGCGTCGCGCTCGCGCTCATGCGGGTCTTCCTCGGCGTCATCCTTCTCGTCGCGGTCACCGGCAAGCTCAAGGCGGATTTCACGCCCATGCTCGCGGGGTTTGTGTCGTCCACGCTGCCGAAAGCCCACCCGGCCCTGTACCAGCGCTTCCTCGAGCACACCGTGCTGCCACACGCCCACCTGTTCGCGATGCTGATCACCGCGGGCGAGCTGCTGGCCGGCGTGGCGCTGGTGCTGGGAGTCGCGACCCGGCTCGCGGCCTTTGCCGCACTCCTCATGATGCTCGCCTACATGCTGGCCAAGGGGATGTGGTTCTGGTCGCCGGGGAGTGCTGACGCCGCGTTTCTGATGATCGCCTTTGCCCTGATCATCGGGGCCGGCGGGCGCAGCTTCGGGATCGACGCGATGTTGGCCCGGCGGTGGCCGGGCTCCTGGCTCTGGTAGCCGCGCTCAGTCGATGCCGAGCACGTCGAAGATGAAGGCGTACTTGAAGGCGACTTCCCGCAGATAGTCGTAGCGGCCCGAGGCACCACTGTGGCCGGCGCCCATATTGGTCCGGAGGAGGAGACGGTTGCCGTCGGTCCGCGTCGCCCGCAGGCGGGCCACCCACTTGGCCGGCTCCCAGTACGCCACCCGGGGGTCGTTGAGACCCGCCGTCACCAGCATGGCGGGATACGCCTGCGGCTTGACGTTGTCGTAGGGCGAGTACCCCGCCATGTACGCATAGCAGGCCGGATCGTTCGGATTCCCCCACTCCTCGTACTCGATCACCGTCAGCGGAATCGACTCGTCCAGCATCGTCGTCACGACGTCCACGAACGGCACCTCCGCCACCACCGCCCGGAACAGCTCGGGCCGCATGTTGGTCACCGCGCCGACCAGGAGCCCGCCCGCGCTCCCCCCGTTGATCACCAGCCGCTCGCGTGACGTGTATCCCCCATCCAGCAGGAACTCCGCCGCCGAGATGAAATCGGTGAAGGTGTTCATCTTGTGGTCGAGCTTGCCCTGCTCGTACCATGCGCGGCCCATCTCCTCGCCGCCCCGGATGTGCGCGATCGCCAGCACGAAGCCGCGGTCCAGCAGACTGACCGCGTTGGACGAAAAGGTCGGATCGTAGCTGAGGCCGTAGGAGCCGTAGCCATGGAGCAGCAGCGGGCGGCGGCCGTCCTTCGCGAGCGGCATGCGGTAGACCAGCGACAGCGGGATGCGCGTCCCGTCATCCGCCACCGCGAATGCACGCTCCGTACGGTACAGCGACGGATCGTACCCGCCCCGTACCTCCTGCCGCTTCCTGAGCTCCCAGGCGCGCGTCGCCAGGTCGTAGTCGATCACCGAGTTCGGCGTCACCAGCGACGTGTACACGAAGCGCAGCGTGCAGGTGTCGAACTCCGGGTTCTCGCTCACCCGGAAGGTGTACACCTCCTCGGGGAACCCGACCCGGTGGGACGCGCCGCTCGCGAGGTGGAGCACCCGGATGTGCCGGAGCGCATCCTCCCGCTCGTACACGACGAGGTGATCGCGGAAGGCGTCCACGCCGTCGAGCTTCACGGCGGGGTCGTTGCCGATCAGCGTCCGCCAGCTCGCCTTGCCCGGGCTTGCCACCGGGGCCTCGACCAGCCGGAAATTCGGGGCGCCGTCGTTGGTGACGATGAAGAACCGGTCGCCGTGGTGCTCGACCTGGTATTCGATGTTCGGCTCGCGCGGCGCGATCAGCCGGAGCGGCGCACGGGGCTCGCCGGCGGGGAGGTAGCGCACCTCCGAGCTGCTGTGGCTGCTCAGGTCTACCAGGATCCATTCGCGGCTCCGGGTCTTCCGGAGCGAGAGCAGCACGCCGCCGTCGGTCTCCTCGTATACCAGCACGTCGCCTGCGGGATCGCCGCCGAGGGTGTGGCGGAGCAGGCGATACGGCCGGCTGGTGGAGTCGAGGGTGGTGTAGAACAGGGTGGTGCCATCGCTCGACCACTCGACCCGGCCGGAGGTGTTGCCGATCCGTTCCGCCAGGAGCGTCCCGCTCTCCAGGTCCTTCACGAAGAGCGTGTACGTCTCGGCGCCGGTTGTGTCCGTGGCGTAGGCGAGGAGCCGGTGGTCGGGACTGAGGGCGAGGGCGCCGAGGCGGAAGTAGTCCTGCCCCGCGGCGAGGTCGTTCTGGTCGAGGAGGATCGCTTCGGGCGCGTCCGGCGAGCCGTGCCGGCGGCAGAGGATCGGGTACTGCCGGCCCGCCTCGGTCCGGTGATAGTAGTACCAGTCGTCGTGGCGCTCGGGAACGGACAGGTCGGTTTCCTGGATTCGGCCCAGCATTTCCTGGTAGAGCCGCTCCTGAAGCCGCTCCGTGTGCCGCATCATTCGCCGGGTATACCCGTTCTCGGCCTCGAGATAGGCGAGCGTAGCCGGGTCGTCGCGGTTCCGGAGCCAGAAATAGTCGTCGGGTCGCGTCTGGCCGTGGACAACGTGTGGGTGCGGGCGCGGTTCGGCGACAGGCGGGTCCGGGGGGAGCACCACCAGGCGATCGGGCTCCGGCAGCGGTACCAGGAGCGGGGACGGCAGCGACATCGATCTATGCTCGCTTCCCGCCGGAGCGGGGTTTTCAGGAATTCGAGGAGAGGCAATAAGGGGCCGACAGGGCGGGCTGTCAAGCGACGGAAAGGCGCCGGGTGGCGGAATGTCGCGGCATCGCATAACTGATTGTGCAGCAAGCCATTAGCGGCCGTGTCAGAGCGGGGAGTCGGCCCGGTGACTGCTGTCACATCCCGTGTCGCCGGTTCACGGTATTCTTTGCCGCTTCCGGTGGGAAGGAACTCCACGCTCCGTCATTCCGAGCGAAGCGAGGAATCTGCTGACGGGAATGTCGGACAACAGGTCGGCGCACGACGGTCGGGAACGGCGGAGCAGATTCCTCGCTTCGCTCGGAATGACAGATGGTGGTTCAGTACGTGGGTTTGCTCGCCAACTGCAGCGCACTCAACGACGGGGATCTGAAGCTATGCGCAACAAGACGAGAATCTGGACTGGCATGCTCGCCGGCGGAGCGCTGCTCCTCTCGGCCGCGTGCGATAAGGTGAAGGACACCGGCTCGGTCACGACGACCGCGAACGGCACCACCACCACCACGCCGCCGTCGGAAGTCGCCGAGCATCACGAGGCGGCGTTCGTACGCGCGGTGAACGCGATCCCGACGCAGAAGACGGTGCAGATCTTCGCCGGCGATTCTGCGGCGTTCTCGTCGGTGAACTACAAGACGATGACGCCGTTCAAGGAGATGCCGGACGATGCGTTCGACTTCAAGGTCGCGGCGCCGGGCCAGACCTCCGAGACCGCGATGGGCGACAACCACGAGAAGCTGGGCGGCGGGCACCACTACACGGTGATCGCGTTCGCCGACGAGGGCAGCACCGCCAAGGCCAACATGCGGGTGCTGGACGATGATCTCCAGCCGATGACTAACGGCAAGGCGCGCATCCGTTTCATCAACACCGCGGCCAACGCGGGCGAGCTCGACCTGATGGCGCGCGGCGCGAAGGACGCGATCTTCGAAGGCGTCAACTTCCGCAACGAGGCCGGCTGGAAGGACGTCGACCCGATGAGCGGCACGCTGGTCGTGCGGCCACAGCACAAGACCAACGTCGTCGCGACGATCGCGAACGTGAAGCTCGAGGCGGGGAAGAGCTACACCTACATCGTCGCCGGCTCGATGGCGAAGCTGGACGTGATCAAGTTCGTGGACGACGTGGCGCCGGCGCCGAACGATGCCGGCATGAAGATGGACTCGGTGCACATGCGCGCCGACACGATGATGCGCAAGTAGGTTCTGTCGGGACCGCTTACTGGACAGGCCCGCGTACATCGCGGGCCTGTTCGTTTCGCGTCACTGGCCTGCGGCCTCGCAGGTACGGTCAGTTCCCGTTCGGGCCCCCGTTGCCGAGACCGTTGCCGCTGTTGCCGTTTCCATTGCCGTTCCCCAGGCCGTTCCCGTTTCCATTGCCCGGGCCGTTCCCATTCCCATTCCCATTCCCATTCCCGTTCCCGTTGCCGTTCCCGGCGCCATTCCCGGTGCCGTTGCCCGGTCCCGCGGCCGGCGGGCCGGCCGGCGAGCCATCCGCTTCGGCAATGGTGTCGTTGCCGTGGGAGAAGATGTTCCGGATGTGCCCGCCCATCATCGCGAGAACGATGACGAGGCCGGCGCAGAGGAGCCCGAGCAGGATGGCGTATTCGGCGAGAGCCTGGCCGCGGCGGTTACCAGGCAGGAGGCGCCAGCGAGATGCCATGACCGTCTCCGGAGGGGGAGGCCTGCGCGACGCTGGGAATATTCCCGGATTCCTGGTGGGGGCAAGGGGGGGCTAGCGGACCCGTCATTCCCACCCCCGTCCGTCATTCCCAATCCCTTCCGTCATTCCGAGCGCAGCGAGGAATCTGCTCCGCGGTTCCTGACCGTCGTGCGCCGAGCGGATGTCCGCCATTCCTTCAGCAGATTCCTCACTTCGCTCGGAATGACGGGTTGGGCGTGGGCCTGGGGGCGCGGGCCTGTGGGGGCGCCGGCCGGGCGGCGTAGGTGGCAACGACTGCTAGGCGTACGCCGCCTTGAGCGCGGCCATGTGGCGGAGGACGTGGAGGCCGTCGGAGGGGCCGAGTGGCAGCAGGTTGAGCCAGCCGCCGAGGTTGGCGAGGGCGGAGTAGCGGAGGATCTGGGCCGGGTCGCCGATGTGGCCGAGGCTGGCCAAGGCGGTAGTGAAGATGGCGGCGACGACCAGGCTGGCGATCGGGCCGGCGGCCGAGATGATCGGGGCGCGCCAGGCGCCGGGCACCCACATGAACTGCCAGCGGGGGGAGTAGACATCGCGGTAGCCCAGGGCGTCGGCATCGGCATCGAGGAGCTGGACCATGCCGCCGAGCGGGAACCAGGCGATACGGCAGTGGATCCCGCCGATGGGGCCTTCGTAGACTACCGGTCCGATGCCGAGCCGGACGCCCCAGAGCCGGACGCCGAGGGCGGAGGCGGCGAGGGCGTGGCCCAGCTCGTGGACCAGCACGGCCAGCCAGCCGGCGGCGAAGGCCAGCAGCGCGATCCGCGCAACTTGCGGGACGAAGGGGAGGACGTGATACAGGAAGATGCTGGTCGCCATGGTCTCTAACTCGCCAGATTGCAAATACTTGCGGCTCGGTCAGCCAAAGGTACCTGACGTGCTGATTCCGCGCAAAGCAAAATCGGTTCCACCGGCATCGATTGTACCGCCCGCATGTGACGGTTCGCGGTGTGGTGGGACACGCGCCGCACACGGTGGGAGCATAGCCGACCGCCGCCAAGGGCCCGGACCCTCGGCGGCGGTGGTGCTGCTATGTGATTCACAGCGGCTGATCACGCCGCCGGGTTGCTGCCCGAAGCCGCCGGTGGCGCCGCACCCGCTCTGGCAGCGGCTTCCTCCGGCGCGGGACGCGGGGTGGCGACCAGACTGCTCTCGCTCTCCCACGTCGCCAGCAGATCCGGGTTGTCGGCGAAGCGAAATCGGTTGTGACCGTCCATTCCCCGCACGACCTGCATGATCTGCTTCGAAATCGCGTCGAGCGCGGCGCTGGCGCCGATGTGGGCGCGCCGTCCCTCACCGCCCCGAGTCTCCGCTTCGTCGAACTTCGCCAGTGCGTGCTGCAGGTCCGTCAACACCGGCTCGGCGAGCCCGTACTTCACCAGCAGGTCCCTGTTGGCCATCGCCAGGTCGGCGAGGCTTCCGGCGGCGATCCGGAATTCGGCATAGGGCAGGTTCTTCGGCCGGGCGAACGTCTGCACCAGCTCGGGTACCTCTTCCGCCGCCGAGCGGGCGATGCGGATCAGGTGGTCGACGTGCACCTTCCTGATCGTGTTGCGGAGGCGGAACTTCGTCGCCGTGGCGCCGCGGACTTCCTGGGTGCCGTTCCGCTGCTCGACGGCGAGCTTCTCCGCGCTGGCGAGCAGATCTCCCAGACGCGTCACGGCGATCGCGTCTCCCGCCGTCCCACCCGGGTGCGCCTGGTTGAACGCCAGCGTGCGCTTGCCGGTTTCGATGACCCTACGACTCTTCGCTTTCATCTGATCCTCCCGACAATGCCGGGCGGCTGCCGGGACGTCGCGCCGGCGTGAGCTGCGCGTGGACTTCGACCGAGTTCCCGGACTGATTCGCTCGGCTGGATGGGCCAGAGGCGAGGAATGTGCCAGAAATTGCGCGAGCAAAATTCGCAACGGCGCGGACCGCAGCGTGAAGTGGTATGTCGCTCACGCAAGTAATTGCGAATTCGGCGCGTGGATCGCGTCGCTCCGCATCGTGCATCACCGCAAGGGCGGCGGTTCGGCGTACGGGGCGACTGATCAGCCGTTCGATGCGGCTGTCCTCCGGAGGACAGCGGCGTCCCGCTTTCGGACGGAGCTGCAGCGACGATCCACCCGACGGACGCGCGTCGGGCCCGGCCGGCGACGTGTCGGGACCGGGTGTCGGGATGTCGGGAGCGGGTGTCGATCCGTTCTGGGCGGCGGACGATGATCGCGATGCGGCGGCCGGACGAATCGGGCGGGTGGCGGGCGTTCTGGCGGACGGCTGGACGTCGCGGGCGAGTGGCGGCCCGACGGGAGCGACGGTCGTGACGGATGGGCCGGCGGCGGCGCTGCGGACGCGGCGGCGAGACGGCGGGGAAGGCTGTCGTGATTTTCGGGCGGTCTGTCGCGGGGGTGGCCCCGGTCACCGCGCCGCACCGGCGGGGGGCGCCAGCTTGGGGACGTTATCGGACCAGTTCTCGCGTGCCAACGGAGGCAGGACCATGCAGCGCATTCGAATGATCGGGATCGCCGCGGTGCTGGCGCTCGTCGTCGCCATTCCGGCCCAGGGGCAGAAGCCGGACAAGGGCAGGGACAAGGACGAGCACCAGGACAAGGGCAAGCACCAGGACGACGGCAAGCACCGGGAGAACGGCGAGCACCAGGACAACGGCAATCACTACGGGCAGGCCAAGCAGGAGGCCCGCCAGCAGGCGCGGCTGTCAGAGCAGGAACAGCAGGCGCGGATCGCCCAGCAGCAGCAGCGGGTGGCCCAGTACCGGCAGTACCTCAACCAGCGGACGGTGATGTTGCAGCAGCAGTCGGCGCAGCTGCAGCAGCAGCGCCGGGCGGCGCAGTTCCGGGTACAGCAGCAGTATCTCGCGAATCTGCGGGCGCAGCAGGCGCGGCTCCAGACGCCGCAGAACTACAGTGTCGATCCGTACTACTCGACGCGGAACTCCTACCGCTACGTTCGCAGCGGCACCGCCTACCAGACCAACCAGTACGGCGCCGAGGCGCTGCAGCGGGCGGTGAACTACGGCTACCAGCAGGGCGTCGCGTCGGGGCAGGCGGACCGGCAGGATGGCTACACGTCGGGCTACCAGTCGTCGTACGCCTATCAGGACGCGAACTACGGGTACGACGGCTCATACGTGAGCCAGGCGGACTACAACTACTACTTCCGCCAGGGATTCCAGCGCGGCTACCAGGATGGCAACAGCGGCCGCCTCCAGTATGGGACGACCGCGAACGGCACCACCTCGATCCTGAGGAGTCTGGCGTCGACGATTCTGGGGCTCAAGTCCACGCAGTGAGCGGCCCGGCGCGTGACTACTTCGGCAGCGGGAGGCGGAAGTAGTCTCGGGCGAGCGCGAGCACTTCGTCGGGAAAGTGGCGGCCGTAGAGGGCGTGCGGTTTCCGGCCCGGCTGGACGAACAGAAATCCGATCTCGGTACTGTCCGGGGCGGCGGTGAAGGTCCACCGCCGCCCCGGTTCGCGTACGACGAAGCGGCGGCCGGGCTGGTCGAGCGCCGAGATGCCGGCGGCCGCGAGCCGGGTACGGGTGTCGGACCAGTAGTACTGATGCTCGTCGAGGGCGCTGGCAAGACCGGGGTCGGCCTCGAGGACGGAGTCCGAGCCGGGCACCAGCCAGAAGGCGATGACGGCGGGGGCGGTGACCTTCACTTCGGGGAGCGGGGTGGGGGCGCGCAGCTCGCGTTGGGCGAGTGCCGCGGCGGGCAGCCCGGCGGCAATGATACACGCCGCTGTCAGCGTGCGGACGATCATCCAGGATCCTGGTCCATGGCGACTATGCGCTCCCCGTGACGGGTGTGCTGGTTGCTGCTGACTCGTGCCTGTCTGCCAACCGATCGCGGAGCCGCAGCGCGGGTCGTTCGACGACGTGGTATGACCATGTGGCGAGGGCGAGTGTCGCCAGGAGACCGACGACTCCCTGCACCACGGGCTGACCGGTGAGCCGAGCAGCGAGCACCAGCCCCCAGAGATGCCAGAGGTACATGGCATAGGATCGATCGGCGAGCCACCGGAGGCCTGCATGGCCCATCCAGTGTGGATGCCAGGCCATGGACTGCGCCAGGAGGATGGCGATCAGCGTCCCGTCAATCGCATCGCTCGCCGCGTACCCGAGGCCCGCGAGCGGTCGCAGGGTGCTGGCGATGAGAAGGCCGAGGCAGATCAGCGTCAGGATTCCGCGCGGCCGCATCGCCGGCAGGACTGCCAGCAGGCAGCCCGTGGCGAGAATCGCCGCCCGGGTGTCGAATGCCACGCGGAGGTAGGTCGGCGGGACCCCGCCCATCAGCAGGATGAGGCGCCAGCCGAGCACCGCGACGATCGCGAGAACCAGTACGCGCCGCACCCATCCATGCGTGAGGGCGGTCGACAGCACGAGCGGCCAAATAAAATAGAACTGCTCCTCCACGGCGAGGCTCCAGGCGTGCAGAATCGCGCTGGCCTCCGGGTGCGCCGCGAGAGCGATGACGTAATTCAGCGTGTACGTCCACGCCCCAATGACCTCGACCGGCCGGTAGGGCCACTGCCCTCGCCAGGCGATCGCGAACGTAATGGCCAGAAAGAGGTAATAGGCGGGGACGATGCGAAAGGCGCGCCGCGCATAGAAGCGTCCGAATGCGATGCGGCCGTGCTCCCGGTACTCCGCGACGAGGAGGCGGGTAATCAGAAAGCCGGAGAGGACGAAGAACACCTTGACGCCGAGCAACGCCAGCAGGTCCTGCCGAGCGTAGTGGCCGAGCAGAACCAGGAGCACGGCGAGGGCGCGCACCCCGTCGAGCGCGGGGATGCGCTTCACTTGTCGGCCCGTTCCGTACCGATCCAGCGGCGGCGGGCGTGCTGGTGTTCGTGGCGCATGCCTTGAACGTCTCACCGTCCGGGTCGAAGCGCCACTCGGCCCGATCGTCCGGGAGTGGCGCGAAGCCGGATCTTCCCCCACCTTACCGTATCCATCTATGGGAATCGCTCAGTGCCCCCGCTGCGGTGGCCAGATCAGCACCAACAGCACCTCCTGCCCGTGGTGTGGCCACAGTGTGTCGTTCCGCCTGGCGACGCCGATCATCCTCCTCATCCTGCTGGCTATGGGCCTCAGCTTCGGGCTGGGACTGATCCGCTGGACCTGGCTGGAGCAGACGCTTGGGCTCGACCGCGGATTCGTCGACCAGGTGCAGACGGCGGCCGACAACGGGACGGCACAGGCGAGCGGCGGCGACCTGGGCTGGCGGGTCCCGCCGGCGCCGGACGGGCCGGTGAACGAGCGCGTCGTGCGCGGAGCGCCGGTCGACGGCGTGCCCGCGATTCAGCCGGTTGCGCCGCCGGCCCGGGTCGCGCGGGTGGTGCAGTCCACCCGCCCGGCGCGGTCGGCCGTTGGCTCCGCCGGCTGCGCCGACTCATCGGCGGTCGGCCGGCTGGTCGCCCGCTATCCGGCGTGGTCCAACAGCGACCTCGCCCTCATCGCCTGCGGCCGTCTGCGATCGGGGTTCTCCGCCGACCAGGTCCACGCGTCGCTGGGCACGCCGGCGAAGGTGGTCAGGAGCGGGCTCGCCCGGGAGGAATGGCGGTATGGCGGCGTGACGGTGCTGGTCGAGAAGGGGCGCGTCATCTCGTTCGGTCAGTAGTGGATCGCCGGCGCACGGCGGTCGCGGCCGCCGTCGGGGTCGTGGCCGGACTGTACGCATGGCTGGGTATCGTCATCCATCACGGGACGTTCGTTCCCGATTTCCAGTTTTTCTGGTCAAGCGCCCGGATA
>JBBQFH010000037.1:0-22004 GCA_038321865.1 Gemmatimonadales bacterium
GCTCGCCGCGCGCTACGACCCTGCCGGTTACCTGCTCTACGTCTCGGCGAGGGGTGAGCTGTACGCGCAGCGGTTCGATCAGGACCGTGTCGAGCTGCGCGGGGCGCCCGTGCTCCTCTGGTCGGGGCTGAGCGTGGCCACGTTCGGCGCTACTGACGTCGCGATCTCGCCGAGCGGCGCCATGCTGTATACCGCCGGCGAGCTCGGCGCCGGCGCCCGCCGGCAAGTCGTCTGGGTCAGCCGCGACGGTACCGTGTCGCCGGTGGACAGCCCCGCGGTCGCCGGGCTGGTGAACGCGGTGGCGCTTTCGCATGACGGCACGCGAATCGCCCTCGACATACCCGGGGCGACGCGGGTCGACGGATCGGATATCTGGGTGAAACAGCTCGGCGGTGGGCCGCTTTCGCAGGTTAGCCGCGGCGGGCAGAACTGGAGTCCTTCATGGTCAGCGGACGATCGCAGCCTGCTGTTCATGTCTGACCGCGACAGCGCGGTCGCGCTGTACCGCCAGCGAGCAGATGGCAGCAATGCCGCCGTCCGCGAGGTGGCCGGCCTCGACGTCAATGCGGAATACGCAACGGCGAGTGATGGGCGGACAGCCGTCTTCCGGCTGAATCGCGGCCCGGGGGGTGGCGACCTCTTTTCGCTCCACCCCGGAACCGACACGGCGTTCACTCCGCTGTTCCCTGGCCCCGCGCTCGAGCGGTCCCCGACACTCTCTCCGGATGGCCACTGGCTCGCCTACACCTCCGACGAGAGCAGCAGCGGCGACGTCTACGTGCGTCCATTTCCCACGGTGGACTCGGCGCGCATCCAGGTGTCGACGGCGGGCGGCGGCCGGCCGCGATGGAATCACGCCGGAACGGAGCTGTTCTTCCGAAGCGCTTCCAACGATTTGATGTCCGCGCGTCGGCTGCCCGGCCCGGGAATGCGCTTCGACCGGCCAGTCGTGCTGTTCAACCTGCGCCGCGTCTTTCAGTTCACCACCAGGTCCTGGTACGACATCGCGCCGGACGACAAGCGCTTCGTCATGATCGAGGCCGGCGTGGGCAGCGAGGCGCGCCGGACCGACCGGCTGGTGTTCGTGGACGATATCCGGCCCGAGCTCGCGCGGCGGATGGCGCGGTGAAGTGGCGGAAGGATCCAGCTGCAGCACCCCTCCACCCGGGAGTGGCATGATGCGCACGGGCCGTCGTTGACCCAAGGTGTCGATCGACTCAGCACCGCGCTGGCCGACCGCTACCGCATCGAGCGCGAGCTCGGCCGCGGCGGGATGGCGACCGTGTACCTCGCCGATGATCTCAAGCACAAGCGCCGCGTCGCGGTGAAGGTGCTCAAGCCCGAGCTGGCCGCGGTGCTTGGCGCGGAGCGGTTCGTGCAGGAGATCACGACCACGGCGGCGCTGCAGCATCCGCACATCCTGCCGCTGTTCGACTCGGGAGAAGCCGGCGGCTTCCTCTACTACGTCATGCCGTTCATCGATGGCGAGACGCTCCGGTCCAAGCTCGATCGCGAGACCCAGCTCGGCATCGATGAAGCCGTACGGATCACGACCAGCGTCGCCGATGCGCTCGACTACGCGCATCGCCACGGCGTCATCCACCGCGACATCAAGCCGGAGAACATCCTGCTGCACGACGGCCGCCCGATGGTGGCGGATTTCGGCATCGCGCTCGCACTGAGCGCCGCCGCCGGCGGACGGATGACCGAGACCGGTCTCTCCCTCGGCACGCCGCACTACATGAGCCCGGAGCAGGCCACCGCCGAGAAGGAGATTACCGCGCGGTCGGATGTGTACTCGCTGGGCAGCGTGCTCTACGAGATGCTCACCGGCAATCCGCCCCACGTCGGGGCATCGGCCCAGCAGATCATCATGAAGATCGTGACCGAGGACGCGGCACCGGTCACCCAGCTCCGGAAGAGCGTCCCGCCCAATGTCGCCGGGGCCGTGGCGAAGTCATTGGAGAAACTGCCGGCCGACCGGTTCGAGAGTGCCCGGGCGTTCGGGGCGGCGCTGGAGAACCCCGCCTTCAGGGTCTCGGGCTCGGGGCCGGCGGCCGGCAGTGGCGGGGCATCGGGCCACCTCCCGGGCAGGCTCAATCCGGTGCTCGCCGCGGGGGCGGTCGCCGCGCTGGCGCTGGCGGCCTGGGCCTGGTTGCGCACCCGTCCCGACCACGCGATGACGGACTCGTGGCAGGTGGAGTTGGCCGTTCCCGACTCCGCACGCATCGTCGGTCCGCCGTCCCTGTCGGCGGACGGCCGGATGGTGGTGTATTCGGCCAGCGACGGCGCGCTCTGGCTCCTTCGAAGCGACGGTGCGCCGCCGCAGCCGATTCCGGGGACCAGGGGTGCCTCCTCGGCGTCGCTCTCCCCCGACGGCACTCGCATCGCGTTCCTCCGTGCGGGTGCGCTCGAGATGATGCCGGTGGCGGGAGGGACGGCGACGCGGGTGACCGACACCACCGACCTCGAGGTGCCTCCAGCCTGGATCGGGAACGAGAGCCTGGTGCTGGCCCAGCTGGCGGGGCTGGTGCAGTTCTCGGTCGGGGGAGGGAAGCGCGTCCAGCTCACCACGGTGTATCCGGACACGGCTCAGTTCTGGCACGTCTTTCCGGTGGCGCTTCCGGGCAACCGGGGCGTGCTCTTCGTCGAGGCGCGCGGCGACTTCCAGAACACCTCCGAGTGGCGGATTGCGGTCGTGGGGCCGGACGGCGGAGCGCCGAAGGTGATCCTGCCGGGCGTGCGTGCCGCCTACGCCGAGCCGGGGCACCTGATCGTCACCCGGGCCAACGGCACCATCGTCGCCGTGCCGTTCGACCTGCGCTCGCTCCGGGTGACCGGCGCCGAGCGTCCCCTCGTCACGGGGATCCAGACGGTTGCGATTTCGAACAACGGCAGCATTTCCGTGTCGCGGACCGGTCGCCTGCTGTACCTCACGGGAGAGGACTGGTCCGCGACCGACCTGGTGCGCGTCCGGCGCGACGGGAGCGCTGTCGCCGTCGACACGACACGATCCGGGAACTTTTCGGCCGTCGCCGCGTCGCCCGACGCGCGTTGGGCCGCGCTGACCATCGTGGGAGCAGGCCCGGACGAACTCCGGTTGAGGAACCTGGGCACCGGAGCCACCGTCCGGGTGGCGGAGCCTGGGCTCTTCCTCAGAAATCCCGTGTTCACCTCGAACGGCGACACGGTGATCTTCGCCGGCCTGAGCTTGCGGAAGATGGGAATATTCCGCGCCGGTGTCGGCGGCACCGCCCTCGAACCGGTACTGACCCTCCGCTCCGGGGCATACGCCGCGCCCGTCGCGGTCTCCCGTGGCGGGCTCCTCTACTACCTCGCCTATCGGGGAACGAGCAGCAGTCTGCTGGTGCACGACCTGCGCGCGCCTGACTCGCCCGACCGGGTTGTGCTCCCGGCAGAGGCTGACGTCGTGGGCGCATCCGTCTCGCCGGACGGCCGCTGGCTCGCCTACGCGTCACGAGCGTCGGGTCACCCGGAGCTGCTCGTCCGCTCGACCGACCCGTCCCGCGCCGAGCGCTGGCAGATTCCCCGGCCGAGCGCCGCGGTCACCGGGCCCCCAACGGCGGCGAGCTGGTCGCGAGACGGCCGGGAACTCGTTTACCGCTCGGGCGATGTGCTGGTGTCGGCTCGCATCGTCGCCGGGGCGTCGTTCGCCATCGCCGACCAGCGCGTGCTGCTGAACGTGAAGGACTACGCGCCGTCGTTTGACCTGCTGCCGGACGGCGACTTTCTGATGATCAGGAACCGGACCACCTCGAGCGGGGCTTCCCGGCTGATGATGATGGACCGGTGGGACAGCGGGCTTCGCTGAGCGCGTCCGCCTACCCCTCCCCGTGGATCTCCGCGAACATCGCCGCCAGCTCGATCTCGAGCGACGGCCTCCCCTCCACCGGCTGCCACACCAGCCGCTCCGCCAGGATCTCCGGCCGCGCATCGTCGGGCCGCCAGCGCTCGATGAGCCGCGCATCGAGGTCCACGATCCAGTACTCCGGTACCCGTGCCCGCTGATAGCGGAGCCGCTTGAGCGTCCGGTCGTAGCGGGCGGTGGACGGCGACGTGACCTCGACCCCGAGCAGCAGCGTCGAGATGTCGCTCCAGTCGCGCGGCAGGCGGCCCGACGCCGTCCGGCAGGCGAAGAGATCGGGTTGCAGCAGTTCATCTTCGCCGAGCGAGACGTCCGCGGGGGAGTGCAGCACGTACGCGCCGACCCCGGCCGCGAACGGACGCAGCCGGGCCTCGAGCTCCGAAATCGCGCTTTGATGCATGGCTCGCGGCGACGGCGTCACGACCAGCTCACCGCTGACCAGCTCGTAGCGGTTCGCGTCGTCCGGCAGGGCGCGGACCCGGTCGGCGGTCCAGCGGTCAGCGGTGTGTGGCATACCCATAATGCTCGGCTCGGCGCGGGGGATTGGCAAGCGGGCATGCCGGAGGATGCAGGCGATGGGTCGCCTCCCGGGTACCGGCTTTACGCGGGGCGGGACTTCGCGGCGCGGTGCAGCGAGGGAGTCGGCGAGCGAGTCGGCGGCTGAAGCCGCCGCTCGGCATGGGGCCCTGAAGGGCCGTCGGTGTTATGTCAGAGGCAGCGGAACAGCTGGGCCGGCTGGCCGCGGCGGACGGTGTAGGGGCCGAGCATGGTGCCGCCGTCGGTGAGCGTGACCGTGTAGGTCAGCCGGTCGCCTTGCACGTTGCCCGCATACTCGGCGGGATGGGTGTCCGGGATCTCTCCATCCCGTACCGGCCCGCCGTGTTCCTGCACGTGCACACCGACTGCGTGGAGCGCGCCGGCGGCCGAGAGGGTGATCGGCGCGTCGATCCGTCCGTGCGCGCAGTCGTACTGAATGCTGCCGGTACCCAGCGAGTCGAAGGTGACCTCGGCGTGCACGCCACCCCAGGTGCCGGCGAGGTCGGACGGCCCGAGCGCGGTGCGACACGCGGCGAGCAGCAGCGTTGCGCCCAGCAACGCGCCCAGCAACGCGCGGACGCGCCCAGCGGTCCAGCGATCAGCGGTACTTGGCATACCCATAATGTTCGGCTCGGCGCAAGGGAAAGGCAACTCACCGCCTTGCATTTCGGGCGGTGAGCCAGGCACGTCATTGCGAGGCGGCCTCAGCCGCCGAGGCAATAGGGTCGGACATGGCGCAGCTCCGGACTTGTCCGCATGGGCCCCGCTCCCTCCTCGCCAAGCCTCCGATGTCGCGATAACTTGGATGTCCTCACCCCCTCCGGGAGACCCATGCCTGACACCCCACCGACCGTCCTGATCACCGGTGCCAGCCGCGGCATCGGCTTCGCGACGGCACTCGCCTTTGCCCGCGCCGGCTGCCCGGTGGCCGCCACGATGCGCGACCCCGCTCGCGCGCCGGAGCTGGCCCGTGTCGCGGCCGCCGAGAAGCTGCCGATCCGGGTGTCGGCCATCGATGTCGACGACGATGCGTCCGTCACGGACGGCATCGCGCGCATCGTGCGCGAGACGGGACGGATCGACGTGCTGGTGAACAACGCCGGCATCGAGCGCAGCGGCTCGGTCGAGGAGCTCCCGCTGGCCGACTTCCGGGCGGTCATGGAGACGAACTATTTCGGCGCCGTCCGGTGCATTCACGCGGTGCTGCCCGCGATGCGTGAGCGCAGGGGCGGCTGCATCATCAACGTGTCGTCGGTGGCCGGCCGGATCTCGGTGGCCCCGCTCGGGCCGTACTGCGCCTCGAAGTTCGCGCTCGAAGCGATCTCCGAAGCGCTCGCCCAGGAGGTGAAGCGGTTCAACGTCCGCGTGGCGATCGTCGAGCCCGGGATCATCGACACCGGTATGGCGCACGAGATCGCCACCGCCCATGCGGCAGCACTGTATCCGCATCAGCGCCGGAACGCCGCGCTGTTCGCGGCGGTGCTGACGCAGCCGGTGCCGCCGTCGGTCGTGGCTGACCGGATCGTCGAGATCGCCCTCGGCGACAGCGAGCAGCTCCGGCACACCGTCGGGCCCGACGCCGAGCCGTTTCTCGCGTGGCGCGCCGGCATGACCGATGAACAGTGGGTGGAGCACGGTGCGCTGAGCGATGACGCCTGGTACGACAGCGTCAAGGCCGACTTCGGGATCGATCTCCGGGTGACGGCGTAGCAGCCGTCGCCGCGCGGGCTGATGTCACTCGCCGTGTATCTCCGCGAACATCGCCCCCAGCTCGATCTCGAGCCCCGGCTCTCCCTCCACCGGCTGCCACATCAGCCGCCCTCCCAGGATCTCCGGCCGCTCGTCATTGGGCCGCCAGCGTTCGACCACCCGCGCGTCGAGGTCCACGATCCAGTACTCCGGCACCCGCGCCCGCTGGTAGCGGAGCCGCTTGAGGGTCCGGTCGTAGCGGGCAGTCGCGGGAGACAACACTTCCACGGCTATGAGCAGTGACGTGATATCGGCCCAAGAGCGCGGGCGTCTGTCTCTGGATGAACGAAAGGCGAAGAGGTCGGGCTGCAGAATCTCACTCTCGCCCAGGCTGAGGTCGGCGGGAGACGCCATGGACTCGCCGATTCCGGTCTCGCGCAGCCAGGGACGAATCCGGTCGTTCAACGCCATGACCGCCGCCTGGTGGATATACGTCGGCGCCGGCGTCACGACGAGCTGGCCGCTGACCAGCTCGTAGCGGTTCTCGTCGTCGGGCAACGCGCGGACGCGCTCAGCGGTCCAGCGATCAGCGGTATGTGGCATACCCATAATGCTCGGCTCGGCGCGGGGGAAAGGCAAGCGGGCATGGCGGAGGATGCATGCGGGGGGTCGTCTCCCGGGTACCGGCTTCACGCGGGCCAGAACTTCGCGGCGCGGTGAAGCGAGCGAGTCGGCCAGCGAGTCGGCGAGCGAGTCGGTCGGCGTCTGAAGCCGCCACTCGGCATCGGGCCTGAAGGTGCCCCGCAATCGTCCCTGAAGGTGCCCCGCGATCGTCCCTGAAGGTGCCCCGCGATCGTCATTGCGAGGAGCGAAGCGACGAAGCAATCGGGCCGGGGATGCGGCACTGGGCTCATGCCCGGGCCAGACGCATGAGCAACCCGATTGCTTCGTCGCTTCGCTCCTCGCAATGACCTCCCTGGGCTTCGCTCCTCGCAACGACCTCCCTGGGCTTCGCTCCTCGCAACGACCTCCCTGGCACCCTTCTCCCCCTCACCGAAACCCCCCAAACCCATCCCCCTCCGGCCAGCTCGTCACCCCGGCGAGCGCCTGCCACATCCCGCGGTCGATCGCGGCGCCGAAGCCGTCGTCGCCTTCGCTGTTGAAGAGTGCCACCCAGGCGAGGCCGTTCCAGGCCCGGACCAGCAGTGTCGCGGTGCCGGGGAGGCGGCCGTCGTGCCACCAGTTGGCGTCGCCGTGGGTGGGGCGGACGGCCCAGCCGAGTCCGTACCAGACTACCGGGTCGCGCGAGGCGGCGGTGTCGCGGGCGAGCATGCGGGCGATGGTGGCCGGTTGAAGGCGAGCGAGTCGGCGGCTGCAGCCGCCGCTCGGCAAGGGGCCCTGAAGGGCCGTCACTGCTCAGGGCGCCGCTGAACGCTCGGACGGCGCTTTAGCGCCCCACGCCGAGTGGCGGCTTTAGCCGCCGACTCGTGCACGCCGATTCACGCCCGCCGAGCCGTTGTATCTGACCGATCGCTCGCCGGTGACGCGCTCGATGACGTGGCTGAGGATGGCGTAGCCGAAGTTGGAGTAGGCGCTCCGGGTGCCGGGATCGAAGTCGAGCGGCACGCCTTTCATGTAGCGGATGATGGTGCCGGCGGTGGCCGGCATCGGCGCGCCGACGGCGCGGGCGGCGCTGTCGGGCCGGAACATCGGATCGAAGCTCGCGTCCCGGTCCCATCCGCCCGCGTGCTCCAGCAGCAGGCGGATGGTGATGCGGTTCCAGCGGGGGTCGAGGACAGCGCCGCGTGCGGCGGGGAGATCGTCGAGGAAGGGGAGGACGGGCTGGTCGAGCGAGAGCCGGCCGGCCTCGACCAGCGTCATCACCGCGGCCGACGTGATCGGCTTGCTGACGCTGGCGATCCGGAAGAGCGCGTCGGGGGCAGCCGGGATCCGGTGCTCGGCCTCGGCCCAGCCGAACCCGCGGGCGTAGACCAGCCGGCCGTTCTTCATGACGGCGACGGCGCCGCCCGGCACGTGGTATCGCGCCATGAGCGCGGCGACGGTGTCGTCGTAGCTCCTCATGCCGGTCACGGCTTTGCCGGTGATCGGTGGGGCTTGCGCTCGGGCGACGGTGGTAAGGAGGGCGAGGAGCAGAAGGGCGCGGGGTGTCATGATCGTTCAGGGTAATCGGTCTGCCGCGCTCGCGTGAGTGCTGGTAGCGCCCGCCGTGTCGCAATTCCGCCCCTGTTTGTCGCAAAAAGGGCCTGGCCCTGCGAGCGATTTCGGTCCATTCTTAGGCAAACCACGATAACCTGAGCCGTTGGGCGGTCGCGCCCGGTTATCACAGATCCGTCCTAGCATTTTCCCTTTCCATATCCGGTGACCTTCCAGCGGTGCGACTATTAGGTATGCCTCTCCTTCAACGCCATAGCCGCCGTATCGAGCGATTCGATTGGAAACGGTACTGGCTGCCCCGTGGAGAACCTGTCGTCGGGGATGGCGGCTTCGTGGCGGAGCCCCGCTCATTTCGGTTCCTCGTTCCGGTAAACAATCATCTCAAAACCCTCGACGAGCTCGATGAGGTTCGGTGCCTCCTGCTTCTTGGCGACCCTGGCCTCGGCAAGTCCTATGACATCGGGGAGTATGTCGCACGCCTCACCGCCCGACTCCAGACCGCTCAGGCCCCGACGTTTGAAATCATAGCGTGCGACATCTCTGAGTTTGACGATCGGGAGCAAATCCGCCGAACCATTTTCGAGAGCGCCGCGATCCAAGCTTGGAAGCAGAGTAACTCACTGCTCTACTTGGTGCTCGACAGCCTCGATGAAAGCCTCATTCCGCTCGGGCCGCTGTGCACTTTTCTGCTCGACCAACTCGAGGGTCTGCCGCTCGGCCGATGCCGGCTTCGGATCGCTTGTCGCACCTCGGAAATGCCGGGGGAGTTTCGTTCGCATCTTGAGCAGCGATTCCGCGAGACGTCGGAAGACCTATCGGACGCCGCTTCCTCGGATGAGCGCGCTGCGAGCGGCCTAGTAACGAGGTTAGAGTCCCCATCAGAGCATCAAGAGGTAGGGGAGATCGAAGACGACGAGCCCGATCAGGCCCAGACACAGATTGGTGAACGATCGTTCGCCACGGTCGAGCTCGCGGCGTTGACGCGCGCCGCGGCTCGCGCGGCCGCAGCCGTCCGTCTCGCGTCCGAGCAAGGGGCTGATGCCTTCATCACAAGCGTGGAGGAGGCAGACGTTTCGGTGTTTGCAGCACGCCCGCTTACACTCCTCGAATTGGTAGAGCAGCATCGTCGAGGAGAGTCTCTGTCGACATCCCAGGCGGGCTTGTACGAAAGCATGTGTCAACGCCTCGCTGACCATCGACCTGGCAACTCTGGGACCACACGGGCAACGCTACGTACAACGCCCCGACAGCGGTATTTGTTAGCTAGGCGAATTTCAGCGCTGATGATACTCGGCAATCGCCGAACACTCTGGCTCGGAGAAGGTCCCCGGCTTGACCGCAATGCCCTGCAACTAGGCGACATCGCTGGCGACGAGATGCTCGGGTCTGAACGGGTGTCAGCCAGTGAAACCGAGCTCCGCGAAGCAATCAACACCGGGCTCTTCACGGCGGTAGGCGAGACCGGGTTGCAGGCGCATACGACCCTCGCCGAGTTCATGTCTGCTGCATGGGTAATCGCGCACAACCTTCCTCTCGTTCAAGTTCTCTCGCTAATAAGCGACGCCGCCGACCCCGAGCGGCATGTTATTCCGCAACTTCGCCAAGTAGGCGCGTGGTTGGCCGCTGGGCGAAATGAAGTTTTCGAACATATCAGTGCGACCGACCCGGACTTACTTCTCTGGAACGACGTCGTTCACTTGCCGATCGAGCGGAGGTCACTGCTGGTGGATGCGTTGTTGCGGGCCGTGGACGAAAACAGGCTACCCAACCCACCACTATTCCAGCATCGGCCGCTGTCGCGCCTAGCCCATCCAGGTCTCAGCGATCAGCTTCTGCGAATCGTTGCCGAGTCCGCTCGGCATCCACGCGTGCGGCACATGGCGCTTGATATCGCGGATGCATGCCGCCTGACACCGATCGCGACTGCAGCCGCCGATATCGCACTGAACCCGCGTGAGCCGCTAGATCTACGAACAACAGCTGCATCGCTCGTAGCGGAGGCTGGCACCGATTCTGACCGGTTTCGGCTCGTGTCGCTTGCCACACAACCAATGAGTGACGATCCGCAAGATCAGCTTAAGGGCGCAGCGCTACTTGCGTGCTGGCCTAATTTGCAGCCATCGGACCTCTTCCGCAGCCTTACACGAATTAAGGTACCAAATTTCGGTGGCCGGTACGGAACGGCTCTGCATCGGATCGCAAGCGATCTACCGGGGACGCATCTTGCGGCTGCTGCGGAGTGGCTTGCTCGGACGCTACCAGGGGGCATTTACTTCGATGACGTGGTGCGCCGAGTGTTCACTTTGGCGTTCCACGCCGCGGATCCCCAGCCCGACGCCCGGGTCATCAGAGACCTTGGCACTTTCATTCGTCGCCAACTCGCTGAGCATGAGAACGTTTTCGGTGGCACGCCCTGGGGTTTATATCGCGACTCCCCCGACCCACTCTCGGAGGCCATTCGTACCCGTCCCGACCTCCGCCGGAGTGTGGTTACGGCTGTTCTCAATTCTCCTGGGGAGCCTTCAGATCTGCATTCGCTCGGCGAGCTCGCGCCTGGCCTCCTGACCCGAGATGACGCGGCATGGGCCATCGCAGAACTCGCGCATCTCAGTCACGAGGATATGTGCCGAGCCAACTGGGTTGCTGCCATTCAAGAAGTCGTGAACCTCAGTGACACGGAACACATCCGTGCGGCCCTCGATCATCGCGGAGACCCGGATGTGGTCAATGCTACACACCGGCTTATCACTCAGCACGAAACGGTCGAGGGGGTGCTCGCCAGCATCGGCGGTCTGCAGGCCCGGCATCGGGAACGCTCCGAAGAGAGTTCGCGGCGGTTTGCACAGCAGCGGACTGAACGCGAAGCGCGAATTGCGGCGGATCGGGCCGATCAGGGGGTGCCGCTCGGGGCTCTCGTTTCGCGCGTCGTCGATGCGCTCGAGCTCCGCGGGGACCTTCTTCAACGCTGGTTCCGCATCGCAGGCCAGCTCCTACAAAGCGATGACGGCATGTTTAAGTGGTCCTTCGACAGTCCTCGACTTGAAGCTCTTCGCGAGCTCTCCAGGACCCCTCAACGCGGTGCGGTAGTTGCTGCAGCTGCTGAGTACCTGCGCGATGCCGAGATCCAGAGCGATCCCTTTCCGGGTGACCGAATCCGTACTGAAGTATTCCTCGGATCGGCGGCCTTCGTCACTATTCAGGTTTTGGACTGTGACTTGTTCGACCAGATCGCACCTGAGACGCTCCTTAGGTGGACGGCCATCATTGCCCGACATTTCGGCTACGGGGCTGAGAAACCGTTTCATGCCGCAGTACTGCAGCGAATTATAGAAGCAGCGCCGACAGATGCTTCCGCGGTGCTACTCGAGGCTGTAAGTGCAAGCGCTGCCGCGGAGCGCTGGATAAGTGACGAGTTGATACGACTTGCTGCACAACTACGAGAATTTCGAACCGGCATCCTGCGGGCGATCGCCGCGGATCGCTATTCTCTGAATCAGACCGAATACCTGCTTCGTGAAATACTCAAAGCCGATGCGGCTCAGACCCTACCCGTAGCCCTACAGCTATTCGCTCGCCGGCGGAGAGGGCAAGGGGAGAGGTCGAAAGGGCTGGTGGCTGGCTCCGTACTACTGCATGAAGCGCCGGCGCTAGCGTGGCGTCAGCTGTGGCGTCGCCTTCGAGGTGACGCAGCAGCTCGCGAACTCTTGTCACATGCTGCCGCCACTCGAGACGTCATCGACAATCAGGCCATTGCTCAGCTATCCGACCAGCAGGTCGCCGATCTCTACCTTCGAGTGGCTGAGCTCTATCCCCAGGAGACAGACCCTTGGCATGTTGGTGTCTATTCGCCTGGGGCGCGAGACAACCTTGGCCATTGGCGCTCACAATTGCTCAACGTTCTTCAGAGTCGGCGCCGTGACTCCGCTGTAGCTCAGCTTGAGCGAATCGCGAGATCACGCCCAGAAGACGATTGGCTGACGCGTGTGTGGCTGGGAGCTCAGGCAGCGCTCCGAAATGACCGGTGGCACGGGACGGCTCCACGCGAACTCCTGCAATTGGCCGAACGGGCGGATCTCCGTCTAGTGGAATCAGGGGCGGACCTTTTGAGCCTTCTACGCGAGTCGGTTGACCGGTTTCAGGATGACCTGCAGGGGGAGCTAAGGTCCGTGACCGGGTTATGGAATGAAGGCAGTCGGAGGAATTCGCCGAAGGGCGAGGAGCATCTCACGAACGCGATTGCTCGGCACCTTCGGCAGGATCTGCAGGGCCGTCGGATCGTGGTTGGACGAGAGCTGATTCTTCAGATTGGCGTATCGGGGGGGGCCCCTGGCCGAAGAACAGACATTGATGTCGTCGCTGTCGCGAGAGAGGGGGCTGAGCGGATATCCCGCGACATTCGCGCCATCATAGAAGTGAAGGGATCTTGGAATCCTTCCGTAAGGGCGTCAATGAAGACGCAGCTCGTCAACGGCTATCTCGATCCCCAGCGCATACCCGTCGGGCTCTTCATCGTCGGGCAATACGCATGCTCGGCATGGCGCCCGGAAGCGCGGAAGACTCGGAGCGCCTCCCTTGGGGCGGTGCGGATCCTACAAGGCGTACTTGATGCACAGGCCGCTTCACTAACGAACGCGGTGCGGTTGGTCGCAGCAGTTGTGCTCGATACATCGCTCCCAGGCCGACCCCGACAGACGACGCGCTAGACCTGAGCCTCAAGAACACCGGACCGCGATCCATTCAACCGTCGACGCTGAGCCAACCTCGTAAAGCGTCGTGTGTCACGTAGGCCGCCCATGCGAACAGGGATATTCCGTTGCAAATACCCGGGACTCGAGATCCACGGTTGTCGAGGGATGTAGATAGATCCTTAGGAGAGTGCGGTCAGTCTGTTGCGGTGCCGTCTTCGCAAACGTGCGCGATCCGGCTTTCGCAGCCGCTTCGGAAGCCGTCGGCAATACCGCTCGCGATGGCTGCCTCAACGTGCTAGGCACGAGCAACTTGTCGCGAGGGATCGGTCCTCGGGCCGTGACTGAGGAATTCATCTCGCAGTAACCGTGGGATCAAACATCGACCCACCGGTTGAAAGCGGAATGTAATTTGATGAGTGGCCTGGCGGCCTGATGACGGCACGCCGCCGACTAAGCGGCCGAGCGTTCGCTTTGCATAGCTGGAGTCATATATGGCCGCATTGCAGCTGATGCGGCGGCGCTAGGCGGAATCGGGCAAGAGTCATCACGTCAACTAGAGGGGGCTGCCAGTGGATAAGCACCGGCTTGAGATGGTGCTGAACGAAGCTCACCTGATTCTAAACGAGCTGGTTGGCCCACCTGCAACTAGTAAGGGAGAACTTCGAGCGCGCATATTTCAACTCCTGAGACTTGAGGATATCACCCGCGATCTCGCGGAGCACCAGGCCGGCATGTTGATTCCGGAATCAACCGCACTGTGGCGAATCCTAAGTTATCTGCGATTGTTCGAAGGAGAAGAGATTGGCAGTCAAGAATTGAACGTAGTATCGGGAATCCAAGAGCATGGCCGAAGAGTACGCGAGCTCCGAGTTGAATATGGCTTTGCGATCGAGACTATCGGCAAGCGTTACCGTCTCAATTCCTCAGACCCCGACCTCGCTCGCGTAGAGATTTGGCGGTTCATGAATGAACTTCGCAACGAACCCATCTCGATCACGGATGCGTGGGGGAAACTGTTCATCAAATTTCCTGGGCAACCAATCACAAAGGAGCAGCTTCACTACGTCAGACCGGGCGCCGACCTAAGACGTGTGCGAGAACTCCGGACTGACAAAGGTTACCGAATCATGTCGAGGTTCACGGGACGCCCTGATCTCAAGCCGACACAATACGTCCTAGTGGATACGGATCTTCTACCCGAAAGCGATCGGGACATTAAGGAATCCGTTCAAATCGTGGTGCTCGAGCGTGATAAGTTCGCTTGTCGCAAAACGGGATGTAGCTGGAGGCCGTCTGATAGGGTGACAGGCGACCCGCGTCAATACATCGAAATTCATCATATCCGATGGCATGTCCATGGTGGAAACAATGATGCCGTAAACTTGGCCACGCTTTGTAACGTTCACCACAAGGAAGTGCATCGTGATCGAATTTACGAGGAAGCGTTTCCCGTGTGGCTCTCGACGCAATAGCTTCATCCGATTGGATCATCGTCAGCCGGTCGCTCGACTCCTCACCATTCGGTTCGGAGAAACGGCCAGTAACATGGGCGTCAGATGCCGTGCGATCGCCTCTGCGAGTCGTGGCGGTACAGCATTGCCGATCTGCCGGGCGATCGCGAGTTTCGAACCGCAAAATAGGTAGTCGTCCGGAAACGTCTGAATGCGCGCGGCCTCGAAGTGAGTTATCGGACGGTGTTGATCTGGATGAAGGTATCGCCCTTTCTCCGGCTTAAAGAACTCAGTACGGATTGTAAGCGCTGGCTTATCCCATTCGAGCCGCCCCATAACGTCAGACGAACCGGTCTTCTTCTCAAGCCAGCACCTGGGCGTGATTTGCGGAGCCCGCTTCATGAGAGCGAACCGATTCTCGCCAGGCTGGATCACGGTGTAGCGCTGCAAAGACTTAGCTGTCGGCATCCTTCCGATGTGAAGATCCGAGACCGGGTGCGCATCGTACTCGCCGCCGCTGCGGCTGTCGTTCCGGAAATCGTAACGCAGTGGCAGACTGGCGAGATCGCCGATGGCGTCACGAACCGTCGCTACGTTCGACGCTCCATTGAGCGGTTCGGGCAGGGTCGCTAGCCCATCGCGTACGCCTACCAAAAACCCCCTACGCCGTCGTTGGGGTACGCCAAATAGCTCCGCTTTTAACGGCGCCGCAGCGATGTGGTACCCAAGCGATCGCGCCATATGTTCCACTTCCACAAACTGGGCCGACTTCAAAAACTCGGGTACATTCTCAACAACGAACGCCGTCGGCCGTGTCCACTCGACGACCTTAAAGAAATATCGCCACAGCTCGTTCATGTCTTGGTGCGCGTCACGAGGCGACATCTTGCCTAAGGGCGAAAAGCCCTGACATGGTGGGCCACCGATTACCAGGTCTACATCACCGGGCAGATGAGCTCGAGTGAGCAACTCGATCGGGAACGCGAATACGTCATGTCCGAAGTTGGCCGCGTAGCTCGCAGCGAACGCCGGCTCAAGCTCAACCGCAAAAACCGATCGATACTCGATATTCAGCCCAGATGCCTGGCGAAACCCTTGGCTCAGGCCACCCGCTCCGGAGAAGAGGTCGACGAAATTGACAACTCGTGGTGTATGCATTGCGACTCAGTCTAAGAGGGACTTGAAGGACCGCCGAAACGACGTTGAGTCGCGAACTCGGCACTCCCAGATTGTGATGACCCGCCAGCCGAGGGACCGGAGCCTACGAATGGACCGTAGGTCCCGACGTTTATTGGCCGATATTTTGCTTTGCCAAAACTCCGGCCTTGTCTTGGGGAGTGAAGCGCGCTTGCATCCCGCGTGTCCGTGCCAAAAGCATCCATTTACGAAGACGACCGTTCGGTGGCGCGGGAGCACAATGTCCGGGGTTCCTGGGAGCCCAGCGACGTGCAAGCGGAAACGAAATCCGAGGCGGTGGAGTGCGGAGCGAACTAGCCGCTCAGGCTTCGTATCCTTGCCTTTGACTCGCCCCATGATCCTGCTGCGAGTAATCTCGTCAAAAGCGTCGGCCATGTGTAACCCGATTAACGCAAACCGGATGCTCTGCCCAGGTGACGCCGCCCGTTGAGCCGCGCCGCCTCGGGAACAACGCGCTACACCACTCGGGAATGGATCTGATCTGACGTACACCCATAAGATAATCCTAAGTTATCCGATACGCGCGTCGATCAGAGGGCGCCCACAGGCCGAAATTGCAGGCCCTACGGGCAGCCATCTGCGCAAGGCAACCAAAAACGAGCTGCCCCACAGGCGGCGAGAGCCGTATCGATGGTACAAAGCGACGGTGGCGGGCCTTCGGCGATCGGCAACGGGTGACACCCAGACTAATGCGCCGCTCGAAGCACGCTGGCTGAACCGGTTATCACCATGTGCTGAACTTACGGCAAACGTCAGATTCAGCGATACAAGGCACCCAACAACTAACGAGGATCGGGTCCCCGTGAGAGTCGTGCTACTCGGTGCAGGATCTAGTTTCGGGGCAAGTCGCATGGGCGACGTAAGATGCCCGCTGGTGACCGGCGTCCTCCCGACCGCCGTGAAGCTCGGGTTCTTCGATCCAGCCTATGCTAAGGCTCCGCAAGAAGCTTTTATCCAGCACTTGCGCGATTCGGGCGCCGATCCAGCAGCCATTCAACAGCTTGTCGACTCAAGAACTACAGAGAAGCACCTTGGGGTGCTCGCGGCATTCATCGAAGAGCACTTCGACGCCGAGCCAAAAGAGTACGAGACGACCGGCGTTGACTTCGAGCGACTATTCGCGCTCACGGAGGCGGAGCTACTTGGCTACCACGGCCTTCTCCGATACCGCAGCCACATGCCAACCCTCGCTGAGGGTCCGGACGTGCTGGGCCTGCAAATCAAGCTTGTGCTGTGCGGGACGTTGATATCCGCCATCAGGGACATCCGATGTGAGTATCATGATGCGCTGGCGAGGTGGCTGGAGGCGGGCGACCTCGTCGTGTCCTTTAATTACGACCTCCTGATGGATAGATCGTTGGCTGCAACTGGATCATGGTACCATGATGACGGGTACGGCCTGACGTTCACCAAGCACGGCCATCGCGTAGGCGATCAAGTTGAATGGCGCGAGCCACGTCGCACACGGTCCGCAGTGAAGCTGCTTAAGCCACATGGCTCATTGAATTGGCTTTACCCGCGGAACTCTTGGGATTCCGTGATGAACTTGAGCCTCCAGCCGGGCGCGGAGTTCAAGGCTGCGCCTCCATCTCTGTATTGCATCGACGATGTTTATTCTCGTTTTGAAGAGGACTACCCTGCCTATGAGTGGTGGGAGAAGTATGACATTGAGCACGATGATACCACTTTCGATCTCCACGCACTTCTCATTCCGCCGTCGGTGTCGAAGCCATATCGTTCCTTTGAGGGCCAGATGGGCACCGTTTGGGGTGCTGTGACAGACGCCTTGCTAGGGCATGCCGAGGAGCTCTTCATAGTCGGCTACAGTCTGCGCCCTGACGACATCCGTACACATTGGCTCTTGAGGAAGGCAGCACGACAGGGCGAGAAGTTGAAGCGAATAGTGGTGGTTGACCCGTCCGACGAGGTGCTTAGACGCGCCACGGACCTATTCGCGCCTATCGCCGTTACGCGGCTTTGCAGCACGATGGAGGAGTTTGCTGGCCACGTCGTCGCGGGTACCGCATAGGCGCCTGGGCTATCCGGGACGGTACTCGGCCGCCTCAACCACACTGCGACGCGACTTCGAGCGGAGCCGATGACTACTAACGATGAGCGCTGCGCATTGTGCGGCTGCCGGTTGTTCCGTCGCGCCGGCACGTATGCGGCCCCAACCATTGAGGGCCGCGCTCATGCCACAAAGCACCATCACGTCGCTGAGCGGCTGTTTGGTCGTTCTGCGAACCGCCGTGGCGACCTACGCGACCCAGTGTTTTCTACTTGCCCTTGGGATGCCGAAGGCCAGACGGAAACGTTCTGTTATGAATGTCATGAGGTGGTCATTCATAACCCGGTATTTCTCAAGCCTGATATCGTTGGGCTCGCGTCGCTGGTTCGGAGGCGTGGACTCGATGAGGAATCGAAGGGACCTAGCCGCGCTAAGCTGGCCGGTCGAGTGCAGTTGCTTCACGAAGTAATCGAGGCTGGAATTGCGTCACTGCTACGTCAAGGCGGTGCGCCCTAAGCTGCTTGCCATGTGAGCCGATTTACGCAGGAGCAGATTGTTGGTGTGCTGCAGGAGCATGAGCGAAGAGCAAAAAGCGCGGGCCTGTTCTGGACGCATGGCATCGCGGAGATCACGCTACACCTGCGGCTCCAACCGCACGGAGGCCACGTCCGAAGCCCTACTTTCGCACGCCCTAAGCCGGCCGAGCAGCTGCACCATCTCCCACGTATCGGCCTTGCAGTACTCCAGCAACTGCTACCGCACCATCGCCCGCTCCTGCGGCACCATCGCATGCTCGTGAAACAGCAGCCGAGTCAGCTCGAGGCTCGCCGTCATCCCCTCGGCGATCACGAGGTCCTCGTGCGCCCGCGTGCCGAGCAGCGGCCCCGTCACCTTCTTGAGCCCGAACCCCCCGCGGAACCCCGGGTGATACACATGATCCCGCACCACCGGCAGCAGATCCACCAGCCGTGCCGCCAGGTCGAGCAGATCCGCCCGCCGCCCCGGCAGCACCTCCGCCACCGCCCTTCCTACCCCACCTTCGCCCGCAACGCCCGCAGCCGTTCCTCGGCATCCTTCACCTGCGGCTGCAGCTCGGGCTCGGCCTTCGACCACAGCTCGACGAAGCGGGCCAACTGCTCGATCGCCTTCCGGGTATCGCCGCGGGCGGCATAGAGCTCGCCGAGCCAGCGATGGGCCGGTGCCCGCCAGCGGCCATCGGCGAAGTCGAGCGCGTCGGCGCCGCCCAGGAACTTCTCGTAATAGACGATCGCCGAGTCGGGCCGGCCGGCCAGCTCGTGAGCGCGGCCGATCTGCACGATGGCGTAGCGCTCGCCAACTGTGTGACGCGCGGCGGCGATGTGCAGCAGGGCAATCGCCTCGTCCCATCGCTGCTCGGTCAGCGCCACCCGCGCGGCAAAGAAGGTGTGCCGGCCCGCGCTGTCGCGCGCGGTCGAGGCGAGGTCGCGATCGAAGCCCTGCAGTGCCTGGCGCGCGAGGGCCGGGTCGCCGATGATCTCCGCGATGTCCGACACCAGCGGCCAGGGCCGCTCGCTCGGCGGCATCGAGTCCACCGGATCCCGGGTAAATCCACGCGCCAGCGCCGCGCGCGCCTCGGCCGCATTGCCGGTGATGGCCGAGTAGTAGGCGGTGTCGAGCGCCGCCTGGAACCGGTTGGCCGCCGATGGCGAGGCCTTCTGGGTCGCCTCGGTGCTGAGCGCCGCCCATCGAAGCGAGAGCGCCGGCTGCCCCCGCAACTCGGCCACCAGCGACACGCCGAAGGCCGCCCGGACCGCCTGCCGCGGCCGGGCATCGGCGTACGCCGCCCGGCCCACGCTGTCGGCGCGGTCGAGCTTGCCCTGGCCCCAGGCGACGATCCAGTCGGCTTCGCCGAGGGCCCCGGTCTTGGGGTACCGGGCACGAAGCGCCGCGAGGGTGGAATCGAGCGCCGTGGTCCGGCCGTTCGCGATCTGCTCCCGCATCAGGTTGGTGAAGGCGCCCACGAAGCTCCGCGGCAGCGCTACCACGCGCCGGTACATCGCCTCGGCGCGCTGGTGATCGCCCTGCCGGCCGTAGATCACGCCGGCGTTGTTGAGCGCGCTGGTGCTGGTCGAGTCGAGCTGGATCGCGTCCTCGTACGCGGCGAGCGCCTTGTCTTCGTCCGCCTTCGGGCCATTGGTGAAGTAGTACCCCTCGGTGAGGAGCCGCTCCATCTCGGTCAGGTGCGCGCGCTGGCGATAGGCGTTGGTCATCGCGGTGAGCGCCGCCTGCCGGTCGAGCCCCTCGTTCGCGAGAAGCACGCCGAGCTTGCGCCAGGCCATGGCGAACGACGTGTCGATCGTGACCGCTTCGCGGAGCAGCGTGATGCCGCGATCGGTCTCCCCCTGCTCGTCGGCCAGGAGCGACCCCTCGACGTACTTCCGGAGCGCCGGCAGCGACGGCGTGGTGACCCGCTCGAGCGAAGAGCTCGCCCGAACGGTCCGCATCGACTCGCCGGCCTTTTCCCGCACCGCGCGCGACATCTTGCCCAGCGCGTTCAGCAGATCGTCCTCGTTCTTCGCCGTCTCCCGGAAGTTGGCGAGCTCCGTACCGTCGAGCGCGGACACCAGCCGGCTCGAGATCAGGTAGTTCTGCCCCAGGCGGACGATGTCGCCGTCCAGCACCGCCTTGGCGCCTTCGCGGGTGGCGATCTCGCGCGCCAGCTCGAAGGAGATGTTGCTCTCCGCCGACCGCTCCATCAGGGAAAGGATCTGGCGGATCGAGGCGCGGGTGAGGACGTTGAGCGAGGTCGATTGGGTGAGGTCGGTCCGGAGCGCCTCGGACACCGTCCCGCCCAGCGTGGAATCGTTGGCCGGCGACCGGAAGTCGGCGACGACCAGCGTCTCCTTGTCGCCGAACGCGCCGGTTCCCCGGAGCGATGCCGCGGGCCCGATGCCGAGCGCCCGCGTCACCATGAAGCCGACGACGAGCACGGCAAAGGCGCCGACCGCGACCCACCCGCCCAGCCAGGTGCGCCGCCACGAGACGTGCGGGCTCGCCTTGAGCGCGAGCGTCGCCAGCGTGCCGTGCTGCATCGAGGGCGTCCCGCCCGGTGTCTGGTGCGGCGTCGCGGTGTACGCCTTGTGCGCGGTGCGCTGCACGTAGGCCGTGCCGAGGATCGCCGGCAGCCCCGCGAGCATCACGCCGAGTGAGCCGGGAAAGACCCAGTCGGGGAGGCCGATCACGTCGGTGGCCGCCCAGGCGGTGACCGCCACGCCCGCCGCGGCCGCGGTCCAGAGCGCGAGCGCCCGGCCCAGCCGGATGCGGCCGCCGTGGAGAACGGCCGGGACCATCGTTCCGCTGCCGCTCGACGTGACCGACTCGAGCACGCGGACCAGCTCCTTGGCCTGCTGCGGCCGATCCGCCGGGTCCTTCGCCAGGCACGCCAGCACCAGTTCGGCCAGCGGGGCGGGGGTGTCGGGGCGGAGCGTCCGCGGATCGCGCGGCGCCTCGCTCATGTGCGCGGCCAGCAGCCGCGCCGGCGTGCTCGCGACGAACGGCGGCTGGCCGGTGATCAGCTCGTAAGCCAGCGCGCCGAACGAGTAGATGTCCGCCCGGTGATCGGTGGCGGGGTCGGCGGCGGCCTGCTCGGGCGCCATGTAGGCCGGCGTGCCGATCGAGGTACCGACCTGCGTCAGGGTCTGGTGCGCGCCGCCGCCATCGGTGCGGGCCGCCGAGATCGCCTTGGCGATGCCGAAGTCGGTGACGGTGGCGCTGCCGGCGGAGAGGAGGACGTTGTCGGGCTTGATGTCGCGGTGGACGATGCCCTGCGCGTGCGCGTAGGCGAGTGCCCGGGCCACGTCTCGGAGGATGCTCAGCAGCTCGCCGGTGCTGAGCGGGCCCTGGGCCAGCCGGTGGCGGAGGCTGTCGCCGTCGACGTACGGCATGGTGAACCAGGGGATGCCGTCCAACTCGCCGGCGGAGAGCACGGGGACGACGTGCGGGTGCTGCAGCCCGGCGGCGAGCAGCACCTCGCGGCGGAACCGCTCGACCGAGATCCCGGCCAGCAGCTCCGGCGCCAGCACCTTCACCACCACCCGGCGGTTGAGCGCGCGCTCGACGGCGAGATAGGTGCGCGACATGCCTCCGCCGCCGAGCTCGCGCTGGAAGTCGTACGTACCCGTCAGCGCCCGCTCCAGCCTGTCGCGCAGCTCGTCCACGATGTGTCCCTGCTGATGGGTGTGGCGGAAAGTATGGCGGCGGGAATGGGTTGGGGCAAGGAAGGTGGAAGTCGGAGTGTCGGCGGAGGGTCGGGAGGGTCGGCGGCTGTATCCCCCCCGCGGCAAACGGCCCCGAATGGCCCAAAACGCACCTTGCGCCGCGGGCCCCCCCCACCG
>JBBQFH010000038.1:0-22002 GCA_038321865.1 Gemmatimonadales bacterium
ACGTCCTGTCCTTCCGCAGCAACCTCGTCCTGCGCTGGGAATGGCTGCGCGGAAGCACCCTCTTCGTTGTGTGGCAACAGGACCGCTCCGGCCCCGCCATTCCGGGCCGGCCGGTCGGCGCCGGCTCGCTGTTCGATTCCTTCTCGGCCGCGGGCCGGAATTTCGTGGCGGTCAAGCTGTCTTACTGGCTGGCTGCCCGCTAAATTATCCTCACTCGGTGGCCTGCCTCAGTCGCCCCCCGCAGTGAGGACCCATGAGCTCGATTGACCGACGCCGGTTCGGCGGATTGCTCGCGGGCGCCCTTGGCGCCGGCGCCCTCGTTCCCCGGCAGCTCCTCACCCCGCCTTCGGGCGTCGACCCGTGTCCGCTGCCCGAGCACGTCCGCGGCCTCAAACCCATGACCGCGGGCGCCGCACCGATCGGCGACGGCGAACGTCGGGCCCGGATCGAGCGCGCCCGGCAGCTCATGGCAAAGCAGGGGCTCGCCGCGATCGTGCTCGAGCCCGGATCAAGCATGTACTACTTCACCGGCATGCGCTGGGGGCTGTCGGAGCGCACCTTCGCGGCAGTGCTTCCGGCGGTGGGCGAGCTTGCCTACGTCTGCCCTGCCTTCGAGGAGGCGCGCGCTCGCGAGCTGATGAGCATTCCGGGCGACGTGCGCGTTTGGCAGGAGGACGAGAGCCCCTTCCGGCTCATGGCGGGGATCCTCCGTGACCGTGGGGTCGCGGGGGGACGGGTCGGCGTGGAGGAGGATGTGCGCTTCTTCGTGCTCGACAGCCTGCGCCGTGAGGCGCCCTCCCTCGAGTTCGTGAGTGCGACCCCGGTGACCGCGGGGTGCCGCATGATCAAGTCACCGGCGGAACTGGCGCTGATGCAGCGGGCGGCCGACATCACCATCGCGGCCTTTCGCGCCACCTTCCCCACGCTTCGCGAGGGCATGACGCAGTACGACGTGCAGACCAACATGACGCAGGCGATGGTCCGCCTCGGCGGGTCGGAGCCGTGGGTGCTCGTGGGGCTGGGCGAGTATTCCGCGTTTCCGCACGGCAGCGTGAAGCCGCAGAAGCTGAAACGCGGCGACATCGTGCTGATGGATGCCGGCTGCAGCTTCCTCCGGTACCAGGCCGACATCACCCGGACGACCGTGTTCGGCAAGCCGTCGGCGCGGCAGCGTCAGGTCTGGGATCTCGAACGCCGCGCCCAGGACGCGGCGTTCGCCGCCGCTCAGGTCGGGGCCACCTGCGAATCAGTGGATGCGGCGGCTCGCAAGGTGATCACCGATGCCGGCTTCGGCCCCGGCTACCGGGTTCCCGGCCTTCCGCACCGCACCGGTCACGGCATCGGGCTCGACGGACACGAGTGGACCTACCTCGTCCGCGGCAATACCACCCGGCTGGAGCCCGGCATGTGCTTCAGCAACGAGCCGACGATCGCGATCTACGGCGAATTCGGCATTCGGCTGGAGGACTGCATGTACATCACCGAGCAGGGCCCCCGATTCTTCTCGGCGCAGAGCCCCGCCATCGACCGGCCGGTTCCGTGAGCTCCGCACCAGCGTGACGACCCTCCTGCAGAGCTTCATCGGCGGCGCGCTCCGGACCACTGCGGGCGACCCGATCGACGACCTGAACCCTTCCGATGCATCCGACATCGTGGCGCGCATCCCGGGCGGCAACGCCGACGATGCGGCGGCCGCGGTGGGCGCTGCTGCGCACGCACTGCCAGGCTGGCGGGCGCTCTCCGGCCCCGCCCGCGGCGATCACCTGCACCGATGGGGCGACGCGATCGCCGCCCGCGCCGAGGAGCTCGCGCAGGCGATCGTCCGCGAGGTCGGCAAGCCGCTGGGTGAGGCGCGCGGCGAAGTCGCGCGGTGCACCGCGATTCTCCGCTACTACGCCGGCGAAGCCGTGCGCTCGAACGGCGAGGTCGTGCCCGCCCAGGCGGCCGGGGCGCTGCAGTTCACCCTGCGTGAGCCGCTCGGGGTCGTGGGCCTGATTACGCCCTGGAATTTCCCGGTGGCGATTCCGCTCTGGAAGGCGGCGCCCGCGCTCGCCTTCGGCAACACTGTCGTGCTCAAGCCGGCCGAGCAGGCGTCGCATGTGGCACTCCTGGTGGCCCAGATCGGCGACGCGGCGGGCCTGCCGGCCGGCGTATTCAACGTCGTCCACGGCAGTGGCGCGACGGTGGGCGACGCATTGATCCGCTCACCGGACGTCCGCGCCGTGAGCTTCACCGGCTCGACCGGGGTCGGCGCCCGCGTGGCGGCGGTGTGTGCCGAGCGGAACATCCGGTACCAGACTGAGATGGGGGGCAAGAACGTCGCGATCGTGCTGGCGGATGCGGATCTGGGACTGGCCGCCAGGCTCACGGCGGCCGGGGCGATGCGCTATGCCGGGCAGAAGTGCACGGCGACGAGCAGGGTGATCGTCGCGCGGGAGGTCGAGGACACATTCCTCGGCCTGCTCCGGGCGGAGATCGAGGCGCTGCCGCTCGGCCCCGTGACCGACCCGGCGTCGGCCATCGGGCCGATGATCAGCGCCGCCGCCCGCGAGCGCGTGCGCACCGCACTGCGCGATGGAGGCGGTGACTGCGTGATCGGCGGCGGCGAGCCGGACGATGCACGCTTCGCGTCCGGCTTCTTTCTGTCTCCCACCGTGGTCCGCGGCGTCGGTGCCGATTCCCCGCTGGCGCAGGATGAGCTTTTCGGACCGGTGCTCACCGCATTTGCGGTGGACGATCTCGAGCAGGCGATCACCCTGGCCAACCACACGCGCTATGGGCTGAGCGCATCACTCTTCACCCGGGACCTGGGTGCCGCGCTCTCGTACATCCGGCGCATCGAGGCCGGCCTGGTGCGTGTCAACGGCGACACGACCGGTGTGGACCCCCACGCCCCCTTCGGGGGGGTCAAGGCGTCCAGCTCTGGCAGCAGGGAGCAGGGGTCGGCCGCGCGAGAGTTCTATACCGAGCTCAAGACCGTCCAGGTCAGCGGGTGAACGTTTTTCCCGATGCGATCCGCGTAGTGGACTCCCACACCGAGGGAGAGCCGACGCGGGTCGTGGTCGGCGGATGGCCCGAGCCCGACGGGGCGACGATGGCGGACCGGCGGGACTCCCTGCGGAAACAATTCGATCACCTGCGGAGCGCAGTCGTATGCGAGCCGCGCGGGCATGCGGCGATGGTCGGAGCGCTGCTCACGGCACCGGTGCGGCACGATTCGGTGGCGGGCGTCGTGTTCTTCAACAACGTGGGCTACCTGGGCATGTGCGGCCACGGACTCATCGGTGTGGCCCGCACACTCGAGCACCTCGGACGCCTGGCTCCCGGCCAGGTCCGGATCGACACGCCGGTCGGAACCGTTGCCGCCACGCTGGCGTCCGACGGCACGGTCACCATACGCAACGTGCCGGCGCGCTGCTTCGCCAGGGGCGTGACGGTCGAGGTGCCCGGCCTCGGCGCGCTGGCGGGGGACGTGGCCTACGGCGGCAACTGGTTTTTCATCGCGCATATCGACGGACAGCCCCTCGATCTCGCCCACGAGTTCGAGCTGCTCGGTCTGACCCGGACGATCATGGCCTCGCTCCGGGAGCAGGGCATCACAGGGGAAGGCGGGGCGGAGATCGACCATGTCGAGCTGTCGGGCCCGCCGCACCGGAGCGATGCGGACGCCCGGAACTTCGTGCTCTGTCCGGGCGGTGCCTTCGACCGGTCGCCCTGCGGCACGGGCACATCGGCCAGCATGGCCGCGCTCCACGCCGCGGGCGCCCTCGCGGTCGGGCAGCGCTGGCGCCAGGAGAGCGTGACCGGCAGCCTGTTCACCGGCTGGCTGGAGGAGGAAGCCGGCCAGCTGGTGCCGCACATCCAGGGGCGAGCCTACGTCACCGGCGAGACGACGCTGCGCTTCGACCGGGACGATCCGTTCCGAAGCGGCCTGGCCCAGAGCTGATGGCCGGCCGGCCGGACGCCATCGTCGTCGGGGCCGGGATCGTCGGCGCGGCGTGCGCGCGTGAGCTCGCGCACGCGGGCCTAGCCGTCACACTGGTGGATGCCGGTTTTGTGGGCGGCGGCGCGACGAGCGCCGGCATGGGACACGTCGTCCTCATGGACGATTCGGAAGCGCAGCTCGCGCTGACCGCGTACTCCCGTTCGCTGCTCGACGAGCTGTCGCCCGCGCTGCCGCGCGGGGTCGAGCGCGACCGCTGCGGAACGGTCTGGGTGGCCGAAGACGAGGTGCAGCTCGAGGGTGCGCGGGCAAAACAGTCGCTGTACGCCGCGCGCGGACTGGAATCGGAGCTGCTGGACGCGACAGCGCTTCGTCGGCTGGAGCCGGAGCTGCGGCCCGGACTGGCGGGAGGACTTTGCGTCCCGGGTGATTCGGTCGTCTACCCTCCAGCGCTGGCGCGCTGGCTCGCGGACGACGCGGTGGCGAACGGGGCGACGCTGCAGGAGCAGGTTACGGTCGAATCGGTCGATGGCAGCGGCGTGACGACGTCCGGGGGGTGCCTGCAGGCGAACATTGTCGTGAACGCCGCCGGCGCCCAGGCACCGGCGCTCACGCCCGGCCTCCCGATCGTGCCGAGGCGCGGCCACCTCGCGATCACCGACCGGTATCCCGGCTTCTGTCGCCATCAGGTCGTCGAGCTCGGCTATCTCGCGAGCGCACACCGGATGGACGACGCGTCGGTCGCGTTCAACATTCAGCCGCGTGGGACCGGCCAGCTGCTGATAGGGTCGTCGCGCGAGCTGGTCGGCTGGGATCCGGCGATCAACCGCGCCGTCCTCGCCCGAATGCTCGCGCGCGCGACCGGCTTCATGCCGCGGCTCGCCGGTCTCTCCGTGCTGCGCAGCTGGATCGGCTTCCGGCCGACGACCCCGGACAAACTGCCGCTGGTTGGGCAGTGGCCGGAGCTGCCGGGGCTCTGGATCGCCGCCGGGCACGAAGGGCTCGGCATCACCACCGCACTCGGAACGGCACGCCTGCTGGCCGATCTGATGCTCGGCCGACGGCCGTCGATCGATCCGGCACCGTACGACCCGGCCCGCGTATCAGCCGCAGTCGGATGAGCCCGGCACCTGCGGTGACCATCCGGGTGAACGATGCGGAGCTCCGAGTCACCGCCGGCGTCACACTGGCCGTGGCATTGCACGACGCTGGACGCACCGTACTCCGCCGCTCCGCGAGTGACGAGCCCCGCGGCCCGCTTTGCGGTATGGGGATCTGTTTCGAATGCCGGGTCACGATCGACGGCGTGCCCCATCGACGCGCCTGCGTCGTGGTCGTCGCGGACGGCATGGACGTCCGGCTGGATGCCTGAACGCGCCGCTCAGGTGCTCAAGGCTCACGTCGCCGTCGTGGGAGCGGGGCCGGCCGGGATCGCGGCGGCGGTGTCGGCCGCGGAGTGCGGGAGCAGCGTAGTGGTGATCGACGCCGCGCCGCGCGCCGGCGGGCAGATCTGGCGGCACCGCGCGCGAGGCGAGCTGGGGCGCACCGCGCGGACATGGCTGGCGCGACTCGATGCATCGCCGGCTACCTTCATTGCCGGGGCCACGATCGTCGATTGCGCGCCGGGCTTGCAACTGACCGCCGAGGGCGACGGCGGTGCGTTCGTGATCGAGGCGGCGGCGGTGGTGATCGCCTCCGGAGCGTACGAGCGATTCCTGCCCTTTCCGGGCTGGACCACTCCGGGCGTGCTCGGGGTCGGCGGGATCCAGGCGCTGCTCAAGTCCGGGGCGTCCATGGCTGGTCGCCGGGTCGTGCTTGCGGGGTCGGGTCCGCTGCTGCTTCCGGTGGCCGCCGCGCTCACCCGCGCCGGCGCCCGCGTCGTGATGGTCGCGGAGCAGGCCCCGGTCAGGCGCGTGGCCCGTTTCGCGGCCGGGCTGTGGAGCACTCCCGCCCGGCTGCTGCAGGCCGCCGCCTACCGGGGCGCGTTCCTCGGTTCGCCCTATCGGTGCGGCACCTGGGTCGCGCGCGTCGAGGTTGAGGGCGGTGCGCTGGCGGTGTCGCTCACCGACGGCGTCCGAAGCCGGATCGAGCGTTGTGACCTGCTCGGCGTCGGCTACGGCCTGGTGCCGTCGACCGAACTCCCGAAGATCGCCGGATGCATGATCGGAGATAGCGGCGTGCTCGTCGGCGCCGGGCAGGAGACCACTGTGGCCGGCGTCTACTGTGCCGGCGAGCCGACGGGCATCGCCGGTGCCGAATCGGCAATCCGGCAGGGCACGCGCGCCGGCCGTTCCGCCGCCGGAGAGCGGGTCGCGTCCGGCGGGCCGCAGGACGGCGCGTTCGCTGATCGGCTGGCACGGGCGTTCGCGCTCCGCGACGAGCTCCGCTCGCTACCCGAACCGGAAACGATCGTCTGCCGCTGTGAGGACGTCCGCTACGCCGAGCTCCGGGCGGGCCGGACGATTCGCCAGCAGAAGCTCGAAACCCGTGCCGGAATGGGCCCCTGTCAGGGACGTCTCTGCGGGCCGGCCATCCGGTACCTGTTCGGCGGCGGGGCCGATCGCGTCCAGGTCCCGGCGTTCCCCGCGTCAGTCGACACGCTCATCGCGGCCGGTGCGGCCTCGGTCCCTCAAGGAGAGTCCTGATGGAGAAGCAGAGCTGGGCCGGCGTCTTCCCCGCGATTACCACGCCGTTCCGGGAGGATGGCGAGCTCGACGAGCCGTTCCTGGAGAAGCACGTCGCATGGCTCCTCGCGGCCGGTGCCCGCGGCATCGTGGCGCTGGGCTCGCTCGGCGAGGGTGCGACGCTTCGGGCAGCCGAGAAGGTGCGGGTGCTGGAGGTTTGCCGCGACGTCTGCGGCGATCGCGCGCCGGTGGTGGCCGGCGTGAGCGGCCTGTCCACCGAGGAGTGCGTCGCGCTGGCCGCCGCCGCCGCGTCCGCGGGGTGCGGTGGCCTGATGGTGCTGCCGCCATACGTGTACCGGGGGGACTGGCTGGAAACCCAGGCGCATTTCTCCGCCGTGCTCGGGGCGACTCCGCTCTCCTGCATGCTCTACAACAACCCGATCGCGTATGGCACCGATCTCTCGGCCGACGATGTCGCCGCCCTCGCCGACCGGCATCCCAACGTGCACGCTGTCAAGGAGTCGAGCGGCGACGCGCGGCGCGTGACCGCCCTCCGCGCAGCGCTCGGCGATCGCCTGGCGCTCTTCGCCGGTCTTGACGACATGATCGTCGAGTCCGTGGCGATGGGGGCGGACGGCTGGGTCGCCGGCCTGGTCAATGCACTGCCCGAGGAATCGGTGCGGCTCTTCGACCTGGCGCGTGCCGGGAACACCGCGGCGGCGTGCCGGCTCTACGCATGGTTTCTGCCCTTGCTGCGGTTCGACACCGTCCCCAAGTTCGTCCAGCTCATCAAGCTCGCACAGGCAGAAGTCGGTATGGGGTCGGAGCGAGTCCGCCCGCCGCGCCGCCCCATCGTCGGGCAGGAGCGCGCCGCGGCGGTCGCAATTCTCCGGGAGCGGCTGGCCGGTCGGCCGGCGGCCTGAAGGCGGTGCATGAGTCGGAAGCGGGTGTCCTGGATCATCGTGGCGCTGGTCATCGCCGCGGTTGTTGCCGCCGTGTGGGCGGTGAGCGTACGTACGCGGCCGGCGTTCGCCACATATGACACGCCACGGCGCGACGAGGTGGCGCCACTACCCGTGGCTCCAGTGCCTCCGGGAGATTCCGTGCCGATGCCCGCGGACAGCAGCGCAGCGCCCCCAAGGCCCGCTGGCCCGGCGGCGGCAGCGGCCCGACGGACGCGCGTAGCGACACCGGGATCGGACACCCTGCCGGCCCATCCGCACCGTTCGGACAATTACGGCGGCTACGGCGGCTACGGCGCTCGGGAGCGCCGAAGCGATCCGAATGCGAAGTGATCGCCGCTGGTTCCTCCTGCTCCTGCTCACCTTCGGCTATTTCTACCAGGGCGGTTTCGCCAACTCGAATGCGCGGTTCGACCTCGCGCTCTCCATCGCGCTCGGCCACCGGTACGATATCAGCGCGCTCTCCGATAACACGATCGACAAGGTGACGGCGCACGGCCTCACCTTCTCGGAGAAGGCTCCGGGCTCAGCGTATGCGGCCTTGTCGGTTCCGCTGATCGCCAGCGCCTTTGCCGGTCTGGAATCGATACGCCGCCATCCGGCCCTCGCCGACTTCCTGCTCCACCTGTCGACCGTGGCGAGCGTGGGCCTGCTGTCGGCCGCGGCCGCGGTGGCGTTTCGCCGGCTCCTGTCACAGCTCGCGCGGACGCGCTCGGTCGAATCGTGCTGGCTGATCACCGCGTCGGTCTTCCTGGGGACGCCGCTCTTCGTCTATTCCACCATGCTGTTCGGGCATGCGCTGGCGGCCGCGTGGCTGGTCATTGGCCTGTATGCCGGTGTACGCGCCGCGCGCGCGCGCCCGGGCGAGGCGGGCATCACGGCCCATGCAGCGGCAGCCGGCGTCGCGCTCGGGCTGGCGGTGCTGACCGAATATCCCGCGGTGGTGCCGGCGCTCGCGATCGCGAGCGGGGTGTTGCTCGTCGCCCGACGCCCGGCTCGGCTGCTGCCCGCCATCCCCGGCGGACTCGTCGCGGTCGCACTCCTGATGCTGCATCAGGCGGCCTCCTTTGGCTCGCCCTTCGCGATCGGGTACGGCAGGCTGGCCGGCACCCAGTTCGGCAGCGGCATGTCCCGCGGCTTCTTCGGAATCGTGGGGCCGGCGCGCGTCCCGGCGCTGCAGCTGCTCTTCGGCACCTATCGCGGCTTGTATGTCTACGCCCCCGTGCTCGTCGTCGCGTCGCTTGGCTTCTGGTTCTGGCCGCGCCGGCTGCGCCGCCGCCTCGCGCTCCCGCTCGTCGCCGGCGCGGCTGCCCTCTGGCTGTTGATCGCCGGCTACGCCTACTGGCAAGGGGGTCCCGCGTTCGGTCCCCGCCACTTGATCCCTGCCATCCCGCTGGTCGGACTTGGCCTCGCGTTTTGGCCGCGCGGCAGGCCCTGGAGCCAGATCCTCGCCGGAGCGAGCGCGGTCTCCATTCTGGTCAACCTTGTCGGCACGGCAACGACCCCGTTCGTGAGCGAGTTCGTCTCCGATCCGATCGTAAGTGTCTACCCTCGGCTCGCGGCGGAGGGCGCCATGTCGATCAATCCGGTCGCGTTCCTGACGCCGGCCACTCAGGTGGACGCCCGCTGGGCGCAGCTCAACCGGTACCCACTGAGCGCTTACAACCTGGGCGAACGGCTGGGGCTCACCGGCTGGGCTTCGCTGCTGCCGCTCCTCTGCGTCTGGGGCGCCGCGCTTGGAACGGGCAGGGGGCCCGGCCGGACCCGGGCCGCTCCGTCGGGGTGACGGGTGACACAGGCAAAACCGCGCCGATGGTGCGAGATTAGACCCGTCCTGGCCGGTCGTCGTGCTTGCGGCTGCCTGCTGCTGATGTCGGCGGCGATCGTGTTCGTCACGCTCGTTCACGGGAACGGGCGCCGTGTTGTCTGACATTCCTCATTCATGGAGGCTGGCTGTGCGCAAGCTGACCGCAGTGATGGCCCTCGCGGCGCTGGTGGCGACGAGTGCCTGCAAGAAGACGGGCGAAGGGGAGTATGAGGTGCAGAAGCCGGTCGTCGGCACCACGACCGACACCATCCACACGCCGACCGTGGACGTCGGGACTACGAAGGACACGATCACCGTGCCCAAGGTCACGACCGAGAAGAAGGAAGTAACCGTCCCCACGGTGGACGTGAACAAGCCGAAGTAACGATTCCGGCTATGGTGATGGGGCACGCGCCGATCGGCGCGTGCCCCATTGTCGTGACTAGAGCCTGGAGGCCACCGTGTCCTTGACGGTTTCCGCTGCGTCGGCGACGAGTCCGCGGGCACGTTCGAACATGTGACCACTCGCTTCGCCCAGTTCCGACAACCCCTTCCGCGCCGCCTTGACCGTGCCGGCCACCTTGCGTTTGAGCCCCCCGGACTTTTTCACCTTGCCGCCTGGCTTCGCCGCGGCGCGCTTTTTTGCGGGCGCCTTGCGCGGCGCCGCCCGTCCCGTCGCCTTCTTTCGGGAGGGCTTCCTGGCGGCGGCCTTCTTGCCGACGGTTTTCTTCTTTGCAGCCTTGCGCGTGGTGGCCATGAGCGCCTCGGTTGAATGGAAAGCCTCGCGACCTGCCGAACCCGATGGAACATGCGGGTCCCGGCGATCGCCCGCGGTGCGGAACGTCACCAAGCGGTCAGGTCAGCGGACCCGGTCCGTCAGCGCGCGTACCGAATCGGCGGCGAGCTGGCCGTGCAGAAAGAGTTGTACGTCACCCACGACGATGCCGCCGCGCGCCGCCGCCGCTCCGCCGGCGACCCGTTGCTGGTCGAGGTAGAATAGCTGACCGTCTCGGTCCTGGTAGACCGCCCGGACGACGTTTCGGGCCGGGTCCGCGCCAGGCACGAGTCGGCCGGGCAGGAGTCCGACCGCCTTGGGCCGGAGCCCGTCGATTCCATGCAGCGCGCTGCCGAGCTCCCGCCTGACTTCGTCGAGGCCGATCCGGCTCGCCAGCTGGGCGCGGGTATCAATGGTCGGCTCAGGTGCGGGTGGCGGCGCCGCCGGCGCGGGACTGCTCGCGTCGTTCACCGCCGGCTGAGCGGCGGCCTCGGCTCGCGCGGGCTCTGCGGCGCGCTGCAGCGACGCCACCTGTCCCGCCGCCGCCTTCGCGGCAACGGTGTTCGAGGGAGCTGTCTCCCGGTCGGCAGCCTGGCGGGCCTCGGGCGCGGGCTGGTCAGCGCGCATCCGCTCGCTCGCCAGCAGCACTGGCCTTGAGGCCGGCGTGTCCACCGCGGCGGCTGGGGCTGCCGCAAGCGGAGGAGCCATGCTGGAGGCGCGGGTGGCCGAGTCGCTCGCCGCCGTTGCGGCCGTGGGGAGGGTGGCGATCGTTGTTCGCGAAGCGTCGTCTTGCTCGTCGGTGCGGGCCCGGACGACCAGATAGCCAGCGCCCGCCAATACGGCAATACCGGCCGCCCAGAAGTAACTCCGTGACCGCGTCCGTTCCCACCGCGGCTGCTGGGAGGCGCTGGGCATGAGGACGACCGGTGCGCCAGGCGTGATGCCTGCGGCCGGCGGAGCTTCGACCTCAGCGCGAAGATCCTCTTCCTCGAGGGGCCAGTGCCGCACGTCATCGAGCGATGCGACGGCGCGATCGGATTCCGCCACGAAACGCTGCGCCTCCTCGTACCGGCGGAGACACTCCGCGCACTCGCCGACATGCCCCCGCACGCGCTCAGCCTCGGCGGCATCGAGCTCGCCGTCGAGCAGGGCGTGAATGGTGCCTTCGTCAGGATGCGGCATTGGTGCTCCTCTCGCCGGCGCGGTAGGCCTCGACCAGCCGGCGCCGGGCGCGCGCAAGCGTCGTCCCGATGGCGCCCTTGGCCAGCCCGAGGGTGGCGGCGATCTCGTCGTAGTTGAACCCCTCGGCCTTGAGCAGCAGCGCTTCACGGTCGCGCTCGGTGAGTGTCGCAAGTGCGGCGCGGACCGCGGCGCGCTCGGCGTCACGCTCGAATTCGGCATCCGGCGCAGGCGCCGCCGCAGGCGATTCGGCCCGGAGCAGCTGAAGGCGCCGGCCCTGGCGCACCGAGCGGCGGCCGTCCTCGCGAACGAGGTTCAGCGCTACCGCGAACAGCCATGGTCGCGGGTTGTTCGGCGGCGCGGCGACGGCACGGGCGAACGTCTCCTGTGCCAGATCCTCCGCACGGTCATGATCACCCGTCCGGCGGTACAGCATTCGGACGAGCGACGCATGATACAGCTGAAACAGTTCACCGAGATCGTTCATGTACCCCTGAAATTCGCGATCAGGCTTTCCAGTTCGCCGGCCCGCCACACCGTGGCCCCACCGGCCGCAAACTTGACGCTCATCCTGCGCCCCGCCACCACAACCTGCTCGCCGATACCGGCACAGGGCCTCAGCTCGGGCAGCGCCCGCATCAGTGCAAAATACGCCGGGCTGAACGGTGCGACCGTCGTCAGCTTCATCATGTCGCGAAGCGACTGGTCCGTCCAGACGCCGTCACGGCGTGCGAACACCCGGCCACCGGCCTGCCGTACATCCGGTTGCGCATCACCGCTGCCGGACGGCGCCGCGGCCTTGTCCGCCGCCGCGATATTCGTTGCCCGGCTCAGCTGCGCGCTGCGGCTCGCCGCCTCGAACGCGACGCGCCCGCTCTGCGCGGCTGGGGCGGATGCCGGGCCGATGAACTCCCGGCGCACACCCTGCACGGCGACCGGCACGGGCTCCTGCACCAGGTATGAAGAATATTCGGTCAGGATGCCATAGCGCAGTCCCAGGTCGCGAACCTGGTCCACCAGCGCACCTGACGCACCCTCGAGACGGATCTGCCGCGTTAGATCTCCGATCCGCCGGGAGGCCCAGAGGCGGGGCACGAACTCGTTGGACGGCTCGTTCCGCGGGAAGCGCGCCTCGGCGGTGAAACGCTCCCGGTGTCCGTTCCGCTCACCCTCGATCACGAGCGCACCTTCCCCCTCGCCCTGATAGCGGCCGAGCACCACCAGCTCCTCGCCATAGAAGAGGTCCGGCAGGGTGCCAGGCGACGAGTCCTCGAGCCGCACGGGCGCGCTCACCACCCGCAGGTTGATCAGCGCCGGATACCGCATCTTTCCGAGCAGGCCGCCGACCGCCGTCTCGACGCTCGCGTTGGGCGATACGTACTCGGCGCTGCCGTGTCCCTCGGCGGCAAGGCGGTCGAGCAAATACGTGTTGACGTCGTGGCCCACGCCGACGGTGAAGATCCGGGTGCCGCGGCTCCGGCGTGCTGCCTCGTCGGCCAGATGGTCGGGCGCCTGCTCGCCCACAGAGGGGAGGCCGTCGGTCATGAAGACTACCATGCCGAGCCGGCCTTCGGCCGCCGGCGTGTCCAGCGCCGCGTCGAGCGCGCCCTGAATGTTGGTTCCCCCATCGGCCTGCAGTGCCTCCACGAACGTGCGCGCGGCGGTGACGTTGTCGGGAGCCGCGGCGACGAAGCTCTCCCGGAAGCTGCGCACCGCGGAGGAGAAGGCGATCACCCGGAAGCGGTCCGCCGGCGCCAGGGTACCGAGGGCCTGCGTCAGCCCCGCCTTCGCCTGCTCCAGCTTGGTGCCGGACATGGACCCGGAGATATCGACCACCAGCGTCACATCGCGCGGCACCGCGGCCGCGGGAGCGATAGGCGGCGGCGAGAGGAGCAGCATGTAGTGTCCCCCCTCTGCGGCGGAGGCGTGCGCGACGACGCTGGTACCCACCGTTTCCCCGTTGAGGGGAAGGAACACCTCCACGTCGCCGCCAGCCGATGCATCGACCTGCACGTCCAGGCGGCCCGCCGAGCGGCGCGACGTCACCGGATGGGTTGGCGAGAATGGCGATCCGAACCGAGCGGCATCGGCGACACCGATGCGAAAGGTCGGCGACTCCTCTGCCGGCCCGCGGTCGCCACTGGCATAGCGGAGCCGGAGCGCGTTCCCGGCGCGATCCAGCAGGTGGGTGTAGCGAAGCACGACTTTGCGCACCTCGCCCGGAGCGATGGGGAAGACTTGCGCGCGGACGAGCCCGTGCCCCGCGAGTGTCAGGAGCGCCGGGTCGCGACGCCGGCGCACGATCTCGTCGTAGATGCCGCGCGCCTGCTCCGCGGTCATGACCTCGCCCTTGAGTTCCTGTGCTCCGGCCCAGAGCGAGAAATTCTGGAACACGGCTTCGCCGGGGAGCGGGTAGAGATAGCTGCCCTCGGCAAGTGCAGCGCCGTTGTTGCGGAACCGCTCTTCGACTTCCACTCGAGCGACGCGGCCCTCCACCGAGACGGACACACGCGAACCGACCCGGGTGATGCCGCCGATCGGCGCGATCCGGTTCGGCGGGCGTTCCATTTCGATCCATCCCTGGGCCTGAAGCGGTGCGGTTGTGGCCACGGCAGCCAGGATGGCCGCCGGGCGCAGGGCGCTGCGGAACATGGTCCCTCCCGTTTTGGAGACGGGCAGGAGATGCGGCGCGTCCGGAGACTTGCACACGGCCACGCGTGTACCCTGTTGCGGCCGGTGCACCGCGCTACATTTTTCAGGTATGCAATCGAATTCCGCATCGAGCCCGGATGAGGGCGCGCGTGCCCTACCGAATCAGCTCCTCCGCTTTGTTGCTGACGCCGGTCGCGACCTGCTGGCTCAGTTCGATTATGGGGCCGCGATCCTGGCGGCGGTGCGCGGGCCGGTTCCGCAGCTCGCCGATCTGGCGATCCTGTACCTCGACGAACCGGAGCGCGCGGGTCCGCGAATCGATCTCGCGCATCGGGATCCCGCACTGGAGCGCGCCGCGTGCACGGCGCTGGAACAGCATCAGTCCGAATTGCTGCGGGTGGCCAGGGACGTCGCGCTGCAGACGCGCGCGCGCCGGCCGCAGTGGCTACCGCGACTCGATGACGAGACGCTGCGGCGCATCGGGGGTCCGAATACCGGCCTGAGCGGGCTCCGCGATGAGCTGGGCATCGGTTCCGTCCTGGTGTTTCCGATGTATTCGAATGATCGGATCCACGGCGCCTACGCGCTCGCCCGGCTGGCCGATCAGCCGCCGCTCGCGGCGGCTGAGCTGGCGGCGGGCAGCCTGCTGGCACAGCGGGCATCGCTCGCGATCGAGAACGGCCGCCTCCGGCGCGCGGCCGACGAGGAGTCGCTGCGCCGGGTCCGTGAGGAGCGAACGCTGCGGCAGTGGGGCCATGTCTTCGAGTATGCCGAGTGGGGCGTAGCGGTACTGCGGGCAGATGGTTCGATCGACGCCGCAAATCCCGCCTTGGCGCGCATGCACGGCACCGGCTCCGCGGCTGCTCTCGTCGGCCGGAGCTTCGTCGACCTCGCTGTGCCGGATGAACGAGCGTCGGTCTCCAGCCGGCTCGCCGCCGGCCAGGGTGCCGTGAATTATCAAACCACCCACCTCCGGACGGACGGCACGGGCTTGCCCGTACTCGTGAGCGTCACCACGATGGCGGAGGACGAGGGGAGCCCTGGGTATCGGATCGCCAACGTGCAGGATCTCAGCGACGTGCGCCGCACCGAAGAGCGCCTCTACCGCGCCCAGCGAATGGAAGCCGTCGGCAGGCTGGCGGGGGGCGTGGCCCACGAGATCAACAACATGATGACGATCATCCTCGGCTTCACCGATTTCCTCCGCGACACCGTCAGCCCTTCCGACCGCCCCGATGTCGAGGAGGTGCGGAAGGCGGCGATCCGGGCCGCCGGCATCACCCAGCAGCTGTTGGCCTATGGTCGCCAGCAGTTGCTGAACTCCGCTGTGCTCGACCTGGACGGGGTGGTGACGGAAATGGCTGGCGTGCTCCGCCCGCTGCTGCCGGCGAGCGTTGCGCTGGAGACCCGGCTGGTGGGCCACGGCCGCGTACGAGCTGACCGGGCACAGCTCGAACAGGTCATCATCAATCTCGCCTTCAATGCCCGGGATGCGATGCCCCGCGGTGGGACGCTCACCCTTGGGGCCGAGTTTCGTGAGCTCGATGCCGACTACGCGACGTCCAGGGTCGGCGTGCCCGTGGCGCCAGGCCGGTATGCCCTGCTCAGCGTCGCCGACGACGGCTCGGGGATGAGCGCCGAGACCCAGGCTTGCCTGTTCGAGCCGTTCTTTACGACCAAGCCTGTGGGGCAGGGCACCGGCCTCGGGCTCGCCACCGTCTACGGGATCGTCAAGCAGAGCGACGGCTTCATCTGGGTCGACAGCGAGATCGGCCGGGGAACGACGTTCACCGTGTGCCTCCCCCAGGTCGACGTGGCCCCGGATGACGCCGTGGAATCGGCTGAGACGGAAGCCGTCGAAGGGGGGAGAGAGACGATCCTGCTGGTCGAGGATGACGAGTCGGTCCGCATGCTCACGCTTCGGGCGCTTCGCGAGGCCGGCTACCGGGTCGTGGATGCGCGCAACGGGCGCGAGGCGCTGGAGCTGGTCCGGCCCGGATCACTCGAGTTCGACGCGGTCGTAACCGACATCGTCATGCCCGGGATGGGCGGGACCGATCTCCGTGAAGAGCTTCGCCGGACCCATCCGCACGTTCCGGTGCTGTATATCTCTGCGTCCCAGTTCGACGATGCGCGGCAGAAGGGCCTGGTCGGGCCGGGTGATCCATTCCTGCAGAAGCCCTTCACGCCGCATGGCCTGATGAGAGCAGTCCGGGTGCTCCTCGATGCGGGCCTGACCCCTGGCTGAGGTGTGGTGGCCAGGCCGGGCCACGGCTATTTTTCAGGCCGAGCCGGGGCGGCACGCGGCGCCCCCTCCACCCTGATCGAAGCCCCTCCGGGGCTCAGGAGGCCGCATGACGACGAGCACCCTGCCCTCGACCGAGACGCAGACCGACACCTTTCCGATCAACGGTACTGACTACATAGAGTTCTACGTCGGGAACGCGAAGCAGGCGGCGCAGTATTATCGCAGCGCTTTCGGGTTCGAGCTCCTGGCGTACCGGGGTCCGGAAACGGGCGTCCGCGATCGGGCGAGCTACCTGCTGGTCCAGAACAAGGTTCGCCTGATTCTGACTTCGGCCATCGGGCCGGACAATCCCATCGCCGATCACGTGTATCGCCACGGCGACGGCGTGCGAGACATCGCGCTCTGGTTGGACAACGCGCGTGAGGCCTTCGCGGTGGCCATCGAGCGGGGCGCGACGGCGGTGCGCCAGCCCGAGGTGCTGCGCGACGAGCATGGCGAGATCATCATCGCGGCCATTCAGACCTACGGCGACACGATCCATTCGCTGGTCCAGCGCAGCGATTACACCGGCCCGTTCATGCCCGGCTTCCAGCCCGTGACCTCGCGGTACGCTCCCGCGCCGGTCGGGCTGCAATACGTCGACCACTGCGTGGGCAACGTCGAGCTCGGCAAGATGAACGTCTGGGTGAAGTTCTACGAGGACGTGATGGGCTTCCGCAACCTGATCTCGTTCGACGACAAGGACATCTCCACCGAGTATTCCTCGCTGATGTCGAAGGTGGTCGCCAGCGGCAACGACCGCATCAAGTTTCCCATCAATGAGCCGGCCCAGGGCAAGAAGAAATCACAGATCGACGAATACCTCGAGTTCTATCGGGGCCCCGGCGTGCAGCATCTCGCCATCGCCACCAACAACATCATCGAGACCGTCACGTCGTTGCGGGATCGGGGGATCGAGTTCCTGCGGGTGCCGGCGACATACTACGAGACGGTGCTCGACCGCGTCGGGAAGATCGACGAGGACCTCGCTCCGCTGCAGGATCTCGGCATTCTCATCGATCGCGACGACGAAGGGTATCTGCTGCAGATCTTCAGCAAGCCGGTGCAGGACCGGCCGACGCTGTTCTACGAGATCATCCAGCGCAAAGGCGCCCGGAGCTTCGGCAAGGGCAACTTCAAGGCGCTGTTCGAAGCCATCGAGCGGGAACAGGCCCTTCGAGGCAATCTGTAAGGGAAAGGTCCGGCGATGCCGATCTACCATACGATGGGCGGGATCCCGCGCAAGCGGCATATCGCGTTTCGCAAACCCGAAGGCGGGATCTACGCCGAAGAGCTGATGGGGCACGAGGGATTCACCGGAACCTCGTCGCTCCTCTACCACGTCTATCCGCCGACGACGGTCAAGTCGGTACGTCGGGTGCGCGAGCTCAAGCTCGAGGCGGATCCCGACCAGACCCTCCGCCACCGGCACTTTCTGACTGCTCGAGTCGGGAAGGGCGGCAGTCCCACGCTCGACCGCACGCCACTCCTGTTCAATCAGGACATCGCGATGCTGTATGTCGAGCCCGACGTCAACGACGAGCATTTCTATCGGAACGCCCAGGCCGACGAGCTGGTGTACGTCGCGAAGGGCAAGGGCACGCTCGAGACGGTATTCGGCGACCTGCCGTTCGGCGAAGGCGACTATCTCGTCATTCACCGCGGCATCCTGCACCGGTATCGCTTCGATGCCGGCGCCGAGCCGACCAAGTTGCTGGTGATGGAAAGCCGGGGACATGTGCGCTGGCCCAAGCGGTACCGGAACGAATTCGGGCAGCTGATCGAGGGCGCGCCCTACAGTGAGCGCGACATCCGCCGGCCGACCGAGCTGCGCACCCATGACGAGAAGGGCGATTTCCCGATCCTCGTGAAGCAGTACGATGGCCTCAACGAGATCACCCTTGACCACCACCCGCTCGACGTCGTCGGCTGGGATGGATATTTCTATCCGTGGGCCTTCAATATCATGGATTTCGAGCCGATTGTGGGTCGGGTGCATCAGCCGCCGCCGGTGCATCAGACCTTTCAGGGCGATGGCTTCGTGGTGTGCAGCTTCTGCCCGCGGCCCTACGACTTCCACCCTGAAGCGATCCCGGCGCCGTACAATCATAGCAATGTGGATTCGGACGAGGTGCTCTACTACGCCTCGAGCGAGTTCATGAGCCGCAAGGGAATCGAATTCGGCAGCATCACGCACCATCCGGACGGCATTCCGCACGGACCGCATCCCGGACGCGCGGAGGCCAGTATCGGCGCCAAGCACACCGACGAGCTGGCGGTCATGATGGACAGCTTCCGTCCGCTCAAGGTCGCGAAGCAGGCCATCGCGATCGAGGACCCGGGCTATCATCTGTCCTGGCTGGACGCCCAGCACGCTCAATTCAACCCGCCGACGAGCTGATAGCGGGCGCTGGCCGTGCCGGCTGACCGCCCGGCCTGGACACCGGGGTCGGAACGGGTCGCCCGGGCGAATCTGACCCGCTTCATGCGGAGCGTCGGCGAACGGCATCCCGGGATCGGCGACTTCCCGGCGCTCTGGAGCTGGTCGGTGGACCACCCGGAGGAATTCTGGCCGGAGGTGTGGCGCGCCGCCGCCATCATCGCCGATCAGCGTCCCGGCCGCGACCCCTGGGACGAGGTCGTGATCGGTCTCGACCGCATGGCCCCGCCTGACCCGACGCTTGGGCCCCGTTGGTTTCCCGGCGCACGGCTCAACTTCGCGGAAAACCTTCTGCGCCATGCCGACGAGCAACCCGCCATCGTCTTCTGCAACGAATCCGGACGGCTCAGCGAGCTGAGCCATGCCGGCTTGCGTGCCCAGGTGGCCGCCGCCGCCGCCGGTCTGCGTCGGGCCGGCGTCGGCGTCGGGGACCGGGTGGCCGGATTCATCCCCAATCTCCCGGAAGCCGTGATCGCGATGCTCGCCACCGCGAGCCTGGGCGCGATCTGGTCGTCCTGCTCGCCGGATTTCGGAGCGAAGGGTGTGCTCGACCGGTTTGGCCAGATCCGCCCGCGGGTTCTCATCGCGGCGGATGGGTACCGCTATGCGGGCCGGGAAATCGACTGCCTCGAACGGGTCCGCGAGGTCCGGAGTCAGATCGCCGGCATCGAGCAGGTCGTCATCATTCCCTACGTGCAGCCCGCGCCCGACATCTCCGCGATCGCCGACGCGATCATGTGGGCCGAGTTCGCCGACCCGGCTCGTGCGGAGCCCCTCACCTTTGCCCGGCTGCCGTTCGACCATCCGCTCTTTGTCATGTACAGCTCGGGCACCACCGGGCTGCCCAAGTGCATGGTGCACGGCGCCGGCGGCACTCTCCTTCAGCACTACAAGGAGCTGGCGCTGCATACCGACGTCGGGCGGGACGACCGCATTTTCTACTTCACGACCTGCGGCTGGATGATGTGGAACTGGCTGGTCTCGGCCCTGATGCTCGGCGCGACCGTGGTGCTGTACGACGGGGCGCCACTCAGCCCCCGCCCTGACAGTCTCTGGAAGATGGCCGATCGCGAGCGGGTGACCATTTTCGGGACGAGCGCGAAATTCCTCGCCTTGTCCGAGAAGGCCGCGATCGAGCCGGCCCGGGATCGCGCCCTCGGCGAGCTGCGGGCGGTCCTCTCGACCGGCAGCCCGCTCGCGGCCCACAGCTACGACTACGTCTACACGCGCGTGAAGGCCGATGTGCATCTGGCCAGCATCAGTGGCGGGACCGACATCATCTCGTGCTTCGCGCTGGGCAATCCGACGGCGCCGGTCTGGCGCGGCGAGCTGCAGACGCGGGGTCTCGGGATGGCGGTCGACGTGTTCGGTGCCGACGGGCAGCCGCTTCGCGGCGAGGCGGGCGAGCTGGTCTGTACCCGCCCCTTTCCCAGCATGCCGGTCGCATTCTGGGACGACCCTGACGGTGCCAAGTACCGGGCCGCCTATTTCGACCGCTTCCCCGGGGTCTGGACGCATGGCGACTGGGCCGAACTGACCAGCCATGATGGACTCGTGATCCACGGCCGCAGTGACGCGACGCTGAACCCCGGTGGGGTGCGGATCGGCACCGCCGAAATCTACCGGCAGGTCGAGCAGCTTCCCGAGATCGTCGAATCGCTCGTCGTGGGACAGGAGTGGCAGGAGGACGTACGTATCGTGCTGTTCGTCAGGCTGCGCGAGGGGGTGTCGCTCGATGAGCCGCTGTGTGAACGGATCCGGCGGCAGATCCGCGAGCACACCAGCCCCCATCACATGCCCAAGAAGATCGTGGCGGTCGCCGACATTCCCCGGACGATCAGCGGCAAGATCACGGAGCTCGCGGTGCGCGAAGTGATTCATGGGCGCCCGGTCCGGAACGCGGACGCGCTGGCCAATCCCGGCGCACTCGAGCTCTTCCGGGATCTCGAGCCGCTGCGCACCAGCTGAAAGGCCTTTCATGCGCCGCTGGCTCTTCTGCTGTCTGGTGGGCGCGCTCACGGCTCCGCTGCCGCTGGCGGCGCAGAGTCGCGTCCGCGCGCGCGAACTCGGGGTCGCCCCGGGCGTGCTGCCGACGGGGCCGCACAACGCGATCACCGATGTTCCCGGCGTCCGCGTCGGCCATGCCACGCTGGTGCAGGGCGACTCGGTGCGCACCGGCGTGACCGCGATTCTTCCCCATGGCGGCAATGCCTACCTCGACCGCGTGCCCGCGGCCGTCTTCGTCGGCAATGGTTTCGGCAAACTGCTCGGCTCGACTCAGGTCAACGAGCTCGGGGAGCTCGAGAGCCCGATCCTCCTTACCTGCACCCTGTGCGTGTGGCGTGCCGCCGACGCGCTGGTCGGATGGATGCTCGAACAGCCCGGAATGGCGCGCGTGCAGTCGCTGAATCCGCTCGTCGCGGAAACCAACGACGGCCTGCTGAATGCCATCCGGTCCCGCCCGGTCGGTCCCGTCGAGGTACGGGCCGCGCTCGCGGCCGCGGACAGCGGAGCGGTCGAGGAAGGGAGCGTCGGCGCCGGCACCGGCACGGTGGCGTTCGGATGGAAGGGCGGGATCGGCACGTCGTCACGCCGGCAGACCCCGGACGGCGGCGGCTACACGGTTGGCGTGCTGGTACAGACCAACTTCGGCGGCGTGCTGCAGGTTCTGGGCGCCCCCGTGGGCCGGGCGCTCGGCTGGCCGGCACATCCGGGGATCACGACCCCCAGGGGCGACGGCTCGATCATCATCGTCGTCGCGACCGACGCGCCGGTGTCGGACCGGAATCTCCGGCGTGTGGCGGCGCGCGCCATGATGGGGCTCGGCCGGACCGGTTCGACGGCCTCGAACGGGTCCGGCGACTACGTAATCGCGTTTTCCACCGCGCCGGAAGTGCGGCGCGCCTTCGGCGCGAAGCGACTCACCAGCGCGGAGCTGGGCAACGACGAGATGTCATGGTTGTTCGGCGCGGTGGTCGAAGCCACCGAGGAAGCGATCTACAATTCGCTGTTCATGGCGACCACCGTTCGCTCGAAAACCGCCACCGTCGAGGCGATCCCGCTGGACCGCGTGCGCGAGGTGCTCAAGCGCTACCGCGTCAGCGAGCGGTAGCGGCGACGTCGCCGCCGGACGGCGCCGGCAGCCGCACCTCGAATCGGCAGCGGGGCGAGCCGTCGCGCTCACATCGCTCGACGACGTCGGCGCCGAGCAGGGTGATCAGGAGCGCCTGGACCGCTTCGCAGACCTCGCGGTGGCCGGTCGCCGCGGCCGCGACCGGACAGGAGTGTCCGCGAATCGCGTAGCCCTGGTCGATGGCGTCGATCTCGGTGGCG
>JBBQFH010000039.1:0-21367 GCA_038321865.1 Gemmatimonadales bacterium
GAACGTCCCGTACGTGTTGTTGTCCGAGAAGTAGGCTTCCTGCGCCGTCTCCAGGTTCCGGAGGTCGGTCTTGATCGAGGCCAGCTTGGCCTTGTCCTTCGTCGCGGCGAACTTCGGAATCGCGATCGCGGCAAGAATGCCGATGATGACGACCACGATCAGAAGCTCGATCAGGGTAAAGCCCTTGCGGTTCATGATGCGATTCCTCCGAGGGTGATGATGACGGCCGTCGCCGGCATGGCAGACGGAACCGGACTCAGGCAACCGGAAAGGCAATCGGTATGCCGCCGCGGAGGACGCGGGCCAATGGTGTGCGGGGCCGAGAGTTAGCGCGAGATCTGCAAGGAGTGGCGTCATCCGCGGGTGGTCGGCACCGCCGGATTTTGCGGCATGGGACGAAGCAGCCGGCTGGCCCGGTGACTGGTGCCATCGGCCGGCCGACCCGTATCTTGCGGGGACCGATCATGCGCGCCGCCTCCGCCCTCGCCATCCTCTGCCTCGCCGGCTGCAGCAACGACATCACCATCGTGTCCGACGGCCACGGCGTCGCGACGCGGCTGGTGTTCGTCGCCGGGCCGCCCTCCGCGATCGCGGGTGGAGCGCTCCTCGCCCCGATCCGGCTCGCGGCGGTGGATTCCGCCGGCGTGACCGACAAGCGCTTCGCGGGCGACGTCATCATCTCGCTCCGCGATAACCCGACACGCACGTTCCTGTTGGGACGCGACACGGCGCGCGTGGTGGACGGCATCGCGACCTTCGAGGATCTGCGGGTGCCGGCGGCGGGGTCGGGATACACGCTCACGGCGATTACGTCCGGTTTCGCCTTCGTCACCAGCAACCGGTTCGACGTGGTGCAATCGGCGCGACTGGCCTTCACCGGCGAGCCGGCGACCTTCGACGCCGGCGTTCCGATCGGGCCGGCCGTTGCGGTGAGCGTGCTCGATGCAACCGGGAATCCGATCGCGTCGTATTCCGGGCCGGTCACGATGTCGCTGGCCGCCGGCAGCCCAGCCGGCGGATCACTCACCGGGACCACGACCGTGGACGCCGTGGACGGGATCGCGACATTCAGCAATCTGATCGTCAATCCGTCGGGTACCGGCTACATGCTCCGCGCCGGCATCCGGACGTTCACCCCCGCCATCAGTCGGCCGTTCGCGTCGCACGACTTCGTGCTGCTCTCGGGCGCCGACTAGCCCCCTGCTGGGCCACGTCGCTGATGAGTTCGGCAGACTTCCAGTTTGCGCGAGATTCATTGCAAAGGACGACCATGCCGGATCCGAATCCCGTCGTGTCGCTGCAGACGGCGCTCCCGCGGGGGATCGCCGCCGTCCACGCGCGCCTTCCGGCCGGGCGTGTCTCCGCCGTCTTCGGAACGTACCTCGATCAGGTCTACGCGGCGGGGCGTGCAGGCGCGGTGGCGCTGGATGGGCAGAACATCTTCCTCTATCGCGACGGCGGGGACGGGCAGCTCGAGGTGGAGTTCGGCGTCGGGGTGGCGGGGCCGTTCCCCGGGGCGGGCTCGGTGCGATACGTCGAGCTGCCCACGGGCCCGGCCACTACGGCGGTGCACCGGGGCGACTACGGCCGGCTCGGCGAGACGCACGCGGCGGTGATCGCCTGGTGCCGGTCGAACGGGCGGGCGCTGGCGGGGCCGCGCTGGGAAGTGTACGGCCACTGGAGCCCGGGCGGCGGGCCGCCCCGGACGGACGTCTACTATCTCCTGGCTGAGTAGCGCGGCGAAGTAGCAGTGAACGGTGCTGCCGAGCAGCGGTGCGGGCTATCGTCGGCGAGGGGTGATGCATAGAATCCACATGAAATACTGGTGTAACTGCGCATTCGGCCTTATGATCTGCGGTACCCGGCTTCGCCCGCACGAGGGTGCGGGCGGAGGCTTCGGGTTTCTCGATCGTGGAGGTTGCCATGCCGATCGCAGCGCACCGACTCCCCACCGCCATTCTGCTCTGCACACTGCTCGCCTGCGCCGATCCCGCCCCGCCGAGGGAGGCGGCGCAGGTGGCGGCTACGCCGGCGCCGGATTCCACGGCCGATGGCCAGCGCATCTTCCGCCACGAGACCTTTGGCGACGAGCAGTTCTGGACCGACACCGCGCGCATGCAGGAAGTCATCCAGGCGTCGGTCAGTCCCAAGGTGGCGCTGTCGGTCGGCCTCAAGGTGGACGCCGAGGCGGTCCCGCCCGATGTTGCCGCGGGGATCAAGAGCGGGAAGGTCGATCTCACGAGTCCCGCCACGACCGTCGCGCTCCTGAAGCTGGGTGCCGTTGTCGGAGTCGAGGGCAGGGTGGAGACGGTGGGGGGTCGGGACACGCTGGTCCGCGTCGGCATCACTTGCGCGCTCTGCCATTCGACGGTGGACAACTCGTTCGCGCCGGGGATCGGCAAGCGGCTGGACGGCTGGCCCAACCGGGATCTCGACGTCGGCGCGATCATCGCCCTCTCGCCCGCCGTCACGCCGGCCCAGAAGGCGGTCTACAAGTCATGGGGGGCCGGCAAGTACGATCCGCGCTACAACATTGATGGGAAGAGCACCCCGCTGGTGCTGCCGCCGGCATACGGACTCGCCAGCGTCAGGAACGAGACGTATACCGCCGAGGGGCCGATCTCCTACTGGAATGCGTACGTCGCCGTGACCCAAATGCACGGGCACGGCAACTTTTCCGACCCCCGGCTGCACATGGACATCAGGCAGTCTCCCGACATGGTGACATCCAGGCTTGCGGCGCTGCGCGACTATCAGCACAGCATCCAGGCGCCGGTTGCGGCGGCGGGGAGCTTCGATGCGGTCGCGGCCGGACGGGGGCGCACCGTGTTCGATCGGAGCTGCTCCTCCTGCCATGTGGGCGGCTCGGGCACCGACAACAACGATGGCACGCTGCACGCGCCGTCGGAGACGGGAATGGACGGCGGCTACGCCATGCGGACGGCGAACCACATGTATCGCACGACGCCGCTTCGCGGGCTGGCGCAGCATGCGCCGTATTTCCACGACGGCAGCGCGGCGACGCTTACCGAAGTGGTGCGGCACTACAACCGGGTTCGGCACCTCGGCCTGAACGACCTTCAGCAGAAGGATCTGGTGGAATACCTGAAGGGGCTGTAACCGTCGCGGGGGATCGCAGCCGGCGATCACCGCGCCGCGCAAGCTGTGCCGTGCCCCGTTCGCGGGTGATCACGATGCCTTCCGCGGCGTGGACGGGTTCGCCGGTTCGTCCGTGCATCCGAAGGCATGCAGCCGGCCGAGGATCCGCTCCAGCGGGCAGAACTGCGTGAAGCTCGACTGCACGAGGTTCAGGCCCACGAACGCCGTGAAGAGAAACCACAGCGGATTCACCAGCCAGCCGAGCGCGACTGACGCCAGAATGAAGGAGCCGGCGAAGCGCCGGATGATCCGGTCATTGCACATGTTGCCTTCCTTTCGCCGCGTCGTGCGGCGCATCGGGGGGTTAGAAGAACCGCTCCACCGGCAGTTCGGCCACGTGCAGGCGCTCGCCCGGTACGGCGGCTCCGGCCAGGTCCCGGAGCGCGGCCGACAGCGGAGCCACGGCATCGTCGGCCAGCACGGTGAAATACACCTGCGAGTCCCCGGGCCACGCCCGGCTTCCCTCGCGCCGTCCGCTGCGCCCAGCGCCGTGCGCGTTGGAGAGCTGGGTCCAGCCGATGGCGCCGTGGTCATCGAGCAGGCCAGGAATCAGCTCGGGCCGCGGCCCGCCGTAGATTATCACCAGCATTCTCATGGCGTAATACCCTCCGGATGCTCGCGGCGGCGCAGCTCCCAGTAGAGGAGTGGCACGACCACCATCGTGAGGAGCGTCGCCACGACGGCCCCGCTCATCAGCGCCACGGCCAGCCCCTGAAAGATCGGATCGAGCACCATCACGAGCCCGCCGACGACGACGGCCGCGGCCGTGAGCGCGATGGGGCGGAACCGGACGGTCCCGGCCTCGACCACTGCGTCCGCCAGCGACGCCCCGCGCTCCTCGGCGAGCTGAATGAAGTCCACCAGGAGGATCGAGTTCCGCACGATGATGCCGGCCAGGGCGATCATGCCGATCATCGAGGTGGCGGTGAAGAACGCACCGGTCAGCGCATGCCCGGGCAGGATGCCGATCAGCGTGAGCGGGATCGGCGCCATGATGACGAGCGGAATCCTGAACGACTGGAACCACCCGACCACCAGGACGTAGATCAGCACCAGCGCGACGGCAAACGCGATCCCCAGATCGCGGAAGACTTCGAGGGTGACCTGCCATTCGCCGTCCCACTTGAGTGCGGTCTCGTCGAGCCGGTCAGGCTGGACGGCGTTGTAGCGCCGGATTTCCGCCCCGGCGACCCGCACCGCGTCGAGCCGACGATTCATCGCGAGGATGGCATAGACCGGCGACTCGATCGCGCCCGCCACGTCGCCAGTGACGTAGATGACCGGGCGGAGATCCCGGCGGAACCGCGCGCTCTCCCGCGTCGACGAGTCCACCGTGACGAAGCGCGCGAGCGGTCGCGGCCCGTCGGCCGTCGCCACCGGCAGCGCGAGCAGCGCCTCGGCGTTTGTGCGGCTCTCGAGGGCGAGCCGGGGTACGATGGCGACGCCCTCGCGGGCGTCCGGCTGGGCCGCGAGCCCGACGATGCGGCCGGACTGCGCCAGGGAGACGGCCTGAGTGATCTGCTCGACGCTGGCTCCGGCGGCAGCCGCGCGTACCCGGTCTACCCGGAAGGTGAGCTGAGGCTGCGGCGCTTCGATGGTCCAGTCCACGTCCACGACGCCGGGTGTGGACTCGAAAACCGCCTTCACGCGGCGCGCCGCCTCGAGCCGGCTGGCGTCATCACCGGCATACACTTCGGCGACCAGCGTCGAGAGCACCGGCGGGCCCGGCGGGATCTCGGCGATCTTGGCGCTGGCCTGATAGCGCCGGGCGATCGAGTCGATCACCGGCCGGACAGCCACCGCGATCGCGTGACTCTGCCGCTTGCGATCGCCCTTCGGGCGGAGATTCACCTGCAGGTCGGCGACGTTGGGGCCGCGGCGGAGGAAATAATGCCGCACCAGCCCGTTGAAGTTGAACGGCGCGGCCGTGCCTGCATACACCTCGGTGCTCGCCACCTCGGGCACCGAGCGGAGATACCCGGCGATGTCGGCGCCGAGCGCCGCGGAGGTCTCGAGCGTCGTTCCTTCCGGCAGATCGAGCACCACCTGGAATTCGCTCTTGTTGTCGAACGGCAGCATTTTCACCGAGACCAGCCGCACGGCCACCAGTCCCATCGAAAGCACCAGCAGGCCCAGCACACCGCCGTAGAACGCGCGGCGGCGCCCGCGGCCGGCCATGAGCCCAGTCATGACCCGCGCGTAGAACCGGCCGAACCGCGCGCTCCCGCCTCCGGCCGTGTGCGCGGCGGTGTGCCCCCTGAGGAGGCGGAGTGCGAGATACGGCGTGATGATGAACGCCACCGCGAGCGAGGCGAGCATCGCCACGGAGGCGCCGACCGGAATCGGCCGCATGTACGGCCCCATCATTCCGCTCACGAACGCCATCGGCAGGATCGCGGCGATCACCGTGAAGGTGGCGAGGATCGTCGGGTTGCCGACTTCATCCACTCCCTCGACCGCGGCGGTCTCGGCGTCCTTGTCGCCCATGGCGAGGTGGCGGTAGATGTTCTCCACCACGACGATGGCGTCGTCCACCAGAATGCCGATCGAGAAGATCAGGGCGAACAGGGTGATGCGGTTGAGGGTGTATCCGAGCGCGTAATACGCAAAGAGCGTGAGCGCGAGGGTCACCGGCACCGCGACCAGCACCACCAGCGCCTCGCGCCAGCCGAGGAAGAGCCAGATGAGGAGCGTCACCGAGACGGTGGCGATGCCGAGGTGCAGGATGAGCTCGCTCGCCTTGTCGCTCGCCGTCTCCCCGTAGTTCCGGGTCACGGTGACACGGACATCGGAGGGCAGGAGCCGGCCTCGGGCGGCGTCCACCCGCTCGAGCACCGCCTCCGCCACCCGGGTGGCGTTCGCGCCGTGGCGCTTCGCGACGCTGATGGTCACGGCGCTCTCAGGGGCTCCCGTCCCCGCGGCGTGGGAGACGTAGTCGGCCCGCTCCCCGAACTCCTCTGTCACGGCAGCGACATCACGTACGGACACCGCCGTCCCGCCCCGGGTGGAGACGACGACACTCCCCACATCGGCGGCGGTGCGGAGGGGCGCGCCGACCCGAACCAGGTAGACCCGGTCGCCGCTGGTCAGCTCCCCGGCGGGCAGCCGGGCGTCGGCGGCCTGGAGCGCCATGCCCACCTCACCCGGCGTCACGCCCGCAGCCGTCAGCCGCATTGGATCCAGCGTCACCCGCATCTGCAGCGGCTGTCCCCCGGTCACATAGGTATCGGCCACGTCCGGCACCGTGCGCACCTCGTCGCCGAGATGGCTGGCGAGCTGTCGCAGCTCGTTCGAGCCGTAGGCGGGCGAGTGCACCGTGAGGGTCACGATGGGGACGTCGTCGATGGAGTGTGGCTTGACCAGCGGCGGCGTCGCGCCGAAGGGGGCTTCGTCGGCCGCCGCCAGCAACTTGGCGTGCACCTTCACGACGCTCGCTTCCTGGTTCTCGCCGACCCGGAAGCGCACGGTGACGAGGGCGAAGCCGTCGCCCGCGGTCGAATAGACGTGCTCCACGCCGGGCAGCTCATACATCCGGCGCTCGATCGGACGCGCCAGCAGATTCTCGGTTTCGGTCGGCGTCGCGCCGGGCAGCGCCACCAGGACGTCGATCATGGGGACCGAGATCTGCGGCTCCTCCTCCCGCGGCGTCGCCAGAATCGCCAGCAATCCGACCGCGAGGGAGGCGAGGGTGATGAGCGGCGTGAGCTTCGAGCGAAGAAAGCGCCCCGCGATGCGCCCGGCGAGACCCATATCAGCGCCCTCCCTCGTGCGGCTGCGGGACAAAGACCCGGTCGCCGGCGCGCAGACCGGAGAGGACCTCGACGGCGCCGTCCGTCGCGGGGCCGAGCCGCACCCAGCGACGCTCCAGCCCGACCGCGGTCCGGATGCGCACCCCGGTCAGATCGCCTTCACGCACGAAGGCGGCGTCCGGAATCAGGATGCCGACCCGCGTGCCGCGCGGGATACGCAGCGTGGCCGCTCCGCCGGCCGGGTGCTCGCCGCGGGAGTTGGCCACCAGCGCGTTCACTGTGTAGAGCGCACCGGTCGCCGTTGGGGCGACGCCTTCGACCAGCGCCTCCACCGGCTCGTTCTCGATGGTGCCACGCAGGCGCGCTCCCGGCGCAAGCAGGCCGGCCGCGCCCGGCGCAACCGTCACGGAAATCCGGAGTCGGGATCCGTCCACCACGGTAACCACCGGAGCACCCGGTGCGACGAACGCCCCCGGGTCGACGAAGCGCCGTGAGACGACACCGGCGAAGGGCGCCCTGAGCTCGGCGTACCCGCGCATCACGGTCACCTCGCTCGCCGCCGCCCGCGCGGTCCGCACGCCCGCCTCGGCCCGGGCCAGCCCGGTCTCCACCGCATCGAGCTGCGCCCGGGTCGCCGCGCTGTCGGCATACAGCGCCTGGAAGCGGCGCGCCTGAGTGGCGGCGTCGCGCTGAACGGCCTCCGCCTCCGCGATCCCCGCCTGCGCCTGCGACTGGCGCGCCGTCAGGTCACGCGCATCGATCCGCGCGAGCAGCTGGCCCGCCCGCACCGGCTCGCCCTCGTGCACCGGCACGGCGGTCACGGCGCCCATGAGCTTCGTGCTCAGCGTCGCGCGCTGCACCGGCTCGGCGGTGCCGGCGGCCTCGAGGACGGCCGGTATCATCGTGTCCCGCACCTCGATCACGCTGCCGTCGAGCGCCGCCGTCGCGGCGCCCCGCACCGGCTTCGCCGGCTTCCGACCGCAGGCGGCCAGCGCTGTGAGGCCGCCGACCAGGAGCACCGTCGTCAGTCGCATGCTACCGCTCCGTTGAGTCGAGACTGGTGAGGATTGCCAGGGTCTGGCCGGCGGCGCGCCGACCTTCGGCCAGCGCGACGATCGCCTGATAGCGCGCCTCCGCGAAGCCGAGGCGCGCGCCGGTCTCCTCGGTGGCTGCATCGAAGAGCGCAACGGCCGTGGCGAGACCGCCTTCGTATTTCCGGGTGACGATCCGGTGCGCCTCCGCGCTCTGCCCGACGGCCTCCCCGGTGAGCGACATACGCGCGCGGGCCACTTCCAGGGCGGTGGCCGCCTGCTGCACCTCCAGGCGGCCGCGTGCGGCGGCCGCCTCCGCCGCGGCTGCCGCGGCGTCGCGCCGCGCAGCCGCACTGCGGCGCCCAGCGAGCTCGGCACCACCGCTGAACGGGGACCAGCTGACCATGATACCGGCGGTCCACGCATCGCGGCCGCCGAACGGCGCGTGCGGCGCGTTCCAGTCGAGCCGGCCGAACGAATTGACGCGAGGGAGGAACAACGCGTTCGCCCGCTGGTGGTCGGCGGCGGCGGCATCGCGCCCCAGGCGTGCGGCACGGACGTCGTCACGGTCCGCCGCGGCGCCGGTGTCGGCGGCTGCCGCGAGCGCGGCGATGGCGGTTGTGTCGGGGAGCCGATCGGGAAGCACGAACCCGATATCCGCCGGTGCCCCCAGCGCGAGCGCGAGCTGGGCCCGGGCGAGGCGGACCGCGCCGCGGGCGGCGATCAACTGGAGTTCCACCTGTCCCGCCCGCACGGCGGCGAGCAGCGCGTCGGAGCGGGTGACCAGCCCGTTGCGATACTGCGACTCGGCGACGCGCTGATGGGAATGCGCGGCGCGCGCCGCGCTGTCGAGGGCGGCGAGCGCCTCACCGGCCAGCACCGCGCCGTAGTAGGCGCGCACGACAGCGAGCTGGGTTCCGGCACGGGTCCACGACTCCGCCGCGCGGGCGGCCGCGCCGGCGCGGAGGGCGGCGCGGCGCCCGAAGAAGGCGTCGGCGTTGAAGATCGGTTGTTCGACGATGAGCGCAGAGGTGAGATTCCCGATGGCGGCGGGATCGTTGAGCCGCGCGGGCTCGAAGGCGCTCGGCGTCACGCTGCGCTGGCGGAGCGTCGCGCCGAACGCGCCGAGCGGGTCGGTGGTCCGGACGTAGCCACCTTCGATCCGGACGGTTGGCAGGACGCCGCGGAGCGCGAGACCCGCGTTCCCTTCCGCCGCCCGGGCATCGGCCGCGGCGATCCGGTTGGCGTACGCACCCCCGCCGGCCAGCCGCAGCGCGTCGGCGAGCGACAGGGCCTGTGCGGCGAGACCGGCGGGCGCGGAGCCCGACACGAGCAGGACGGCGATCAGACGGCGAAACGACATGCGGGCTCACGATTCAGGCCAGGTTTTGCGGCACTGGCGGGGCCAGGCCAGCGTGATTAGTATATAACGATATAGTTGTATAGTCAATCAATTCTTCCTCCCACTCTTTCTCCGGCGTCCTCGCCGAGGTTTTCATGGCCCGCAAGGAGTTGTCCCCAGAGTTGCTGGCCGGCATTGCCGACCGCTTCAAGGCGCTGGCCGAGCCGGCGCGGCTGCAGCTGCTTCAGCGCCTCCGCGCGGGCGACGCGACCGTGTCCGCCCTGGTCGAGCGAACCGGCCTGACCCAGGCGAACGTCTCCAAGCACCTCCAGCTTCTCCTCAGCCTTGGCTTCGTCGCCCGGCGGAAAGAAGGCCTCTACGCCTTCTACCGCCTCGCCGACGACGACGTCTTCCGCCTCTGCGACCTCATGTGCGGCCGGATGGACCGCGAGCTCAAGGCGCGGCAGCGCATCCTCGCCTCCCGCTGACCGACGTAGTGCGGCACCACGATCGCGTCCGGCACCTCGGCCTGAGCGACCAGCAGCAGAAGGCTCTGGTGGAATACCTGAAGGGGCTGTAACCGTCGCGGGGGCTCCCAGGCGGCGGTACATTATCGCGCATGCCAGATCGCATCCGAATGGCCATCGCCGGACTCGTGATTCTCGCCGCGGGCGCGGCGGTGGCCGCGTTCGGTAGCCGGCGGGCGCCGGGGACCACCCGGACCTACTACGTCGCGGCCGACGAGGTGGAGTGGGACTACGCGCCGACCGGCCGCGACGAGATGATGGGCCACGCGCTCGACTCGGTCGAGATGAGTGTGAGCAACGGGCCGGCCGGGATCGCGAGCCGGTTCCTCAAGGCACGCTACCGCGAATACACCGACAGCACCTTTCGCGTGCTCAAGCCGATCCCGCCGGAATGGGCCCATCTCGGGATCATGGGCCCGGTGCTCCGCGCGTCGGTGGGCGATACGCTGCGTGTCGTCTTCCGCAATCACGCGCGCCATCCGTTCAGCATGCACCCGCACGGCGTGTTCTACGACAAGGGCTCGGAAGGGGCGCCGTACGCCGACGGCGCGAGCGGCGCGGACCACGAGGATGACGCGGTGCCGCAGGGCGGGACGCATGTCTATCTCTGGCCGGTACCCGGGCGCGCCGGTCCGGGACCGAACGATCCGTCGTCCATCGTCTGGGCCTATCACTCGCACGCGCATGAGTGGCGCGACGTGAACGCCGGGCTCATCGGGCCCATCATCGTCACCCGGCGTGGCGAGCTGGCGGCGACCGGCCGGCCGCGTGGGGTGGACCGCGAGTTCGTGACGCTCTTCGGCGTCTTCAACGAGAACGACGGCTCCTACACATCGGAAAATCTCCAGCGCTACACCGGCGACACCCTCCGCAGCACGAAGAAGGGCCCGATCCTCTTCTCCGGTGTCGGATACCAGGCGATCAACGGCTTCGTATACGGCAATCTCCCCGTCTCCACCATGCGTATGCGCGAGGGCGAGCACGTCCGCTGGTATGTGTTCAGCGCCACGACGGCGGACGACTTCCACAGCCCGCACTGGCACGGCGCCACGCTGCTGGTGGGCGGCCAGCGGACCGACGTCGCGAATCTTGCGGTGCCGCTCCTCATGCTCACCGGCGACATGGTGCCCGACTCGCCGGGCATCTGGATGCTTCACTGCCACGTGGCCGAACATATGGCGGCCGGGATGACGGCGCGGTTCGAAGTCGTGTCGAGGGACGCAAGCTTTTGAAAGACAACCGGCGTCGACGGTCTGCGTGGTGAGCACAATCACAGAAGCGCCGCCGATCGTAATTCATGCTTGCATTGCCGAGAGGCCGCGGCCGGCAGCTCGCGTTCCATGGCCGGCCGCAGGGTGGATCCGGGGGCGGGCAGGGTGGCTCGGGCGGGGGCAGCAGCCGGCAGTCGCTGCGCACGCCACTGAATCAGAACGCGGGGGTCCGGCAAACGGACCCCCGCGTTGGCGTGGTGTTCCCTTTCCGGACCCGGGTATCAGGGCGCGCGGCCCGTCCTGCTCGGTCGTCGCCTTGTAGCGGCCGGTACCGCCCGGTATGCTCCGTGTATCACAGCCTCCCGGCTACCGGTACGCATCCTCGTCGTCGACTCCTGTTCCTCCCTGCGGGCGGTCGTGGCGCGCGCGCTCCACGACGACGGTTACGTCACCGAGATCGTCGATGACGGCGAAGCCGCGTGGGAGATGGCCCGGCGCGCCAATCCGCCATTCGGGCTCGTCATCACCAATACCTGGATAGGAACGACGGCGGGAGACGACCTCATGACCGCACTGCGGGCCCGGTATCCGGGGCTCCCGATTCTGCACCTGTCCGCTGCACCCGAGCGCGACCGGCACGATTTCGATCACGGGGCGCCACCCCGGCCCGAGCCGTTCAGCGTCCCGCGATTCCTCCGCACCGTCCGCGGCATGCTGGCCGAATCCGATGTTGCCGGGTAGGTGCGGAGGTCACGCGGCGGGAGGAAGGGGCACCAGCCGGGTCACATGCCGCATCAGGTCGGCGAGGTCGAACGGTTTCGGCAGGAAGGCGACCCACGCGGGCAGATCGAGCGGCGCCGAGTACGCCGACATCATCAGGATCGGCATGTCGCCGTGGTGCCGGCGGATGGTGCCGGCGAGGACGGTGCCGTCCATCCTCGGCATCCGCACGTCGGTGATCACGAGCTCCACGGTCGAGCCGCGGAGCAGCTCGAGCGCTTCGAGTCCGTCGGTGGCCTCGACGGCGCGATAGCCCGCCCCATCGAGCGCCCGGCGCAGCATCGTCCGCAGCACGGGCTCGTCGTCGACGACCAGGACCGTGGGCCTGTGAGGTACCTGGGTTTGCATGCGCGGCAACATATCACCGACCGGGAGGCGCCGTAAGCTGGCGGTCAGACTGGCCTCACTCCCCATCGAGCCGGTATCCAACGCCCGGCTCCGTGGTCAGCAGGCGGGGCCGCGCCGGGTCGTGTTCGAGCTTGTGCCTGAGCTGCCCCATGTACACCCGCAGGTTCTGGGTCTGGCTCACGTAACTGGGGCCCCATACCAGCTCCAGGAGCTGGCGGTGAGTCATGACGCGTCCCGGGTGGCGCACCAGCACCGCCAGCAGCTTGTACTCGGTCGGGGTCAGGTGCACTTCGCGGCCGTTCGCGAAGACCCGCCGTGCGGTCAGGTCCACTCGAACGCCGTGCGCGGCAAAGGCGGCGTCCTCCGATCCGCGATCCGCCGCGCGGGCGTGCCGAAGCGCGACACGGATCCGGGCCAGCAGCTCCACCGTGCCGAATGGTTTGGTCAGGTAGTCATCTGCCCCCGCGTCGAGCGCCGCCACCTTGTCGTGCTCCCGTCCCCGGGCGGAGATGACGATGATCGGCGCCCGGGTGAGCGTGCGCAGCTTCCGCGTCAGATCCACGCCATCGGCATCGGGGAGCCCGAGATCGAGCAGGATCACGTCGGGGTTCCGGCCGGCGGCCTGGGCTGCCGCCTCCCGGCCGGTACCGGCCTCGATCACCGTGTACGCGCTGGTACGGAGCGCCGTCACGAGGACCCGCCGCATCGCGACGTCGTCCTCCACCACCAGCACCGCCGCATCCGTGCCGGTCACACCGCTTCCGCCTCCGCCTCCGCCGGCACAGCCGCACCGGGCACGACGTCGAGCGGCAGAGTGAAACGGAAAGCCGCGCCGCCGTTCGCGCTCCGCTCGACCCAGATCCTGCCACCGTGCGCCGTGACGATGCCCCGGCAGATCGCCAGGCCGAGGCCGGAACCCGACGGCGGGGTGACGCCGGCCGGCGTGGCCCGATAGAACTTTCGGAACACCGCTTCGCGCTCGTCCGGCGCAATGCCGGGCCCGTCGTCCGCCACCTCCACCGTCACGGTTGCGCCGGTGTGCGCCGCGCTCACCCGGATCGCCGCGTGGGCCGGGGAGTAGCGCGCGGCGTTCTCGAGCAGGTTCACGAATACCTGTTCCAGCAGGACTTCGTCCACCGACACGAGCGGCAGGTTGTGCGGAAGCGCGACCGCCACCCGGTCGCTCCCAATCAGCGGCTCCAGCCGGATGAGCGCCACGCCGAGGCATTCCTCGAGCGGCTGCCAGCTGCGGTGGACGGCGAGCGCCCCGGTCTCGAGCCGCATCATATCCAGCAGGTTGGTGACGAGCTGGGCCAGCCGGTGCGACTCATCCACCACTGCTTCGGCCAGCTCGCGTCGTTCGCCGGGCGACAGCGCGCCGGCATCGGCCGCCAGTACCGTCGCGGCACCCTCGATGGTGCCGAGCGGGGTGCGGAGGTCGTGGGACAGGGAGCTCAGGAGCGCGGTACGGAGCTGCTCGGCTTCGATCGCCGCGCGCGCGCCGGCCGCCGCCTCCCCCTGTTCGCGCACCATGCCGGTGAGCCGACTCATCGTGATCGCGACCGCCAGCATGACCACGAAGGTCGGCAGGTAGCGCGCGTCCCCAATGTCGAGGGTGTAGTAGGGCGGCACGAACAGGAGGTCGAAAAGCAGCATGCTGAGCACGGAGGCAAGGAGCGCGGGTCCGCGCCGGACCCGCGTTGCGATCACCACGACCGCGAGCAGCAGCAGCATCGCGATGTCGATGAGCTGGAGGCGATCGCGCAGGGCGAGGCACGCGAAGCTCGCCGCGACGATGATCGCCGCGGCGCCGGCGTACTGACCAAGTGGACTCTGCTTCGAATCGCGCATCGGGGGTGTAAGGATTCTATAAGGATTCGCCTTCCGGGGCTGATTCCGGGACCGGGAGCGTACAGCTTCGGGCATGACCTCCCCGAGCGCTCCGCCGGCGTCCGTGGCCCGACGGGTCGGCCGCGCGGTCTTCGGCCGCCCCCGCGATCTGGCCGACAGCGGGCTCTTCCATCGCCTGGCCCTGATCCCGTTCCTCGCCTGGGTCGGGCTCGGCGCCGACGGCCTGTCGTCGTCCGCCTATGGCCCGGAGGAGGCGTTCAAGGCGCTCGGCGCCTATCCCTTCCTCGCGCTGGTGCTCGCCGCTGTGATGGCGTTCACCGTCCTCCTCATCTCGGCCGCCTATAGCCGGATCATCGAGGAGTTTCCGACCGGCGGCGGCGGCTACGTGGTCGCCTCGAAGCTGCTGGGCGCCCGGGCCGGGGTCACTTCGGGCAGCGCGCTCCTCGTGGACTACGTGCTGACGATCACGACCTCGGTCGCCGCCGCGGGCGACGCCATCTTCAGCTTCGTGCCTCCCGAATGGCACGGCGTGAAGCTCAGCGTCGAGGTGCTGTTCCTCCTCCTGCTCACTACCCTCAACATCCGGGGCGTCCGCGAGTCGGTGCTCGCGCTCCTGCCGCTCTTCCTGCTGTTCCTCATCACCCACGCTGTGGTGATCGGCGGCGGCGTAATCGGCCACCTGCCGCAACTGTCCGGGACCGTGGCAGGGGTGCGCGAGAGCTACGCCCGCGGGACATCGCTGCTCGGCATGGGCGGGCTCGCGCTGCTCTTTCTCCGGGCCTACAGCCTGGGCGGCGGCACCTATACCGGCATCGAGGCGGTGTCCAACGGCCTGCCGGTGATGCGGGAGCCGAGGGTGCGGACCGGGAAGCGGACCATGGCGTACATGGCGTTCTCGCTGGCGATCACCGCCAGCGGGCTCCTCCTGTGCTACCTGCTCTGGCAGGTGACGCCGGTGGCCGGCAAGACGATGAACGCGGTGCTGGTGGAGCGGATCACGCGGGGGCTGCCGTTCGGGCACGCGTTCTCGGTGCTGACTCTCTTCACCGAGGGGGCGCTGCTGGTCGTCGCCGCGCAGGCGGGATTCCTGGATGGCCCCCGCGTGCTGGCCAACATGGCGGTGGACAGCTGGGCGCCGCACCGCTTCGCCTCGCTCTCGGAGCGGTTGACCACCAAGAACGGCATCGTGCTGATGGGTGGTGCGGCGCTGGTGGCGCTGCTGTATACGCGGGGGAGCGTGGGACACCTGATCGTCATGTACTCAATCAACGTGTTTCTCACCTTCTCGCTCTCCATGCTGGCGATGCTGCGCTTCTGGATCGGGGCCGGACGGGCGCGGCCGGAGTGGCGGCAGCGCGCCGTGCTCTTCGCCTCCGGGCTGCTGCTCTGCGTCACGATCCTGGCGGTGACGGTGTTCGAGAAATTCGCGCAGGGCGGGTGGGTGACGGTGGTCGTGACCAGCCTTCTCATCGGCGGCTTCATGCTGATCCGGCGCCACTACGACCGGGCGGCGGCGGAAATGAACCGCCTCTTCCAGGAGCTGGGCGACCTGCCGTCTGCCGGAGGCCCAGGGCGGTCGCCGGGTGCGCTCGATTCGAAACAGCCGGTGGCGGTGGTGCTGGTGGCGTCGTACGGCGGGATCGGGATCCACACCCTGCTCAACGTCGTTCGGGCCTTTCCGGGCTTCTACCGGGGCGTGGTGTTCGTGACGGTGGGCGTCGTGGATTCGGGTGAGTTCAAGGGTGAAGGCGCCGTGGCCGATCTGCGGCGGCGTACGGCGGCCACGCTCGACAGCTACGTGGCGCTAGCCCGGACGCTGGGCCTGCCGGCCGAAGGGCGGATGGCCGTGGGCACTGATGTCATCGACGAGGCCGAACGGCTTTGCGACGAGGTGGCGCGCGACTACGCGCGGCCGACGTTCTTCGCCGGGAAGCTGATCTTCCAGCGTGAAACATGGTGGCAGCGATTTCTGCACAATGAGACCGCGTTGGCCCTGCAGAAGCGGCTGCAGTGGGCCGGCCGGACGATGGTAACCATGCCGGTGCGCGTGCGGGAGGCGGCGTGATCGCGCGTGCGGGATTCGGGCTCGCGCTGCTGATCGCTGGAGCCGGCTGCCGGGTCGGGACCGCCGGCGTCGGCAATCTCGACACGCCTGCGGCGCGGCGCCTGGTCGGCGTATGGACGCTCCAGCTGGTTCGCCGGCCGGAGCGCTTTGCGCCCGCCGGCGCCCGCCCCGACACGCTCGATGGCCCCGTCGCGATCATTCCCAATCGGTCGGACCCCGGCGCCAGCTGGAACGCGCACCCGATGACCGCGGCGGGCGCCTTTGATCTCGCGCTGGACCGGTGGGGCCATCCCGGCGGCGCACACGAGCTCATGGGCCGCACCTACGGTGATTCAGTCGAGATTCTGCTGGACCCCCGCGCGGGGAGTGCGGCCACCTGGCTGGCGGGTGTCTGGCGGGGTGACCGCGTCACGGGGGAGTGGGTATCCGATCGCGGCCGGGGCGCGTCCGACGCGGGTGCGTTCACGCTGGTGCCGCAGCGATGAACATCCGGGCGGGGGCGCCCATTACATCGCCATTCCGGCCGCAGCGACCGTCTTCGCGAGCCGGAGCCGTCCGAACAGCATCACGCCAAGCGGATAGCGTCCGCCGTAAAACCGGCTCAGCTCGGCCGGTACGAGGTTGACGGTCCCGCGGGTCCCGATGCCCAGAGTGATACCGTGCGCCGCGCCGACCTCGCGGATGTAGCCCAGCGAGAGACTCGCAACGGTGAAGCGCCGGTCCGTCGTAAACCCCGCGCCACTGTCCGCCAGCACCAGGTCCTCGGCCGTCTTCTGCACGATCTCGACTCGCGCCAGCAGGGTGTTCTGACGGTCCAGGATCGCCTGGAGCTCACCCAGGGCGCTCGCCGCGCGCGAGACGCCCGGACGCAGGTTGACGCCGTAGACCGCCGTGGCCGCGAGCTGGCCGGCTGCGCCGAGCCGACGGCCATAGAGCACCGACGCGACGGCGCGCCGGAGCGGCCGGTCGGGCTCGGCCGCCTCGGGGCTCTTCAGGTAGCCGTATCCGAGTGTCGCGCTCCAGTGGGCCGACGGGTTGAGCGTGAGGCGTCCGGACCAGGAATCGGGGGTCCCCAGGTCGAAGCCCCAGCGATGCTCGTCCGGCTCCCGGCCGTTGAACCACGATCCCTCGAGCTTCCACTGGCGGCCGAACACACCGGCCGTGAGGACGCCGAAGCTCACGTGGGTCGCGTCCTGCCAGTGGTGGCCGATCGGCGCGGCCGGATCGTCCACGGCAGACGGACGGTGCATGAACGCGACCGGGCCAAGCGCGGGCTCGCCCGACGGCGCGGCGTAAAGCTCGAGGGCGGTGTTCCGGGCGACGGGCCGGAGATACAGCGCGCCCAGCTCCATCCAGAAGTCGTGCGGATGCTGGCGGTCGTGCAGCGTGGCGCCCTGATACGACTCCCCGGTCTGCAGCAGGAGCGGATAGCCGCGACCGGTGACGGAGGCCGGGTCGAGACTCAGCATGGTGCGCAGCTGGAGCATGCCGCCGGCGAGACTGTGGCTCGCCATCAGCATCGCCCAGTTGAGACTGCCGAACTGGTCGCCGCCGCGGGGACCGCCCTGGCGGTCATACTGGGCGAAGAGAAACCCGTGGTAGGTCAGCTCCCAGCGGCCGAGCTGCGCCATGCCGGTGGGGATCGGAGAGGCATCGGGGATCCAGGTGGTGCCGGAGCCCATGCGGGTCATCGGGATGCCGAGCGGCGTGGTCATCATGGCACCCATGTCGTGGGCCATGGCCGAGTCGGCCGGCGTCTGGGCGGTCAGTCGGGCGGTTGCACCGACGGCGCAGGCCGCCGCGACAAACGCGGTATTGATGAAGCGGAACATGCACGGTCCTTGAAAAACGTGAGCGCGAGCTACGGCTGACGGATCAGAGGGCCGGCTGCGGTGGGGGAGTGGGGGGGAGTGCGGGCGGAGCGGGGGCCAATCGGTCGGCGACCGGTGGCCGCGAACGGCCGGCCGCATCAGCCGGCGGAAGCCGGGGCGCGGCAGACGCGGCGGTCGGCGTCGTGCTGCCGCACTGAATCGCCGCGGCACATTCGGCCGGCGGGCAATGGGGACAGTCGGGCGACGGCGACTGCATCGCTGTGATAGCCAAGGGAGCGGCGGGCCCGGCGTGACCCGCCATTCCGCCCATCGCATGGTCCGCCGCGCCCGGCCGCGCCGAACAGTGGCTCGCCGACGCCTCCAGCGGCGCTGCGCCTACCGAGGCGGCCATGAGCAGCAGCATCGCGATGCGGGCGGTGCAGGCAGAGCGTGAACGGCGCATGCCGGAAGATAGTCAGCTCGCCACGGGGCCGGGCACGGCGCCGGCCGGGAAAAACCGGCGGGCCCAGAGCGAGACGTACACCAGCGCCACGAGCACCGGCACCTCGATCAGCGGGCCCACCACGGCGGACAACGCCTCGCCCGACGTGATGCCGAAGGTCGCGACGGCGACGGCGATCGCGAGCTCGAAATTGTTGCCGGCGGCGGTAAAGGCGAGCGACGCACTGGCGGGATAGGCGAAGCCCATTCGCCGGGCCAGCACGAGGGACGTGCCGAACATCACGAGGAAATAGACGACCAGCGGTGCGGCGATCCGGAGCACGTCAAGCGGCAGGGCGAGGATCCGGTCGCCCTGCATGGCGAACATCAGGACGATCGTGTAGAGCAGGCCCAGCAGCGCCGTCGGCCCGAACCTGGGCATGAAGGTGCCGTCATACCACGCGTCGCCCCGGCGGGTGACGAGGATGCGGCGGGTGAGGAATCCCGCCACCAGCGGGATACCGAGAAAGATGATGACGCTTTTCGCGATCTGGGCCATGGACACGTGGACTACTGCCGCCGCCGACCCGAACCACCCCGGCACCACCGTCAGAAAGAACCAGCCCATCACCGAGTAGGTGAAGATCTGGAAGACCGAGTTGAGCGCGACCAGGACGGCCGCGAGCTCGCTCGAGCCCCGGGCGAGCGAATTCCAGATCAGCACCATGGCGATGCAGCGCGCGAGTCCGATCAGAATCAGCCCGTTGCGGTACGCGGGCAGGTCGGGGAGAAAGAGCCAGGCGAGCCCGAACATCACCAGCGGGCCGATGATCCAGTTCAGGACCAGCGAGGTCCCCAGGAAGCGGGTGTCGCGCGCGTGCTGGCCGATGGACTCGTACCGCACCTTGGCCAGCACCGGGTACATCATCCACAGGAGGCCGACGGCGATCGGCACCGACACGCCGGCGACCTTGACCTGGTCCAGCACCGCGCCCAGGTCAGGCCGGAGACGTCCGAGCAGCAGGCCCAGCGCCATCGCGCCAACGATCCACGCCGGCAGGAACCGGTCGAGGAAGGAAAGGCGCTGGCCGCCGGCGGCAGGGCTCAATACGTCACGTCGAAGACGCCGTTGGTGACCGACCGCTGCGCGGGAGAGGCGTTGCCGATGGCGACGCCGGTGAACGAGAATGTGCCCGCGATCCGCGTCGCGGTGAGCGTGGTGACGGTGATCGTGCCGGTTCCGCCGATCACGCTCGCCGACCAGCTGTTGCCGTGCTCGATCAGCACGGCGTTGGTCGGGCTGGCGTTGTCGATCGGGTAAGTGCCGGGACCGGTGGTGACGAACGCGAATGCGATCGATTCGCCGGCGGTATTCGCGCCGGATACCGCGATGATGGTTCCGGCACCGCCTGAGGCGTTCTGAGTCACCGCCGCCGAGGTGGATGACCAGCTCGTGCCGTCGATCTTTGCCGTCATGGCGCCGTTCTGGCCGGACGGACCGCTGTTGTCGCTGCTGCAGCCGATGGCGAAGGCGAGTGTCGCGGCCAGCAGGACCGACCGTCGCGCTGTCATGGGACTTTCTCCTGGCGCCGGGGCGCCGGTGCGGGGGGGGAACCGAACTTCGGGCACTACGATAGCTCCGGTTCCGCGACCGGGTAAGCTGACAGAGTTTCCCCCCTCACTGGATCGGTCTTTCCACGGTTGGCTTACCGCCGGTCCGCAGGTGGTCCGCGAAGGCGTGCGGCAGGTCGCTGGACAGAATGTCGGCGGCCGCTCGCTCGACGTCGTAGGACACCCGGACGAATTCGAGTTCGACCGGCCCCGCGCCGATGTTCACGATGACGTAGCCCGCCCGTGGATCCCCGTCCTTCGGCCTTCCCACACTCCCGGTGTTGATGAACTGGATCCCGTCCACCACCCGGTGCCACGGCTTGTGGGTGTGGCCAAACGCGATCGCATCGCCGGCGCTGAGCCCGGCCACGCCGGCCATCTTGCGGCAGAAGTCATCGGGGCGGTCCTCGGTCCAGTAAACGGTGTTGAGCGTCGGGGTGCCGTGAACCAGGGTGAGCCGCGGCCCGGGCAAGTGTCCGCCGTTGGGCATCAGATCCAGGCGGAAGGGCAGGGCGGCGAGGATGCGCCGCGTCGCCTCGGTGATGTGGCGCTTCGTCCATTCGAAGCTCCGGTGGGCCTCCTCGGCCTGCACCGGATCCTCGTACTTGCAGCCACAGTGCTTGTAGTCCAGGCCGACCGTCGAGTCGTAATTGCCCGCGATCCCCGCAATCCGGCGGCTGCCGAGCAGCTCGACGACCTCGTCGGGCCGGGTGGCATAGCCCACGAGGTCGCCGAGATGGTACGCGGCGTCCAGATCGGCCCGCCGGGCGATGTCTTCGAGGACCGCCAGGAGGGCGGGGAGGTTGGCGTGGACGTCGGAAAGCAGGGCGTAGCGCATGGGTCAATATATCAACGGTTATTGGTTGGTCAATGCGCGAGGAGTTCTTCCCGGCCCGGCGGCGCGATGCGCCAAGCGGGCGGCGCTGGCGGAAGCTGACGGCGGGGAGTACGATGGGAAAGGTATTTCCGATCAACCGCAGGTGAGGCCGTACGATGCGCATCGTGAGTCTGCTGGCCGTGCTCGCTCTCCTCGCTACCACCGCCGCCGCACAGGGAGTCTCCCGCGCTGATTCGAACAGGCGAGCCCGCGCCGATTCGATTCGGCGCGTGCGCGATCAGGAGTACCGGGCCGATTCCACCGCCCGGGCCCGGAGCGTGACCCTCCGGGCCGATTCGCTGGCTCGGAACCGCGCAGCCGAGCGGCATAGCGATTCAGTCCGGATCGCGAACCGTCCCTGCATGCCCGGTGACGTCCTGATGAATCTCTGCGCCCCGGCGGATACGATCTACGTGGACCGGAAGGCAGTCGCCGTCATCCGGCGCAACGGCATCCGGGAAATCCCCGCGCGTCGCGTGGATACGGTGTACGTGGCCTGTCTGGGTGATGGGCGTACGGGCAGCGCGTCGGATACGATCTATGTCGAGCGGGGGACGGGCAGCG
>JBBQFH010000040.1:0-19410 GCA_038321865.1 Gemmatimonadales bacterium
GGGCAGCGGCGCGTCCGAGCAGCGACCGTGCAGCCGGAGGAGCCGGTAGCGCGCCTGGCCCCCCTCCGGGACCCGCTTCGCGAGGAGCTGAGGCGGATCTGGCCCGATGGCTCAATCGGAGGTAGGATCGGGAATGACCTCGTCGACTGCGCCTTGCCGCACCGACCCATGCGTCGTCCTCGTCGTGGACGACGAGCCGCTCGTGCGCCACATGACGGCGCGCCTGGTCCGGGATGGGGGCTACGAGGTGCTGGAGGCCGCCAACGGACTCGACGCGCTCGACCTGCTGCGCCACGGCGTGAACGCGGACCTCGTGCTCAGCGACGTGACGATGCCGCACATGGACGGGGCCGCCCTGGCCCGCGTCCTCCGGCGCGACTTCCCCAAACTTCCCGTGGTGCTCGTCTCCGGATATAGTGAGTATCCGGCGGAGGTCTCGCCGTTCCGCTTCCTGGCGAAGCCGTTCTCGGCGGCGCAGCTGCTGACTGTGCTGGGCGGGCTGATCGAAGTGCAACGCTCCGCGCGCTGAGCGGGGAGGGCGAGGGATAGCAAGCGGGTGCTGGTGCCGGCGTTCACTCCCCGGGCGCGGGCTCGGTCGTCGCGGCGGTACTGGCCGCCCGACGGCGGAGCGATGCTGGTCGTTCTTCCGATTCCTTCCGCTCGCTGGTAATGCTACTGCGGTTGCCGGCGCGTCCCTGCCCAGTGCACACGGTAGGAACACGGGGCGCCGCTTCTGACGCGCACCAGGGCGTCGGCGGTGAATCCGCCGCTGGTGAACGTCCCGCCTGCCGACACCGCAACAGTGCCGCCATCGATCTGAACGGTCTGGGTATCGGTGGCGAATTTTCCGCCCCGCGCGAGCCGCCCGCGATAGGTGAGTGGGCCATGTCTGAGAGTAAACAGACTGTCGCGGGATCGCTGCGTGATCGTGGTCAGCGCCGGCTGTACAGTGACGGCAGGACAGCTGTTCTCGCCGAGTGAGACGGCGGTGTCGTAGTCGCCCGCGATGGCAGGCGTCTGGGCCCGTGTGGTTCGGGCGAGCCAGCGACCGTGCATCACCGTGCCCTCGATTTGCCCAGCGTAGCTCACATCGGCCAGTGGATTTGCGGCGACGAGCAGAAGGTCTGCCGCGGCGCCGACCGAGACGCGTCCCAGGTCGGGCCGCCCGAGGAAATTCGCGGCATCGATGGTGCCCGCGCGGAGCGCCGTATAGGGCGTCAGCCCGGCCGCGACGAATTCGGCCAGCTCGTCATGCAACGACGTGCCGGGAGCGACCACGTCGATGCCCGCGTCGGTACCGAGGAGGAGTCCCGCTCCCGCGCGCGACAGGGCCAGCACGAAGCGCCGGCGGTTGGCGAGGATCGCCGCGCGATCGGCCGGCTGCTGCTCCGCCAGCCGGGCGTAGATGGCGAGCGTCGGACAGTTCCAGGTGCGGGAGGCGAGGGTGGCGGCGACCAGCGATGGGAAGCGCGAGGTGTCTGCGTCGCTCCATCCCCAGGTGCCGCTCCGGGAGCTGCGGCTGATGGCCCGGTCGTAGCCAGTGAGGTGTTCGATTGAGAGTTGGCCGGAGGCGAGCGCCTCCCGAACATCAACGCGAAGCGGCACGTGTCCCACGAACGGGATGTGCGCCGCATGGGCCGCCACGACGATCCCGCGATAGGCTGGCGGAGTGAGCTGCGTGTACACCTTGATGTAGCGCCAGCCCGCCGCGACTTGCCGGCGGACCGCGTCGCCGGCAGATGCGGAGTCCAGCACCTCGATGGTGCCGGGCCACTGCGCCGGTGTACCGTCGAGGCCGGGGCTGGCCGAGACGATTGTGGGGCCCGAAAGCCGGCCGGCGGCCACGTCCGCCTGCAGCCGGCGCACGCCGTCGGTGCCCCACATGTTCCGGACCGTCAGCACCCCCGCGTCGAGGTAGCTCGCGAGATCGGCCTGCCGGAGGAGGTGGACGTGCATGTCGATCAGGCCTGGCATGAGAAAGCGCCCGCGTCCGGTCACCACGATGGCTCCCTTCGGCGCCGGGGCGTGCGGCGCCGGCCCCATGAATGTGATTCGGCCGTTCACGATCACCACCGTTTGATGCGGCAGCACGGCGTTCCGGTCCATCGGCACCACGTTGACGTCAACGATCGCGATGGCTGAATCCGGGCGGGCAGTGTCGCTGTTGCCAGCGTTGGAAGCCGACAGCAGCGCGACGGCGCAAGAGGCCCACGGCACTGGTGAGCGCGGCTGCTTCGGATGGCGCATGGGCGGTTCTCCGGAAGGGAAATTAAAGCTTGCTGGAGGTCCTACGCCTGCCGAGGGAGCGGGTTTCAGTGCCCGCTCGTGCCGTCGTGGCATCTGACGGGCGCGGCGCGGGCAGTGCATCTTACTTTCCCAAGTCTCCAGCCGTTTCCCCCGGTCCGAGCGGAGCATCCTATGCCGGCCATATACCCCTGATGAGCGGCCGCCGGTGACACCGCCACGAGCTGCGCTCGTTGTGCTCCTCGTCGTCGCGGGCCTGGTCGCGTGGTGGGCGTCGCATCTCTACTCCCCTCGTTCGAGGCGCGACCAGTATCCCCCGGAGTACGGCGCCCTGGCCGATACTCTGCTTGCACGGGCGGTGCGCCATGACTCGGCCGGGGTCGCGGCGGTGACGCGGGGCAGGGAGCCCGCCGCCTGGCTGGCCATTGCAGGCATGCGCGACTCAGCCGTCCTCGAGCTGTGGCGTCATGGAAAACCGGTGATCATGGGCCTTCGCTCGGCGGACACGACCCTGCTGTACTGGTCCACCAGCGCGGCCCAGCGCCACTGCCCCGGAAACGGGGATCTTACGGTCGCGATCGTTGGGGAACCGGCGGGACCGAAGGTCGTGCGGTTGAGCTCGCCCTGCGTGACGGTGGCGGCCATCACATTCGATTTCAGCCCACCCTGAAAGCGCGGGAGACCCCATGCGAAGCCTGACGCTGCTTCCGGCGATGATCGCCATGCTCGCGGGCGCCGTCCACGCGCAGCGGACGGTCGAGTACGTGCTTCGGTCCTCGTCGCTGCCCGCCCTGACCGTTCGCGTGGCCTCCGGCCTCGTGTACCTCGGCGCTGTCCAATACGAGGTCGGTGGGGTCGCGCACGCCGAGGAACACCTCTTTGCCGACACGGCGGGGGGCCGGCTCAAGCGCGTCTTCATCGCCCACTTCGAGCATTTTCTACCCACCAACACGCACACGTTCAAGTACCCGACGATGCGAATGACCCGGCTGGGCAGGGAGAAGTACCTCCATCAGGTCTGGGCCATTCGGGACTTCGATCTATTCACCGTTCCCGAGGTCCAGGGATTTCTTCGGGAGCGTCGGCTGACTGCGGAGGCGAGCTGGCTGGTGGATCGCTACGTGCGCGCGGTGGACAGCGCCGGGAAGTTCGAAGTGATCTTCTTCTACCTGGAGGCGGCCTCAACGCAGTCGGCCGCGATTCATTACGGTGGCGCACCGAGTGAGCCGCCCCCGCCGCCGGCACCGCCGCCAGCAGTTGAGGCAATGCTGCTGCGTCATGCGGCGGAAGCGTTCACCGTCGATGCGAGTCCCGGTCGCTGAGCGGGCTCAGCGCGGGTTGCATCTGTCTGATCACCCCGTCGAAGGACTCTTGTGACGACTCCATCATCTCCCTCCACCTCCGGCGACCGCTGCGGCATCAGCATTCTGGTGTTCGGCGCCGCCCTCCGCGCCGACTCGCTCAACGACCGTCTTGCGGCCCTCGCCGTGACGGTCTGCCGGGAAAAACGCGCGACCGTGAGCGAGGCGCGCATGAGCGACTTCGACTGTCCTTCCTATGACCTCGACGTCGAGCTGGGTCCGGGCATTCCCGCCGGCGCGCAGCGCCTGCGCGACCGCCTCCTCGCGACCGACGCGTTCCTCATCGTGTCGCCGGAATACAATGCCTCGATGCCCGGCGTGCTCAAGAACGCGATCGACTGGGTCTCGCGCTTTCGCCCACAGCCGTTGAACGGGCGCCAGGGTCTCCTCATGTCGGCGTCGCCGGCGATGAGTGGCGGCAACCGGGGACTCTGGGCCCTGCGGATCCCGCTCGAGCATCTTGGCGCGAGGGTCTATCCCGACATGTTCTCGCTGGCGCAGGCGCACCAGGCATTCGGCAGCGACGGGCGCATCGCCGACGGCACGCTCCAGTCCCGCTTCGAGAGCACGATCGAATGCTTCGTCGAGCTGGTCGAAGCGGCGAAGAACTACGGCGCGCTCAAGAAGCAGTGGGTGGAGTATCTCGGTCAGCGCCCGGATGCCGCGATCGACCGGGTCGAGCTGACGCCGACGGCGTAGGGAAGAAGCGACCAGCAAGGTTGACGTGCTGCTGCAGTCCCAAATCCCATATGAGGAGGCCGAGATGTCCGCACCAACGAATTGGCGCCTTCGATCTGCCGCACCTGCCGTTGGTGCGGCCCTCATCCTGCTCGGTGCCTGCGGTGGCGACAGCAGCGGTCCGGGCGGAGGCAACGCCGCCTTCACCGCAACGGTGGATGGCAGCAGCTGGACCAGCGCGGCGATCTCGACGCAAGCGCAGGCATCCGCCGGCGGGAACTACGTCCTGGTGGGCGGAACCGGTGTCAGCGGCGGCACATCCATCGTCATGACCCTCTTCAACATCGCGGCACCCGGGACCTATCCGCTCGGCGTGGGCGGCACCGTTCGCGGCGGGACCGCCTCGGTCACGATCGGCAACGGCACCTTCGCCGCGCCGCTGTCAGGCTCGGCCGGCACGGTGACCCTCACGGCAGTCTCGGCGACGCATATCACGGGGACGTTCGCGTTCACAGCCGGCGCCGACCCCTCCATCCACAACGTGACCAACGGATCATTCGATCTCGACGTGGTTGCCAACGGACCGATCACGGTGCCGGACTATGCGGGCAGCCGCGTGGGCGGAACCCTGAATGGCGCGCCATGGAATGCCGCGACGGTGGTCACGGTATCGGGCCCGTCCAGCGGAACCGTCGCGGTCGGATTCGGCAACGACGTGTACCAGGCGAACATGATCATATCCGGCTGGACCGGGACCGGCACCTACACCCTCAACACGGGTGTCAGCCGGCAGATCACCGTTGTCAAGACCGGGACGACCCAGTTCTGGGGAGGCAGCGGTGGGTTGAGTGCCGGTACCGTCACCGTGACCAGCGCGACGGCCACCCGGATCGGCGGCACGTACAACGTGACCCTGATGCCGGGGGGCGGGGGGGCGTCGGGTAATCTCACGTTGACGGGGACGTTCGACATCGGGATCCAGCCCTAGTGACCGACACGGCAGCGCCGAGGGGCCTCGAGCTTCCGCGGTTGCCGGCCGTCCGGCCAGCGCAGGCCTACGACCGCTCGATCGTCGAGGGGCCGCTGGCCCGTGCGGTCTGGAAGATCGCCTGGCCGACGATGCTGGCGAACATCATCGGCGGACTTCAGGGGATCATCGACCACATCCTCGTGGGCCACCTGGTGGGGTTTCGGGGCAACGCGGCGATCGGCGTCGCCTGGCAGATCTTTCTGGTGGTCATCATCTTCATCACCTCGCTCTTCACCGGCATGAGCGTGCTGGTGTCGCGGTTCGCCGGCGCCGGCGACGAGGACAAGGTCAACCGAACCGTCTATCAGGCGTTTCTGACGGCGATCGGCCTCTCAGTCCTGATCATGGCGCCGGTGGGATACTTCGCCTCGCCCGCGCTGCTGAGGCTGGTCAACGCGACCCCCGCGGTCGCCGCCGAGGCGCTGCCCTTTCTCCGCATCATGTTTCTCTTCAGCAGTGGCATGATGGTGTTCTTCATGCTGGGCGGGGCCCTCCGCTCGGCGGGCGACGCCCGGACGCCGATGGTGATCGGGATCGCGATGACGGTGCTCAATATCGTGCTGAACGTGATCTTTATCAGCGGGGTGGGCCCGGTGCGGGCGTACGGCACGCGCGGGGCCGCGATGGGCACGGTGACCGCTTCGGGTCTTGTCGCACTCTACGCACTCTGGAAGCTGTGGCACGGGGGCTGGGTCGTATCGTTTCCGCGGAAGCATGGGTTCGGCCCCGACTGGACCATCATCCGCTCACTCTTCCGGTTCGGGCTGCCGACCGGCATTCAGGGCATCGCCATGAATATTGGTGGCGTGCTCATGCTCTCCTTCATCGGCTCCCTCGCGCAGAGCGCGGCAGCACAGGCGGCCTTTGCCGTCTCCTATTCGCAGCTCTTCTCGCTCATCACCTGGACTTCGGTCGGGCTCATGGGAGCCGCCGGGGCGGTCGCCGGGCAGAATCTCGGCGCGGGCCACCCGGATCGCGCCGCCCAGGCGGTGCACGTCACTGCCGGAATCGGCGCGGCCACCGCGGCGTTCATCGGCGTGTTTTTTCTCTTCTTCCCGCGGCAGCTGCTGGCCGTCTTCGGCATGAACGAGCCGGTGGTTGTGCAGATCGGCACGCAGCTGCTTCACGTGCTCAGTCTTTCCGGCCTGTTCATCGCCGTCGCGCTGGCCTACACCGGCGGGCTGCAGGGCACGGGTGACACCCGGAGCCCGCTCTACATCTCCATCGTCTCGCAGGTCGTGGTGCCGCTCGGCATCTGCTTTACGATCCGGGAGACCGGCACCCTGCAGCCGCTGCACATCTGGATCGCCATCCTCACAGGCCACATGACCCGCTGCGTGCTCAGCGCCGCCCGGTTCCGGCAGGAGAAATGGCGCTCGATTCCGGTGGACATCGAGCCGGCGCGACCGGGTGCACCCGTACTGGAGAACCGACCGTGACCACCAGGCTCGACAAGACGATCCGCCGCGAGCTCGTGCTGCACGGCGCGCTCTATACCGTCACGATCACTTCCGACGGCGTGCGGATCGTTCCCAAGGGCAAACGCGCCGGGCACGAAATCAGCTGGGAGACCCTGTTGTCGGGGGATGCGGATCTGCGGCGGGACCTCAACATCTCGATAGACGCCTACCGGGGGTAAACGAGGATCCCCGCGCTCAGGGAGCGGTCGAATTGAGGTAATGTTCGAGCTCGCCGGTCGTCGCGAGCGTGCCCGCCCAGGCCACGTGGCCGTCCGGCCGAATCAGGTAGGCTCCGTTCTGCAGCAGGCCGCTTCGACTCATCGCCTGGCGCCACCCAAAGGTGTGCACCGGGATCCCGTGGGCCGTGCAGGCGGCGAGGATGGGCGCGGGCGGGATCCCGTAGACGTGGAGCTGCCACTGCAGGGAGGCGAGGGGCAGGAAATTGTCGGCCGGCTCGCCGGCGCCGCCCAGGGCGACCCACGGCAGCCGGTCGCCGCCGTGCACGGTGCCGGCGCTGCCGCTGCTGAGCGCGCTGTCGCGGTAGCGGATCATGGTCTGGGACACGGTGCGGAACATGAAGAGCCGGACGGCGGCCAGGCGGGTGAGTGGCGGCAGCAGCAGGGGGATGAGCACGCTGCGAATGAACCGCGCCATCGGCCGCGGGCTTGTGACGGCGATGAAGCCGCGGTCGGTGGTGCGCACCAGGCGCCGCGCGAAAGCCATCCGCTCCGGTTCGTAGCTGTCGAGCAGCGACGCATCCGACTGTCCCTGCACGACGGCCGCGAGCTTCCATGCCAGATTCACCGCATCGCCGATTCCGGTGTTCATCCCCTGGCCGCCGACCGGGCTGTGGATATGTGCGGCGTCACCGGCGAGGAACACGCGCCCGACCCGGAAGCGGCCCGCCATGCGGTGGTGCACGTGGTACGTCGAAAACCAGTTGACCCGTTCGACCTGGATCCCCATGGTCTCGAGGATGCGACCGTGGAGGTCATCCCAGGTCAGCGTCCGGTTGCCCTGCGCCGCATCGGGCGGGACCGCACCGATGAAGCGTCCGCGGTGCTCGCCCTTCATCGGGAAGACCGCCAGGAAGTCGTCACGCTCGACGACGCCGTGCAACTCTCCGTTGATCGGCTTGCCGTGGCCGACGACGTCGGCCACGTAGAACAGGTGAGCGTAGGTTCCACCCGCGAAGCCGGTGCCAAGCGTTTCTCGGACGCAGGAACGCGCGCCGTCGCAGCCTACCAGGTATTCCGCGGTGCAGCGTTCCTCGGACCCGTCGGCGCGGCGGAGCCGCGCCGTGACCCCCTCGTCACCCTCCTCGAAGTCCAGCAGCTCAGTCGGCCGCTCAACCGTGACGCCGGACGCCGCGAGTTCGCGGATGAGCAGCTGCTCATGTTCGTCCTGGGGAAAGATGAGAATGAACGGGAACGGGCTCTCACCGATGCCGAGGTCGCCGAGCGGGATGCGCGCCTGACGACGGCCGCGGGACCACAGGTTGATGGCGACGAACCTGATTCCCGCCGCCACCACGGTGTCGGCGATGCCGAGCTGGCGGTAGAACTCCAGCGTCCGCGCCTGGACGGCAAGCGCTCGCGACGTCGTTCCCGGCTCGGCCACCTTGTCGATGATGCGCACCCGGACACCGCGGCGTGCGAGCCATAGCGCGAGTACGAGACCGGTGGGTCCCGCACCCGCGATGAGGATCTGGGTGTCGGCCTGTGTTTCGGGCAGGGTGGGCATGGCGCTCACGGAGCAGGGAGACCGCGGTGCATACCCAACTCGGCCCGCGCCGACAGGGGGTCATCGGCGCGGGCCGTGCAGGCGGCGGTTCAACCCAAGGTACGTCGCCGGGGAGGCCCGGCAAGTCCCGTCGCGCGTGCGCCTCACGGTTTGATCGCCTGATGTGCGCCCGACGCGGGACTGCTCGGCTCGATCGCGCCGGGTTGCCGAATTGACTGCCACGGCGGGCGCCATTCGCTGGCCGGTTCCCGCTTTCGTCGCTAAGTTGCTGCGGCTCCTCTGCTGGCGTCCCCAACCGACCTTCATTTGACCATCGACCTGCGCGATCAGCTTCAGCGCACGCTCGGGACCACCTACGTCCTCGACCGCGAGCTCGGCGGCGGCGGGATGTCGCGTGTCTTCGTCGCGCACGAGACGGCGCTGGGACGTCGTGTCGTGGTGAAGGTGCTCTCGCCCGAGCTCGCCGCAGGGCTCAACGTCGAGCGGTTCCGGCGCGAGATCCAGCTGGCCGCGCAGCTGCAGCACCCTCATATCGTCCCGGTCCTCGCCGCCGGCGAGACGGAGGGGCTGCCCTACTACATCATGCCGTTCGTGGAAGGCGAGTCCCTGAGGGCACGTTTGGCGGCCCAGCCGCTGCCGATCGCCGACGTGCTGAGCTGGCTCCGGGATGCGGCGCGCGCCCTGGCGTACGCGCACGCCCGCGGCGTGGTGCACCGCGACATCAAGCCGGACAACGTCCTGCTCTCGGGCAACTCGGCCGTCGTGACGGATTTCGGCGTTGCCAAGGCCCTGTCGAACGCGCGGGCGGATACCGCCAGCGGCACGCTCACCAGCGTCGGCACGTCGCTCGGCACGCCGGCCTACATGGCGCCGGAACAGGTAGCGGCCGATCCCGACACCAATCACCGCGCCGATCTCTACTCCTTCGGCGCGATGGCGTACGAGCTGCTGGCCGGCCGCTCGCCCTTCGCCGGGCGGACCCCGCAAAAGATGCTGGCCGCGCAGATGACGGAGCGCCCGGAGGCGATCGAGCAGCTGCGTCCCGATACGCCCCCTCACCTGGCATCGGTGATCATGCGCTGCCTGGAAAAGGATCCGGGGGATCGGCCGCAGACCGCGGACGCGGTGCTGCGCGAGCTGGACGCGTCCGTCAGCAGCGGCGGTCGGCAGGCCGGGCCGGCCATCGTACTGGCGAGCCGGCGGACGCTGGGCCGAGCGCTGGCGATCTACGCGGCGGCGTTCCTCGTCGTGGCGATCGTCGCCCGCGCGGCGATCATCGCCCTCGGCCTGCCGGACTGGGTCTTTTCGGGGCGCGCTGATCGTGATGGCGCTGGGGCTGCCGGTCATCCTCTTCACCGCGATGGTCCAGCGGCATAGCCGGCTCGCGCTGGCCGCGGCACGGACGACGCCGGGCGGCACCACCACCCAGCACTCCACCATGGCGCGCATCGCGGTGAAGGCACAGCCGCACGTCAGCTGGCGACGGACCGCGTGGGGCGGGGCTGTGGCCGTCGGCGGTTTCATCGTGCTGGTCGGTGGGTACATGGCGATGCGGCTGCTCGGCATCGGTCCCGCCGGCACGCTGTCGGCGGCGGGCGTCTTCGGGAGCCGCGAAGGGATCGTGGTGGCCGACTTCGCCAGCCCGGCCTCGGACACGACGCTCGGGCTCGTCGTCACCGAGGCGTTGCGCACCGACCTCGCCCAGTCCCCGAATCTCGCCGTGCTCGATCCGAATCGTATTCGCGCGGCCCTCCAGCGGATGCAGGCCGCGCCCGACGCACGGCTCAACCTCGCGCTGGCCCGGGACGTCGCGACGCGCGAAGGTGCCAAGGCCGTGGTGGATGGGTCGATCCTCGGCATCGGCGGCAGCTACGTCGTGAATGCGACCCTGGTCGAGGCGTCGAGCGGCAACGTGCTGGTGCAGTTTCGGGAAACCGCGGATGACGCGAAAGGGCTGCTGCCGGCCATCGGCCGGGTGTCCAAGGCGCTGCGGGCGAAGGTGGGAGAGTCCCTCAAATCGGTGCGGGCCACCCCGCCGCTCGAAGCGGTGACCACCGGGTCGCTGCCGGCGCTTCGCAAATATCAGGAAGGGGTGGAAGCCATCGCGGTGGGCGGCGACGCCGTCCGGGCGGACAGCCTGCTCCGGCAGGCCATCGCGCTCGACACCGGCTTCGCGATGGCGTGGCGCAAGCTGGGCATCATCATCGGCAATTCCGGCGGGGCCTACGGAGATCAGGTGAACGCGCTGACCCACGCCTTTGCCCATCGGGACCGCCTGACCCTGGTGGAGCGGGCGCTGACCTCAGCGGCGTACTACAACACCGTGGCCGGCCAGACTGACGAGGCGATCTCGGCGTACCGCGATGTGCTGGAGCTCGATTCCACCAACTTCACCGCGCTCAACAACATCAGCCTGCTGCTCAGCGCCAAGCGCGACTTCGCGGGCGCCGCACGCTATCTGCGCCTTGCGGTGGCCGGCCGCTCGCCCGCCTTCAACGCGATCACCAACCTCTCTGATGTCGAATTTCGGCTGGGGGATCGCGCGAAGGCGCGCGCGCTCCTCGACTCCGCCGCCGCCCAGTTCCCGAACAACCCCAGCGTGGATGGCAGCCGGGCGATGCAGGCGTTCGCCCGCGGGGAGTTCGACTCGACGGCGATTTACGTCCAGCGCGGCAATGCGAAGGCGAAGGGCGATCCCAGCGTAGAGGCGGCCGGTCTTACCTTTCTCGGCTCGATTGCCGAAACGCAGGGCAGGCTGCGAACGGCCGGGGAGCTTGGCGAGCGGTGGGCCGGAATCCAGGCAGCGCGCGGCAGACCCGAGGCGCCCCTCATCATCGCGCTGCTGCAGGCGCTCGACGACGTCTGGTTCCGTGACGATCGCCCGGCGGCGATGGCGCGCGTCCAGCGTGCCCTGGCGCTCCACCCGATCGACATCATTCCGGTGGTGCAGCGGCCGTACCGCTTGCTGGCCGAAGTCTACGCGCGGGCCGGTGAATCGCTGAAGGCAAAACAGACGCTTGCCGAGATGGCGGCGCGCCTGCCGGCGATGGCCGCAAGGCTGCCGGACAACAATCCCGCACCGATCCTCGGTCTGATCGCGCTGAACGAAGGGAAGTCGGCCGAGGCGGTGACTCAGTTGACCATCGCCGATCGCATCCCGTCGACGTGCGACATCTGCTGGACCGCTGACCTCGCCCGGGCGTATGATCGGGCGGGTAATCGCGATTCGGCGGTCGCCGGCTATCGTCGTTACGTCGACACGCCGGACCCGCTTCGCTTCATCGGCGACGGCCTCTTCCTCGCATCGTCCGCCAAACGCCTCGGCGAGCTCTACGAAGCGGCCGGCGACACCGCCCGCGCCATCACCGCCTATGCCCGCTTCACGGCGCTCTGGAAGACGGCGGACCCGGAGCTCCAGCCCCAGGTCGCCGAGGTGAAGCGCCGGCTCGAGGGACTCGCCCGCCGGGAAGCCGTGCCCGCTCGCTGATCGGGGCCTCCGCCGGGGGCGCCACCTGATTAGGTTTGGTGACGGTGTTCGTGGCGCCGGCAGGACCGCCAGCCTTACCTCTCTTCCCCGGGATCGCGGTGTGAGTTTGCAGAACAAGGAGAGCGGCGGAGCATCCCCCCATGATGCCGCCGGCGTGTACAGCTTCATGACCGAGTATGGGACGTTTCGCATCGTCGCCCGGACCGACATCGGCGTGGCCCTGTGGATGGATGACGCCTGGCTGGGCACCTACCCGACCGCCGAGGCCGCTGCGGCGGACGTGTGGTCGGGGGACACGGGTCACACGCGCTGGGATCGTACGCACGCCCGACACAACGCGCCGCACACGCTCGATGACTGGGATCGGCAGACATGATGGGGCCGCACTGATGGCGCCGGGTGATCGGGTCCGCGCGCGGAACGGCGAGGTCGGTGAGATCGTCCAGGTCTTTCCCGTGCTCACTCGCAACATCTCCTGGCAGGTCGACGCGGTCAGCGTCCGGTTCTCCTCGCGAGCCTACGCCGTGATGATCGCGGCGTCGGAACTCACGGTCATCACCGACTAGCAGCTGAACCGCTCCGGCGGCAGGCTCCTCCGCGCCTGCCGCCGCCCTTCGTAGTCCTCCATCATTCAGTTCGCAGGGACCACTCCCAGGCGGGTCCGGCGTCGTGGCCCTACCCCCGGAACGATCCGCGCGCCAGATTGAAGCATCCGCGGCTTCCTTATCCCAGACACAGGTGACCTATGGCGACTCCCCGTCGTGATTTCCTCGGCTGGCTCGGTGCCAGTACCGCCTTCGCCGCCGTCGGCATGCCGCTGCCCTCGTCCAGCCGCGCTCCCGCCACACCACGCGACGTCCCGATCACCAGCGACTGGGACATGTCATGGGTGGACCGGCTGCACGGCAAGTACCGCGCGGTATTCGACTCGCCCCAGGTGGACGAGGGCTCGGCGCTGTTCCGCGCCGTCATGTGGCGCGACCAGACCAAGACGGTCTACGGCACCGACCCAACGGACATGAGCGCGGTGATCGTCTTCCGTCATGCCGCGATCCCCCTCGTCATGAACGATGCCTACTGGGCGCGGTTCAAGATCGGCAAGGAGCTCAAGTTCAAGGATCGGAAGGGGAAATGGAGTGCCGCCAACCCGATTCGCGCGACCGAGGCGGCGACACCGGCCCAGTGGGCGGATTACAGCCTCGAGCGCTTCATGGCCCAGGGCGGAACGGTGCTCGGCTGCAACGTGGCCTTCGGCGAGGTGGTCTACCGCTTCCGGACGGAGGACAAGCTGTCGAAGGAGGATGCGCTGGCGCGGGCCAAGGAGCATCTCATTCCCGGGGTCATCCTGCAGCCGTCCGGCGTCTTCGCCGCGCTGCGCGCGCAGGAAGCGGGCTGCAAGTACATCATGGCCAGCTGAGGGGCGGCGTGTCGCGCCTCCTCCGCGCCCTCGCCGCGTTCATCTCGCTGGGCGGCGCGCCCCTCGCCGCACAGACGCCGGCGCCTGCCGATGCATTCGACCGGACCCGCGTCATGATTCCGATGCGGGACGGGGTGAAACTCAACACCGACATCTACGTACCCAGACAACGCTCCGGTCCGCTGCCCATGCTCATGAGCCGCACGCCGTACGGCATCGACGGGGCGGCGGGGCAGTTCGCGGTCGCCTATCGGGAGCTGGCCGCGGACGGGTACATCTTCGTCTTCCAGGACATTCGCGGGCGGTACAAGTCCGAAGGCCAGTTCGTCATGCAGCGCCCCGCCCGGAATCATGCCGACCGTTCGGCCGTTGATGAGGCCAGCGATGCCTATGACACCATCGACTGGCTGCTCAAGAACGTTGCCGGGCACAATGGTCGTGTCGGCATGCTCGGCGTGTCGTACGACGGCTGGACGACCGCGATGGCACTGACGGACCCGCATCCGGCGCTCAAGGCGGTTTCGCCGCAGGCGTCACCCGCCGACATGTGGCTCGGCGACGATTTTCACCATAACGGCGCCTTCCGCCTGAGTTACGGCTTCGAATACGCCGCGATGATGGAAACGAGCAAGGAGAACGAAAACTTCGCCTTCGACCGGTACGACACCTATGACTGGTATCTGAGTCTCGGTCCGCTGGCGAACGTGAACGCGAAATACCTGCACGGCAGGATCCCCACCTGGAACGATTACGTCGCCCATCCGGACTGGGATCAGTTCTGGCAGCGGCAGACGCTCATCCCCGCGCTCACGCAGGTCACCGTGCCCACGCTGAATGTTGCCGGCTGGTGGGATCAGGAGGACTTCTACGGGCCGATCGCGATCTACCGTCGGCTGGAGCCGTTCGACCGGAATGGCATCAACTTCCTGGTGGTCGGCCCGTGGAATCACGGCGGCTGGAATCGGGCGGACGGCCAGAAGCTCGGCAACATCGACTTCGGGAGCGCCACCTCGAAATACTTTCGGGACAGCATTCAGGCGCCGTTCTTCGCGCACTATCTGAAGGACCGCGGCGCCCAGCGCCAACCCGAGGCGATGACCTTCGAATCCGGTGCCAACACCTGGCGCCGCTTCGATGCGTGGCCGCCGAAGCGCGGCGCGTCCGCTCGCCCGCTCTATTTCCGCGCTGGCGGGAAACTGTCGTTCGAGCGCCCGGCCGACGCCACGGGATTCGACTCCTACCGGTCCGATCCTGCCCACCCGGTGCCGTATCGGCGGCGGCCGATCCAGCCGACCTACGACCCCCGCGGATCGGGCTGGTACACCTGGCTCACCGAGGATCAGCGGTTCGTGCAGAATCGCCCGGACGTACTGAGCTGGGAAACTGATCGCCTCGCCGAATCCGTGACGATCGCCGGGGACGTGCTGGCGGAGCTGTATGCGTCGACCACCGGCAGCGACGCCGACTGGATCGTCAAGCTCATCGATGTCTATCCGGACAGCGCGGTGCCGGCGGCCATGGGCGGGTATCAGCTGATGGTCTCGAACGAAGTGTTTCGCGGCCGGTACCACAACGGCTTCGAGCGGCCGACGCCGCTCGTTCCGAATGCGGTCACGCCGTTTCGGTGGAGCCTGCACGGGCAGAACTATCGCTTCGGGAAAGGCCACCGCATCATGGTGCAGCTGCAGAGCACCTGGTTCCCGCTCATCGACCGCAATCCACAGACCTTCGTTCGCAACATCTTCGAGGCGAAGGCCGCCGACTACCGCGCTGCGACCCAACGGGTCTACCGGTCGGCCCGGCAACCGAGTCACGTCACGATTCCGGTCGTGGCGGACTCCGCGCCGTGACCGGGGAGACGCGGCTCAGTCACGATACGCTTCGAACCGTTTCGCTGGCGACGCTCGCGGCGATCGCGGCAGTTGGCGCGCTCTACCTGGGACGCAGCTTTTTCGTGCCGATCGCGGTGGCGCTGCTCTTCAATGCGCTGCTGCGGCCGGTCGTCCGCGCGCTCGAGCGCGTCGGGCTTCCCGCTCCCGCCGGCGCGGCAGTGGTCGTGCTCAGCTTCGTCGCCATCCTGGTCGGCGGCGGCGCGGCCCTTACCGCACCCACGCAGCGCTGGCTCGCGGACGCCCCGAAGGACCTGGCCGCCGCGCAGGACAAGCTGCGGAACGTCCGTCGCTCGATCGCGCGCTTCACCCACGTCGCCGAACAGGTGCAGCAGGCCACGAGCCCGGATACCACTTCACCCCACACCGCCGTCGCGCCCCCGGCGCCCGCCGCGACAGGAGCCGGCCTCGGCGGCCGGCTGTTCGGCGGCACCACCGCATTCCTGGCGTCGCTGGTCGAGGTGCTGCTGCTGGTCTACCTCCTCCTGGCGGTCGGGAACCTGTTTCTGCGCAAGCTGCTGCGCGTCGTGGCCCCGGAAGAGAAAGCCGTCACGCGCCGCGTGGTGCAGGAGATCAAGGTCGTCATCGAGCGCTACGTGCTGGTGACGGTGATCATCAACATCGTGCAGGGCACGGTTGTGGCACTCGTGATGTGGGCCCTCGGCATGCCGAATCCGGTGCTCTGGGGGGTTGCCACGCTCTTCCTCGAGGCCATTCCGTACCTCGGGGCCACCGTGATGATCGGCGCACTGACGCTCGTCGCCTTTGCCGCACTGGACGGGCTGGGCCGCATTCTGCTCGTGCCCGGGGCCTATCTGGCGATCACCACGCTGCAGAACAACGTGGTGAGCCCCGTGGCATATGGGCGGAACCTCAAGCTCAATCCGGTGGCCGTCCTGATCTCGGTGATGTTCTGGTGGTTTCTCTGGGGGGTGCCCGGCGCATTCCTCGCAGTACCCATGGTCGCCGTCGCGAAGGTCATCGCCGACCACAACGAAGGGCTCAAGGCGGTCGGAGAGTTCCTGGGTGCGTAGCAGGCTGCTTGGCCTGGTGGGCCTGGTGGGCCTGGTGGGCCTGCTGGCCATCCCGGGTCGTGCAGCCAGCCAGCAGCCGGACGTTCCGCGCGTACCGGCCGAGCTGACGCGATTCGTTCCGGCTTCGCCGGCTCCGAGTGGCTTCATCGCGGACGTGCCGGACGTGATTCCCGCGAGCGCCGAAGGTGCCCTCAACGACCGGATCCGGTCGGCGCAGGCGGCGGGGCAGGGGGACATCGGCGTTGCCATCCTGCCGTCGATCGAGGATCGGGCGCCGGTCGACGTGGCGGTGGCGATCTACCGGTCGTGGCGCATCGGCCGAGTGGATTCGATCGGCTCCGGCCGGCGGAACCTGGGCGCGCTCCTGCTGATCGTCCCCAAGGAGCTGGCGCCGAACCACCGCGGGGAGTGCTGGATTTCGAGCGGGACGGGGGCCGAGGGGACACTGACAGATGCGGTGAGTGCGCGCATCTGCCGCGACAGCATCGTGCCTCACTTGCGGAAGCAGGACTACGCGGCCGCCGTAGCCGCCGGGATCGCCGCGATCGCCGCGCGCCTGGGTTCGGAGCTGCCGGCCGGCGACGGGGGACCCGGCGCGCCGCCGCGCCGCCGCCGTGCGCCACTGGGGTACATCTTTGGCGGCCTGCTCGCCGCGGTCGGCGGAATCGTCGGCGGCGCGACGTGGTACCGGCGCCGGCCGAGACGCTGCCCCACCTGCGGCCAGCGAATGCGGCGGCTCTCGGAGACCGAGGACGACGCGGGGCTCGGCGCCGGCCAGCAGCTCGAGGAACGCCTGAAGAGTGTCGATTACGACGTGTGGCAGTGCCCGGCGGGGCACCAGCTCGTGCTGCCGTACAAGGCCGCGTTCAGCCGATACCGGGAATGCCCGTCCTGTCACGTGAGGGCGGAAACGACCACGCGCCGCGTCCTCAGCCAGCCTACCTACGTCAGCACCGGCGTGGCAGAAGACACCCACTCCTGCGCCGCGTGTCACGCGATCCGGACCGAGCGCATCACGCTGCCTCGGCGGACGCCGCCCGGCGCGGCGTCTGGCGGCGGGAGCGGCGGATCGTCCGGGGGTGGCGGAAGCAGTTTCGGCGGGTCGGGTTCCACCAGCGGCGGCGGTGGCGGGTCGAGCTACTGATCCAGAGCCGCGGCCAGCATCCGCATCGTGTCGGCGTGAGCGAGTACCACCGCCGGGTCCCTCTGCAGCGCGTCGAAGTAGTGACTGGCGAAGCCTGGCCCGGCTTCGGCGGGTGTCAGGAGGGTCCGTGTTTCGCGCATCACGGCGAGCGTGTCGTCGCGGGCCAGGCCCTCCGATGCGTCCAGCAGCTCATCGATCCGGACGATCAGCTCGGATACCGGGCGGAGCCAGACGAACCAGGAGTCGTGGATGACGAGCTGCAGCAGCTCGCCGGTGGTGGCGACGCGGCCCTGCACGCGTTCATACGTGACGCGCTCGCTCTCGACCAGCGTCTTGTGGAGCCGAATGAGGCGGTGGCGGAGGGCGGCCACCTGTTCGCGTGTCTGACCCATGCCGAAAAATGCACTCGACCCTCGCCAAACCGGAACCCGCCCGATGCGCGGGAGGCAATGCCGGGTTAGCTTCAACGGAGCGGAGGCCGTTCCATCCTCTCCCACTCTTCCGCGATCCCCGGCAACTGAATGCTCCACGCCACCGCGCTCATCGGAGATCGGATGGGACACTCGATTCGTGAAGCACGACTGAAGCCGCTGTTCGCACACCTGTACCCACCGATCACGGCTGACCAATGGATGCCCGCGGCGGAAGTGGGCGCCCGGATGCTGTTCTGGCAGATCCAGCGGCTCGGCACGGTCGATCTGGGAGATCGGCTGCTGGATGGGCGCCACTTCGAGTTCCGGGGCGGATGGTCCCGCGGCCAGCAGGTGCCGCTCCGCACGAGAGCCAGCGACACCGAACCAGTCGACCCCGTGCACCCGCGGCTGGCGCGCGGCTGACGACACCGGTTGACGCCCGCGCCGCTTCCGCCGCATCCTTCAGGTGCGTGGTGGCCGCGGCCACCGTTCCCCTGAGCAGAGAGGAAGCAGATGTCGTCCGAGCAGAATGAAAAGCAGCTGAAGTCGATCGCCCCCGCCCGGGTGGCCGCGGAGCTCACCCGCCTCAGCGAGGGCCGCGCCAAGGGCGAGATCAATCGTGACGAGTACGAGCACCGGTTCTCCCGCATGATCAGCGAGTTGCGCGACCGTCGCATCGACGGCTCGCGTGCCGAAATCCTCGCCGCGCTCACCCCCCTCCGTACCGCCGGCACGGTCAACGCCGCCGACTGGGAGCGTCTCACGAAGCAGCTCGGCCTGCTCTGACCGCCGCGCTGATGCATCATCGCCCCCTCGGTCCCGGCGCGCCCGATACCTTCGCGGTGGGCTACGGCGGCATGCACCTGTCGGTCGAGGGGCGCCCTCCCGAAGAACAGGCGATCCGGGCAGTTCACGCGGCGCTGAATGCCGGCGTCACGCTCGTGGACACCGCGGACGTCTACTGTCTGCACGACGGCGAGCTGGGGCACAATGAGCGGCTCATCGCCCGCGCGCTGCGCGAGTGGCGCGGCGACCGGTCCGCCATCGTGGTCGCGACGAAAGGCGGGATGACGCGTCCGGAGGGCCGGTGGGAGCGCAACGGCCGGCCGGAGCATCTGCGGCTCGCCTGTGACCGGTCGCTGAAGGCGCTGGGCGCGGAGCGCATCGATCTCTACCAGCTCCATACCCCGGATCCGCGCGTTCCGCTCGAGGACAGCGTCGGCGCGCTCGCGGACCTTCGGCAAGCCGGCAAGATTCGCTGGGTGGGCCTGTCAAACGTGTCGCTGGACGAGATCGAGCGGGCTGGCGCCATCGTCGAGATCACATCGGTCCAGAACCGGCTGAACCCGTTCTTTCGCGAGGCGCTCCGCGATGGAGTCGTGGCCCATTGCGCCCAGGCGGGCCTCGGCTTTCTGGCGTACAGCCCGACCGGCGGCGGGCGGCTCAACCGGAAACTGGCCTCCCACCCTGGCGTAGACGCCGTCGCGCGCCGGCGGCAGGCCAGCCCGCA